>JAAWCS010000018.1 GCA_022793375.1 Lachnospiraceae bacterium
ATGGACGAAAAGGGGAAATGGCTCCCCAAGAGCCGCAAGGTATACGACCTTGATGAAAACGGCGAAAGAATCCGGCTCCCGTCCGGCAGATGGAAAAGCCACAAGGAGAACACCGTGGACTGGAATGACCGGAAGTACGCTGAAATCTGGCGGCAGGGATGGGCGGACACGGCCAACCGCTATCTGGAAGCAAACAATCGCCCGGAACGCCTTGACCTGCGCTCCTATGCCCGGCAGGGGATTGATAAAATCCCCACCGTCCACATGGGGCCAGCCGCCTGCCAGATGGAGAAGAAGGGAATCCAGACCAACATCGCCAGGTGCTGGTTAGCGCCGAAAAAGCCGTTTTCCTGCAATCCTTTGAGCATTTGCGCACCCCGCAGGAGGCTGCACCGTTGATTCTGGAGGAAATCATGCTGCGCGCTGAGCCGGCGCAGGAATTTACCATTATGCCCTGAAAACATGGGCAATAATTAAGGAAACACCGCAAGGGTGTACCATTATGCCCTGAAAACACGGGCAATAATTAAGGAAAGGATACATTTTTATGAAACTGCTTTATAAAGAGCTGGCCCTGGCCGCCCACCCTACCTTTTTTGTTTTTACCCTTTTAGGCTGTCTGGTCCTCGTACCGGCTTATCCCTATACCGTCGTCTTTCTCTTTGGCTGTCTTGCCCCCTACATTACCCTCCTTTATGCCCGGGAAACGAACGATGCTTGGTATACTGCCGTTTTGCCGGTTACAAAACGGGACGTTGTCCGCGCTAAATGCCGCCTGGTCGCCTGTGCCCAGCTTGCTCAGCTTCTTCTGTCGGTTCCTTTTGCGCTGCTTCGAGGCTGCCTGGGAATCCCTAATAACCCTGTAGGGCTGGATGCTACCGCTGCCTGGTACGGCTTCGGTTTGATTCTTTATGCCCTTTTTGATCTGGTCTTTTTCCCGGCTTACTACAAAACCGGCTATCAGGCCGGCAAATCGTTCCTCCTGGCTATGCTGCCTGTCCTTCCCTGCATGCTGTGCATTGAGTTCCTTGGGCATGTGCCGGCTCTGGCCTGGCTTGACCGCAGTACCATGCAGGATCTGCCGGCACAGCTGCCGTTTCTTTTTGCCGGTGCCCTCTTTTATGGTTTTGCTCTGACGCTTGCCTGCCGGACCGCTGAACGTCGTTTTGAACGGGTGGATTTATAAAATGACATGGGCTTCTGTTTTTGCTGAAAATGAAATACCAGCCTTGTAATAAAATTACGGGACTGGTATTTTTCGTTAATGTAACCCTTACAGACGCCGGCCGGGGCTCGAAAGCCCGATTGCTCCATGCCCGCGGCATTCCCGCAATCGCTGCCTGTATCCGCGGTCCGGTCTATCGGCCCTTTATAATAAATATTTCTTAGCTTCTTCCGGGTCCAGATGATACTGTTCCTGAAGCTTCTGCATAATTGTCTGCGGAGATATATCTAACTTCTTTAAAATAGAAACGGTTCCTTTAATCCCCTCCGCTATACCTTTTTCCATGCCTTTCTCCATGCCTTTTTCTATTCCTTTTTCTATCCCTTCTTCCCGGATCGCCTTTGCTTCATATTCCAGAACTCTTCCACCCATAACAGATTTCACTCCTTCCTTTACAGAATGATACTTCACGGCTATGTGTTCCAATACTTTGTTTGACATATCAATAATGGTACATCTTGTATATTCGCTGATGGCTCCTTGGTTCAAAAGATCCTCCAGCTTATTTTTAATCTGCTCGTATTCTTTTTGCAGCGCTTTTAATTTCGTTTCATCTTTTTCATATTCCGCAAACTGCTTTTCATGAGAAAAAATATAGAATGGAATCAACAAAAGCAAACCCTTTTCAAAGATCTCGTCGATTGTATACTGCTGGGCTTTCATTACCTGAATACCATATTCCGCTGTCCCGCCCGGCGTAACCATTCGGATTTTCAGCCGCGACGGCGTGGCGGCTGTACAGCGCAGGAACAGGACGGCAGAGTGCGGAAAGGTCACCGTAAGGACGTTTCCCTTCAATTCCCCCTCATCCAGCGCAATCTGCGTATCGTATTCAAAAAACCGCACGGCCATGCTGTTATCCGTACTGCTTTGGCATTCCAAATGATATTTTTTAACCTCTTCCCCCAATATTTTAAAGCTGGTATCGGTAATTCGCTCGCCTTCCTTTCCGCCCTGCTGGTTTAAAAAATGTTCGTTGGGCGAAAATACAATTTCTTCTCTTCCCGAATACGCTTCTCCAAATACTTCGTTGATCACAGGGATAATCAAGGAACTGCAATCATTGAGCAATGTGCGGAACACATCGTCGTAAGGGGTGCTCGTGATCGTTGCTTCTCCCATCTATCTTCCTCTCCTTCTGACTATATTTTACCACTGTTCCTGATTTTACTCAACCAAAATCCATTTGCAGATTCCAACGCTACGCCTCCCGGCGGCTCTCAAAATACGCAAACTTCTCCAGTGCGGCTAAGATATCCTCAAAATCCTCCTTTGGCGCCAGTTCGATATAGCGTTCCAAAAGTTCCGTTTCCTGCTCTTTATACCGCCCGTAAAAAATGTCAAACAGATTGTGTCCCCGCAGATACGTTCGGATTTCTTCCATATGCTCCCGCACATCCTGAACCGTCTCAAACCCGTGTCCGAGGATTTCCGTCAAATGCCGGCCGCTGGTAATCCGGTGCAGATATTCGTTCCACTTTTGCAAAATCGTCTCATAGAAGGCCTCTTCCGATTCCACGATACCCAGCTGCGCCATTACCTGCGGATTCAGAAAATAATTTTCAAAAGAATAATATTTTAAAATCAGTACGTTTTCCGGCCCGACCCGCGGCAGCTTATCCAGATCTTCCCGATTGCGCTCTTCATAATAGCGGCACAGCTGCCGCCCCAGCATTTGCGGGTCTTTGCCGTCGCTGTCGCGGATCATCAAAAACTGGTCGCGCAGATAAATCTGGTTCATGTATTTTAAATTTGCGTATGTCTTGATATTGGTACAGCTGTTGGTCGTGATAATCGCGATCCGCGACAGATTGCCTTCGCTGTCCACCGTCTCCGAATAGTAGCGGCGCAATAAAAGCGGCAGCCGCGATTTGTCCTGCTTGCCCTCAACGATAAACACAAAATTGACGTTCATCAAATCGCCGGCCGTATATCCCAGATCGTCAAGGATCGCGCTGATGTCCGTCCTTTCCCGGATGTCCGGGCAGCCGTCCTCCGTCGACACGACCTGGCGGATCTGCCGGCTGTTAAAATTCGGCAGCAGGTTCGGCGAATGCGTCGTAAAAATAACCTGGTTTTTAGCCGACAGCCGGTAGAGGATCCGGCCGCAGACCTTTTGCAGCCGCGGATGCAGAAAAATCTCCGGGTCCTCAATCATAATAATACTGGGCAGGCTCTCCTCGATCTCCGTATAAGCCTCCAGAAGCGAAAACAGATAAATCGAACGCATCCCCTTGCCCATGCGCGCGATCGGCTGCGGCACATTCTGGGCCGGATGGCGGATTTCGGTCGTTACCTGCAAAATTTTTTCCACGTCCCGGTTCATCGAATACAGCACGCTTTCCCGGCCGCCGTTTTTGTGGAAACACGCGTTGACCCGCTTGGCAAAGCTGTCCAGATTCAGCAGGTACAGCTTATAATCTAAAAGCTTTGACGTCTCAAGCGCCGACAGCTGCGCCGGACTCTTCTTTTCGATCAGGCCGATGCAGCTGAAACAGTAGCTGCATTTGCGCCCTTCGTTAAACATGCAACAGCCGGAGCGCATCCGCTGCAAAATTTCATCCTCCTGCAAAAGCAGAAGGTCGCTCTGCAGCTGCTCCAAACGCCGTTCCGTATCCACATAATACATCTTGGGAAATACTTCTCTCAAGTACGGATTGTTGCGATTTTTTCCGTCCTGGAAGCGTATGTGTCCGTCCCGGTTCGCCGTCATGGTAAAAGTCAGCGTCCCGTCGGCAAAGGAAGGCAGCTTGCGCGCAAAGTCCTGCCGCCAGACCTCGGACTTACGGTACTGGCTCACAACGCCCCGCCGCCTGAGAAGCTCCAAATCCTCCTCCGAAAACGAAAGCGACACGCAGATTTCAATGTTGGCCCCGGCCTCGCCAAAATCCTCCGGGCCGATCGTGTAATCGCCCCCGGCCGCGCGGATGGCATCTAATACGGTCGTTTTGCCGGTATTGTTCTGCCCGACCAAAATCAGGGCATTTTCGATGTCCCGGATGTGCAGATCGCGGATTGATTTGAAATTGCGGATATGGAGATCGGTTATTTTCATAGGCGGCTCCTGTACGGCATGAATGAAAGAAACTTATCAAAAGTATATCACAAATCGGGCGATCCGTCATTGTATTTTTGCCGTCTGTCGGCAGATCCCCTTACCTTTCCATTGCCCCGTCTCAATCTGTTCTCCGCCTGACAACGATTTGCGGACGGTTTTTATTCGCTCTGCACAAATACAAACCGCAAAAACTATGAATATCTGCCAATTGACTGCCCTCCTCTTCCATGCTAAGATAAAGAAAAGTTGAGAATACGTATTCACATTAGGAGATTTTCATGATAACCATGACTGAAATTGCCCGGTTGACCGGTGTTTCCCAGCCAACCGTTTCCCGCGTATTAAACGGAAACACAGCCGTTCATCCGGATATCCGCGAACGTGTCCTGGCCTGTGCCAGAGAAAACGGCTTCCAGCCGAATATCCTCGCCCAAAGCCTGGCCGGCAGCAAAACGCACCTGATCGGCGTTATCCTGACCGATATCTCCAACCCGTTCTTCGCCGATCTTGTAAAATACCTGGAGCAGGAAGCGCGGCGCGCAGGATACAGCCTGATTCTGTTTAACTCTCACTACGATTCCGCCAAAGAACAAGAATGCTTACAGATCATACGACGCTACCGGGTAGATGGCCTGATTGTCGTCCCAGTTGACGAAAAAGCCGCTCTCTGGCAGGATTTTTCCAAAAAATCCGATATCCCGGCCGTAATTATTACCCGACGGATCCCCTTTCTGGATTCGGTCTACGTCTCTCACGAAGAGGCCGGCGCCCTGGTGGCGGTACATCTGTATGAAGAAGGCTACCGAAACTATCTCTTCTTTGGCATGCCCGAAGATGAAAAATATCAAGGATTTGCCCGGGCTCTGTCCATGCGCGATCCTGCTTTTGAATCCCGCTTGACCATTCTGCGCAGCAAAGACAGCGATTCCCTTCTGCCCCGGCTCAGGGAACACTTTTCCGACGCCCAGGCGCCCACCGGTATTTTCGCCTACAATGACCGCCGCGCCCTGCAGCTGCTGGGTCTGCTCAAAACCTTGGACATCTCTGTCCCGCAGCAGGCCGGCCTGGTAGGATTTGACAACACTTATATGTGCGAATATCTGTATCCCAGGCTTTCCAGCGTTTCACAGCCCAACGAAACAATGGCCGCAACGGCCATGGAACGCCTCCTGCAGCGCATCGAAAATCCGGACGACCGGGAGATCCGGCACTGTCCGCTCTCGGCCGGCCTGGTCTGCCGGGAAAGTTCTCGCCGCAAAGACATCTGAACACACGCATAGAGGGATACTCCGACGATGGATATCCCTTGTAAAAGTCATTATGTGAATACGCATTCACACATAAAGAAAGGACTCTCAATGAACGCACTGCAAAGTACCTGGAAGCACCTTCTGGCCCAAATTCCTTCCTTACAGGAATCCAACGCCCCCCATTACAGGCCGCCGGCCGGCCGTTACCGTCCCTGGCTCCATGTCTCCCCCCCTGCCGGCTGGCTAAACGATCCGAACGGCCTGTGCCAGATCAACGGTATTTACCATGTGTTCTACCAATTTTCCCCTTTCGACCCCGAAGGGGGGCTGAAATTCTGGGGACACTGCACAAGCCGCGACCTGCTCCACTGGGAATTTGCCGGCGTGCCGCTGCTGCCGGATCAGCCCCAGGACTGCCACGGCGCTTATTCCGGCTCGGCTCTTGCAAAAGACGGGACGTTGTATCTGTATTACACGGGAAACGTCAAAAAGAGCGGTTCGCATGATTATGTGCACACCGGACGGGAATCGAATACCATGCTGGCCATAAGCCGCGACGGCCGGCAGATCGACGGCAAGGAGTGCCTGATGACGAACGAAAGCTATCCGGCCGGCTTAACCTGCCATGTCCGCGACCCAAAAGTCTGGAAACAAGACGGCGCCTACTATATGATCCAGGGCGCGCGCACCCTTCACGATCAAGGCGTCGCGCTTCTCTTTTCCTCGCCGGATCTGCGAAACTGGCGCCATGTGCACACACTGCAAACCGCCCGGCCCTTTGGCTACATGTGGGAATGCCCCGACCTCTACGAACTGGACGGGAAAACCGTTTTATCCATTTCCCCGCAGGGAGTTGCCGCCGACGGCTTTCAATACCAAAATAAATATCAAAGCGTCGCCTGCTTCCTGGCGCAGGATTTTCTTCATGCATCGGTTCCCTCTAAATTCCAGGAGCTGGACGCCGGCTTTGATTTCTATGCCCCCCAGACCTTCCTCGCCGAGGACGGACGCCGTATCCAGATCGCCTGGATGGGCATGCCGGATGAAACCGCTCACACAAACGCTACCTTAGCCGACGGCTGGCAGCACATTCTTACGATTCCCCGGGAATTGTCCGTGCGAAACGGCGTCCTTTGCCAGAATCCGGTGCAGGAACTGTCCGCCTGGTGGAATGAAAAAACCGCCTTTGAGACTTCCTTCTGCCAGCCAACCGAACCTTGTTTTGAACTGGAGCTTTTCAATGAAGGAGAAAACGTAGAAGTCCTCTTTGCCGACGGCCTGCTCTGCCGCTACCAGAAAGAGGACGGTCTCTTTTCCCTGCGTTTTACCGACCGCCGGCTCGGGGGCGGAAGAACCCTGCGCGCCAGGAACATCGGCCATTTGTACCGGATACGGATTTTCATCGACGTATCCTCGGCAGAAATCTTTTTAAACGATGGGGAAGCCGTTTTTTCCACCCGTCTGTATCCGCAGGCAGACACCTGCAAAATACAGGCCCACGGACAACGTCTCCACGGTTTTTACCGGTTTCACAATCCAGAACGAAACGCCGCCTCCCAAGAACGCGGCCATCAATAAAAAAGGAGAACACGAGTATGGATTACAAGAAAACAGCGGAAGAAATCTATGAAAAAGTAGGGAAACGAGAAAACCTGATCTCCGCCGCCCACTGCGCCACAAGACTGCGCCTGGTGCTGGCAGACAACGACAAATGCGACGCTAAAGCCGTCGAAGAAATCGACGGCGTCAAGGGCGTATTCAGCGCCTCCGGCCAGCTTCAGATCATTCTCGGTACAGGGACCGTCAATAAAGTGTACGACCAGTTTCTTGCCGTGTCCGGACTGTCCGCTGCCAGCAAGGAAGAATTAAAATCCGTGGCCGCCGCCAAACAGCCCTTCTATAAAAAAGCCATCAAAACCCTGGGCGACATCTTCGTCCCCATCATCCCCGCCATCGTTGCCAGCGGTTTTTTGATGGGGATCATGGAAGCCCTGAACTTCATGGCAAATAACGGCTTTTTAAACATCGACACCTCCGGTTCTATTTTCGTATTCGCCAATCTCTTCGCAAATACCGCCTATGTATTCCTGCCGATCCTGATCGCTACCAGCGCGGCAAAAGTATTTGGCGGCAACCCGTACCTGGGCGCGGTCATCGGCATGCTGATGATCCACCCGGATCTGCAAAACGCCTGGACGGTCGCCACCGAGGGCGTGCTCCGGACGCAGAGCGTGTGGTTCGGTTTATACGAAATCGATCTGGTCGGCTATCAGGGGCATGTGATTCCGGTTATCATCGCCGTATTCGTCCTCTGCTCCATTGAAAAAAAACTGCACAAAATTGTTCCCGCTATGTTTGACCTCTTCGTAACGCCCCTGGTAAGCGTCTTTGTAACCGGTTACCTTACCTACTCGATCATCGGCCCTGTCTTTGTGGCCATTGAAAACGGCATAATCGGCGGCGTACAGCAGCTGATCGCCCTTCCCTTCGGCATCGGGAGTTTCCTCATGGGCGGTCTCTACTCCTTAACCGTCGTGGCCGGCGTCCACCACATGTATACGGTCATCGACGTAGGGCAGCTCGGTCTCTACGGTCTCACCTACTGGCTGCCCTTAGCCTCCGCCGCCAATATCGCCCAGGGGGCGGCCACCCTGGCCGTTGCGTTGAAAACCAAAAACCAGAAAACAAAGTCCATGGCTGTCCCTTCCGCCATGTCCTGTTTCATGGGAATCACCGAACCGGCGATCTTCGGCGTCAACCTGCGCTTTTTCAAACCGTTTATCTGCGGGGCCATCGGCGGCGCGGCCGGCGCTCTGTATGCCTCGGTCGCGGGACTTGGCGCCAGCGGGACCGGCGTAACCGGCATCTTCGGATTGCTGCTCTGCCTGCATGACCCGATCAACTATTGCATCATGTTCTTCCTTGCCGCCGGCGTTGCCTTTGCCTTAACCTGGATTTTCGGTTACAAAGAGGCTGCGCCGACTGCCCGCAAAGACGCCCCCGCGCCGCTTCCTCAGGATGATCCCGCCGTTTTGTGTCCCGCCGAACCCGGCTGCATCTATGCCCCGGCTGCCGGAACTGTCATCCCCCACACCGAAATCGCCGACGCAACCTTCGCCTCCGGCGCGCTCGGCGCAGGTATCGGCATCCGGCCGCACACCGGCGAAATCGTCGCCCCCTTTGACGGCGAAATCGTCATGCTCTTCCCCACCAAACACGCCATCGGCCTAAAAAGCCGCGACGGCATCGAACTGCTGATCCATGTAGGCATCAACACCGTGGAACTGGAAGGAAAGCACTTCACAGCCCTCAAACAAGCCGGTGAAACCGTCAAAGCCGGCGACCTCCTGCTGTCTTTCGACCAGGAAGCCATCCGGCAGGCCGGCTACGACGTGACAACCGCCGTCCTGGTAACCTCGCCCGGCAGCGTGCAGACCGTACATACCGGTGAAACAAAACTCCTCGAAAAAGTGCTCACCGTTTCCTGAACCCTCTTTCGCATCCCAAAAGGGGCAGCGGCCCATTACAGGCCGCTGCCCCCAATCAAAAACCGGGATAACCGGCCGGCCCCCTGGCCAGCATGCTCACTCCCCGCTCACAATCCCGTAATACGCCCGCGACGTAATCCGGTACACCACCACATAAAATAAAGTAAACCCCAGATAACACCCCAGCGCCACGCGGATCATCAGTCCCGTATTCACAAGATTAAACAGCGCCAGCAGCTTCTGAATCATCGGAAATGCAAACAGCAGATGCATCCCCGCCGCCAAAAGCGGCAGAAAGAATACGGTCAATACCTGCGAATTTATGCTGTCGCGAATCTCCCTCTTCGTCATTCCCACCTTCTGCAAAATTTCAAAGCGCGCCTGATCCTCATATCCCTCGCAAATCTGCTTATAATACATAATCAGCACCGCCGCAAACAAAAACACGATTCCCAGCAGCACTCCCAGGAAAAAGAGCCCGCCGTACATGCTGTAAAATTCCAGCCGCTCCTCAGCCACGCCCTCCAGATGCCAGCCAATCCCCTCAGCCCTGTCCTCCTGCGCCCTCTGCTCAAGCCCTTCGCGGATCTGCCCCGCCATTTGCACCTGCTCCTCCTGTGAAGCATCCACATCCACCCCGTATATCCACTCCAGGCTCACAAGTGCCCACTCATCTTCCTCAACAAGCTCCAGCAGCGGCCCCACCGTTTCCTCGAAATCGTCGATGAACAGATACAGCGACGAAGTAAGCAGCGCTCCGTCCCCGCCGTTTAAGCTAAAATCGTTCACCCTCTCCCGGATCTGCCACGACTGACCTGACGACAGCGAAAGCGTATCCCCCGGATACTCCGTCCGTGTCGTACACAGCAGCGCTTCCCCCGGCTTTAACGCCACGTCCCGCCCGGTCATAGCATTGTAGTCCTCGATCGGCACCAGACAGCACTGCCACATGCTGGCAAGTTTATCTATCTGAAGCGCATACCTACTTGCATCTGCAAGTACAATTTCCCCGGTCGCTTCCTCAAAAAACCCATCAAAGGAAACAGAAACGTAATCCATGACATTCTCGGCCGCCGCGCCTTCCTCTGCAAGTACCCCGGCAAACAGCCCGCGCAGTTCTTCCTGCTGTTTTTCTGATAATCGCCCCAGTTCTTCTGCCTTCACGCTCAGATTCAGATGGCGCGGATACCGCGTCCGCAGGCTGTCCTCCGCCCCCACATACAGGCACACCGTCGACAACAGCATCACCAGCACCATCGTACAAAGAATACAGATCGACGCAAGTCCCGCGCCATTGCGCTTCATGCGGTACACCATCGAGGACACCGACACAAAATGACGCGTCTGATAATAATAGTTCTTCTTTTTCTGCAGCAGACGACAGATCACCACCGACCCTGCCACAAACAAAAGATACGTCGCCGCAATCACCAGAAGGACCGCCACAAAAAACAGCAGAATTGCCTCCAACGGCTCCTTCGTCGATACCGCCAGCCAGTAAGCCGCTCCCAAAATCACCGCCCCCAAAACTGCCGCCAGCCAGTTCGCCCTCGGCGGTCTCTCCCCCACCGTTTCGCTGCGCAAAAGCTCCATCGGATTCGCCATCCGCACCTGCCGGAGCATATTCAAAAACAAAAGCAGAAAAATCACCCCAAAGAGCTGCGTCGTCTGCCATACCGCCTCCCCGCTGACACTGAGAACAAAGTCCGCCCGCGCCTGCAGCAGATACAGCATTCCCAGTTCCGCAAACTTTGCCAGCGCCATCCCTGCCGCCAGGCCGCCGGCCAGCGAAATCCCCGCTGTCAGCACGCTCTCCCACAAAAGCACCCTCGCCAGATTCCCTTTTCCCATGCCGAGAATATTGTAAAGCCCAAACTCTTTCTTGCGCCGCCGCATCAAAAACGAATGCGAATAAAAGAGAAACAGCACCGCAAAGGCCGCGATCACCCATTGGCCCAATCTCAGAAGCTGCTGCATGACCGTGCCGCCGGCCATATTGCCCAGCATCGGACTGTGGCAGAGAAACGAGACGATATAAAACATTCCTGCCATCCCCATGCAGGTCAGCAGAAAGGGAACATACAGCTGCCGGTTCTTTACCATCCCGCTCCAGGCAATTTTCCTGTAAAATCCGTGCTTCATCGTCTCTCCCCTCCTGTCGTCAGCATCGTCAGCGTATCCGTGATCCTCTGGTACTGCTCCGTCTCGCCGCCCTCCCCGCGGTACAATTGATGGAACACCTCTCCGTCCCGGATAAACAGCACCCGTCCCGCGTGGCTCGCCGCCCGCACCGAATGCGTCACCATCAAAATCGTCTGCCCGCCCGCGTTAATCTCGCCAAACAGCCGAAGCAGCTCATCCGTTGCCCGCGAATCCAGCGCCCCGGTCGGCTCATCGGCCAAAATCAGCCGCGGATTCGTAATCAAGGCCCGTGCCACCGCCGCCCGCTGCTTCTGCCCGCCCGATACCTCATACGGGTACTTTTTCAAAAGATCGGCAATTCCCAGCTTCTTCGCCACCGGCTCCAGCTGCCGCTTCATCTCCTCCGGCCGCCGGCCTGCCAGCACCAGCGGCAGATAAATATTGTCCTCCAGCGAAAATGTATCCAGCAGATTAAAATCCTGAAACACAAACCCCAGATGATCCCTCCGAAACGCCGCCAGCTCCGCCTCGCGGATCGTCCCCATCTCCCGGCCGTCCAGTTTCACCGTCCCCCCGGTCGGCCGATCCAGTGCCGCCAGAATATTCAAAAGCGTCGTTTTCCCGGATCCCGATTCGCCCATGATCGCCACATACTCGCCCTCGTCCACCTGGAAGGACACATTTTTCAACGCCTCCACCCGGCTTCCGCCCAGGCGCGTCGTATACGTTTTCTTCAGTCCCTGCACCTCTAATATACTCATCCGATTTCCTCCCTGTTTTCTTTTGATAACCCCATTGTAGCAAAAAAGGGAAACGAAACGCCATCGAAGCGTCTTACATTTCCCCTGTCAAATCATACATTTTTGTAAGAAGTGCCGTCGCCGGCCTTTTGTGCCGGATCACCGAAGCCCGTCCTCTGCGTTTTGGGCCAAAGCCAGTTCCCTGTGCCTTCGCCCGTGACCCTGCCCCCGCGCATTCAGCTTACGTCTTTCTGCCGCGCCAACACCAGACGTACCGTGGTCCCCTGTTCCGGCGCCGACTCCGCCGTCAGCCCATGGCCCAGGTTTTGGCAGACCCGGCGGCACAGATACAATCCGATCCCGCTCGCCCGCTTGTCCGCCCGCCCATTGTATCCCGTATATCCTCTCTCAAAAATCCGCGGCAAATCCTCCGGCGCAATCCCAATCCCCGTATCGCGGATCCAAAGCGTCCCCGGCTCCTCCCAGCCAATCGTCACCGTCCCATTCTCCGGCGTATATTTAAGCGCATTGTCCAAAAGCTGCTCCAGCACAAATAAAAGCCACTTCTCATCTGTCACCACCGATGCCGCCGCCGGCTCATAGCACAAGCCGATCCGCCGGCCGATAAACGCTCCCGCATACCGCCGCACCGCCTGGCGGACAATTCCGTCCACCTCGTATTCCCGGATCACATAATCCGTGGTATCCGAATCCAGTCTCAGAAAAGCCAGCACCATCTCCACATACTGCTCAATCCGAAACAAATCCTCCCGCACCCGCCGCGATAACGGCGAATCCTCCTTTTGCAATTTCAGCCGCATCGAAGCAATCGGCGTTTTAATCTGATGCGCCCACAGCGTATAGTAATCCACCATGTCCCCGTAACGCTGCTCCATCCGGTTCTCCAGTTCCCGCTGCGCCCCCTTCAGCTCTTCAACGATCTGCCGGTAATCCTCTTCCTCCACCCGCCTGGTCTCCGGAAACCCCTCCATCAAAGCTCCCGGCAGCTTTGCTAACTCCGTCAGCCGCCGATGGCGCTGCAGGCACCTTCCGTAATCCACAAGCAAAAAAAGACCGCCCAGCAGCCCGCACAAAAGCGCCGGATACAGCACCGCCCCCAACGGCAGCTGATATAGGAAAAACGCCCCCAGAAAAATCATCACAAACAACACAAATCCCCACGCCGCCGCCCGGTACTGTCTCAGATAGCGCCCTGAAAATCCCATGTTCCGCCTCCCTTCCCGACTGCCAAACACCCGGCTGCTTCGCCACTGCCATGCCGCAGATCGTCCTGTCTCATTCTATAATGTACCCGACTCCGAATTTCGTCGTAATAAAATTCTCCAGCCCGGCCCCTGAGAGCTTCCGCCGCAGCCGATTCACATTGACGGTCAGCGTATTCTCATCGACAAAGCTGTCCGTCTCCCAGAGCCGCTCCATCAGCCGCTCACGGCTCACGACCCGCCCCTTGCTCTCTAACAGCGTCAAAAGAATCCGGTACTCATTCTTCGTAAGTTCCACCCGTTCCCCCTGCCAGACAAGCGTTTGGTCCCCGGTATTCAAAAGCGCGCCCCGATGCTCCAGCACAGGGACCGATGCCGCAAAATCATAGGTGCGCCGCAAAAGCGCCTGAATCTTGGCAATCAGCACCTCCTGGTCAAAGGGCTTGGCAATAAAATCGTCGGCCCCCATATTCATCGCCATCACCATATTCATGCGGTCCGCAGCCGATGAAATAAAAACAATCGGCGTCTTTGACACCCGCCGAATCTCGTTGCACCAGTGATATCCGTTAAAAAACGGCAGCGCAATATCCAGCAGCACCAGATGCGGATCATACGCGGCAAACTCCGACAGCACATTACGGAAATGTTCCACGCAGCGGGCCTCCAGCCCCCACATCCCGGCCAATTCCCGGAGACTCTCGGCGATCCCCCGGTCATCCTCCACAATCAAAATCCGATACATCTGCATCCTCCGTTCAGCCAAAGCCCCCGCATGCCGGCCGCCGCCGGTGAGCGCAGCTCTCAGAAAAGCCCATGCCGGCATAAGCAAACATGGGCTTTTACATCATTCTGTTACAAATCCGCTTTGTCAAACATCTGATTCGCCGACATCCTTCGTCTCATGCGCGGACGCTTTGCCGATGTCCTCTGCTTCACGCACAGCCGCTTCGCCGGCGTCCTCTGCCTCATGCGCGGACGCTTCACCGGCGTCCTCCGCTTCATGCGCGGACGCTTCACCGGCTTCGGCCGTCTCGCCGGCTTCCCGCTCCTTGAGCACCTTATGGTAAATCTCCATAAACTCCTTACCGGTGATCGTCTCCTTCTCAATCAGGAACGCCGCGATTTTATGCAGAGCGTCGATATTCTCCGCCAGAAGCGCCTTCGCTTCCGTATATGCCTCCTGCAGCATCCGCTTGACCACTTCGTCGATCTGCGCCGCCGTGCGGTCCGCGCAGTTTTGTACCGGACGCCCGTCGAGATAGCGGCTCTCAATCGACTCAAGGCCCATCAGGCCAAACTCCTCCGACATCCCGTACTGCGTCACCATTGCCCGGGCCATCGAAGTCGCCTTCTCGATATCGTTGGCCGCCCCGTTGGTCACCGTATCAAAAATCAATTCCTCGGCGGCGCGGCCTGCCAGGAAACGCACCAGCATGCCGTGCAGCTCCGCCTTGGTGTTCATAAACTTCTCTTCCTCCGGCACGTTCATCACATACCCGAGCGCCCCCATCGTGCGCGGTACGATCGTAATCTTCTGCACCGGTTCCGAATCCTTCTTCAAAGCGCTCACCAGCGCGTGGCCCACCTCATGGTAAGCGACAATGCGCCGCTCTTCTTTGCCCATAATGCGGTCTTTTTTCTCTTTGCCGACCAGCACGACCTCTACCGCCTCAAACAGGTCATTCTGGCACACGACCTCCCGCCCGCGCTTGACCGCGTTGATCGCCGCCTCGTTAATCATATTCGCCAGATCCGAGCCCACCGCGCCCGAAGTCGCGAGGGCAATGGCTTCCAGATCGACCGTATCGTCCATACGCACATCCTTGGAATGCACCTTCAGCACATTGACACGCCCCTTCAGATCCGGCTTCTCAACGATAATACGCCGGTCAAAACGGCCCGGCCGCAAAAGCGCTTTATCCAGCACCTCCGGCCGGTTTGTCGCCGCCAGGATAAACACGCCCTTGGCCGAATCAAAGCCGTCCATCTCCGAGAGCAGCTGATTTAACGTCTGCTCGCGCTCCGAATCGCCGCTGCTGTAGCGGGTATCGCGGCTCTTGCCGATTGCATCGATCTCGTCAATGAAAATAATGCAGGGAGCATTCTGCTGCGCCTGCTTAAACAGGTCGCGGACGCGGGACGCGCCCATGCCGACAAACATCTCCACAAAATCCGAACCGGACAGCGAGAAAAACGGCACTTTGGCCTCACCGGCCACCGCCTTCGCTAAAAGCGTCTTACCGGTGCCGGGAGGGCCTACCAGCAGCGCGCCTTTGGGAAGCTTGGCGCCAATCTTTGAATAACGGCTGGGATTATGCAGAAAATCCACGATCTCCATCAAAGATTCCTGCGCTTCGTCCTGTCCGGCCACGTCCTTAAACGTGACGCCTGTCTCCTTCTGCACGTAGACCTTGGCGTTGCTCTTGCCCAGACCGCCCATCATGCCGCCCTTCTTCATCATATAGAAGTAAAAACCGATAATCAGGCCAACCGGCAGCAGCGTCATAAGCGTCTGCAAAAAGATATTCCCGTTGGAGGGAATCTCTCCTTTGATCTCAACCCCTTTTTCTACCAGGTAATTTTTCAGTTCCTCCTGGTCGCCTACCATACCAGTGTAGCAGTCCGCCTCGCTCTGGCTGCTTCCCCACAGCTGCAGAAGCGTCCCCTCCGGCAGCTCGCTCTTGAATTTTATGGTAATTACATAGTCGGACAGCTTGGCCGATTCGACCTTTCCCTCTTCCACATATTGTATAAACTCATTATACGATATCTCATCCGGTGACTCCTGGCGAAACAACCCGCTCGACATATAGAGCATCAAAATCGCCCCGATCGCCAAAAGCACAAATGAAAAAATCGACGGGCTCCCGCCGCCGGGTCGTTTGTTGTTATTGCCTCCGTTGCTTCCTGGTCTGCCGCTTCCACTGTTTCTGTCATCCATACGTATTTTCTCCTAATCATTCCGAAGGTCTGCAGCCGCTCTGCGGCATATAACCTCCTTCTTATCATTATAGTGAAGCCCCGACGATAAATCAATACATAGTTTGTGAAAAAGCCGCGACAGAAATCTAAACGTTTTCTAAACTCTTTTAGGAAGCATGCGTATTTTCGCCAAAAAAGTACTGGCAAATCCATGGCAGGCGTAGTATAATAAGCGCTGAATGATGGGAAAGCAATATGAGGCAGTCTGTACTCCGCGGCAAAACCGCACAATAATCCGCCAAAATCACGGCGAGACGAGGAGGACCGACTATGCCGGTAAAGTATGTATTTGTCACAGGAGGTGTCGTTTCCGGACTGGGAAAGGGCATCACCGCCGCATCTTTGGGGCGGCTTCTGAAAGCCAGAGGCTACTCTGTCACCATGCAAAAATTTGACCCCTATATCAATATTGACCCCGGGACAATGAACCCGATCCAGCACGGGGAGGTTTTCGTGACCGACGACGGCGCTGAAACCGATCTCGATCTGGGCCATTACGAGCGCTTCATTGACGAAAATCTAAATAAAAACTCCAACGTAACCACCGGAAAAATCTATTGGTCCGTCCTCTCCAAAGAACGCCGGGGCGACTTTGGCGGCGGCACCGTCCAGGTAATCCCCCACATTACAAACGAGATCAAGGACCGTTTTTACCGCAAGGACTCACAAAAGGCCGATCCCTGCACGCAGATTGCCATCATCGAAGTCGGCGGCACGGTCGGCGATATAGAAAGCCAGCCTTTTTTGGAGTCCATCCGCCAGTTCCAGTACGATGTGGGACGGGAAAACACCTGTCTGATCCACGTAACTTTGATCCCCTATCTCAAAGCCTCCGGCGAGATGAAAACTAAGCCCACCCAGGCCAGCGTCAAAGCGCTGCAGGGCATGGGCCTGCAGCCCGATATCCTCGTCTGCCGCTCCGAATATCCCTTAAATGCCCATCTGCGGGAAAAGATCGGCCTTTTCTGCAATGTTCCGGCCAGCCATGTATTGCAGAACCTGGACTGCGATATTCTCTATGAGGTGCCTTTGGCAATGGAAGAAGAGCATTTGGCCCATGCAACCTGCCAATGCCTGCATCTGCCCTGCCCCGAGCCGGACCTAAGCGAATGGAAAGCCATGATTAACGCCTGGAATCATCCGCTTCATCAAACCACCATCGCCCTGGTGGGCAAATATGTGTCTCTGCACGATGCCTATATCAGCGTCGTTGAGGCGCTGCACCATGGCGGCGTTGCCAACCGTACCGCCGTGCGTATCCGTTGGATCGATTCCGAACAGTTGACCGGTGAAAGCACTGACTGGTATCTCGGGGATGCCGACGGCATCCTTGTTCCCGGAGGCTTTGGCGACCGCGGCATCGAGGGTAAAATAGCCGCGATCCGCTACGCCCGCGAAAACAAAATTCCTTTTCTGGGAATTTGCCTGGGCATGCAGCTTTCCATCGTCGAATTTGCCCGTCACGTCGTCGGTTATCGCGATGCCCACAGCGCAGAACTGGATCCGGCGACCGCCCATCCTGTCATCCATCTGATGCCGGGGCAAGACGGTGTCCGCGAACTTGGCGGTACGCTGCGCCTGGGTGCTTATGCCTGTGATCTGGCCCCCGGCAGCTTGGCCCGTCAGGTCTACGGCGGCAAACGCACGATCTTCGAACGACACCGGCACCGCTACGAGGTCAACAACGATTACCGCCGTATTTTAAGCGATTACGGGATGCGTCTCTGCGGCCTTTCCCCCGACGGACAGATTGTCGAGATGTGCGAACTGCCGAACCATCCCTGGTTCATCGGCACACAGGGACATCCGGAATTTAAGTCCCGCCCGAATCGACCGGCGCCCTTGTTTCGCGGCTTTATCGCGGCCGCTCTCGCATACCGGCAGGCAAAGGAATGCGGTAAAGTCTAAGCCGCCTGCGCCGTATGGAGTCCTGCCTTTTTCCGGCAAACCAAACGCAGCGCCAACCGTGAGTTTTCTCAGTTGGCGCTGCAATTCTTTTTATTTGGTGTTATATATGCAATCAACTATTATCTATAGCGCGGTTCCTCTTGACCGCTATCTGCGCCCCGGGTTTGCTTTTTTACCGTCCACACAGCTATCTGTTTCATTCCGATTATCTGTAAGATCCGCATCTGCTGACCGGGCATCCATGGCTTTGTATGATGCCTTCGTCTTGCATCGTCCAATGTGATATTGGTAATACAGCCAGTGCCGTCACTACGGATTCATCATGAAATCAATCAAATAATAGTCTTCCTTTTCTTTTTATTTTTTGCGATAACGGTTTTGTCTCCGTTCATGGAAACGTTTTTCCGCTGTCACCTCCTGCTTGAAATCCTTTCTCTCCTGTTTTGGGGGAATCGAATCTCGTGCTTTTTTGATTGAATCGACTGCTTAGTACATTGGAAACACCTCTTTTCTGGTCTTATTTCTTCTTGTTTCTTTGTGACTCTATAATGCCATATATAACAGGATTTGTCAACCCTTTTTTCTGATTTTTCTAAAGTTAATCTTTTATATTTATTGTATTTATTATTCTAAACTGTTTATTCTGTTTTAAAAACAAAAACTATTTTATTTATTGTCGCTTCAAACGACACATTTTCGCAAATATATTCTTATTCCGGTACAATATCGCGAAGAAACTGCGTCCAGGCCTCCTCGTTCTCGACAAAATACTTCGGGCACAGCTTACCTGTTACATCGTAGTGGCGAATGACCGACTCCGGCTGCAAATGATATGCTTCCTCCAGCCACTTTACAAGTTTTACCAGGGAATTGTATGTGGCCTCGGTAAACTTCCCGTCTGCTTCGGGATGACAGCATTCGATGGAAATCGTGTCCTCGTTTCTTTCATTGGAGGTGTAGGCGATCTCATCCAGAGGGACACACTGTAAGATCTCGCCCTCAAGCCCGATGATAAAATGACTGCTGGCGCTGGTGGTTTTGGTATCAGCCAGATTGTCAAAATAGTCGCGGTTGTTCTTGGCCGTCGTCCCCTCGTTTGCGACGTAGTGGACCACGATTCCGTTTACCTGCTCCAGTTTCGTGCCCGGCCGCGAGTATTCACTGATGCGGATCAAATCCTGCGTCACCCAGTCCGGCACCGCCGGCGCCGCTGTGCCCGAAAAATCCTGCGTTTCCCCCGCGGCCTGCGTCCCCATGGCCGGCGTCCCGTCGCTCCTCTTTTTGCCGCAGTGCTGAATCAGGGTGCCGACTACGGAAATAATCACCAGTGCCAGCATGATCCCGCCGCTCAGCGCCATTTTCCTCAGCTTTTGTACTCGTCTCCTGTGCTTTCGGCGTTCCTGAAAGGCGCGCTTTTCTTCCGGCGAAAGCGACTCATAATAGGCGCGGCGGCGTTCCCGCAATGCTTGTCTTTCTTCCTCGCTCATTCGTTTTCCGTGCCCGGAAGTGCCCGGACGCATCTTTCGTTCGTTGCCCATGCTTCTCCCCCTTTGGCCGCGAAACGGCTGCCCCGCGGCGCCTGTACCTTTTTCTCTCGTTCGTTCTCTGTGATGTCTACGATTATAGCAAACCCAAACCGATATTTGTTTTAGGAAACCTTACATTTTTCTGTCATCTTGCTGCAGCCCGGATCAGTTCCCGCATGGCCCCGGCCGTCTCCGCTTCATTCGCCAGGCGGCGCAATTTTGCGCTCCCGGGCAGGCCGGCCGTATACCAGGCTACGTGCTTGCGCATCTCCCGCACGGCCACTGGTTCCGGTTTGTATGAAAGTTCCAGTTCCAGGTGACGCAGGGCCGTCTCCGCAATCTCCGCCGCCGAGGGACGGGGCGGCGCCGGGTTGCCCTCCAACAGGCTTTTTATCTCTCGGAAAATCCAGGGGTTGCCCTTTGCCGCCCGGCCAACCGCGATTCCGTCTGCCCCTGTTTCCTCAAACATCTGCCGCGCCTTTTCGGCCGAGGTAATATCTCCGTTTCCAATGACCGGGATGCGCACGGCTTCTTTTACCCGGCGAATGCATCCCCAGTCCGCTTGTCCGCTGTAATACTGCTCCCTGGTGCGGCCATGGACGGTCACCGCCGCGGCGCCGCCTGCCTGCGCGGCTCTGGCGGCCTCCGCCGCGCATTCGTCCTCCAGGCCAAACCCCCGGCGGATTTTTACGGTCACCGGCTTCCGCACGGCCCGCGTCATCGCCGATACGATTTTTTCGATCCGCATAACATCCAGAAGCAGGGCCGAGCCGTCGCCGTTTTTAACTACCTTGGGCACAGGGCAGCCCATGTTTACATCGATAATATCCCAGGGCCCTTCTTCTACCTGCGCCGCCATATCCGCCATCAGCTGCGGATCGGAACCGAACAGCTGCAGCATAAGGGGACGCTCCTCGGGCTTAGATTCCATCAATTCTTTGGTGCCCTTATTTTTATAGTAGATCGCCTTTGCGCTGACCATCTCCGTGCACACCAGGCCCGCCCCCTGCTCGTGGCACAGCATGCGAAACGCCAGATCGGAAATCCCGGCCATCGGCGCAAGCATCACGGGCGTGCGGATTTCACAGCCGCCGATGTTCATACCGATTCCTCCCGCTTGCTTTCGTTTGCCTGCGCCTGCATGAAAAACGTCCGGTAAAACAGTTCCAGCGCTTCTAACAGTTCTCTCTTGTCCTGCCGAAGCTGCTTTATTTTCAGCACGCTGCCAATCTCGTCAAATAAGTAATCGCCTTCTTCCGAATCCACCCTAAATTCCAGGCCGCCCTCCTCGTCATACGCCAGCGTCAGGATGCCGCCGATGTCCTCCACATAAAGAACGCACATAATCTGCAGCTCCTGTTTTACCGCCTCCGGCAGCATGGAAAACTCGTCCCCCAAATAGTATTTTTGTGTATAAGAATTTGCTCCGCAAAGAACCATCGGTTTGTCCTCCTTCTGCGCCGGCCCGTATTGACAGGGCATGCCAATTGCTCTACACATATCCGTAAATTCCCCGCACGGAAACCTCGCCCGCATCGATCCGGCGTTGTATGCCGTCGTTTCCCCGCAGCAGGAGACGGCCCTCGGTATCAATGCCCTCCGCGATTCCCTCCAGGCTCTCGGCTGCGTACCGCACACATACCGGACGGCCGATATTGACCAGACGCTGTTCATAATCCGGCTTGAGCCCGCGCATATTATTTGTCAGCTGATAGCGTTCATAGAGCGTCTCAAAATCCTGCCAGATCCGCTCCATCAACAGCTCCCGTTCCACCGGACGGCCCGTCTCCAGTCTCAGAGAAGTCGCTTTTTCTCTGAGTTCCCCGGGAAAACACATGTTATTGACGTTTACGCCGATGCCGATCACCACGATGTTCTGGCCCGCGTCCAAAAGCAGTTCCACCAGGATTCCGCAGATTTTTTTGGTGCCCACAATCACGTCGTTCGGCCATTTGATCTGCGGACGCAGGGAGGGAAGCACGGACTCCACCGCCCGGCAAACCGCCAGCGCCGCTACCAGCGTAAGGCCCGCCGTCTCGTTCGGCGTAAGCGACGGCCGCAGCAGCAACGACATCTGAAGGCATTCCCCCGGTGTGTTGCTCCAGGAGCGCCCCCGGCGTCCCTTGCCGGCCGTCTGTTTTTCAGCAACAATCAGGGCGCCGCTTTCGACGCCCTGACTTGCATATCTTTTCGCTTCTTCGTTCGTGGAATCCACTTCCTCCATATGGAAGAACGGATGCCCAATCCATCGCGTGTCCATCGTTTACCCCCAGATTGTTACAGCACTGACAAAGGCCAGACCTGCCAGAAGCACTCCCAAAACGCAGATTCCGACGCCGGCGGCCAGCAGCATACCGTTGCTCCCATGGCTGCGGCGATACGCGGTTATCTTAGGCGTCCCATGCAAAAACTGCATCAGGGATGCCAGAAAAAACACCAGCGGAAACAATTTTTGGTATTGGGAGGGATTTAAAAATATCAAAACCGCAAAGGCTACGATCCCCACGCACAGCGCCACATGGGCCAGGTCCTTCATCAGGCCGGCCATATGCGGATTTCTGCTTTTTCTCTTCAAACGCATGGCTTTACTGCTTCTCCGCCTTGGCCAGCTCGCCGATCGCGGTAACCGCTCCGGCCAGCCCCTGGATTTCGGAAGGAATAATAATCTTTGTCGCCTTGCCGTCGGCCGCCTTGGCAAAGGCTTCCAGGCTCTTCATCTGCAGAACGGCCGCGTCGGCGCCCGCTTCTTTGATTACGCGGATACCGTCGGCATTCGCCTGCTGTAACTTCAAAATAGCTTCCGCCTGACCTTCGGCCTCGCGGATCGTTGCTTCCTTCTTTGCCTCGGCGCGCAGGATCGCCGCTTCCTTCTCGGCTTCCGCCTCCAGGATCGCCGCTTCCTTTTTACCTTCGGCTACCAGGATCGAGGACTTCTTCTCACCTTCGGCCACCAGGATCTTCTCACGGCGTTCGCGCTCGGCCTTCATCTGCTTCTCCATCGAATCCTGAATCTCTGCCGGCGGGATGATATTCTTCAGTTCCACACGGTTTACCTTGATGCCCCAGGGATCGGTAGCTTCATCCAGATTGATGCGCATCTTGGAGTTGATCAGTTCGCGCGAAGTAAGCGTCTCATCCAGCTCCAGATCGCCGATGATGTTACGCAGTGTCGTCGCCGTCAGGTTTTCAATCGCCATCAGCGGGTTCTCCACGCCGTATGCATACAGCTTGGGGTCGGTAATCTGGAAGAATACGACCGTATCGATCTGCATCGTTACGTTGTCCTTCGTGATAACGGGCTGGGGCTTAAAGTCAATGACCTGCTCCTTTAAATTTACCCGGCGCGCCACCCGGTCCACGAACGGCATCTTAAAATGCATGCCTACCGACCAGGTAGCCAGATATCCGCCCAGGCGCTCCACAACCATCGCCGTTGCCTGCGGCACGATTTTGATGCAGGAAACGGCCACCAGCGCAATTACTACGCACAGCACCAAAAACCCGATCGCGCCATAAAGACCACCACTCGCTAAAATCATTGTTTAATCCTCCTTTTTCTTACGCAGGATCAGCTTTACGCCGCGGATCTCCTTCACCACAGCCAGCTCACCCGGTACAAATGTAATCCCGTCCTCTTCCGCCCGTGCCGTCCACGTCTTTCCTTCTGCCTGGGCGGCCCCTTTTTCCATGATATTATCCACCAGTTCGGTCACGCGCACAATGCTGCCGATCAGGCTGTCGACGTTTGTGCGGGTCGTCCTGCGGTTTAAATACCGCATGGCCCAGGGCCTGGTAAACAGCAGCAGTACTACGGAAACGATGACAAACACCGCCACCTCGATCTCCAGCATGTCTCCCAGGATCAGCGAAACAATAAAGGCGGCCAGGGAACCCCCGGCAAACCAGATGGTCGTCAGCCCCATGGTCAGCACTTCAATGACCAACAGGATGAGAAACAACAGCAGCCAATAAATCGAATCCATTCCTGCAAGCCTCCTTTCTATTTCTCTATTGTTTTATTCTAACCGATTTCCCCGCAGAATACAAGATTATTTTCAAGACGTCACAAAAAAGTAACGATTTGACGGCTCAAAAAGGGAGCCTCCTCCGCGGGACACTCCCTTCTTTTTTGGTTATCGTTTTATTTGCTGTAGAAGCAGTTGCCCGCCACAATCGTGTAGGACGAGTAATTGTCTACGTTGGCCCCTTTGGCCGAACGGAAATGGACAAAGCTTCCGATATTATTCGTCCCGTTGAGGGCGTCGGTCGCCGCCTGCACCGCGGTAGCGGAGGGGCCTTTTTCCAGCCGTCTGGCCAGGGCGCCGCTCGACACCGGGCCGAACTGTCCGGCGGCATATATCACACCGCTGATCGAATTGGGGTACTTGGAGCTGTTTACACGGTTGAGGATTACGTTTGCTACGGCCAGCTGGCCCTCGTAGGTGCCCGACTCGCACTGGATCAGGCAGGCCAACAACGTGGTATCGTCCACCGAGGCGCTCTGGGCCGCGCGCGACGTCCGCTTTACGTTGACGCGCTTCTTGGCGGCTTCCTCCTCCTCGATCTGCCGGCGGGACTTGGCATTTTCGTAGCTGTAACGAATCCGGACGTATTCCGACGTCACCCAGCCGGTCTTGTCTTCCGAATACTCGATCTCTACCCAGCCCTCTTGTTCCGATACGACCGGATAGGTTTCTTTGCCGTAAATGGCGCGGATCTTATTCTCCTCCGCCGTCGTGGGGGCGGAACGCACCTTGAGGGCGTCCGAGAGAACCTCGATCACCAGCTCGCACTCCTTGAGAACCATGGCCCTGCCCGCGTCGCCGCTGACGATATAATCGTTGCTCACCCAGCCGGTCACGGAACCGGACTGAATCTTTGTCCAGCCGTCCTGCTCCTCGAGGATCACGCCGCCGCTGCCGGCATACATCTTCCCGACCCAGGCGCTGTCCGCATCCGGCTCCTCACGCACATTCAGCGCCGTCTTGCCGGTAACGGTCACAAGGAACTGGCCTGCAAAATAGTCGTTTTCCACGCGGGGAGCCGATGTCTCCTGCGAAGCGCTCTCCGTCGTCCCGGCCGAACTCTCGTCCGCCGCCGTCGCATCCGCCGCGCTCTCTCCCAGGGCCGGTGTCTCGTCCCCGGCGCTCTCTCGCGCCGCCGTGCTCTCGCCCGCTGCCGCCGTACCTGCCGTACTCTCCGCCGCGGCCGTCGTGCCTTCACCTGCCGTCGTCGCATCCGCAGGACTTTCTCCCGCCGCGGTTACATCCGCCGTGCTTTCTCCTGCCGCAGGCGTGCTCACCGTGCCGTCCGCCGCCGTCGTGCCTTCAGCCGCGGTCTGGTCCGCCGGGCTTTCCTGCGCGGCGGTCGAAGCGTTCTCCGAATCCGCCGGTCCCTCCGGAATCTGTACCCCTGCCAGGACTTCGATGCCCCGCATCGACTCAACCGGAACTTCTGCCGAAGCCGGCTGCGTCGGCTCGCTCTCCTGTGCCTGCACGCTCTCCTGCGCCGCCGCCGTGGTCTCATTGTTTAAAACCGCGTCCGCCGCTAAATCTTCGCCGGACGCTTCCGCCGTAGTCTTGTCAGACGCTTGGGACGATTCGTTCCCATCTGCTTCCTGATTCCAAGCATTAACACCTGAGAAGGCTGTCAGAATCAGGAGCAGGGCACACGCTGCCGCGCAGGCCGCCACTACTTTTTTCTTAGCTTTCATCATGATCTCCTTATTTAATTGCTATATTTTGTAACCTCAAATATGAGAGATGTTAACACTTTATTCTACTTGTTACGAAATTATTACGCCTTTATTACGGTTTTCAGTTTAACAGATATTTCCGCTCTTGTCAAGCCCTATCCGGACAGAATCCAATTTTATCCCCACTATCCGCTTTTTTTATTGCTGTTTTCCACAATCAGCCACCACTTTTGCCCTTTCGGCGCTGCCGATTGGCCTCATACGTCAAAACGGCCGCCGCAACGGCCGCATTCAGGGACTCCACCTGGCCGGCCATCGGGATACGGATATAGCGGTCGCTGGCCGCCGCGAGCTGCGGGCTCAGGCCCGCGCCTTCGTTGCCGATCAGAAAGGCGGCTCCGCCCCGGTAATCCTCCTCGTCGTAAGCCTTCTCTCCCTTCAAATGGGCCGCGTAGGTGCAAAGGCCCGCCGCCCGCATCCGTGCGACCGCCTCCGGCAGATTCGCCGCACAGGCAGCCGGCAGACGGTATATCGACCCCATTGTGGAACGAATCACCTTGGGGTTGTACAAATCTACGCAGTCCTCGGAAAGAAGCACTCCCGTTACGCCGGCGCCCTCGGCCGTGCGCAGGATCGTCCCTAAATTGCCCGGATCCTGCAGGCGTTCCAGCACCAAAACCAGCGGAGCCTTCCCCTGCCAAACCTCCTGCGCCGCCAATTCCCGGCGCCGCACCACGGCCAGGATTCCCTGGGGGGTGCGGGTATCGGACATCGCCGCCAGCACATGGTCGGCCACCGTCTCTGCCCGCAGGCGGCGGCACAGGGCTTTTTGCTCCGGCCGCGCCGCAAAACTCTCCGACGCATACGCCAGCACCAGGCGCTCGACGGGCAGTTCCTGCGCCATTTTTACGCCCTCCACCAAAAAACAATTCTCCTCCTGTCTGGCGGAGGCCTTTTTTTGCAGGCGCACGATATGCTTTACCTTTTCATTGGATACGCTGGTAATCATGCTATTTTTCCTTTATTTTTTCCAGGCTTTTGTTGCTGCCCACCACGATGTAGATGGCGTCCGCGTCCATCTTACCGTCAGGGTCTAAGGTAATCGTGACATCGTCGCCGTTCTTGCGGGCGATGATGTTTAACCCCAGCGCGCGCAGGTTCAGTTCCCGCAGCGTTTTTCCCTCCCAGGCGGCCGGAATCTTCATCTCCACCATACTAAAGCTGGAGGACAATTCGATAATATCGGTAAAATTGCCGGACGACAGGTTCTGCCCGATGCGTACTCCCATGGCTTGTTCCGGGAATACTACCTCGTCCGCGCCGACCAGCTTCAGCACCCGTCCCTCAATCGACTCTCTGGCTTTGGCCAGTACGTAAGGAACACCGCATTCTTTTGCCGCGATCGTAATCAATATGCTGGCCTCCAGGCTGCCGCCGATTCCGACGATCGCCCCGTCCATCGTATCCACGCCGAGGCTTTTCATCACCTCGTGATCCGTCGCGTCGGCCCGCACCGCCCGCGTTACCTGGTCGGCAATCTCCTGCACGCGGTCCGTCCGCTTATCCACCGCCAGCACATCGTATCCGTTTTTCGCCATCGTCAGCGCCACGCTCTGGCCAAACTCACCCAAACCAAATACCACAAAAGATTTTCTTGCCATAATTCCTCCCTGGATCCTTATCCTATCATAATCTTGCTCTCCGGAAGCTCCATCGCCGCCCCGCGGTTTCTACCGGAAAAGAACAGAAACGCTATCGTGATCGGTCCGGTCCGGCCGATATACATAACGGCGATCACCACCAGCTTGCCGAGATCGGACAGCTGCGCCGTGATGCCCCGGGACAGTCCCACGGTAGCCACGGCCGACACAATCTCGTAAAGCGTATCCTCAAATGAAAAGCCGTCGGTCAAAAACAGCAGCAGGCTGCCCAAAAGCGCTACGCCAAAAGCCATCATCACCACGCACAGCGCGGTGCGCAGGCTGTCGATCGCCACCCGCCGGCCAAACAGTTCCGTATTGCGCCGCCCCTTCATCACCGCCAGAAACGTCAGCACCAGCATCGCGACGGTCGTCGTCTTGACGCCGCCGGCCGTTCCCATCGGCGAGCCGCCGATGAACATCAGGACCAGGGCCGCCAGCACCGAGGCGCTGCGAAGCTCTCCCTGATGAATCGTGTAAAACCCGGCGGTACGGGTCGTCACCGACTGAAACAGCGCCGCCGTCATCTTGCCGCCCACTCCCAGCGGACCGAGCGTCTGCGGGTTGTTCCACTCAAACAAAAGAAACAGAAAAGCTCCGCCGAAAATCAGGATCAGCGTCGTCATAATCGCCAGTTTGGAGTGCAGCTTCAGCCGGGCAAACAGGCGGTAATTTTTAATCCCGCTCTGCTTTTTCTCCCGCAGCACCCGCGCCAGATCCCACCACACCAGAAAGCCGATGCCGCTTAAAACGATCAGGAGGATCGTAATCCCGTTGATAATCGGATTTGTTACGTAGGGGGCCAGACTGTCCTCGCTGACGATGTCCATGCCGGCGTTGCAGAACGTGGAAACCGCGTTGAACACCGACGCGCCCACGCCCCGCCAAAAGCCAAACTGCGGCACGTAAACCAGCGCATAAAAAAACGCGCCCACCGCCTCCGCCGCAAAGGTCCCGGCAATGATTTTTACCACAGTCTGCCGCATCCCGGCCAGGGAATCCAGGCTGTAGGTCTCCTGCACCATGACCTGTTCCCGCAGATTCATCCGCCGGCCCATAAAAATCAGCACGGCCATTGAAACTGTCATGATTCCCAGTCCGCCCAGCTGGATCAAAAGCAGGATCACCGTCTGTCCAAACGCGCTCCAATGGCTCATTGTGCTGACCGTCACCAGCCCGGTCACACAGACCGAGGTCGTGGCGGTAAACAGAGCGTCGATCGGGGCGGTCGCTTCGCCGGAGGCCGAAGAAAACGGCAGCATCAGCAGCAGCGCCCCTGCGAGGATCAGCGCCAAAAAACTCAACGCAATCAACTGCGTCGTCGTCCACTTCTTCATATAAGTAATCTCCTCTGTTTGTCCGCGTTTCCAGGATACAAGGAAGCTGCCGCAAAACCGGGGCTTTATACAACAGGCGCCCCTCTGTGCCGGGTATTTTGCCCTGCTTTGCATATGCTCCACGTTTTACAGCAGCCCCGTCTTACCTGTCCCGGCGTATTGTCTGCGTTATTTCAGACAACACGCCGGCGATAACAGGACCTAATTTCCCTCGTAGCGGATTACGCTGCCCACCTCATATCCGGAAAGCTTTTTACGGCCGTTCAGACCGGCCAGCTCCATCAAAAAGCAGATCTTCACCACTTCGCCGCCCAGCCCTTCGACCAGCTTGACGATGGCTTCAATCGTGCCGCCGGTCGCGATCAGGTCGTCGATAATCACCACTTTCTGGCCCGGCTTGATGGAATCTTTATGCATTTCGATCACCGCACTGCCGTACTCCAAATCATACTCCATCGAAACCGTCTCACAGGGCAGTTTGCCTTTTTTGCGCACCGGCACAAACGATTTGCCCAGGTTGTAGGCCACCGGGACGCCGAAGATAAAGCCGCGGGATTCCGGCCCTACGACCACGTCAAACTCCACGTCGGAGATCAATTCCTGAATCCCGTCAATCGCCAGTTTCAGGCCTTCCGCCTCCTGCAGGACGCTGGTTATATCGCGGAATATAATTCCTTTCTCAGGAAAATCCGGAATGCTTCTTACAAAATCTTCCACCTTTTTCATGAAATTTCCTCCATTCCTGCGCTTTTTCGCGCAGCAGTCTCTTTGCGGCACACCCGGCCGCGAACGGTTTCATTGTCGGCGGCTTTGGGCGATTGGGCGTTTATACCGGCACACCTGGCCGCGAACGGTTTCATTATACAGCGGATTGCAGGCAGCCGCAAGTCTTTTTGCGCCGAAACAAGGCGGCTGTACAGGTATTTCGCGCTGCCCGGCCGCGTCCGCTCATGCTTTCCGGCGTGCAATCCGGCAATAGTGCTGTACGACGATCTGCACTGTGCGCACGCCCCGATATTCGTTGACTGACGGATAATACGCCAATCCCAAGTCCACCGGATTGGGCCGACCGTCATAGAGGGCTCTCAGCGCCGTTTCCCCAAACTCCGCTCGTATGTATTCTTCCCATTCTTCGATATCTCCATAATAGATCGCATCGATGCGAAAGCCGTCGTCGTTCTCTGCTAAAAGTTTTAAAACGTTTCGGTTTTTGCCGAGAACCCGCGCCGAATGCAGGGCAAAATGCTGTTCGGCAAACAGCGGCCGCCGGTTTCCTTTGCCAAACGGCTCCAGCAAATCCAGTTCCTGAGTGGTTTCCTCCGACCAATAGCCGGCCGGGGCCGCCGCGTCGATGCGCACCACCGGTAGGAAGTCCTCCTCGCAAAGGCCGGTATCTTCGTTGATCCGTCTCGTAAATTCCGCCAGATTTTCCCGTGCAAACGAAAGCCCGGCCGCCATCGGATGTCCGCCGAAGCGGCTCAGAAGATCGCTGCAGCGCTGAAGATTCTCAAACATGGAGTACGCCTCGATCGACCGCCCGGAACCCTTCAGCCCCGTCTCGGCGTCCACGATCACATATACCGGATGGCCGTATGTCTCCCGCAGCCGTCCGGCGATAATCCCGGCCAGGCTCTCATGGCAGTCCGGCAAATAAACGACCATCACCGGCTGCCGGTACAGTTTTTGCTCCTCGATCCGTTTTTTGCCCTGCTCCACGCCGGCGGCCGTCATCTCCTTGCGGCTGTCGTTTAACTGCTTAAGCGAAAGCGCCAGCGGAAGTGCTTCTTCCATCGTCTCTGCAAATAAAAGCGAGAAAGCCTGCCGCACGGTGGACAGACGGCCGGCCGCGTTGAAGCAGGGTCCCAGCACAAAACCGATATGATACGCGCTCAGCCGGCCCGGATCCAGTCCGGTGACCGCCATCAGCGCCCGCAGGCCCGGGTTTTCTGTCCTCTTGAGCAGATTCAGCCCATCTCTTACAAGAATCCGGTTTTCTCCTGTTAAATCCATCACATCGGCCACCGTGGCAATCGCCGCATAGCCCAAAAGTTCGTCCAATTCCGCCGCGTCGATCCCGGCCTGTTGGTACAAAAGCTCGGCCAGTTTATACGTAACGCCTGCCCCGCACAGCCCTTTGTAAGGATACGCGCAATCCGCCTGCCGGGGATTGACAATGGCCCGCGCCGGCGGCAGCACATACTGCCGGCCCTCCTCGTTTTGCACAAACGGAACCTCATGGTGATCGGTCACAATCGTAGCGATCCCCAATTCCTCGGCATAGGCAATCGGCTCCGGCGCCGCGATCCCGTTGTCGCAGGTGATGAGCAGCGACGCTCCGTCCTCGTGAGCCTGCGCCACAATCCGCATATTCAGGCCATAGCCCTCCGCCACCCGGTCCGGCGTGTAAATCTGCGCCTGCCCTCCCAATCGTGTAACCGCCTTGTGAAGGATCAGGGCGGAAAAAATGCCGTCCACGTCAAAATCGGAAGCAATCCCGACCTTTTGACCGGCCCGGGCCGCCGCCAAAAGAAGCGACGACGCCCGATCCGCATCTTTTAACAGCGCCGGATCGTGCAGGGACTGCCTTGTGCCAAAAAAATACTCGTCTAACTCTTCTTTTGTCCGATACCCGCGGTTGACCGCCAGCTTGACTAAAAGGGGGCTGACCCCCACGGCCGCCGCCAGCGCCCTGTAATCCGCTTTTTTATTTTCCAAAATCCATTTTTCTTTCATGGTATAGTCTCCCCTGTATCCTGCGGCTGTCAAGCGGCCGATTTTCGTATGCGGGCAAAGATAAGGCTTTGCCGCCCCTAAGTATAGCAAAGAAACCGCTCCTTCACAAGCGCGGAAATTTGCAAACCGTCTGTTTTGTGCTACTATGAAAACAAGCTCCTGTCAATGCGCGGATTTTTTTACTTTTATCTGTCCGCTTTTGCTTTCTTCCTTCGTTTCTAAAGAGAGAGCAGGAAAAGCCTGCGCCGTTTTACCAAAGGAGAGCTCTTATATGAATTTGATACGCAAAATTGCCCGGGGCAATGTCGGTGCCCTGGAGCAGCTCTATGAGCGGTACAAGACCGGCGTCTACCGTCTGGCCCTCTCGCTGACCGGCGACCCTTATCTGGCAGAGGACATCACGCAGGATACCTTCCTGCGAATTCAGGAAAATGCTTCCTCTTACCGGCCTGGCGGCGGCGAAGCGGCCTGGATTTTAACGATTGCCCGCAACTTGACCTACGACTGTCTGCGCAGACGCAGACGCGAAATCTGCAGCGACGATGCGGCGCGGGAATACGGCGGTTTGGCCGCCGGCGCTTTTTCCTCGTTTGCCGCTTCCGGCGGGGAGGCTGCTGCCGGCAACCTGTACTTTCTTGATTTGATTTCCGGCCTGTCCCTTGAGGAAAAGGAGCTCGTCTGTCTGCGGATCCTCGGCGGACTGCCCTGGCGTGAAATCGGCCGCATTACGTGCCAATCGGGGGAAGCCTGCCGCAAACGCTACGAGAGGATACTTAAACGGCTGCGAGAGCAATTCACCGGCCAATAATGTTTTCCGCACACCTACATTTATCTATGAAAGGATTTTTCCTATGAAATATTCCAGCATCTATGAAATCGAGCCGCTTCTAATCCACGCCGCCAACCAGCTGCCCGGGCCGCAGAAACCGGTTCCCGTATCCGCGTGCATGAAACGCCCGGCCCGGCCGGCTTTCTCCTGGCGGGCCGCGGTCACGGTCCTGCTGCTTCTCTGCCTTGGCGCCAGCACCGCGCTGGCCGCCAGCCCCAAGCTGCGCGATGCCTTCGTTCGCTTCTTTACTTCCGGAACCGTAGAACAGCCGCCCATCGACCTGTTAAATCCCGTTCCTGCCGGGGAATCACCCGCGCAGACGGATTCGCAGCCTGAAACCAGGCGCCGGCCGGATGCAAAATCCCAGTCCCCGGCCGATTCCCAGGCAGAAAACAATACCGACGACGAACGCGTGCAGACGGCCGGCAGTTTGACCCTGGTACAGCCCGCCGCACTCGATGCGCATTTTTCCGCGTTTTATGTCAGCAGCGGCGATTATCTGGAATGGATCCGCACACCTTCGGGGCGCCCGCTTTTTAGCACCCGGTCCGACCACGCTACGCCGGTTTACTATGCCCTGGAGGACGGTATTTTGCGGGAAATCCGTTTGGAAAGCCACACGCTCACTGCTTCCGTACAGCTCGGAGAGCTGCCCGGCGTCATGGGGCATGACAAAGAAACGGATTTCTGGAAGGTTGCACTGCCGCCCATGGAGTTTACGGTAAACTGGCAGCAGTATGAAGAAGATATTTTGATTGATAACACGGATACCGATATCCGCTTCGACATCGGCAGTACCTTCGGCGGCCTGTCGGAGGACTGCGACGGCCGTTTCTACAGCCGCGCCATTGTCGGGCGCAGCGATGTAGTTCAGGTATTTTTCAATTTTGACGGACAGCGGACGGAATATGAGTATCCCTTCCTTCTGTATTTAAACGACAGCCGTATATCCGATCCGCTATCCGGGGCAGAACTGTCGGCTTACCCCTGCATCACCGAGCTTGCCATCTCCGACGATCTGCTCCATGCAACGGCCCGGGCCGGCTCCGATCACGACCACCTGCGCCCGATCACCATTGACTTGCAGACCGGTTCGGTCACGGAAACAGCCTGGCCCGAACCGCCGGCCGACGACTGTTTTCTCTGGTTTGCGACCGGGGAGAATACGCTGTTTTACGGTATCGGCAGCGACGAGTCTTTGGACGGTTACTTCTATGATACGGAGTCCGGTCAGTCCACACAGCTGTTTGCCGGCGCGGCCAGCCGCGCTTACGAGGACGGCTTCGCCGAACGCTATTATGAGTTTGTCGGCGGCGGCTATGTCATATATTATGAAGGGGACTGCGTCTTTCTAATTGATTTGCACGACGGTTCCTCTCTCCTTTTGGAGGGCGTCCCAAACAGCCGCCTGGTACATTTTTTCTTCAACCCGGATTTTACCGTGCTGAGCGTAACGCTTTCGTCCGAGGACGGCGGCACCCGGCGTCTCGGCTTTATTGCCCTGAAAACGCAGGACGCGGCCTACTTTGAACGGGAACTGCCGGACGGAGTGCGGGAAATAAGCGCCAGCTGGTACGCGCCCTACGGGTATCTGGTGCAGGCTATAGACGAAGCAAAGGGGCGTTATTATCTGTATTTGTATCAGTACACGGAATAAGAAGATGCGGCCAGCGAAGCCCTTTGGGCCGGCGGAATTTAGGCCGGCGCGGCCGTCCGGTGAATTTCTGTCGGCACGGTCGCCCGGTTGCGGCCGCCCGGCGGATTTCCTTCTACTTGTTTTCCGCTGCAAAAGCTTTTATAATGGATACAGGATACTGATAATATTTGTCTTATTTTTAACAAATAAAAAGGGGGGGGTAATTATGGCCGTTATTTCCGCTGCGCCGGAGCAAATTCGGGCTTTTCGCCTGCAAGTACACAACCTGGAGCAAAAACTTCCTTTTTCCGCCTTAACCCAGGCGGCCGGCATCTGCGGTTTTCAGAATTCGCCGCCGGATTCCTGGGAAACAGCCGCCTTTTGCCGGCTCACCGACTGTACGCGTTCGCGGCTGCACGAAGCGCTCTATGCGGAAAAATCCCTTTTGCAAGCCTGGAGTTATCGGGGTGTGCCGCTGATTTTTCCGACAAAAGAAAGCGACGCTTTTTTGACGTCGCTGATTCCGCTGGCCGGGGAAACGCCCTGGACCTACACGCTGGGGCTTTCGGGCGCGCTGTCTTTTTTCGATATGTCCTTTGACGAACTGCTGCCGCCGGTGTGCGAAGCAATCCGCTGCCTGGAACACACGCTCGTACACAGCAAAGAGACGTTGGACCGCACGGTCGCCGAACAAGTGCGGCCTCTCCTGCCCTCAAAGCAGCAGGCGCTGTGGGATGCGCCCTCCATCTATGGCGATCCGGCACGGCAGACCATGGGACAGGCCGCTGTCTCCTTTTTGCTGCGCCCCTGCTCGCATCTGTCGCTCGTCGTATTCGGCGAACGGCAAAAAAACAGCCCGACCTTTACCTCCTATCGAGGCTGGGTCGGGCCGGAAGCAGATTTCCTCTCCACGCCGCATGATTCCCCCAAAAAGCCCGGTTTGGCCGAATACCCTCTTAAAGCGGCATCCGACCGGCTTCAGGAAGCCGGCCTGGCTCTTGTAAAAAAATTTGTACACGCCTTTGGCCCTGCCTCCTGCGGCGACTTTGCCAAATGGGCCGGCTGTCCGGCCCGCCAGGCAAAACGGCTCTGGAACATGGTCGCCGGGGAATTTCAGCCCGTAACCGTTGACGGAAAAACACGTTATCTGTTAAAAGAAGATACCGATCGACTGCTTCATGCTCAGACGGATCCGGCCCGGCTCTGCCTGCTTGGCGCGCATGACCCGTATCTCGATCTGCGCGACCGCGCGGTGATTCTGCCGGAAACCGGCCGGCAGCGATTAGTCTGGAAAACTGTCGCCAATCCCCACGTAATTTTGCGGGGCGGCCTTGTCGTCGGAATCTGGACCGTCCGCACGCAAAATGCAAAAATCCGCATAGATATGACGCTGTGGGATGCGCTTTCCGCTTCCGAGCAGGCAATACTCAGAAAATGGGCCGAACGCTATGCAGGTTTTCGGGAGATAGCGCTGCAGTCGGTTGAGATTCACAGTTAGACTCTTTTTCAGTGTTTCCTGCGCACAATCATCTCGTAAGCTTCGTCCCGCAGCTGCTGGCTGAAAAAGCCCATCGCCGCGCCATAGAGCCGTTCCCCTTTGGCGCTGGTTTCCGTGATACCCTTCAGGTAAAATCCAATTGTATACAGTGTAAAACGATAGATCGTCCGGCGGCGGCCGTTGCTCTGTGTCATTGTTTTCTGTTCTTCATCCCGGCAGATTTCTTCGCAGTCCGACAGACGTACCAGATTTACAAGCGGCGTGCCGCCCCGCATGTAGGCGAAGCGGGGCGATACCAGCACGCTGGCCGGCGTGCCGTTGGAGCCGGGGCCCGTCATCTGAAAATCCATGTGGCTGCCTGCATCCCTTGCCGCCTTAAGCATCTCCCGGGCCAGTTCCTCCTGTTCACGCTCGTCCATGCCGATCTGCTTTATGGCCTTGCGGATGCCCTTTTCCATGCGCCCTGCGCGCAGGCCCGGCAGCATACACAAAACAATCACGCCGGTGATAAAAAGGCCTAAGATGACGCCCGACACCGCCATCATTATCGCTTCCTCCGCTGTCCCGCCCAAAAATCCCATCAAGCCAAATAAAACGCCCAAAATAATTGCCGTGGCAGGAAGCACCTTCATCGTCATCATCCGGAGGGAACGGCGTCGGTAATCGCTCATCCACTTCTTTTCCTGCTCCAGCCATTCCATATAATATGTACCCATTGCATTTCCTCTCTTCTGCCCGTGTTCTCAGGGCATAATGGTACACCCTTGCGGTGTTTCCTCTTTTCTGCCCGTGTTCTCAGGGCATAATGGTACACCCCTGTGGTGTTTCCTCTTTTTCATTCCATCTTGTGAATCAGCAGCCCGCTGCGCAGTTTCGGCTCAAACCAGGTCGATTTCGGCGGCATCAAAAGCCCGGCATCCGCCACGGCAAACAATTCGCCGATATCGGTCGGATACATGGCAAAGGCCGCCGCCATATCCGTCTCACAGCGCCGCTTTAATTCCGAAAGCCCGCGGATTCCGCCGACAAAGTCGATGCGGCTGTCCGTGCGCGGATCGCCGATCCCCAGATAGGGCGCCAGGATCTCGCGCTGCAAAAAAGCCACGTCCAATCCCTCCACCGGATCTGCGGACAGCCATTGAGGCCGCACCGCCAGATGATACCAGCTGCCGGCCAGATAGAGACCGATCTCCCCTTTGGCCTGGGGCCGCACCTCTTTTTCACCGCAGCCCGTAACCTGGCATTTTTCATTCAGGCATTCCAGAAACGCGCCCGGCGTAAGGCCGTTTAAGTCTCTGACCACGCGGTTGTAGGAAAGAATCCGCAGTTCTTCGGCGCAGAACACCACCGAAAGAAAGTAGTTCCACTCCTCCTTTCCCGTATAACAGGGACAGGCTTTGCGGCGGCGCAGGGCCGCCCGTACCGCCGACGCGGCCCGGTGGTGCCCGTCCGCTATGTACAGAGCCGGCATTGCCGCAAATCCCTCCGTAATCGCCTGGATTTGGTCCGGCTCCGCGATCTTAAAGATCCGGTGCCCGATCCCGTCCGGCGAAACAAAGTCATACAGCGGCTTTGCCTTCTTGCTCTCCTTTAGTACCGCGCGAAGATTTCCGAACGATCGGCAGGCCAGAAAAATCGGCCCGGTCTGCGCCCCGCAGGCTTCTACGTGGCGTACCCGGTCCTCCTCTTTATCGGCCCGGGTGTTCTCGTGTTTTTTGACCACGCCGGTCAGATAGTCGTCCACCGCGGCACAGCCTACCACGCCGGTCTGCCGGCGGCCCTCCCTTGTCAGCTCATACAGGTACAGACAGGGTTCCTCTTCCCGGATAAAAATTCCTTCTCGTTCGGCCTCCTGCAAAAGCGCTGCCGCCTTTTCATATACCCGCGAATCATACGCCGATACTTCCGGGCCGAAATGCACCTCGGCCCGGTCGATTTTCAAAAAAGACAATGGTTCCCGTTCTGCCTCCCGGAGCGCTTCGGTCCGGTTATAGACATCGTAAGGCAGGGCCGCCACGCGCGCCGCTGCGGCCGGGTCCGGCCGAAGCCCTGCAAATGGTCTGATCGTCGCCATAGCCGTCCTCCGTTTATCCCAGAACGCGAATCCGCATGGCGCCGGGAATCTGATTCAAAATCGCTACGATCGCCTCCGTATCCTCCGCTTCCACGTCGAGCATCGTGTAGGCAATCTGGCCTTTGCTCTTATTGGTCATATGCGAAATATTTACGTTGCAGGACGCCACGGCCGAGGTAAACTGGCCGATCATATTCGGGATGTTTTTGTGGAAAATCGCAATGCGCTTCTCCCCTTTTACCCGCTGTCCCAGGTCGCAGTCCGGCATATTGACCGAGTTATGGATATTGCCGTTTTCCAGATAGTCCACCAGTTCATTGACCGCCATCACGGCGCAGTTGTCCTCGGATTCCTCGGTCGAAGCGCCCAGATGCGGCAGTGCGATGCAGTTTTCCATTGCCAGCGTTTCCTCATTGGGGAAATCGCAGATATAGCGCTTTACCTTGCCGGAGGCCAGCGCCTGATGCATGGCGCTGTTGTGCGTCAGCTCGTCGCGGGCAAAGTTTAAGATCACCACGCCGTCTTTCATCTTTTCAATGCTGTACATATTGAAAAAGCCCCAGGTATCCGACAGGAGCGGCACATGGATCGTCAGATAATCGCACTGGGCAAATACCTCATCCAGATTTTGCGTATAGCGCACGAAATTCGACATGTGCAGGGCGCCGAATACCGAAAGGAAGGGATCATACCCGTAGACGGTCATTCCCAAATCCGCCGCCGCGTTGGCTACCTCGACGCCGATCGCGCCCAGGCCGATTACGCCCAGCGATTTTCCGCGAATCTCACAGCCGGCAAACTGCTTTTTTCCCTTCTCGACCTGCTTGGCAATGCCCTCGCCGGTCAGGCCTTTGGCCCATTCGATCCCCCCGACAATATCGCGGGAGGCTAAAAGCAGCGCCGCCAGCACCAGCTCCTTGACGCCGTTGGCATTGGCGCCCGGCGTATTAAAGACCGGAATCCCACGCTCGGCCAGCGCGTCGCAGGGAATATTGTTGACGCCGGCGCCGGCCCGGGCCACGGCCAGCAGGCTTTCCGGCAGTGTAAGCTCATGCATATCCGCACTGCGTACCAGCACGCCCTCCGCTTCCTCAAGGGTATCCGAGCGCACGTAATCCGCTGTCAGCAGGCGCAGCCCTTTTTCGGAAATGGGGTTTAAGCAGTGAATCTTTCTCATAATCTTTCCTCCTCGTTTTACCGCCGCCGAGCGGCTTCAAATTCTTTCATAAACGCTACCAACGCCTCGACGCCGGCCCGCGGCATCGCGTTGTAGATGCTGGCCCGCATACCGCCGACGCTCCGGTGCCCCTTTAAGTTTACCAGGCCGGCCGCGGCCGCTTCTTTTACAAACGCCGCGTCCAGCTCCTTATCGCCCGTCACAAAGGGAACGTTCATCAGGGAGCGGTCCTCTTTTACGACGGTTCCCTGAAACAGCCTGCTCGCATCCAGGAAATCGTACAAAAGCGCCGCCTTTTCCTCGTTGCGTTTTTTCATGGCGGCCAGCCCGCCCTGAGCTTTCAGCCACTTAAATACCTTGCCGCAGATATAGATTCCGTAGACCGGCGGCGTGTTGAACAGCGATCCGGCGTCAGCCTGCGTCTTGTAGGCCAGCATCGTCGGCGTGCCCGGCAGCACATCTTCGCGGATCAGGTCGTCGCGGACAATCGCGATCACCACGCCGGCCGGACCGATATTTTTCTGGACGCCGCCGTAAATGACGCCGTAGCGGCTCACCTCCATCGGTTCCGACAAAAAGCACGAGGATACGTCGGCTACCAGATCCTTGCCTTTCGTATTCGGCAGCGTATGATATTTGGTGCCGTAAATCGTATTGTTTTCACAGATATAGACATAGTCCGCCTCCGGGCTTACCGGCAGGTCCGAGCCGTCGGGAATGTAGGAAAAGGTCTTGTCCTCGCTGGAGGCAATGCAGTTGGCTTTGCCGTACTTTGCCGCTTCTTTCCAGGCTTTTTTCGCCCACTGGCCGGTGACGATGTAATCCGCCACGCGGTTTTTCATCAGGTTCATCGGAACCGCCGCAAATTGCTGATAGGCTCCGCCCTGTAAAAACAGCACTTTATAATTCGAGGGAACTGCCAGAAGTGTCCGCAAATCCTCCTCCGCCTCCCCAATGATGGTATCAAAAACAGAAGAACGGTGACTGATCTCCATCACCGACATGCCGCAGCCGCGGTAATCCAGCATTTCCGCCGCGGCTTCCTTTAGCACTTCCTCCGGCAATACGGCCGGTCCCGCCGAAAAATTATATACTCTCGCCATCCTCTAACCTCCTTTTTACCTGTATGCCCTCTGCTATTGCTTCTATTATATGCACGGTTGTACACAAATGTGCCGGCGTCCCGCTTTAGCGCGGTAGCAGGCAAGTGCGTCTATGTCCAGAAATAGCCGCCTCGCAAAAAAGCAGACGGCTATCCATTGGGCCGGCATCCGGCCCTTATTATTCCTCGTCCGGCTTCTCCACATCGATGATGGCGGTCTTGTCCATCGTGATACGGCAGTGCCGGTCATTCCCGAATTCCACAATCACATCCTCGTCGGTGATATCAAGCACGATCCCGTAAAAACCACTGCTGGTCTTGATCGCGTCGCCCACCGCCAGACTGTCCATCAGCGCCTTTAAGCGCTTCTGCTCCTTCTTCTGCGGCCGTCCCATGAGCCAGAACATGCCGACAATGAATACCGCGTATATCGCGATCAATCCCCAGCCCATGCCTCCGGCCGCTTCCATCAAAATTGCGTTCATGTTGATTCCTCCTGATTCTTATTTTGCCTGCTGCATCCCGGCAAGCTTTTGTTTTTTATACTCCTGATAACGATGTTCCTCAATCGCCTGACGGATCTCCGTCATCATTGTATTATAGAAATACAGATTGTGAAGCACGCACAGCCGCATTCCCAGCATCTCCCCGGCTTTCAGCAGATGGCGGATGTAAGCCCGGCTGTAGCGCCGGCAGGCCGGGCACTGGCAGCCCTCTTCAATCGGCCGCTCATCCAGCTGGTATTTGGCGTTGAAAAGATTCCTCTTTCCCTGGTTTGTGTATACATGCCCGTGGCGGCCGTTGCGGCTGGGATAGACGCAGTCAAAAAAGTCCACGCCCCGCTCCACCGCCTCCAGGATATTGGCCGGCGTACCGACGCCCATCAGATAGACCGGCTTCTCTTTCGGCAATTCCGGAACGACCGCGTCTAAAATCCGGTACATCTCTTCGTGGCTCTCGCCGACCGCCAGGCCGCCGACCGCATACCCGTCCAGATCCATCTCGCGGATCTGCCTGGCATGGGCGATGCGGATGTCCTCGTAGGTTCCGCCCTGATTGATGCCGAACAAAAGCTGATGCGCATTTACCGTATCCGGCAGGCTGTTCAGGCGCGTCATTTCCTTCTTGCAGCGCTCCAGCCAGCGAGTGGTGCGCGCTACGCTGTTTTCCACGTATTCCCTGGTCGAGGGATTCGGGATACACTCGTCAAAGGCCATAGCGATCGTGGAACCCAGGTTTGACTGAATCCGCATGCTCTCCTCCGGACCCATGAAAATCCGCCGCCCGTCCACATGGGAATTGAAGGTGACGCCCTCCTCTTTGATTTTGCGCAGAGATGCCAGCGAAAACACCTGGAAGCCGCCGGAATCCGTCAGAATCGGCCGGTTCCATGACATGAACCGGTGCAGGCCGCCCAGCTGCTTCACGATCTCATCACCGGGCCGCACATGAAGGTGGTAGGTATTGGACAGCTCGATCTGCGTTCCGATCGCCTCTAAGTCCTCGGTCGAGACCGCGCCTTTAATCGCGGCGGCCGTCCCCACGTTCATAAATACCGGCGTCTGCACCGTACCGTGCACGGTCGCAAACTCGGCGCGTTTCGCGCGGCCGTCCATTGTTATTATTTTATACATAAATATTCCCGTTTTCAACCTTTTTTTATTCTTCGTCCGCAAGCGCCGCCTGGATCATAATCGCGCACTCAATCCGTTTTTTCTGCATCTCACAGCCGATGTCGTAAGCGTCCGTAATCGAGCCGTGGAAATGATAGGAATTGGCCGCGCATCCGCCGCTGCAGTAAAAACGGGCAAAGCAGTTTCTGCATTTTTCCTTTGCGTATACGTTGCACAGCTTGAACTCGTCGCGCACCGCCGTATTCGTGATCCCCTCGTCCACATTTCCCAGAAGGAATTCCTCCTGTCCGACAAACTGATGGCAGGGGTAGAAGTCTCCCCAGGGCGTGACGGCCAGGTATTCCGTCCCCGAACCGCAGCCCGACAGGCGTTTGGCCACGCACGGCCCCTGGCTTAAATCAATCATAAAGTGGAAAAAGTTAAAGCCGCGGCCCTCTTTTTTTCGTTTGATATATTCCGCGGCCAGCGTATCGTACTCCGCCAGGATCTGCGGCAGGTCCTCCTCTCGGATCGCGTAAGGCTCCCCAGCCGGGGACACCACCGGTTCGATCGACATCTGGTCAAAACCCAGATCGGCAAAATGCAGCACGTCTTTGGCAAAATCGAGATTATAGCGGGTAAACGTGCCGCGCACATAATACTGGCCCTTACGGCTCTTTGCAAACTCCCGGAATTTGGGAACGATAAAATCGTAGCTGCCCCTGCCGTTTCGAAACGGGCGCATGCGATCGTTGACCTCGGGACGGCCGTCTAAGCTCAGCACCACATTGCTCATCTCGCGGTTGCAGAATTCCATGATTTCATCGTTTAACAGCACGCCGTTGGTCGTGATCGTAAAACGGAACTTCTTATTGCAGGCCTCCTCGCGGGACCGGCCGTAGCGCACCAGTTCCTTTACGACTTCCCAGTTCATCAGCGGCTCGCCGCCAAAGAAATCCACCTCTAAATTTACCCGGCTGCCGGAATTGGCAATCAGAAAATCCAGCGCCTTCTTTCCCACCTCCAGGCTCATCAGCGCGCGGCGGCCGTGATATTCTCCTTCTTCGGCAAAGCAGTACTGACAAGCCAGATTGCAGTCATGGGCCACATGAAGGCAGAGCGCCTTGACTACGGTCTGGCGTTTCTTGAAATCCGCCACATACTGCTGATACTCATCTTTCGTAAACAGCATCTCCTGCGCCGCCAGATCCCGGATCTCCCTCAAGGCTTCGGCTGTCTCTCCGGCCCCGTACACCGGTGCCAGGGCTGCTTCGATTTCCGCTTCCGAGTGTTCTTCGTACATGGCAATGGCATCGTATACCACATCGTCTACCACATGAACGGAACCGCTGCACACGTCCATGACGATGTTATAGCCGTTGTTTTTATACTGGTGAATCACTTACGTTCCCCTTTCAAAACGCAGGGACACGGGCCAAAGGCGCCGTGTCCCCCTGCTTAGCTGTACCTTTTGTCAAACGCTTATTTCTGATTCTCGCAACTCTGATTTCCCACTGTGCAGGAAGTCTTGCAGGCCGACTGGCAAGAAGTCTGGCACTCGCCGCAGCCGCCCTTTTTGATGGTGTTCTTTAAGGTATTGGCGGTTAAAGTCTTGATCTTTTTCATAAGTTCGTCTCCTCCGAATATATGGGATAAGTGCTCATTGCGGCCATTATAGCATAAAGGACAGGGAAACGCAAGAAAAAGATTGCGATCGAAAGCTTCACTCGCTCCCTGCTTTGCAGGCGCTTATCCGATCCTTACGCTCTTTCCCCGAAACGCGAAGCCATAGCACAATACAAAGCCGGGCGGCAACGCAGGCTTTTTGCCTTGCGCTGCCGCCCGGTTCTGTGTTTTACCGGTTCTTTTGCCACAGCAAGAAAAGGGAAAATCAAATGAACCCGGCAGGCGGTTTACGAAAATACCGTATGCTGTTTCCGATATCCGTCATTATCTTTCTGCCGCAGTTCGCTCTCAACCTGTGCCAGCTGTTTTTCCAGTTTTTCCTTCTCGTCGTCATCGCTGCAGGTGCGGATCTGCTCTTTGAGTTCCTGTCTTTTCTTTTTAAGCTTCTCGATCTCCCGATCCACCTTATCCGTATTGGCGGTGCACTTTTCCGCTTTTCTGGAATTGTCAGGCTTTTTACCATCCTTTCCCTCTTGCGGTTCCTCCGGCTTCCTGCCGTCCTCCGGCCGGGCCGCCTTGGGGGCCGCATCTCCCGGAATATATTGATCCCGTTTAGGTGCTGCTTCCCGCTGCAAATTCTGCGCTGCGGACGCCTCCTTCGCTTTTTCCTCTTCTTCTCTGAGCGCCCGTTCTCTGGCCGCCTTCTGCAATGCCTGCTGTAGGTCTGCCGTCTGCGTTCCCGCGTAAACTCCCTGTACTCCCATCTGCGTTATCCTCCTGTCCACAATGCTTCTGTCTGAGTTGGTTTGCTGCTACAGTTTATTTTAAGCATTGCGGACAGGATTGCAACCGACTTGTCACGAATGGCAGGGTGAGGGCTATGAAATGATTCCGGGGCTTAAAACAAATCGCTATGAGACCCTGTACGAATCAATTTTAAAATAAGAACCTCCTGAACCACTTGATAAACCAGCAGCCAGTCCGGTTGGATATGACACTCCCGCATATTTTTATAATTTCCGGAATTTGTCAAGGCATGATCCCTGTACGTTTTGGGAAGCGGCTGTTCACTGCATAAAAGAGAAATGACTTTCTCCAGCTTCTTAGGATCGCATCCTCTTTTCACTGCCAGCTTATAATCCTTCTTAAACTGCCCTGTAAATTCTGCTTTAAGCATTTAAAGCCTCCATCAAATCGGAAACATTATCAAAAGGGCCGTACACATCCTCTCCTTTTTCCGCCGCCGCCATCGCCGCATACGTAACTTCATTCGGTTCATCCAGTTTTACCTCAAAAGGCAAGCCATGATGCCGCAGCGCCTGTCGATAAAAAATCCCTGTCGCCGTACTGAGGTCCATCCCAAGGGCCTTAAAGAGGGCGGTGGCTTTTGCTTTCAGCTCAGGCTCCACCCGAAGCGTAACATTCTCTTTATTTGCCATAATGATTTACTCCTTTTTTGTCTGTAACATCATTATATGTAAAATCCATTTGCTTTGCAAGTGCTTTGCACTTTTTGGCGGAGCTGTTCTCAGGCAAATAAAGAGAATATCCTGTTTTCCGCTCAGATCTTTCTCGCCGCCAGGTTGCCCGCCGCAATCGCCTCCGCGATGTTGTACGGCTGATTGCAGTCGCCGACCGCGACCACCTCAAAGTCCTTCAATTCCTCCTGCAGGGAAACATTCTGCAGCATATCGGAGGCGTCGATGACCGTATCGCAGTCGATCGTCAAGTCAATCCCCAGTTCTCCGTGAATCGTAATCGTGCCTTCGCCTACGGCCGAAACCGATGCGTTCGGCCATACCTGCGTCCCTCTCGCATACAGCATCGGCAGCGTAAAGGTCTTTACCCAGGCGGACTGGCCCCTGTCCAGCATACTCTTCGCTCCCGGCATTACAATCGTGACATGCTTGCCCTGCGCCACCAGATACTGGGCCGCATCCACCGCCTGCAGGTTTCCGCCGAGGATTGTTACATGCTCCCCGATCGGCGCCGCCGCGATCTCTTCAATCGAAATCACATTTGTCGCCGAAGTCGAGCTGAGGTTCATCTGCGGGCGCTGTCCGCCGGCTGCCAGGATCACCGCATCCGGCGCCTCCTGCTTGATTAAGTCTGCCGTCACTTCGGTGCCCGTCACCACGGTAACGCCCTTCAGCTCCTGCTGGCGGATCAGATAATTGCGCAAGTCCTCCAAATTCTCATGCGGGCCTTTAATCGCCGCCGCAAACGGCAGCAAGCCGCCCAATGCGCCCTTCTTTTCGTACAGGGTAACCGTATGTCCTCTCTGCGCCGCGATCCGGGCCGCTTCCATTCCCGCGGGGCCGCCGCCGACGACGATGACCTTCTTCGGCTCGCTGGCCGCAGTCGGGATATCGCCTTCGGGCATCGCTTCCCGGTAGGCGCGCTGTGTGCAGGCGTTTACACGGCAATGCTCGTACACTTTGCCCTCGTCATTGTAGTCAAAGTGGCAGTGCATGCAGCGGGTACAGGGAGCGATCTCATCCAGACGTCCCTCACGCAGCTTGTTGACATATTCCGGTTCCACGGTCAAAGGCCTTGTCATCAGCAGGAAATCGCACTTTCCTTCCTTCAGCGCGTCCTCAAACAGTTTCGGCGCATGGGCCGGATCCATATAAGTAACCGTGCCGACCGGAATATTTACCGCCTGCTTGATCTCCTTGGCCACATCCAGCATCATGCCGCAGCCCGAATGATTGGCCAGCAGTTTGCCCTGGAAATGACGCGAAAAGTCGAACTGTACGCCGTTCGCCGCCGTACCCTCGATCCCATAACCCGTAAAATACAGGTCGGAAGCAAACTGGTTTACATGCATGCGGAACACGCCCAGACGAACATGCAGGCTGTTCGCGCCGTACTCTTCCAATACGCGGCAGATCTCGCAGTTTTCTTCTACGGTCGTAGACAAAGCGCGGTCGCCCATGTCGATGTCATTTTCCTCAATGCCGTTGATCAGAACCTGTACCGGGAAATCCGCGCCGCAGGCATCCTTAATTCCCTTTATAATTTCACCCACAAAACGCGCCCGATTCTCAAACGACTGCGGGCCGTACTGGTCCTCGCGGTGATTGCGCTGACGCGAGAAAAATGCCTGTCCGATATTATTTCCGGCCGCGTTGATCTCCACGGCATCAAAGCCCTGCTCCTGCAGATATTTCGCGCCGTTGATAAAGTCCGTCTGCAGCTGCGCCACTTCCTCGTCGCTCAAATGCTCCGCGTATGCGGACTCATACTGCGCCGCCGTGGCCGGGTCAAAGCCGGAAAACTTCTGGCCCATGCAAGACAGCTGATAGCCCACATAGCCGCCGGCATCGTGGACCGCCTTGGCTAACTGTGCCAAAGGAGCCACGTCCTTGTTTGCCTTGCGCGGGCTGGTGTAATGATCGAGAACATTTACAAAGTCCTCCACCCACACCATCTCGACTCCGCCCTTGGCAAAATTGCTGTAGTACGCGCAGAGCTCCTGCTCATTGTTGCCGGTATCCGATCCGGCCGCCGATTTTACCATGCGGTGGTTCAGCGTCAGGCCGCCGAATTTCCAGCTGGAAAACAAAGTCTTAAAATCGGTATCCGTATCGCGGTAATCATAGTCCTGCGGATTGAGGCTGTATACGCCGGAAGTCTTGGCGCCCGCGGCCGTCTCTCCCGCACTGCCGGCTGCTTCGGCCGCTGTCTCCGCTACCGTTTCCGCCGCTGTCGGGGCCTCGGTACTGGCGACTGTCTCCGCCACGGTCGCCGCCGCGCTTGTCACCGCTTCTTCCGTGGCGCCGACGCTGCCGGCATCGGCCGGCGTCTGGCAGCCGCCCAAAAGCGAAGCCGCTGTTAAAGATGCCGCCGTCGCGACGGTTCCCTTTAAAAAGTCTCTTCTAGAAATTCCGTTTTTCATTTGGTATTTCCTCCCCTCTTTTTTATGCATTACAGCATGGATTCATTGTAACACAGAACGACGAACCGTAACTATGCAACAATTGCATGGATTTTTCAAAAAAAGCATAGGCTTTCCAAAGTTGACCGGGTGGGATATAATGAAGAAAAAAGTATGCAGAAGATAAAAGTAAGAAGGGTACGGATATGACAATACAACAGTTAAAACTAATAAAAACACTCGCCGAGTGTGGGAGCATCTCCAGGGCTTCTCAGCAGTGTTTTCTCTCGCAGCCCGCCCTGACACGGCAGATCCAGGCCATGGAAAAAGAACTCGGCTTTTCTCTTTTTGAACGCTGCTATAACGGTGTAAAACCAACCCAGCCCGGCCGCGTTTTCTATGAAGAAATCAAACCTCTGCTCAATCAATATGAAAAAGCACTGCTCCTGGCACGGCAGGCCAACTCTGCAGCCCTCCTGTCGGGAATCCGCATCGGCTCCTACTACTATTTGATGAGCCTGGTCGCGCCTGCCTGCCACTTTGGGCGCAGTCAGAACGACGCCTTTGATTTTGACTTCATTTCCTGCCGCCTCTGCGACACACTGGAATATTTAAAAAATGACAAAATCGATATCGGGGTGTATATTGATTTTGCGAAAGGGATCTCCTCTCTGTTTTACTCTGCCCCAATCGCCCTTGCCAGCAACATGTGTAAGGTTCCTCAGGGACATCCGCTCTTTGGAAAAAACCAGGTTTCTCTATCCGATCTCGACCATCAAACCGTTCTTCTGCCGCGGATTCAAACCGAAAATATCCGGCAGATTCAAAAACACATTGCGCAGAGCGGTCTCGATATCCAAATTCAATACTTTGAAACGCCGGACCAGGCCGAAGCGATCGGCCTGGCCAAAAACAAAGTAATCTTTATACTGCCTCCGTTTGTCCCGAATGCCTGCTATCACCATGCGGTGATTGCGGATCTGCCCAAACCCGTCCTGAGCATCCTGACCAGGAAAGAGGACCAAACGAAATACGCGCCGGTTATTGAGCAGCTCCGTACTTATTTTCAAAGCTGCCTGCATCGGTTTCCCGGACTTCTGCCGCTGACGATTGATTAAAACGGCCGAGCAGTTGATTCAGCGTCCGCGCCTGACCAGACAGTTCCTTTGATACCGCTGCGCTTCTGTCCGCCGTCGAAGAATTTGTCTGCACAACGGTGGAAATCTCCCGGATTCCCTGCTCTATAGAGGAAATCATCTCCGATTGCTGTACGCTGGCGGAAGCGATTTCATCCATCAATGCCTTGACCGACCGGATGCAATCGCTGATGACCCGCATGGCACAAACAGCCAAATCCGTAGACTCCGTCCCTGTTTTGACGTCCTGGATCGAACGTTCAATCAAACCGTTTGTATCCTGGGCCGCCTCCGCCGCATAGCCGGTTACCTTATCGACCAATTCGCTGGCGCTGCCGCAGCGTACCGTACTTGACTGGAGCTGAGAGGTGATCTCGGTCACATTTGCCACCAGTCCGTCAATGGAGGCCGCCTGCTCCATCGTGCCCTGAGACAGTGCCTGCGCCCCTGTGGATACCCGCTCCGCGCTGATATCGACTTGTTTAGCTACGCAGGAAATATCGCGGATTACATGCACCAGATTGGCATGGATCAATTTCAGGCTTACTAACAACGCTTCAAAGTCGCCGATATAATAAGACTCATTCTGAGTCACATCCACGGCCAGGTTGCCCTCCGCGATCTCTCCCAGGATCCGGCCCACATCGTCGATCGTCTTTCGCACCCTCAAAAATGCCTTTGACATTCGCAAAATCTGTGGTATACTGCTGGGCTGTCTCCGTCAGCGCCGGATCGTCCGGGTTTAAAAGGAGCTCGCGGACTTCGCTGCCCAGAGCAAACGCCGACATGTACTCCTCCGCGGAAGCGACATATTCGTTGATAATGGCAGCCCTCGACTCCACCGCGTCGGTCATCTGATTGGTAATGTCGTTTTTAACCGTTGACGCGTCGTTTGTGGATACGGTCAGCCAAAGAAGCAGCATCCCCGCCAGCGTAATGACGGTTGTGACAATACCGGTACGTGCGGCAAGTTTTTTGTTTGCAAGAAATTTCATATCCTCTCCTCCACTCAAAAAAGATTCCGGAGAGCTTTTGTCATTTTACCCCTCCGGCTTGCCAGGCGAATCTTGTTTCACCAGCTGTATTATAATATTTGCCGCCTTTCTTTTGGTTCACATAAAAAGCCAAAAATGTCCAGGTGACAGCATCGAAATAATACCAAAAATGAGCAAGGAAAACAAGAGTTTTGTCAAGGGAATCTGTTACAAATTTGTTCAGATTCAGTCCCATTTCTTCTGCCGAAGCCACGCCAGCAGCATGTCCTCATCCGCTGCCGTCACCTCCGGCCGCACCGCCCCTGCCGGCCCACAGGCCGGCGCCGTTTTCTGCCGCCGGTTCAGCCAGATTGTGTGCCACCCCGCCTGCGCCGCGCCCACAATATCGTTGGCAAAGGAATCGCCCGCATACCAGGTATCGGCCGGGTTCAGTCCCAGGCGTTTCTCCGCCAGCCGGAAAATACGCACATCCGGCTTCACAAAGCCGACGTCGCCGGATACGATCACATGGTCCTTTTCCATGTACCGGCCAAGCCCCAGCGTTTTGGCTTTCTCGCGCTGATGCGCGCCGGGCCCGTTACTGATGACCCCCAGCAGGACGCCGTTGTTTTTACAATAGGTCAAAATTTCCTCCATAACCGGCGACAGTTTCAATTCCCTCTGCGTCTGCTCATAGATCTGCTGAAACCGATCCGCTTCCCAGTCGGAAACCGAATATCCAAACTCCGCCAGGGCTTCCCGAATGCGGTAACGATACATCTCCTCCATCGTCATTTCCTGCCCCAGCGCCTTGCGGAAACTATGCTCGCTGTGGCGGCTGCGGGCCGCAAACAGCTCCTCAGCCGACGGCCCCTGCCCAAAAATATCCGGGAAAGCCCGCTCATACGCTGCCCCAAAGGGAATCACCTGATCGTATAAGGTATCGTCTATGTCAAATAAAAGCGCCGCCTTTGCCATGTTCGTTCTCCTCAATTATCCCCGGCCGCCGCCCTGTGCACGCCATGCCGCATATTTTCCGTTCTTCTGCACGCCCGGCTTTACACGGTTTTTGTCCCCAGCTCCCGACGGATACAGGCCAGAAACGCTTCGCCGTATTTTTTATACTTATGCTCGCCGACGCCGGAGACCGTCATCATTTCCTCCTGCGTTTGCGGTTTCACCACGCACATATGGGTCAGCGTTTTATCGGAAAATACAATATAGGGCGGCACGTGCTCCTTGCGGGCGAGCTCCGTGCGCAGATTGCGCAGGCTCATAAAGAGATCCTCCTCGATCTTTGTAAATCCCAGTCCCGCGGCCGCCGCGCTGCCGGCACGCCGTTTCGTCTTTTCTCTTGCCGGACGCTCGAGTTCCTTTGCCATTTTCATCTGCACCGTCTGTTCTCCGGCCAGAAGTTCGCGGGATTTTTCCGTCAGCTTTACCAGGGCGTATTCGTCGTTGGTAACAAACAAATATCCCTCCAGCACCAGATGGTTCAAAATCTGGCGCAATTTCGGCATCGGCGTCTGCATTTGTTTGCCGTAGAACGGGCTTTCCTCCAATCCATAACGGCGGATCTTGGCCGTGTTGGCTCCGCGGACCGTCTCCAGAATGACGTTGGTCCCGTAGCGTCCCCGACACCAGGCCACCGTGCCCGCAATCGCCTGCGCCTCCCCCGTCACATCCACTGTCTCAAACTGTGTCAGACAGTTGCTGCAATTGCCGCAGTAATTGGGGCCGTATTCCCCAAAATAGCGCAGAATATAACTGCGCAGACAGTCGTTCGTAAAGCAATAATAGGTCATCTTTTTCAAGCGCTCCCGGTCGCGCTCCATCACAATCCTGCGCGTTACCGGGTCCAGTTCTTCATTGTCCTGATTGTGGTCAATGAAAAACTGGTTTGTCACCACGTCCTGTCCCCGATACAAGAGCAGGCAGTCCGCCGGTTCGCCGTCACGGCCGGCCCGGCCGGCCTCCTGATAATAGCTTTCCATGTTTTTCGGCATATTATAATGAATCACAAACCGCACGTTGGACTTGTCAATGCCCATGCCGAAAGCATTCGTCGCCACCATCAGCTGCGCCTGGTCGTAAATAAACTCATCCTGATTTAAGCGTCTCTCCCTGTCGCTCAGCCCCGCATGGTAGCGGGTCACCGAAAACCCGTCCCGATGCAGGCGGTCGCAGACCTCCTCTACGGTCTTGCGCGTCAGGCAGTAGATAATGCCGCTGTCGCCCGGGTGCGTCTCGATGAAATGCTTCATCGTCGCATAGGGGTCCTTCGGCGACTGGGTACTGAAGTAGAGGTTTGGCCGGTCAAACCCGGTCGTCAGCACAGTCGGCTCCCTCAGCATTAAAATATCGATGATATCGTCCCGCACCTCTTTGGTCGCCGTGGCAGTAAAAGCGCCCAGCACCGGCCGTTTAGGCAAAAAGCGGATAAACTCGACGATTTTTAAGTAGCTGGGGCGAAAATCCTGCCCCCACTGGGAGACGCAGTGCGCTTCGTCTACCGCCACCATCGAAATCTCCGTATGCAGGGCAAACTCCTGGAACTCCTCGGTCAAAAGACGTTCCGGCGCCACATAAATAATTTTATACTGCCCCTGGGAGGCCAGACGCAGCGCTTTATAATATTGAGCCGCTGTCAGGGAGCTGTTTAAGAATGCCGCGTGGATTCCTGCTTCGTTGAGCGCTTTTACCTGATCTTTCATCAGAGAGATGAGGGGAGAGATGACCAGGGTAATTCCCTCCATCAAAAGGGCGGGAATCTGGAAACACAGCGACTTGCCCGCGCCGGTCGGCATAATCCCCAGCGTGTCCCGGCCCTCAAGAAGGCTGTGGATCAGCGTTTCCTGCCCCTCCCGAAACGCGTCATAACCAAAATACTGTTTCAGCGCATGATGTATATCCATCGTTCACTGCCCGCCTCCATTCCGCTTCATTTCCAGCAAAATCTTTTTATCCGCGTCCGATACGCGGTAAGATTCCCGCATTTTCTGGATTGCCTTATTGTACGTCCAGTCGTCCAGTTGATTGTCGCGCATAAAGTGCATCGTCGCCTGCGGATATTTGGCAAAGGCTGTCGCCACGCACCAGGCCACGCCCATCTTGGTATAATAGCCCGGATGCTTCAGGCGGTTCATCACTTCCAGTACGCGTTCGTAATACTCGTCCACCAGAAAATGGCTCATCAAAAGCACCGCCGCCACCCGCTGCGGATATTCCTCATCCGTCTCTATATATTTTTGGAGCCACTCATAGACTTCCGGCCGATGCTTTCTGGCAATCGAAAAATTCTGGCAAAAGGCATCGTTTACCATCCAGTCCTTAATCTGTGGGATGAAAGCGTCGGCCGCCGCCAAAAGCGCAGGCAGCTCATCCTTTGCATATCCCAGCACCAGCGCTTTCAGCGTATCCTGTTCCAGATATTCGCACGGGTACTGCTCCAAAAAAAGGCGGTAATCCCCGCGGGCAATGCTCTTAGCCAGCTTCCGCAACACCGGCACTTTTACGCCCAGGCTTTTTTTGGAGCCCGGGACTACCTTCTTATAATAAGCAGTCTGAAGATGCTGCGCCTGCCCGAATAATTCCTCGTTAATCTGTTCAAAGTCCATTTTTTCCTCGCTCGTATCCTGCGTCGATCCGTCCCGGAGCCCCTCTGCCTCTGTCCCGGCTCCCACTCGTTATGTATCTAACAATCTGTTTGACGGAACACGATTTCGCCTGTCGCCGCATCCATCGATTCTACAATCGCCAGCGATTCCAGGCGATGCCCCTGCTCACGAATCGTGCGGCCGCCTTCCTGAAATCCCTTTTCAATCGCAATCCCGATCCCCTCAACGGCCGCTCCGGCCTTTTCGGCCAGCTCCAAAAGCCCCATCAGCGCGCATCCGTTAGCCAGGAAATCGTCGATAATCAGCACATGATCGCCTGTTCCGAGGAACTTTTTAGATACAATCACCTCATAATTCCGATTATGCGTAAAGGAACGAATCTGCGTGCTGTAATTGTCATAATCGAGGTTAATGCTCTTTGACTTCTTTGCAAAAACAACCGGCACGCCAAACTCGCGCGCGGCGATCGCCGCAATGCCGATGCCGCTGGCCTCGATCGTCAAAATCTTATTCACCGGCCGGTCCGCAAAGCGGCGTTTCCACTCCTTTGCCATCTCCGTGAACAGCTCAATATCCATCTGGTGATTTAAAAAACTGTCTACCTTCAGCACATTTCCCTCGCGGACAATCCCGTCGCGGCGGATCCGTTCCTCCAAAAAACGCATCGTATTTTTCTCCTTCGCACTTTTCTATCGTCACCGGTACGTTACTTCTTCTCCCAAAAGTATACCAGCAACCGCACAGAAAATCAATCGATCATTCGTCAAAAATGCTGACGATCTCGCCCTCCGGATCTGCTGCCCGGACATGAAAAAGACCAGCACATTTGCTGGTCTGATTTCTAAAGGTTACCAATTGCCCGATCGCGACGCCAACACATGGCGCTTACCTAGATAACGGCACGAATAAGGGACTTACTGTTGGTAACCTAATAATAGCATATGCCGCAGATGCTGTCAACATGCAACTGACTTTATTTTTGAGAATGTTTATTTTGGAAATTCAAAAATAAATCTCAGTATTCCGCTCTCTCCAAGCTTTTTAAATGCATCTTCGTAGCTGCCCGTCTGCAAATGCGAATAATACAGATTTGAAAATACATCCGCAAGTTGGATCAGGTCGTTATTGGCCGAATCAAAGTAGATTACGTCAAATTTCCCCGTCGTTACTCCATTCATGGTCAACTCCGTATTCAAATAATTCTCCAGAAAATATCTCGTCTCGGTTTTTTCATTCCGTTCGTCCAACTGCAGACAGCAGTCCTCCTGTGGAAGATATCCATTTCGCAAGAAGTAGTCCAGTGCCAGTCTAACCGTATAATTAAATACGCGTGCCGTGTTCTGGCAAAAATAATCCGTCAGTTTTTCATTGGCGATTTTAATATAATACAGCTCAAATGTCCGTTTCTGAGAAAAAAACGCAACAAATCTTCGTTTCATATCCCGGTCAAACTGCGCGCCTTTTAACTCTTTGAATTTATTATGGGTAAACATCCGGCCGCCGGCCTTGATTACTTTTCCCGTGTTTTCGTTTACTTTTTCCTGATCCAGTTCCAAAAGGCGGGTATAGTTTGAAGAAACAAAGCGCTTATATGCCCGTTTCAGCGCCGCTTTATCCAAGGCGCGCACCATTGCTATCACAAAATATCGATTGCCTGGTACATGGTTGTTGATCGAACCCGATTCATCCATATATATATTCATTTAGTCCCCGCCTTCCCCTGTGTAATCTCCCGTTTCATTGTATCAATAAACACAGGGAAAATCAATTATTCGTCAAAAATGCTGACGATCTCGCCCTCCAAAATACGGTTGGTATTTTTCACCGCGCAGAAGTTTCCGCACATACTGCAGGTATCCTCCTTCTCCGGCTTCGCTTCGGCGCGGTAGCGGCGGGCCTTCTCCGGGTCCATGCCAAGCGAAAACATCTCCTCCCAGTCTAGCCGCTTACGCGCCTCACTCATCTTGTAATCCCAGTCGGCCGCGGTCGGTATTCCTTTTGCGATATCGGCCGCATGGGCGGCAATTTTCGCCGCGATTATGCCCTCTTTTACATCGGCGGCATCCGGCAGGCGCAGATGCTCGGCCGGCGTCACGTAGCATAGGAACGCCGCTCCGGCCGCGGCCGCAATCGCGCCGCCGATGGCCGCCGTAATGTGGTCATATCCGGGGGCCACATCTGTTACCAGGGGACCCAATACATAAAAGGGCGCGCCGTGGCACAGTGTTTTCTGGATCTCCATGTTGGCGGCAATCTGATTCATCGGCATGTGTCCCGGACCCTCGATCATGACCTGAACATCCTTTTCCCACGCGCGTTTGGTAAGCTCGCCCAGCGTAATCAGCTCTTCGATCTGCGCCGCATCGGTCGCGTCGGCCAGACACCCCGGCCGGCACGCGTCCCCAAGGCTCATCGTAATGTCATACTCCCGGCAAATATCCAAAATCTCGTCATAATGCTCATAAAACGGATTCTCCTGCCCGGTCATCTCCATCCAGGCAAACATAATCGATCCGCCCCGGGAGACGATGTTCATCAGGCGCTTATTCTTTTTAAACCGCGCCGCCGCGGCCCGGTTCATGCCGCAGTGAAGCGTCATAAAATCCACGCCATCCTCGGCATGCATTTTAATAATATCCAGCCATTCCTGCGAAGTAATCTGCCGCAAAGCCTTGTGATAATATACCACCGCGTCATAAATCGGTACTGTCCCGATCATCGCCGGACAATCGGCAGTCAATTTGCGGCGAAACGTCCGCGTATCCCCAAACGAGCTTAAATCCATAATCGATTCCGCCCCCATAGCGACTGCCGCGCGGACCTTCTCATATTCCATGTCCACATCCTTCCAATCGCGGGAAACTCCCAGATTCACATTGATCTTTGTCGTCAGCCGTGCGCCGATGCCATTCGCCTTCAGGCTCTTGTGGTTTTTATTGGCCGGAATAATAATTTCTCCCTTGGCTATGAACTCTCTAAGCGTCTCCGTACTCCACTTCTCTTTTGCCGCCACCTGCTCCATTTCCGGCGTGATAATTCCCTTGCGGGCCGCCTCCATTTGCGTATGATACTCTCGCATGTCATTCCCCTTTCCTTATTTTTGCCCGTGTTTCCAGGGCATAATGGGACACCCTTGTGGTGTTTCCTTATTTTTGCCCGTGTTCTCAGGGCATAATGGGACACCCTTGTGGTGTTTTCTTATAATTGCCCGTGTTCTCAGGGCATAATGGGGCACCCTGCTTATTTTTAAAGCAAGACTGCCGCAAAATATAAAAACAGGGTCCCTGCCGCCAGAAACCCTGTCCATAATCCATGAGATGTTCCTTGTTCCCATGTAAAAAGCGATATACGGGAACGCATATCGCAATCGAATCATGTGTATGTTCCCTACGTTGGCATTATCCAAATCAGGTTATGGGTTAAAGCAATCCAGCTTACTCTCAGCCTGCTCTCTGCAAGCACCCCGTTTTTATATTTTGTTCTGGATACAGAATAGCATAGGCTTTGGCATTTGTCAATCCGACGAATGATCTCTTGTTCGTCTGCCGTCAAAAAGCCCTTGTAAGCCGGAACCATCCCAGTCTCACAAGGGCCTTTACCATCTCTCACAGAATCCTGCGTCCTCTCGCACGGTACATCCTGTTACCGCGTCCACAGACACAGAAATTACTGTCTGGTCTTGTAATGCTTCTTATTATTCAGATATGCCTGCGCCGCCGCCAGTCTGGCAATCGGCACTCTGAACGGTGAGCAGGACACATAGTCCAGGCCATTCAGGTGACAGAACTCTACGGAGGACGGGTCGCCGCCATGCTCGCCGCAGATTCCCAGCTTCAGATCGGAACGAATCCGGCGGCCTTTCTCCACCGCCATGCAGATCAGCTGGCCTACGCCGTTCTGATCGAGTTTGGCAAACGGATCCGACTCGTAAATCTTTGCTTTGTAGTAGGCATCCAGGAACTTGCCGGCATCGTCGCGGGAGAAGCCGAAGGTCATCTGCGTCAAATCGTTTGTACCAAAGGAGAAGAATTGGGCCTCCTCGGCAATCTCGCCCGCCAGAAGCGCCGCACGCGGAATCTCGATCATGGTGCCGATCTTATACTCGATATCGGAACCCATTTCCTTCTTTACCTTCTCGGCGGTTTCCACAACCACATCCTTGACAAATTTCAGTTCTTTATGATCGCCTACCAGAGGAATCATAATCTCCGGCACAATGTCGTAGCCCTTTTCGTTCTTCACCTCAATCGCCGCTTCGATTACCGCGCGGGTCTGCATCTTGGCGATCTCCGGATAGGTAACGGCCAGACGGCAGCCTCTGTGGCCCATCATCGGGTTGAACTCATGCAGTTCGTCGCAGGTCGCTTTTACCTGATCGACGCTCAGCCCCATGTCCTCGGCCAGCGCGGCGATATCCGCTTCGTTGGTCGGCAGGAACTCATGCAGCGGCGGATCCAGGTAGCGGACCGTCATCGGACGGCCTTCCAGCGCCTCGAACATGGCCTTGAAATCGGCCTTCTGGAACGGAAGCAGTTCCATCAGCGCCGCTTCGCGCGCTTCCTGCGTATCGGACAGGATCATCTTGCGGATCTTCGGGATTCTCTCCGGCTCAAAGAACATATGCTCGGTACGGCACAGGCCGATGCCCTCGGCGCCCAGCTTTACGGCGTTCTTTGTATCGGTCGGATTGTCCGCGTTCGTGCGCACCGACAAGCTGCGGAAATCGTCCGCCCAGCTCATAATCCGCGCAAAATTGCCGCCCACGGATGCTTCTACCGTCTTGATATCTCCCAGATAAATCTTACCGGTGCTGCCGTCCAGGGAAATATAGTCGCCTTCATGGATGGTCTCGCCGCCCAGCTCAAAAACCTTGCCTTCTTCGTCGATCTTAATCTCGCCGCAGCCGGATACGCAGGCCGTGCCCATGCCGCGGGCCACAACTGCCGCATGGCTCGTCATGCCGCCGCGGGCCGTCAGAATACCCTCCGCCGCATGCATGCCTTCGATATCCTCCGGGGAAGTCTCCAGACGCACCAGGATCACGCGGCTGCCCTTGTTGTGAGCCTTCTTCGCATCCTCGGCCGTGAAATACACCTTGCCGGCCGCCGCGCCGGGAGAAGCCGGCAGCGCCGTGCCGATCACCTTGCCGGCCGCCAGCGCCTCCTTGTCAAAGGTCGGATGCAGCAGCTGATCCAGGCTCTTGGCCTCGATGCGGCACACCGCTTCGCCGGGCGTAATCATATGCTCGTCCACCAGGTCGCAGGCAATCTGGATCGCCGCCGCCGCCGTGCGCTTGCCGCTGCGGGTCTGTAAGAAGTACAGCTTGCCCTCCTGAATCGTAAACTCCATATCCTGCATATCGCGGTAATGGTTTTCCAGCTTCATGGCCAGATCCATAAATTCTTTGTAGCACTCCGGCAGATCCTCGGCCAGCTTGGTAATCGGCTGCGGCGTGCGCACGCCGGCCACCACGTCCTCGCCCTGCGCATTGATCAGATATTCGCCGTAAATCCCCTTCTCGCCGGTCGCGGGGTTGCGCGTAAAGGCCACGCCGGTACCGGACGTATCGCCCATGTTGCCAAATACCATGGCCTGTACATTGACGGCCGTGCCCCAGTCGCCGGGGATGTCGTTCATGCGGCGGTACACGATCGCACGAGGGTTGTCCCAGGAGCGGAACACGGCCTTTACCGCTTCCATCAGCTGTACCCTCGGCTCCTGCGGGAACTCCTCGCCCTTCATCGCTTCCTTGTATACGGCCTTGAAGCGGGCGATCAGCTCCTTCATATCCTCGGCCGTCAGCTCCGTGTCAAACTGTACGCCCTTGGCTTCCTTCACTTCGTCAATAATTTTCTCAAAGAAAGATTTGGGGACTTCCATGACCACGTCGGAGAACATCTGGATAAATCTGCGATAAGAATCATAGGCAAAACGGGGATTGCCGGTTTTCTTTGCAAAACCCTCTACTGCCACGTCATTTAAGCCCAGGTTGAGGATCGTATCCATCATGCCGGGCATCGAAGCCCGCGCACCCGAACGTACCGATACCAGCAGCGGGTCGTCGTTGTCGCCAAAACTCTTTCCCTGGATCTCCTCCAGGACTTTTAACGCGTCAAAAATCTGCTTTTGAACCTCGGCCGAAATCTGTTCGCCCTTCTTATAATAATCCGTGCAGGCCTCTGTCGTCACCGTAAAGCCCTGCGGGATCGGCATACCCAGATTTGTCATTTCGGCCAGATTCGCGCCTTTGCCGCCCAGAAGGTTGCGCATATCCGCATTTCCTTCTTTAAATAAATAAACCCACTTTGCCATGTTACTGTTTCCTCCTGAATTTTTTTCGGCCCCTGTCCTCGGTCAGGTTGACAAGGCAGCCCCGTTTTTGTCAAATACAACGTATACATTATAACCAAAAAAAGCCTATCCGTAAAGGATTTTCCGGCTTTTTTTTATACCTTTTTATACATTTTTGCAGGCCAAACCGCTTCACCGCGCCGGCGGATACAAAATCTGCATGGGGTCTGTGCCGGTACGATAAATTACAGAAGCTTCTGCTATTTTTTAATTATGACCATTGACAGACTTCTCCCGGATTTCTTTATAGAATCACCGTCAGACGACAGGCATGCATCCCTTTAACATAGGCATGGTTTTATTTTATGCTTTTTCAGCCGCGCGTTTTCCTCGCCGGCCCCGTATTCCCCTCATTATAATGCTTGCGGCACAGCGAAATATATTTGTCGTTGGCCCCCAGCACCACCTGTTCCCCTTTTCGCACCATCCTGCCCTCGCTGTCAATCCGGGCATTGCAGGTCGCGGCATGGCCGCACCAGCACACGGTCTTAATCTCCTCGATCGCATCGGCCCAGGCCATCAGCCACATGCTCCCCTCAAAAAACTGGTGCATAAAGTCCGTGCGAAGCCCGTAGCAGATGACCGGAATCTCCAGATCGTCCACGATGTGCACAAAAAACCGCACCTGTTCCTTGGTGCAGAACTGGGCCTCGTCCACAATCACGCAGTCGTAGTCCTTAAGCTGACGGTCGCTCATCTGCACGAGATCCTCCACAAAGCCGCAGGGCTTTGACAATCCCATGCGGGAACGCATAATCCCCTCGCCGTCCCGATCATCCAGCCGCGGCTTGACTAGCAGCGCCCTCTTGCCGCGCTCATAGTAATTATAGTCCACCATCAACGCATTGGCTGTCTTGGAACTTCCCATCGCCCCGTGCCGAAAATACAGTTTTGCCATTTTCTCTTTCCCCTCCCATATCTATAAGCGGATATCCGTATAAAGTCGTTCACAGGCCCGGGCAGCTGCGCCCGCTGTCCTGCCCCCACTGTCAGATCCCCAGAAATTTATCATGCAGCACCCACAAAAGTTCCGCCGCCAGACGATGCGGCAGCAGCCACAGCGGCGTAGCGGAGGGGACGGCGCAGACATTGGGCAGGCCCGTATTGCGGGCAATCCGCATCGCCCGGTATGCAAAGTAATCGCTGACCACGATCCCCAGCTTCGACCAGCGGCCGCCGGCGATTGCCGCGCTGTTAATCAGGTTGTCCTTTGTACTGCGAGAATAGGTTTCCCAAAAAATCCTCTCGTTTCCGATATCATGACGCAGCAGGTACAGATACATGACATGGGCCCGTGAAGAGCCCTTTTCCGAATCCCAGCCCCCCGACACGATCACGCAGGTCTGCGGGTTTTCTTCCAGATAGGCCACTGCCCGGTTTAACCGGTCTACCAGTTCCTGCTCCGACTCTCCTTCCACTTCCTCCTCGCTGAGAATCGCGATATACTCCAACTCCTCGGGCACAGGCAGAAACATTCCGGCTACAGTCCGGCTTACCGTCACGCCGGCCAGCACGAGAAACAGAGCCAGGCTCGTGTAACAGAAGGTCTTTTGCCACAGCGGGCGCTTCTTTTTGGCAGGATGTGCTTTTCGGTATACCTTTAAGAGATATGTACACAAAAAGCCCAGCGCCAGCAGCAGCCAGACTATGGTCAGTTCCAGGCCGGCCGCCAGGTTTTCCAACAGGACATAATAGACAAGACACAGCATGCCTGACAGTAACCAAAACATTGGATGGTCCCTCCTCCTTTCCCATTGACTTTTCGGAGTATTTTTTTTATACTTTATAATGTCGTTTTGCCGTTCGGCGTCTCGGCAGCGCAGTCTTTAAACCGGCTGTCTCGACGATATGCGTCGCGGCGCCCCATTTTACAAGGAGATACGTATGAAGCAAAATTTTTCCGCAAAGCAGCTGGCCCTGATCGGTATGTTCGCCGCCGTGGCCGTCGTCACTTCCCTGATTTCCGTGCCGATGCCCAGCGGCGTGGCAATCACGCTGCAGACCTTCGGCATGGCCCTGATCGGCTATCTGTTAGGCCCGGCCGGCGTCTGGTCCGTGTTTATATGGGTCCTTTTGGGAGCTGTCGGCCTGCCGGTCTTTTCCGGTATGCGCGGCGGCTTTGAGGTGCTGGCCGGCCCGACCGGCGGTTTTATCCTCGGCTTTCCCTTTATGGTCCTTTTGTGCGGGCTGAGCCGCAGGCAGCCTGTTTTCCCGCTGGCCGTTCTCTCCGGCCTTTTGGGACTTTTGGTTCTTCACCTGTTCGGAATCCTCCACTATGCCCGTCTGAACGGCCTGAATTTCTGGGCTTCCGCCCTCGTTATGTCGATCCCTTATCTGTTTAAGGACGTTGCTTCGGTTATCGCGGCCTGCCTGGTTGCAAAGACGCTCCGGCGGCGTCTGCCGGCCGAGGTTTTTGTATCCGGACGGCCCTGAGCAAACCTTGTTTCCTATCGTTTCGCCCGTCGGCCCTGCGGCCCGCGGGCGGTTTTTATCCGTTTGACTCTCCGCCGGCCCTCCGGCGCAGGAGGTCGTACCGCTCAGGCGGCACGCTGAGTTTCACCCACAGCTTCTGTCTGGCATGGGGCGCGCTTTGCTGCCGATTGCCCTCCTCGTCCTCGATTGCCTCTACCGTCGCCGGCATATCGCTGCCGTCCGGCTTCATAATCTCGATCACTTCCCCCACGCAGAACTTATTTTTTTGCTCCAGGCATACCGCCCCGTCGGCCCTCTTCTCACCTGCCATCCCTAAGTAGACCATCTCCTGATTGTATGTGCTGGCATCGTAGACCTGCATCTGCGCCCCGGGCTTGCCGAAAAAGAACCCTGTGCCAAATTCCCGTGTCGTACACTTGCCGACTTCCTGCCTGTACCATTTCCGATTCTTTTCATAGAGGGCCGGCGAGGTAAAGAAGTCATCGATCGCCCGCCGATACGCCCGCACCGTGGCTGCCACATACAGCGCCGCCTTCATGCGGCCCTCGATCTTAAAGCTGTCAATGCCGGCCGCGATCAGTTCGGGGATATACTCCACCATACACAGGTCGCGGGAATTAAAAAGAAAGGTTCCCCGCCCGGTCTCCTCCACCGGCAGGTACTGGCCCGGGCGGCTTTCCTCCATCACCGCGTATTTCCAACGGCAGGGATGCGTGCAGGAGCCTTGGTTGGCATCCCGCCCTGCCAGATAATTGCTCAGCAGGCAGCGCCCCGAATACGAAATGCACATCGCGCCGTGGACAAAGGCTTCGATCTCCGGCCCGTCCGCAAGCTGTGTGCGGATCGCACGGATTTCTTCCAGCGAAAGCTCTCGCGCCGCCACCACGCGCTTGGCGCCCAGACGCTGCCAGAAACGAAACGTCCCCGAATTGGTGCTGTTGGCCTGCGTGCTGATATGCAGTTCCATTTCCGGCAGCACGTCCCGCGCCACGTCAAAAACGCCGGGGTCCGCGACAATCAAAGCGTCCGCGCCCACTTCCTTAAGTTCCTCAAAATACGCCCGTACACCGTCCATATCCCGATTATGCGCCAGGATATTGGCTGTTATATAGACGCGAACCCCTCGTTGATGAGCGAAATCCACTCCCTTTTTCATGTCCCCCAGCGAAAAATTTTTTGCTTTTGCCCGCAGCCCATATGCTTCCCCGCCGATATAAACGGCATCCGCGCCAAAGACCACGGCCGTCTTTAATACCTCCAGACAACTGGCCGGCGCCAGCAGTTCCGGTTTTTTCTTCTTATTGTCCGTCATTGCGGCTCCTTTCCTGCCGAAAACCGCGTACTGATCGTCACGCCATCGCCGATCGGAACCACGGCCGTCTGAAGTTCCGGCCGGTGTTTCAGTTCATACAGATATGCGCGCATCCGGCTGTGAATCGTCCGCTCCCGGCGCGGGACCGCAAAACGCGATTCAAGGATGGTTCCCTCCTGCAGCACGTTATCCGACACTAAAACGCCGCCGGGCGCCAATAGACGCAGCACCTGCGGGAGAAAATGAATGTACTGTCCCTTTGCCGCATCCATAAAAATAAAGTCAAAAGGACTGTCCAGTTCTTTTAAAATCTGCGCCGCGTCCCCGCCAAGCAGCGTGATCCGCTCCTCCTCGCCCGCCTGCCGGAAATGGCCGCGGGCCGCACAGAGCCGGCTTTCGTCTTTTTCGATCGTCGTAATCCTGCCGTCTAGCGGCATATACTGCGCCATCAAAAGCGCCGAATAGCCGACCGCCGTACCGACCTCCAGAATCCGCCGCGGCTGTTTCATTGCCACCAGCGTTTTTAGCAGGCTGGCTGTTTCCCGGCGAAGAATCGGTACATGGGCGGCCGCCGCTTCGTCGGCGATTTTTTGCACAAGGGGGCTGTCCTCTTCTTCCAATGAATGAAGAAAAGCGGCCAGGCGTTCCTCCTCCATCAGTCGTCCCCCTCTATGATCTCCTTTGTCTCGGCCGCGGAGGTTGTCTCCGCCGCCCTGGCAGCCGCCGTCGTTTCCCCGGCCGTTTCCTCCGGCGGCTTCTCGTTGAGCTCCGCCAGAATCTCTTTCACCGTCATTGAAGTATTGAGCGTATACGTCCCCGGGTAGATTTCATACTCAAAGAAAAGCTCCAGAAGCCGCGCTATATTCTTATCGCGGATCAAGCCCGCATTTTCCAGGCTTTCCAGACACTGCATCGTCGAAACTCCGTCCTCCACGATGAACAGCTTATCCACGCCGGGGGCTTCGGCCATCGGGCTCATATTAAATACCTCCTGGCCGAAGCGGTACGCTTTGCGGATCGCCATATAAAACACCATAATCACAATTGTCAGCAAAATGACGGTCATCGCCGTCTGAATGACCGCTGACGAAATCTGCTTGACGGTTTTATTTGTACTGCTCATAGGCTTATCCTGCTAAATCTCCATAATAATAGGCAAAATTACCGGGTCCCTCTTCATTTTCTTCCACAGATAATCCCCCAGGCTGTCGCGGATCACCGATTTTAATTTCCCCCAGTCCGTAACGCGGCGGCGCAGGCATTTCTCGACTGCTTCTTCGACCACCTTCTGTGCTTCGTCCATCAGATTTTCCGATTCCCGCACATAGACAAACCCGCGGGATACGATGTTGGGTCCGGCCACCACCTGCCCTCTGGCCCGGTCCAGCGTCAGCACCACGATCATGATCCCGTGCTGCGACAGGTTCTGGCGGTCGCGCAGGACGATATTGCCCACGTCGCCAATCCCCAGCCCGTCCACAAGGACGCTGCCGGCCTGTACGCGGCCCGTGATCTTCAGCGCATTCTCCGTCACCTCCAGCACGTCGCCCGAACGCATCAGCACGGTGTTTTTCTCGGGAATCCCCATCTCAAGGGCAATTTTCTGCTGTGCCTGCAAATGACGGTACTCCCCGTGAACCGGGATCGCAAAATGCGGTTTTAACAAGCTATACAAAAGCTTCAAATCCTCCCGGCAGGCATGCCCCGACACATGGGTATCCTGGAAAATGACCTCGGCGCCCTTCTCCGACAATTCATTGATGACGCGCGAGACCGCCTTTTCGTTGCCGGGAATCGGCGTCGAACTCAAAACGACCACGTCGCCTTTGTGGATCGAAACCTTCTTATGCATGTCCGAGGCCATGCGCGACAGCGCCGCCATCGACTCTCCCTGGCTGCCGGTCGTGATAATGACCGTCTTGTTCTCCGGGTAATTTTTCAGTTCTTCGATATCAATCAGCGTGCCCTTGGGAATGCTGATGCAGCCCAGCTCCTGCGCCAGGCCGATGATCGTCACCATGCTGCGGCCCTCTACGACTACCTTGCGGTTGTACTGATAGGCCGTGTTGATGACCTGCTGCACGCGGTCCACATTCGAGGCAAAGGTCGCCACGAGGATGCGGTTTTTCTTGTGCTCGGAAAAAATTGTCTCAAAGGTCCGCCCGACGCTGCGCTCCGACATCGTAAACCCGTCCCGGATCGCGTTCGTGCTGTCCGCCATCAGGGCAAGGACGCCTTTTTTGCCCAATTCGGCAAACCGCTGCAGATCGATCGGATCGCCGAATACCGGCGTATAATCCACCTTGAAATCGCCGGAATGGACAATCGTACCGACCGGTGTAAAAATCGCCAGCGCCGCCGCGTCCGCAATGCTGTGGTTGGTCCTGATAAACTCGACTCTGAAACAGCCCGCGTTGATCGTCTGTCCGTATTTGACCTGTTTGCGTTTCACGGAACGAGTCATGCCCCGTTCCTTTAATTTATGCTCAATAATCGCCTGGGTCAGGCGCGTCGCATAGACCGGCACGTCAAAATCCTGCATCACATAGGGGATGGCGCCAATGTGATCTTCGTGCCCATGCGTAATAAAAAAGCCCTTAACCTTGGAAATATTATCCTTCAAATAAGTGGTATCCGGGATCACCAAATCAATCCCCGGCATGTCCTCCGTCGGGAAGGCCAGGCCGCAGTCCACCACAATTATACTGTCTCCGTATTCGAAGGCAGTCATATTCATCCCTATCTTCTCAAGTCCTCCGAGAGGGATGATATGAAGCGTATTCTTTTTTTCTTTTTGTCTCAATCCAAAACCTCCATTTTCCGGGCGTCGCCCTATTTCCGCACAATGATAAAACGTTTAGTATTCCAGGTCGATCTCTCCGACCAGCTCTTTAAAAATGTGGAAGAGGTAATCCAGTTCGTCCTCATCCTCCACGATTTCATAAATTGCTTCGGTCTCCTCCGGCGAGGACACATCCCGCAGAATCAGACAGGAGCCGTCGCCCTCTTCCTCCGCCGCCAACAGATAATTCACGCCGGCTACGCGCGTCTCCTCCACCGCATACAGCGTAATCGTCTCGCCCGATTCATCCGTTAAAACAATTTTTTCATCCATTCGTTTGTCACCTGCTTAGTGTTCGCGGGCCAGTCCATCCAAATAGCCCTGCAATATCAATACGGCCGCCAGCTTGTCCACATACTGCTTCCTGTGTTCCCGCCGGACGCCGGCTTCGATCAGTGTCTGCTCCGCCTCCACGGTCGTAAGGCGCTCATCCTGCAAAACCACCGGCAATCCGGTGCGGCGTTTCAGCTGCTCTGCAAAGAGAAGCGTTTTCTCCGCGCGGGGGCCGATGGTATCGTTCATATTCAGGGGCAGGCCCAGTACGATCGTCTCTACTCCGTACTGTCCGCACAGCTCCTGAATCCGTGCCAGTGTTCTTCGTAACTTATTTTCTTCCTTGCGTGTAATGGTCTCCAGCCCCTGGGCCGTGAGCCCCAGCGGATCGCTGACGGCCACGCCGCAGGTACGGGAGCCATAGTCAAGCCCCAGGATTCTCATGCCAGCCTGGTATCAAGATAGTATTTCACCAGTTCCTCCAAAAGTTCGTCGCGTTCCACACGCATAATCATGCTGCGGGCGCTTCGGTAGCTGGTGATGTAAGTCGGATCGCCGGACATGATATAGCCGACAATCTGGTTCGTCGGGTTATACCCCTTTTCCTTCAGCGCATCATACACCTCGGCCAGGATCTGACTGGCCTTTGTCTTCTGTTCTGCCTGCGGATACAGATGCTGGGTTACATGCACGTTATCCATTCTTCTCACGTCCTTTTCTTTCCTCTGCCGCCAAACTGTTACGAAAACAGATATACTTCTTCTATTCTAATATATAATTGCCATTTCGGCAAGTGATTTTTCCGTAAACCTCTTTTCCAGCCATTTCCATTCCCCCGGGATACAGGACGCGTATATATTCTCTCGTGTAACCGGCCATCGTTTTTTCGCCCTCCGGCTCCTCCAAAAGGACCGAGGCCTCCTGCCCGACCCACCTTTCCCGGTAGGCGGCGGACATCTGCCCGGAGAGCGCCAGCAGCTCGCGGCTGCGCTCTTTCTTGACCGCCTCCGGCAGCTGCCCCGGCATCCGGCCGGCCGCCGTCCCCCGGCGGCGCGAATACGGAAACACATGCATTTCATAAAAGCGGGCCTGCCGGACAAAGGCTAAGGTTTGCGCAAATTCCTCTTCGCTCTCTCCGGGAAAGCCGGCTATGACATCGGTCGTAATCGCCGGTTTGTCAAAGCTTTCCCGCAAAAGGCGGCACTTATTCAAATATTCTTCGGTCGTATAGCGGCGGTTCATGCGTCGAAGCACGCTGTCGCTGCCGCTTTGCAGCGACAGGTGAAAATGTGGGCAGAGTTTGTCACAGTTTTGCAGCGTTTTTACAAACTCTTTTGTGATAATCCGCGGCTCCAGGGAACCAAGCCGGATTCGTTCGATCCCCTCCACCCGCGAAAGCCGCATAAGAAGCCGCGCCAGGCCGCGGCCAAACGGCGCTTCCTCCGTCCGTTTTTCTCCCGCGAAATCCAGTCCGTAGGAACTTAAATGAATCCCGGTCAGCACAATTTCCCGATAGCCGGCCGTCGCCAGCTTCTGCACTTCGGCTTCGGCCTCCTCCGGCTGCCGGCTGCGGATACGTCCCCTGGCGTAGGGGATGATACAGTAGCTGCAAAATTGGTCGCAGCCGTCCTGCACTTTTAGAAAAGCCCGGGTATGACTGCCCGCCCGCAGGATCCCCAGGTTCTCATAGTCCCTTTCCCGGCTCAGGTCGCTAAGCGCCGTCAGGGAAGCGGGGAGGGGCCGATCGGACGCTTCGCTAAGCGCCTGCTCTCTTTCCCGGCCGTCGGACTCCCGGCGGTCAAACCATTCCTTCAAAAGTTCCGGAAGGCGCGCTTTTTGATTGTTTCCGATCAGGATATCCACCGTGCCGTCCGCAAGCGCTTCCTCGCCCCGGGCCTGCACGTAGCAGCCGGCCGCCACAACGACGGCCCGCGGGTTCTGCTTTTTGGCCCGGTGAAGCATCTGCCGCGATTTGCGGTCGGCGATGTTGGTCACCGTGCAAGTGTTGACAATATATACGTCGGCCGGTTCCTCAAACGGCACCAGTTCGTACCCGTTTTCGGCCAAAAGCTGCTGCATGGCTTCCGTCTCATAGGAATTCACCTTGCACCCAAGGTTGTGAAAGGCTGCCCGTCTCTTTTTCTCCAATCGCCCTGTCTCCCTCCGATTCTGTTCCCCCTGCACTATCCCATCTGCACAGTTTCTTCCACACTGTGCTTTTTGCACGGTCCTTTTTACACCGCCCTATTTGCACGGTTCCTTCCACCTTTTGCCTAATCCGCCCAGATTTTCTCGCGTGTTTCCAGCGCGGTCTTTACCATCTCGTCGATCCGGCCGCCCAGCTTTTCTTCGGAGCGGGCAATGACTTTCAGGTTCGGCTTGGTCACCGGATGTTTGGCTACAAAAATCGTACAGCAGTCCTCGTAGGGCAGGATCGACGTCTCATATGTGCCGATTTTTTCCGATATCTCCACAATGTCCTGCTTGTCAAAGGCAATCAGCGGCCGGTACACCGGCAGCGTGCACACCTCGTTGGTCGCCATCAAACTCTGCATGGTCTGCGAAGCCACCTGCCCGATGCTCTCCCCGGTAATCAGGCCCAGACAGTCGTTTTCCAGCGCAATCTGCTCGGCGATGCGCATCATATAGCGGCGCATGAGGATGGTTAACTGGTCGTGGGGACAGGTATCATAAATGTACATCTGAATGTCGGTAAAGTTTACGACATGCAGTTCAATCGGGCCCGAATAGCGGGCCACCAGCTTTGCCAGGTCAACGACCTTCTGCTTAGCCCTCTCGCTGGTGTACGGCGGCGCATGGAAATAGACCGCATCGATCTTGGCCCCGCGTTTGGCGATCATATAGCCGGCCACCGGGCTGTCGATGCCGCCGGATAAAAGAAGCATGGCTTTGCCGGCCGTGCCCACCGGCATTCCGCCGGCGCCGGGGATCGACTGCGAGTAGACGTAGATTTTCTCGCGGATTTCCACATTCAGATAGATATCCGGCCGGTGCACATCGACGCGGATGTCCGGGAACGCGTTCAAAACGGCTTCGCCTAAGTCCGCGTTGATCGTGCAGGAATCCTTTGGATAGTTTTTGCGGGCGCGCCGGGCCATGACCTTGAAGGTCATATGCTTGTCCGCATACGCTGCGTCGAGATAGGCAATCACATCCTGCGAAAGCTTTTCAAAGCCTTCGTCCTCCAGAATAACCACCGGGCAGATCGCCACAATGCCAAAGACGCGCCGCAGCGCTTCGACTGCTTCCTCGTAATCGTATGTGCCCTCCGCGTGGGCGTAGATCCGCCCCTGTTCCTTGCACACCCGGAACGTGCCCTCCACCGGCTTTAAGGCCCGGCGGATCTGCCGCACCAATGCATCCTCAAACAGGTAGCGGTTCTTCCCCTTGGTCGCGATCTCCGCATATTTAATCAAAAAAGACTGATACATATCGGTTTCTCTCCTTATTCCTGCCCTCATTTTTCGGGCATAGTGGGGTGGCCTTTGCGGTATTTTTCTACGAACGGCGGTATCGTCTGAGCGTCGGCAAAAGTTCTTTTAACGCGGCCAGGCAGATGTCGGTTTCCTCCTTTGTATTCAGGTCGCTGAAACTGAAGCGCAGTGTACTGTCCAGCCACCGCTCTTCGCTTCCGATCGCTTTCAGCACGCCGCTGACGGAGGGATGGTTTGACGAGCACGCCGAGCCGGATGAGACGTATATGCCGCGCTCCTCCAGCGCATGCAGAAGCGTCTCGCTGCGCACCCCTTCAAAGCCGGCGCTGACGATATGCGGAGCGCTGGCTTCGCCGGTATGGCCATGAATATGCGTGCCCTCCAAAGAGAGCAGGCCTTCCGTAAAGCGCTTTTTCAGTTCGTACAGCCGCCGGTTTTTTTCCTCGCGTTCCTCATAGGAAGCGCACGCCGCCTCCGAAAGGCCGACCATGCCCGGGACATTCTCGGTCCCCGGCCGCAGATCCCGCTGCTGGCCCCCGCCGTGAAGAAGCGGCTCCAGCCGGACTTTATCGCGCACATACAAAAAGCCGGCGCCTTTTGGCCCATGCAGCTTGTGGGCGCTGACGCTCATCAGGTCGATCCCTTCTCTGGCCGGGCGGATGCGGTATTTGCCAAAGGCCTGCACGGCGTCGCTGTGGAACAGGATGGCAGGGTTATAGGCCTTGGCTATGCGGCTGAGTTCTTCTACCGGCTCCCTGGCGCCGATCTCGTTGTTGACATACATCACCGATACAAGGATCGTTTCCGGTGTGAGAGCTGCCTGCAAATCCTCCAAACGCACCTGCCCGTATGCATCTACCGGCAGGTAGGTTACCTGAAACCCATTGTTTTCCAGCCAGGACATGGTGCGCAGGACGGCCGGGTGCTCGACCGAGGTCGTGATCAGATGGCTGCCTGCACGGCGGCGGGCGAAAGCGGCGCCGATTAACGCCAGATTATCCGATTCCGTGCCGCCGGAGGTAAAGAAGATTTCTTTTTCAGGGACTTTCAGCAATGAGGCGATTTCTGTCCGGGCTTTTTTTACGGCCAGCTCCGCTTCGTATCCTTTATGATGCAGAGACGACGGATTGCCGTAGATCCCGGTCATTGCCTGCACGACGGCGTCGCTGACGCGGGGCGTGACTTGTGTTGTCGCTGCGTTGTCAAAATAGATTTCCATACCGGACGCTCTCCCCTCGATTCTTTTCTGCCTTATTATACAGGGCGGGGAAATTGATGTCAATAGGGTGGGGGTGGGGAGATGAGAGGGGGGAGAAGGGGGGACGCCCCCTGCGCGGGGTAATTCGTCGGCGGACATGGTGGTTCCACACCAAATCATCCGCCGACGAATTACCCCGCACAGGGGGCTGTTTCCCGGCTTGTCTGCACCCCATCCATCTGCCCAGGGGCCCCGGGGATTGCTTGGGGGTGCCTAAGTAGATGAAGGGGGCACGGCTTTGTCTGTCCCCCCTCCATCTGTCCAGGGGCCCCCGGCGATTGCTTGGGGGTGCCTAAACAGGTGGAAGGGGGGAGTAGAGGGTTTGGGTTTGGGGGTTTTTGTTTTGGGGTTATTGGGCGGCGTAGGCGGTGATGTCGGCGGCGGCTTTTTGGTCCTCGGTGGGGGCGGCGATTACGGTCGCGGCTTTGCCGGGGATCGTGCGGGTTGCGGCGGCGCAGATCGTGCGGCAGGTATAGGAGCCGACGGCCATGCAGTCGCGCAGGCCGAGTACCGTTACTTCGGTGAACTGGCCGACGTCGCCGGCGTGGTAAAGGCCGGGGATGGGGTTTCCTTCCCAGTCGAGCGTGGCGCCGTTTTCGCCCCAGTGCAGGCCGCCGATGGTGTAGATGTAGGCGGGTACCAGTTCACAGGCGTAGTACGGGGGCTTATTGACGGCTTCCAGGGTCGAGGGGCCGAGGAAGGACTGTTCCCTGGCACGGCCGAATTCGGGGTCGTCGCCGGCGGCACAGTAGGCATTGTAGGTGTTCAGGGTTTCGGTGAGCTGGGCGGCGTCGATCGGGTCGTTGCCGCTTTGTTCGGCCAGCTTGGCGACCAGTTCTTCGATTGTGTCAGCTTTAACAATCCAGCCTTTTTCCAGTTCTGCCTGGTTGTCGGCGCTCCAGTTGTAGATATTTTTGGCTTTGGCCCAGCCGAGGGTGGTGTCGTGCGGGCCGATGCTGCCGCTGTCAAAGAGCTGGGAGTCGAAGATCAGGTACATCGGCAGGTTGGAAAAGCCTTCGTAGGCCATCCACAGGCCGCCGTATTCGAGCGCGGGGTTGTTTCCTTTGGAGTGACAGTACCAGCGGTCCTCGTCCATGAAGCGTTTGCCGGATTTATTTACGTAGATGCGCGCGCCGCGGTGATCGCCGGCCGGCAGGTGCAGAAGGCCGGTTCCCATTTCGTCGCTGCCTTTTTTCAGAGCTACCGAGCCCTGGCCGTAGTTTTCCAGACACTGCCAGGTCATGTTTTTGAGGGCTGCGCCCACGGACATGCCCATCATCAGACCGTCGCCGGTGCAGGAGGCGGGGCCGACATTGGCGATCTGCACTTCCTTGGGGATCAGGAAACGATGTACGAGTTCTTCGTTGGCCAGAAAGCCGCCGGTTGCCAGCAGTACGCCTTTATTGGCTTTTACGTAGATTTCGCTGCCGGAGGCGTCCTCGGCACAGACGCCGAATACCTCGTGGCTTACGGGGTCAAAGACCAGGCGGCGGCCCGGCGTTTCGTACAGAACGGTCACGCCGCAGCTGTCCACGGCGGCTTTCATGGAGTTGTAGACGCTCACGCCCTGCCCGCTCATGTCGAGGCCCTTTTCCTTCAGCCACTCGTGGACCTGCGCGCCTTCGGCCGACACTTTTTCGATCGTTTCCATAGAGACATAGCCGCGGGAAGATCTCAGCAGTTCCTCCGGGTTATTTCCAAATACGGCGCCGGCACTGGCGCAGGAGCCGCCGCCGCAGAGCGCTTCGTCGCATTTTTCCAGTACCAGGCAGCTTACGCCTTCGGCAATCGCTTCACGGGCCGCCGCCGCTCCGGCCACCCCGTAGCCGACGATGACTACGTCGGCTTCATAGTCCCATTTGTCAGGCAGTGCGCTGCTGCCGCCCGCGCTTCCACCTGCGGCTTGTCCCGTCGAGCAGCCGGCGCTCATCAGACCGAGGCCCATCATGCCGATTCCGGCCGCCGACCCACGCAAAAAGTCTCTTCTTGAAATCCCTTTCATGTATACGTTCCTCCCTGTTGTTTCTTGTGTTCTCAGGGCATAATGGCACGCCCCTGTAGTGTTCCTGCTTTGATTTCGGTACGTTTGCAGTCCGCGGCAACGGGCCGCAAACGTCCTGTCAAAAATTTTACACTTATATTGTACACACTTTAACAAGGGATGAGAAGCTTATATGTATTTACAGATTTTAAGGTTTTAAAAAAATGAGAAGGCATTTTAATATATTTTAAAACCTCTTCTCCTTTTCCAAAGAAGCAATCTCTTTCATAAAGTTTAAAAAACGCCGCATCGGCCGGCTGGCGTCGGCCCGGTATATGATGCCATAGCGGTATCTTTGCGGCCAGTCCAGAAGGATCGCCGTACTGTTCGCATTTGACCTGGCGCTGTAATAGAGACTCAGAAGCAGATGGTCCTGTGTCAAAATATGTTTCCACACTTCGCCTTCCGTGTCAAACTGTTCGAGCCGGACCGGCAGTCCCGTCTCCTTTATATGCTCCCGGAATCCGTCCAGGCAGCGGCTTTTGCAGCCGCAGCCAATGATTAACGCCTGCCCTGTAAGGTCGCCCAGGCTCAGCCGCTTTTTATGGGCCAGCGGATGTGACCAGGACATGCAGCAGCAAAGCTGCGTTTCTCCCAGTTCCTGGAAACAGAGTCCTTTCTTTTCAATGAAATCGTCATAGGGATGGATAAAAAAATCCAGGCGGCCGGCCAGCAAAAGATCGTAAAATTCCCGGTAGTCGCCGTTATAGAAGTCTACCTGTATATCCGGACAGATGCCGGCAAACCGCCGCAGATAGTCCTGCAGCAAAATAATTTCGTTTTCATGGTAACAGCCGACCGTTATGACGGCATCTTCTTTTCCTGCCGCCCGGCACTGCCGGACGGCCTGCGCGGCCAGCGCCAGGATTTCCTTTGCTTTGGGATAAAAATCCCGGCCTGCGGCAGTCGGTTCCGCTCCCCGGTAGCTTCGCTGCAGCAGCCGGCACTCCAGTTCGCGTTCCAGCGTGTTCATCTGCTGGGTCAAAGCCGCCGGCGAGGTATAGAGAAGGGCGGCGGCCCGGGAGAAACTTCCCTGCTCGACGACAAAGACGAAGCCCTCCAGTTGTTTTAAGTGGATGTTCACGGGGTTTCCTCCTTTTCTACGGGCTTATTACGGCTCCAACCGCAGCATCAGCGCCGCGGCCAGCGCCATGCCGGCCGTCTCCGTGCGCAAAATCCGCCGGCCCAGGCTCATCACCTGCCAGCCGGCCGCGACCGCCGCTTCGATCTCCGACGGCTCAAAGCCGCCCTCCGGACCGATTAAGATGCCGATGCGCATCCCGGGAGCCGCCCGGTCCAAAAGGCGTCTTGCCCCCTCCATCCCTTCGGCCGACTCATAGGGCAGCAGTAAAAGGTCAAATTCTGCACTCTCCGTAAGCACGTCGTTAAAGGTTTTTACCTGGGATACCTGCGGCAGCCTCGTGCGGCCCGACTGCTTGCCGGCGCTCTCGGCAATAGCCTGCCAGCGACCGGCCTTTGCTGCCGCTTTCCGCGCGTCCAGTTTTACCACCGAGCGCTTCATGGCGACCGGCACAATGCGGCTCACGCCCAGTTCTGTGTTCTTCTGCACGATCCATTCCATCTTGTCGCCTTTGGGCAGGCCCTGAAACAGCACCAGTTCGGCCGGCAGTTCGGTAGACAGGCCCTGCGTTTCTACCGCAAGCACAACGCGTTCCGGGGAAATCTCTTCGATCCGGCACTGCCCGCAAAACTCTTTCTCATCACTGATACGCACGATCTCGCCCGGCTTCATCCGCAGTACGTTACGGATATGATTTACATCCGGGCCGGTGATAACCGCCCGGCCCCCGGCGATCTGCCCCGGCTCTACAAAAAACATCTGCATCTGCCGATACCTCCTTGATTGCCCGTATTCTCAGGACATTTTTTGCCCCCACGTAATACTCTTCTAACGCTTGCGGGCCGTAATGCAGACCCATTCTCCCTGATGGATCGTCTCCACAATTTCCCAGACCGGATGAGTGGCAAACGCCGCTTTCACCGCATCCTCTTTGGTGTCAATGATACCGGATGTAATGAAAAGGCCCCCCGGTTTTAAATGACGGTCGGCCTCCCCGGTGAGCAGGATAATGACCGGCGCCAGGATATTGGCTGCCACAATGTCATAGCATTCCAGGCCGGCCTGCTCCTGCAAGGCTTCCTCCTCCAGGATATTGCCGGCCACGATGGGAAAGCGCTCGCCGGCGATCCCATTGACCGCTGCGTTTTCAATGGCAGTCGCCACAGCGTTTTCGTCCAGATCGGTGCCAAAGGCGGCTCCTGCACCCAGCTTGACAGCGGCAATCCCCAGAATTCCGCTGCCCGTGCCAATGTCCAGTACCCGGCAGCCCGGCTTTACGTATTTTTGCAGCTGGCGGATACACAGCTGCGTCGTCTCATGCGAGCCGCTGCCAAACGCCGTCCCCGGATCGATCTCGATACGACATTTGCCGGCATGCTCCGGCGGGACTTCCTCCCAGGTCGGCTTAATCAGGATATCCCCCACCGTAAAGGGTTTGAAGAATTCTTTCCAGTTGTTGATCCAGTCTTTGTCCTCGGTCTCCCCGGCCGTGATCGTGCCAGCCCCGATCTCCACAAAGCAGGCCGTCTCCAAAAGGCCTTCCCGCACCTGCGCAAGCAGTGTCTCCACCTCCGCTGCCGGCTTGTCCTCATCGAGATAAAACGTCACGCGGGCCTTGCCCTCGTCCGGCGGCAGTTCCGGCAGGATGTCGATAAACATCCCCTTGGTGTCCGCTTCGGTCAGAGGGACATTATCCTCGATTTCAATGCCCTCGATCCCCAGCTCATTTAACATCTCGCTGATAAAATCCACTGCCGCCGTGGTCGTATCAATCGTGTATTTCAGCCACTTCATCGTCTATGCCCCCTCTTTTCCTATTTGGCGGGGACAATTTCGATCCAGTAGCCGTCGGGGTCCTGGATGAAATAGATCCCCATGGCGGGATTTTCATAGCAGATGCAGTCCATGGCCTGATGTTTTTTGTGTGCCGCTTCCATGTCGTCCGTGCGCATCGCCAGATGGATTTCGTTGTCCCCCAGATTGTAAGAATCCTTATCCCAGTCCCGCAGCCAGGTCAGTTCCAGCTCAAAACCGGTGCTTTCGTCCCCCAGATACGCCAGGATAAAGCTGCCGTCCGCGGCTTCCTTGCGACGCACCTGCGTAAGGCCCAGGGCTTCCTGATAAAAGGCCAGGGATTTTTCCAGATTGACTACGTTATAATTGTAGTGTGCAAATGCAAATTTCATAAGGTCCTCCTTTGATTTACGCCTGTATTTCCTGTTTCCGATGCTTTTCTATCTTACAGGAATGCAGTTTCTTTGTCTTGTTATAGTTAATTCCGACCAGAAGGATTTCTCCTCCGTACTCTTCCAAAACCGTTCCATACCGCTTCTCTTTAATCTGCGCAATCGCGCCCTCTGCCGATTTGTTCCATTTTAGTTCTACGACAATCGCCGGCTTTGCAGAATGTCTTTTCGGAAAAAACACAATATCGGCAAATCCTTCTCCGGACGGCAGTTCCCGGATAAACGTATAGTCCTCCCGTGCGCTGATATAGGCCAGCGTAATCACACAACTCAAAGCATTTTCGTCATTATAAGTCAAGATAGAGGCTGCTTCGCTGTGTGCCTTGGCAATCCCTGCAGCAACCTGTCCTTCCCTTTGCGCGAGCGTATCCTCCAGCAGCTTTCGGGAACGATTTATAATCCCGGCAATCGCGTCCCAGCCGCCGTTTTTAACGGCTCTTACAAATTCTTCCCGCACCTCTTCGTTGGGAATAAAAACACTTCTCTTGTCGCGTTCGTAAGCCAGGTAACCTAAATGGGTCAAAAGTGTCAGGATATCGTCTCTGCTTTTAAACGTTGTCATATCATTCTGAAAAGAGCCCGTATCTACTTCACATTGCCCGCCGCTTAACATCCTCACAATGGCATCCTTCAGACCGTCAAAGTTCAAGTCAATATAGGCCTTCAGGCTTTCATACGTCTCCGTCTGCGTCCAATAATTCCCGAACTCCCGGTTCAGCATTGCCTCTACAATCGACCTCGGACTGTAGATATGCGTCTCTTCTCGAAAACGATACCCATCGTACCACTGCCTGGCTTTTGCAAAATCCATCCCATACCGGGCGCAGAGCCCGGCTACCTCTCCCTCCGTAAATCCCATATATTCCGCCATCTGCCCCGGATTCACCATTGTAAATTCCTTGAAATTATTCAGCGCCGACTCCGTCCCATACTTCTTGATCGGCAAAATCCCCGTAAGATACGCCAGGCTGATGCAGACTTCCGCCTGCGCTCCTTTAAAAAGACTGCGCAGAAACGTAATGTACTCCTTTTGCAGTGCTATATTGTGTTTTTCCTCGCGAAACAAGCAATCCCACTCGTCAATGATAATAATAAAACGTTCCCCCGCGGCTGCGTGGATTCGCTGCAGTACGCCCGCCAGCGATTTATCCTTCCGGGTCATCTCCTCCCCAAATTCCTGCGAAAGCTCCTCGATCACCTGCTTTTGCAAATAAGAAAGAAACTGCCCGGAAAATCCCTCGCTGCCGGCGACGCTGCGGGCCAGCTGGATATCCATATAAATCACATTGTGCCGGTTTAAATGAGCGGTAAAATCAACCGTCCGGCTTACTTTCATCCGTTCAAACAGGGACGTGGAATCGCACCCACGGCTGTAGTAGGCCGCCATCATCTCGGTTGTCATGGATTTTCCAAATCGCCTTGGCCGGCTCACACAGATCAGCTTCTGCTTGGTTTCAAGCACTCGATTGGTATATGCCAGCAATTCGGTCTTATCCACATATATCTCTGAGCGCAAAGCTTCCGTAAAAAGGGTATTCCCCGGATTCAGATACTGTCCCATAGCAGACCGCTCCTTTCCTGTCCTTCCAACCGACGCTCACAATGCCTGGTTCCCCGCCTCGTTCCTGCGATACCCCGTGGCAAAATCCACCTGGTTTTTCAGCGGCCGCCCCGCCGCAAACGCCGTCAGATTATCTGCGGCGATCCGCACCACCCGCTCCAGCGTTTCCGGCAGATGGTAAAAGCCCGAGACATGGGGCGTCAATAGCAAATTCGGCGCATCCCACAGAGGATGATCCGCCGGCAGCGGCTCCGGCTCCACCACATCCAGACAAGCTCCGCCCAGATGCCCGCTTCGCAGCGCCTGCGAAAGCGCCAGGCTGTCCACCGCCGAACCGCGGCCCACATTCAAAAGAATCGCCCCCTTCTTCATGCGCGCCAGACGGTCTTTGTCAAACAAATGGTACGTAGCCTCTGTCCCCGGCAGACTGCAGGCCACAAAATCCGCCCGCCCCAGGAGCCCGTCCAGATGTTCCAGACAATCCAGCTCGTCCAGATATGCAGGCTTCTCGCCCACATGACGGCGGATTCCGATCACATGGCTTCCAAGCGCCTTCATCCGCTCGGCAAAGGCTCCGCCGATGTCGCCCAGTCCCACAACCAGCGTCGTAGAACCATAGATCGACCCCACCGTGCCGAAATCCGACCAGCGTTTTTCCTTCTGCGCCTCATAGTATGCCCCCAGATGTTTAATCTGCATCAAAAGCTGCCCAATCATATGCTCCGAAATCGCCAGCCCGTAGGCGCCGGAGGAATTGGTCAGCACCGTCCCCGCCGCCAGCACCCCGGGCGCCGTATAGCCGTCCGTCCCGGCACTGTTTAACTGCAGCCAGCGGATATTTTCATAGCCCTTCAGCCGGGCCGCCGGCACATTGCCGACCACCGCGTCCACTGTCTGCAAAAGTTCCTCCGTCACCTCGCCCGCCGGCCGGTATATCAGTTCCGCCTCCGGCGCTGCGGCGGCAAACATAGCCTTGTGGCGGTCGCCCGCCGGTAAGGTTATTACAATTTTCATCCTTGCTTTTTCCTCCCCTTTTCAAGATACTGCTCCGCACATGGACCCTCCGGGCGATGCACACGATTCGCTTCACGCGAATCGGCGCTGGTATAATGTCTAGCGACATTATTCCATGTGCTCCGCACATGGACCCTCCGGGCGATGCACACGATTCGCTTCACGCGAAT
>JAAWCS010000019.1 GCA_022793375.1 Lachnospiraceae bacterium
CAAAGTATCGTGGGCTCTCCGAGGGGGAACGGGGAATGCGGCTTCTGCGGAAGCCTCTGCCGTGGCTTGCAAGTAGTACCCACTTTGCAAAATCCACGGCGTGACCGCCAGCCTTTCAGCAATCGAATTTGCTTCAACGCCGCCGCAATGAAAAGCTTCCTCTGCGGCTGGAAGAGCTGTGGAATTATTGTATTGCCTTCTGTAATCAGCATCATGCGCATACGCTGGACGATAAATAGTGCGTCCGCACCGCCCCCGCCGCGCTTTTACGACCAACAACGCGCAATAAGCTTCTTGCTTTCCCCTCCAAAAAATATTATAATAAGAACGAAAACTTTTGACAGCCGCCCTTTCGCGAATCGCTCACAAAAAAGCGCCCGCATGGCGGTCACAGTCGTTTCCGCGGATTCTTGCCAATGCGCCGCCAACATATCCGCAAGACCAAATCAGGAGTGTGATACAATTGAAACAGCAAAAAACAATGGATACCAACACGAATCAAGAAGCCATCGAAAAAAAGCGGGGGCTGCGGCCGGCGGCCGCCGGCCTGGCACTGGCGCTTTTGGCTGCTGCCTGCGGCGGATTTTTCTACTATCGGAATTATGCCGCAGCATCGACCATTTCTCTTGATGTCAATCCCGGCATCGAACTAAAGATCAACCGCGGCGAGCAGGTTCTCTCCTGCACCGCCCTTGACGAGGATGCGGCGGCCGTCCTCTTTCGCATGGACGGCGGCCGTGATTTGAAGGGAACAAAGCTCGAGGTAGCGGTAAGCGCCATCGTCGGCGCGCTCGTACAGGAAGGCTATATGGACGGTACTTCCTCGATTTTGATCTCCGTTGAGGACAGCGACCCGGCCCGTGCGGCCCGACTCCAGCAGGAGCTGGTGGCGTCGGTGGACGGCGTACTGCAGAGCCAGGCTTCGGGAGCGGCGATTCTCAGCCAGACGCTGACTGAGGAAACCGCGCCGGCAACAGGCGATACCCCGGCCGGCGTTTCTGCCGGCAAAGCCGCCCTCGTGCGCCAGGTCATGGAACGGGGCGGCGCCGGCGACAGCGACGAACTGTTTGACGCTCTCGCCGCTCTTTCGGTCGATGAACTGGACGATTTGCTGGAAGCCGCAACCGCGCAGATTCCCATCGGCAAAAACGCGGCCCGGCAGGCCGCCGAGGAATACGCGGGGACCCTGGCGCTTGACTCGGTGACGGCCGACGTGGACTCTGAGCTGGATGAAATCCCCGCCCACTATGAGGTGGAGCTAAAAACCGCCTGGGGCGAGTTTGAATATATGATAGACGCCTGGAGCGGGCAGGTTCTGAGCGGCCAAAAGGACCTTCTGAGTCTCTCCCCGGGCGCCGAAAGTACGCCCGAAGCCGGACAGACGCCAGGCAATGCACAGCCTGCCCTGGACAGCGCACAGACGCCCGGCAATTCCGCCCCGGATAACGCACAGACGCCGGACAATGCACAGCCTGCCCCAGACGGCACACAGACGCCCGGCAATTCTGCCCCGCTCCCGTCCGATACGCCGACATCCGGTTCCCAGGCTGCCGATCCCGCGCAGAAGCAAGCCGCGCAGACCCCGGGCAACACGCCGGCCTCCCTCCAGGACATCGGCGCGGACGCCGCCAGGCAGGCAGCCCTCGATCATGCCGGACTGACCGAAGCCGATGTCACCGGCATGAAGATTGAACAGGACTGGGACGACGGACGTCTGGAATACGACATAGAATTCTGGTGCGGCGGCACAGAGTACGACTATACGATCGACGGTGTCTCCGGTTCCGTCCTCAAGCATGAGTGGGAGCATCACAGTACGGCCGCCCAAAACGTCCCCGGCCACAGCCAACCCGGCGCTTCCGGCGACATTGGCGCGGACGCCGCCAAAGCCGCGGCTCTCAGCCACGCCGGCGTAGAAGAAAGCCAGACCTTCAAGATGGAGGTTGAGCCGGACTGGGACGACGGACGTCTGGAATACGACGTACAATTTCATGTCGGCCGCATGGAATACGAATACACGATCGACGGCGCAACCGGCGCGATCTTAGAATATGAACAGGATCTGGACTAAAGCCGCCGGCCAGCAAACGCCCGGCAAAAAATGATACCAGGGGACAGAGTTGTCAAAAACCGCCGGAGATTTTTTGACAACTCTGTCCCTCTTTCTTTGGAAACGCCACCGCAATCGTAAGCCATCCGGCTTCGTACTGCGCCCGAATCTTTCCGCCCAGCTGTTCTGTCAGCAGGCGGGCAATCGAAAGCCCCAGTCCTGTTGAATCCTGCCCTGTTTCCACCGTAAAGAAGCGGTCAAACAGCCGGCCGGCCTGCACCGCGGACAGTTCCCGCGCCGGATTGGCAAAGCAAATTTCTCCTTCCGGCGTCAAACGCACCTGCAATCTTTTGTCGCCGTATTTGACGGCATTTGCCAATATATTGTCAAATATACGGGCCAGGCTGTCCTGGGGAAGGCGCCGCCTTACCGGCCTTTCGGGCAGCATAATTTCCGGCACAATCCCTTTTTCATTAAAAGCCCCGTAAAAACCGGTCAGGCATGCCTCCAGCACCGCGTTCAGCGAAAGCTCCCTTGCCGTCTCCTGCCGGTCCGCCGAGACGAAATAGCCAAACAATTCTTCCGTCATCCGCTTCATGGCCCTTGTGCGTTCCTCAATCAGCGCCAGATAGCGGGCCGCCTGCCGGGCTTCTGCCGCCGATATACGTATTTCCTCCTCCGCAGATACGCCGTGCTCCGCTGTCTCTGCCTGCTCCCCCGATATACCGCTTTCTTTGCAATCCGCCTCCTTTATCCACGGCAGACGCTTCAGCAAGTCGAGATATCCACAGATCGCTGTCAGCGGCGTGCGTAGATCGTGGGAGAGATTTGTCCTCGCCCGCCGCTGTTTTTCCTCCCTCTGTTCATAACGCCAGCGCTGGCGGATCAGAAGTTCGAGCTGTTCATTCAAAAAAACGGCCAGCCGTCTCAGCCCCTTATCCTGGCAGGAAATACCGATCCATGTATTCGTCGGCTCCGAAAGCCGGGCGGCAAATTCATCGCCAAGTTCGCACATTGCCCGCCGCAGACGCCAGAGACGCCAAGACAGCCACAGACATAAAACCGCCAAAACTCCGCTCAGAATCTGCCATCCGTCCATCCTTCTTCCTCCAAAATCCGCATGCGCCGCTCTTGCATTCCGGCTTTCTCTCTCTTTACTCGATGCCAAACCGGCAAAGGCGGCGCTCAGCGCCCCGCAGTCGCAGTCACGGCAAGGCGGCTATTTCAAATCTTTCTTTGCAAATATCCTGCATCCCACTCCGTTGGCAGCCCCCGCAAACACAGCCGAAAACAGCCACAGCCACTCCGGACGCCAGACCGAAAGGCCCGCAATCTGATATCCCTGCCCGGACGGCAGTATATCCAGAAGCAGCTGAAATAGCTTTCGTGCATCTCCGCTCAAATAGAGCGGATTCGGCATGTGATTCAGGACCGGCTCACCGTTTACGAATATCTCCGTCGCACGGTTGGTAAATTCCGGCTCTGCCAATCTCATCAGAACCACCATACCGGCAATCATCAGCACGCCGGCCACAAAGAGATTTACAATCAGCCCATACGTCCGACGGGGGATCAGCATCGATATCAAGTTGCATAACGCCGCGTAAGCTGCTATGACCAGGATCCCGTCCAACAAAAACAGCACCGTTTCGGTCGTCTCTCCCTGCCAGCCAAACAGCGGCAGGCCTAAAAGCAGCACCGTGCCCATAAAAGCAGCGGCGAAGAACAGCCCGCCCGCCAGGCACAGCCAAAAACCGGACAGGTAGATATTCCTCCGCCGGTGTCCGGCAATTATTTTGTTGCGGATCGTTCCGTCGCTGTAGTCGGTCCCGCAGAAAACACCGGCCAGTACCGCCACGGACAGGCCGATCACCGACGCCCACTTAAAAAGCAGTGTGCGCAGATTCGATGCATCCTGCAGGCCCCAGACATACGATTCATTCTCCGGCATCATCTCCGCCCACAGACGATACCTCTGCAAATCCTGATACTGTGAATAACACAGTATGGCGGCTTCCAGCGCTGCCAGACCGATCAGACACCAAAATATTTTATCCTTTTTCAGCCGTTCCAGGCCTGCCCGCACCAGGTTACTCATGGCTGCCACCTCCGATCAGGTTTACATAATATCCCTCCAGATTTTCCTCCCGTTCCTGCATCGCCAGAACCTTGCAGTTCTCCCGGGCCAGCGCCTGTACCAGATCGGTTATCTCCAGCCGGTCATACAGCTCTGCTTCCGTATCGGAGAGAATCGTATACTCCAAATGCCGCTCGCCAAGGACACGGGCCAGCGCGGCCGTATCGCTCACACGCAGGCGCAGGCATTTGCGGCAGGCCTGTTCCAGCGCGTCCGCGCGGATTTCCTGCACGATCCGTCCCTGGTCGATAAAACCATAATGCGTTGCCAGACGCGACAGCTCGCTCAAAATGTGGCTGGAAATCAGCACTGTGATCTGCCGCTCGCGGTTGAGCTTCAGGATCAGCTCGCGTATTTCGATAATCCCCTCCGGATCCAGCCCGTTCGCCGGCTCGTCGAGAATCATAAAATCCGGACAGCTGGCAAGCGCGACGGCAATCCCCAGACGCTGACGCATCCCCAGCGAAAAATGCCGCACCTTTTTCTTGCCGGTATCCTCAAGCCCTACCAGACTGAGCAGTTCTGGAATTGTGTCAAACGACGGCAGTCCCAAAATCCGGTACTGCTGCCGCAGGTTTTCCTGCGCGGTCATTCCCTCATAGACCGCCGGCGTCTCCACGACCGCGCCGATACGCCGGCGAATCCCCGCCAGGCTGCTGTCGTCGTTTTTTCTTCCGTACAGGGTATACGTCCCTGCGGACGGCTCCTGCAGACCGCAGATCACGCGGATCAGCGTCGTCTTGCCCGCGCCGTTTTTGCCCACGAAACCGTAGATCGCGCCTTTTTCGATATGCATGGTGCATTCGTCCAGCGCTTTGAAGCGCCCGTAGCGTTTTGACAGCTTCTCGGTTGTCAGTACATACTCCATGGCAATTCCTCCTTATTTTCAGATATCGCCATTGTAGCGGACTGCGGATAAGAAAGCGGTAAAGGAAAACGTAAAGATTTGGTTAAGTTTTCGCCGCCCCGGGCCGCAGTTTAAAGCCGATCCCCCACACCGCCTCGATGCAGTCGCCGGCCCCCGCGGCCCGCAGCTTGCGCCGCAGGTTGCTGACATGGACTTTCAGCGAGCTTTCCACACAGTCCGGTGTTTCGTCGCCAAGACGGTCCAACAGCTGGCTTTTCGTAAGCACCTGGCGGGGATTTTCCATCAGGCATTGCAGAATCGTAAACTCCGTCCGCGTCAGATGCACCGGCTGCTTTTGCACGGTCAGCCGGCGGGAAGCGCTGTCCAGAGAAAGACTCTCAAACCGGAGCCGGCCGGCCCCTTTCCGGCAGGCCGGCCGCGCCTGTTCGCCGTTTCGCAGCTGTACCTGAATACGGGCCAAAAGCTCCTGTGTATCAAACGGCTTTGTCACATAGTCCGCCGCCCCGCCCAAAAGAAGGCCCACCTTATCTTCGATCGCCGCTTTTGCGCTGATGACAATCGTCGGGATTCCCTCCAGTTTCGGCAGCACTTCTTCGCCTGTTAAACCCGGCAGCATCAAGTCCAGCAAAAGCAGGTCGGGCGTCTCCGTCCGCAGAAGCAACAGCGCTTCGGTGCCCGACCAGGCACGCAGGACGCGGTATCCCTCCTGCGTCAGCAGTTCGGTCAGCATATCGTTGATATGGATATCATCGTCAATGACGGCTATCGTTTTCATTGTCCCGTCCCGGCCTCCTCCCGATACAGACGCGCCTCTCTGCCGCAGCCATATGCCCGCCACAGCATCCATATCCCCAGGGCGATTAGCAGCCCGCCGCCAATCATGCGGCCGACCGCCAGAGTAGCTTCCGGCAGCCAGTCCGATCTTCCATACATCCCCAGCAAAATTCCCAGCGCAATAAGAGCCGCTGCCCGATACAAAAAAGCCCGCGCAAGCATGCCCATGTACTCCGCCTTATCCTCCGGCGCCGTGTGCAGCTCAAAGGGCCGCGCATCCGCCCGCCGTCCCACCAGCAGCAGCTCCTTATTAAAGGAGCCCGGGCTTGTGCTGATCTGGCCCGCGCCCTCTCCCCAGGGCCGCCACACGGCCTTTCCCACCGACCAGTTGAGATTTATGTTTTTGCAAAAAACCTCATAGCCCAGTTCCTCCAGAAAAGCCCGGTAGTCTTTGCTCTTTTTGTACGCCATATGCGCCGCAAACTCCACCCGGTATTCATATTCGCCCGGCGCGCAGGACTCAAACGTATAGCAAAGCTTTCCTGCTTCTTTCAGATGCCAGCCCGCGGCCGCCATCTTATTCAGCCAGCGCTCCTGCCGGTTTAACAGACTGCCAAAGTACCGATAGCATTTTTTCATCCTATTCCTTCTGCCTCCCATCCCTGAGGACCGACCCCTGCGCTCATTTCACCGCTCCTTGCGGTTTCTCCTATAAGACGGCTCCCGGCCGCCGGCCGAACCGCTCCCACAATCGTCTCCGCCGTCTGCGTTATTTCTTTCAGACGCGCCAGCTCCCGTTTTACCACCTGCCGGCCCGCCTGCGTGATCCGGTACTGTTTCCGGCGCTCCCCGTCCTCGCCCTGCGGTTCGATATATCCTTTCTTTGCCAGGCTGCTAAGCGCGCCGTACAGAGAACCCGCGCCCAAAATCAGACGTCCGTGCGTCTCCTGCTCCACGAACTGCATGATCGCATAGCCATGGCGCGGCTCATAGACAGACAGCAAAATAAAAAAAGTCACCTCCGTCAATGCCCCCGATCTGGCATGATCCCGCATCCGCACCGCCTCCTTTCTCAGACATCCGTACAGACAGCCTTCCTAAGCTGCTTGTCAAATCCGTTTGTCTTTTCTATTGCGTTTACTGTAATATCAATATATCACTATCCGTAATAAATGTCAAGAAAAAAACGCCGCAGAATCGATTCAAAATTCTGCGGCCGCTTTCGTCTTTTCTTATATTCTTGCATCACAATAAAAACCATCTGTTTCCGGCCGCCTTTGCCGCCGGCTTTCCTTCTTTGTCACACTTTTAATCCTTTTCCGGCGCTTCCGCTCCGTCCCGGCATGCATGTCCGTTTCCGATGCTCTCGACCGCCGTTTCCACAAAGTCGCGCACCGCCTCGTCGGCCAGCGCCGGCGCCCAGGCAAGGCCTAAAGCAATCGGCGGCACTTGTTTGAGCGGAATCTTAATCAAGCCCGAGAAGCGCTTTGTCTTGCAGCACGGCAGCACCGTAACGCCGAGTCCCGCTTCCACCGCCAGCATCATCCCGTCAAAGGTCGAATACGGCGGGCAAATCTCTACCCTGCAGCGCTCCAGTTCTTTGGGAGAAATCAGCTTGGGATTCTTCTGAAGCTCGGTATTGGCCAAAAACAACCTCTCTCCCGCCAAATCCTCAAACGTCAAGTATTTGTAAGCCGCCAGGCGGTGCTCCTTGCTGACAATTACATAGTAGCTTGCCTTGTCAAGCGCCAGGAAGCGAAGCTTTGAAAAACGGCTTACCTCATACTGATAGCAGAACGCCAGCTGGATTTCGTTGGAGTTTAATAAATCGCTGGTACTTCGGTCGTTTTGCATCAGGATATCCACATGGACCTCCGGATGGCTGAGGGAAAATTTCTTGATCGTCCGCGTCAGGCTTGAATAGTCCACGAGCCGCCGTACCAAGAGTAAAAACGCCGGCTGCTCTTCGCTCTGGATTTCCTGGGCCACAGCAATGATTTCCTGCAGCTTTTCACTAAGCGGCGCAAATTCCGTGTACAAATAACTACCGGCTGCTGTCAGTGTTACGTTGCGGTTATTGCGGATAAACAAGCGCATGTTCAATTCCGATTCCAGCGATTTAATCTGATAGCTGACAACCGGTTGTGTCGTATAGAGCGCCTCGGCCGCACGGACAAAACTCAGGGTTTTTGCTACCTCCAAAAAACAGGTGATTTGTGTAGAATTCAAATAGTTATCCCCCCTTTTCGTACCTCTTTTCCGTATCCTTTGCTCTTTATTAAATCCTTTATTCAATTATAACACAGATCGCCTATTTGATTGATAAAATTTTTATATCATCGCTATAAAGATATTTTTTCAGTCAATTAAATGTTCGGTTTGTTTGATAAATAATTACCGCGTATAATAAAACCACACAAAAAAACACGTTTTTCAAGGGAGGGATACAAACATGGCAAAACGGATTTCTCGACGCGATTTTCTAAAAGGCAGTATGGCCGGTGTTGCCGGTCTGGCGGCCACCGGTTTATTGGGCTGTGCTTCCGGCGCAGATACGACGACAGCCGCTCCGGCGACAACCGCCGCGGAGACAAAAGCGCCTGAAACACAGGCTCCTGAGACACAAGCCCCCGAAGTTCCTGCCGCTGCCTTTGACAAGGAAGTGGATTTCCTGATTGTTGGCTACGGCCTGGCCGGCGAAGCCGCCGCACTGGAAGCCAACGACATCGATCCGGAGGCTTCGATCTGCATCTTGGAAAAGATGCCCGAGGAGGGTGCCGGCGGCAACTCGATTGCTTCCGGGCAGACGGTCATCCTCCCTGCTCCCGACGATCTGGATACTTTCAAACGTTACCTGACCGCCTGCAGCAATCCGAATCCGATCGCCGATGAATATCTGGATTTCCTGGCAGAGGAATTTGCCGGGCAGGGCGGCTGGATCCAGGCAACGGTCGCTGCCGTAGACTATGAACTGGGCTACGTCGGCGGCGGCCCGATCAGCTGGGGTTCGCTGGTAACCGAGTTTCCCGATCTGGACGGCGCCAGCTTCAAGGGCTGCTCCGGCCATGTAAGGAAAACCGGCAGCACCTTTGAATACGGCGGCGTATGGCGCGGCTTTGACCTTGCCGTGCGGGCCCGCAAGAATATTGAGCTCTACTTCAATACCTCCTTTATTTCGCTGATCCAGGACGAAAGCGGCGCGGTACTCGGCGTAACGGCTCTTGACAAAAACGGCAGCGAGCTTCGTATCAAGGCGGCCAAGGGCGTACTGCTGGCCTGCGGCGGCTTTGAAAACAACCTGCAGATGCAGCGCGATTTCCACGGCATGGACATGGTTTACACCGGCGGCACGCCCGGCAATACCGGCGACGCGATCCAGGTCCTGATGGCAGCCGGCGCTAAAATGTGGCATATGAACAACCAGACCCAGTCCGGCGGTTTTTGGCTGGGCATCAAGGTCCCGGATTACGAAGCCGTATTCATGCGCAACTTCTCGATGGCCGGCACCTCCTGGCTGGAAGTAGCTGCCGACGACCAGCGTTTTTACAACGAAGCCGGCGCTTACCACCGCCAGCACATGAAATATAAAGAATACGGCCACTATGTGGACCTTCCGCACGACCGTGCACTGCCTGTCCATCTGATTTTTGATGAAAAGACCCGCACCGCCGGTGCAATCGTCACCAAATGGCTCAGCTGGCCGATCACGACGGAAGGATATGTCTGGTCTGACGACAACAGCGCCGAGATCGAAAAAGGCTGGATCGTCAAAGCCGATACGATCGAGGAACTGGCCGAAAAGCTGGGGCGCGATCCCGAAGCCCTCAAGGCAACCGTTGACCGCTACAATCAGATGGCTTCTTCACAGAACGACACCGACTTCGACCGCAACCCTGAAACCATGAGCCCTCTGGATACCGCGCCTTTCTACGCCGTAGGCATTGCGCCGGCGCTCGTCGCCACCACCGGCGGCGCAGAACGCAATACAAAGGCTCAGGTACTCAAATGGAACGGTGAGCCGATCCCCAACCTGTACGAAGCCGGCGAGCTTGGTTCCTTCGTATCCAACCTCTACCAAAACGGCGTCTTTCTGGCCGAAGCGATTGCCACCGGGCGCGCGGCCGCTGATACCGCATTTGGCGGACGCTCCCAGGTCACGGCCGATCTGCTGATGCAGAAGGAGGAATACGATATCGCCGGCAAGGAGGACGGCAGCTATGAACAGCTGATTAAAGGCAACCACGGCGAGTACACGCTGCAGGTAGACGTATCCGGCGGCCAGATCACCGGACTTGATATTATCAACGGACGCGACAATATGTTTATGGACGATACACAGCTGGAGACCTTCTTCAACGAAGTAATAAGCGGCCAGACGGTTGAGGTAGATGCCATTACCGGCGCAACGCTTGACTCCAACAACCTGATCGACGCGTTAAAGTCGCTGTTCAAAAAATAAGCCCCCTCTGATTTTACATAATATATGGCGAAAGCCCCCTGTGTTTTTGGCACACAGGGGGCTTTCCCCTGCCCTATTCGGGGAGAACCACTTCACCGGCTGTCACATCCTGCCCAAACTGGCTGATCTTTATTTCCCGATCATACCCGCCGGTAAATATGACCATGGTCGTCATATTCAGCCCTTTCCCTTCCATGAAGGCTTTGTCAAAGCGAATCACCGCTTCCCCGGCCTTTACCCGGCTGCCCGGCTTTGCCAGAACCGTAAAGCCCTCGCCGTTTAATTCCACCGTATCAAGGCCGATATGCACAAGCAACTCGATGCCGCTTTTGGTTTTCATGCCAAACGCGTGCTTCGTCTGTGCAACCATTACGATCTCGCCGCTCACCGGAGCCGCCACCGTATCGCCGCTCGGAATCACCGCAAAGCCGTCCCCCATCATTTTTTGGGAAAATACCGCGTCCGGCACCTCCTCAATCCGAATGCACTTGCCAGTCGCCGGCGCGGTCACCCCGCCGCTTTCTTTTTTCAGAAAACCAAACATAATTTCTTCTCCCTTCCTTTGTCGTCCTGTGTTTTGAGGGCAATGTACCCGCCCTGGCAGGCTTACGCGCCCAAAACAGAAAAAACTCCCCAATCCATCCACCTCAATGTAAAAGGTAATGCCTCGAAGAGTTACAGCCCTTATTTGTTCCCTGTTCATTTGTTATCGCTATGATAGCAAAGATGCATTTCTTTGTCAAGCGTTTTGGACAGGCGCGCAGAAGATTCCCTCTGCGGCCTCGCCTGCGGTGGCGGCCTTTTCCATCGTCAAAAGCCATACCTTGCGCTCCATTCCTCCGGCATAGCCTGTGAGGCTTCCGTTTGCGCCGATCACCCTGTGGCAGGGGATCATCAGAGAAATGGCATTATGCCCCACCGCGCCGCCAACGGCCCGCGCGGACATTTTCGCAAATCCCTTGTGCGCGGCCATTTTTTCCGCAATCCTGCCGTATGTCGTTGTCTGCCCAAAGGGGATTGTCAATAGGATTTCCCACACCGCTTTGCGAAACGCAGTTGTTTCCATTCTAAGCGGCGGCGTAAAATCCGGCGCCTGGCCGCTGAAATAGAGGTCGAGCCACCGTCTCGCTTCCGCAAAAACAGGAAGCTCCTTGTTCTCATATGTCTGCGGCAGCCCGGCGCCAAAATATTTCTGGCCGTCAAACCACAGGCCGGTAATTTCATCGCCGCTGCCGGAAATCGTAATGCCGCCCAGGGGCGACTGGTACTGTCCGATGTAGGTCATACTGCTTATACCTCAAGTGGAATGATTATCACTTCGCTGACATAATTTTCGTCGCCGGCCAGCGAGATAAAACTTTGAGCCACGTAAATATCTCCCCTTGGAATAAAGTGATGATCCCGGCATAGCCGGATCGGCTCTTTTAGACGAGCAGCGTTGTTTTCCTTCTCGTCTGCCGAAGGATGTGTTATAATACGCTCCCGATGATAATTAAGACACTGTCCCGGAACAACTTCCCGCACCGCCCGGTTGAGAAGCAGGCCCAGCTTCTCGGCATGTTTCTTGTTGATCATCAATCCGCCGTAACAGCCTTTTACATTGTCCCCGGCGGAGACCTTTTCGTCCTCTTCCCACTCAATGCGCTGACATGTAAGTATCATGGGAAGAAATTGATTCCAATGCTTTATCACCTGGCAACAGTCTTCATCCTCATAAAAGATACCATTTTGGGAGTGTTCCATATAAAAAAACGGCGGGACTTCCTCGATTCTCCATTTGCCATCTTGATCGCGGCCCAGTCCTTCGCGCTCCAACGCCTTTAGATGCTTCACAATCTCGCTGTCATAGCGAATGCGGGCTTCAATCTCTTCGCGTTTTCCGGCATAAAGCGCCTCAATATCCAAATCCCGGGAATGGTTCAAAAGACCAGCAATCTCCCGACTGTCAAACCCCAGGCTTTGCAGGCGCAGACATTGCAAAACCTGGAATGCCTGAGAATAGGAATAATAGCGGTATCCGCTTTCTGATACCTCCGGCCGCAGAATGCCGTCCTGCTCATGATGCTTTAAGAACCCGATACTAACTCCCAGGTTTTTTGCGAATTCTCCGATTCGATACTTCTTTTCCATTGGATCCCCCAGCCATATTTAGATAATATAAGTTATCGTACAATATTTTGTGGTTTTTGACCAGCATTTTTGATTATAAAAATAAGATTTTATAAAAAACGACACAGGTTTTTCACACAAAAAAGCAACTTCCTCCTTGACTCGACACCTGCTTACGGCCCTAGAATGAAGCCAGCTATTTTGCCAAAGTATAAGGAGGAAAATCACGATGAATCTGACAAGAAGAGACTTTATGAAATCCGCGGCGGCCAGCGCGGCAGGTTTGGCCTTGACGGGGCTGCTAGGAGGCTGCGCTGCCAGTGATGTAAGCACAGCCGCCGAAACGTCCGCAGACACTACTACCGCGTCTGCGCAGACCATGGCGGAAACCACTGCTTCCATAGCGGAAACTACTGCTTCCGCGGCGGAGGAAAATCCTGTAAATCCGGGCGCCGGCCCTGTCACCCAGATTACGGAAACGGTATATTCCTCCGCATCGTGGCGCATCAAGCCGGAGCCGATTGCCCAGTCCGAAATAACTGAAACGTATGACGCAGATGTCTGTGTGGTCGGCCTGGGTCACGCCGGCGCTGCTGCCGCCGTGCATGTCGCAGAGTGCGGGTACTCGGTGATCGGACTGGAAAAGCAGCTTCAGGATACGTTCCGGACGACCGGCAATGATATGGGTCATATCAATTCCAAGGTATCGGAATCCGTGGGCGGAGGATCCGGCTATGACCCCATCGAATGGTACAATAACTGGATGCTGAATACGGCGAATGCGGCCAATCCCACCCTGGCCATGAAATTTGCCCAAAACAGCGGCGAGGCCATCGACTGGTGGTATGAAAAAACGAATGGCGAGACCGAAGCCAAACTGGTATTTGCACCGGCCAACGAGGAGCGTCCTCACATCCTGACAGAAGTCGGTCCGTTCCATTTTTACTGCAGTTCCGTTAATTTTAATGACACCTTCAGTGTTTTAAACTGCAAGGAAACCATCGAGTCCGACAACGCGGACAGTAAGTTTTTGTTCGGTTATGCAGGAGCCAAGCTTTTACAGGACGCCGACGGCGCCGTGACCGGCGTAGTGGCCTATAACGTAGAATCCGGCGAATACATCCAGATCAATGCCAGGGCCGTGGTGCTGGCCACCGGCGGCTTTGGAGGCAATCAGGAGATGGCCAACGATCTGTTGGTCGATCTGAAATATAGCCTGCAGCCCAATGACGCCTTTAACGCCATGGGTATGGACCGCAGCGGCGATGGCATCCAGATGGGCTATTGGGTCGGCGGACGCTTAGAACAAAATCCTGCCACCATGGACGGCAGAGCCAGCTGGCAGACCAGCTCTCCTGCTCTGGTGCCCATGCTGTCCCATCCGCAGGGCATTCATCTGGATTATACCGGACGCCGCTTTTATAATGAATATTGGGGTCCCATCGAGATGCGTTCCCGCCCGCTGGCAAGCCGCAACAGGGATCTGTTCTATGCTGTGTTTGACGACAATCTGACCGATTACATGCAATACGTTCCTGCCTCCCACGGTACCACAAATCCCACAGCCGAAACCCTGTCCGAAGTCCGCGCGATCATGGATGCCGCCTATGCTGTCAAAGGCACCGGGTACGCCGACGAGGCCAGCAAGTCCGTCTGGTATGCCGGTGACAGCATTGAAGAAATCGTGAGCGCCATGGGGCTTTCCGACAAGGTAGCCGCCAATATCGTCGCCAGCGTAAACAGCTGGAACCAGTGTGTTACTGCCGACATGGATAACCAGTATGGCCGGGAGGCGAAGTTCTTGTTTCCCATCGAAAAGGGTCCTTTTTACATTCAGGTCAATGAAAACAATGTAGTTCTTGGTAATTTTTTGGTTACTCTCGGCGGACTGCTTGTGGACGGAGACCAAAGAGTTTTAGGCGAAAACTGGATGCCGATTAACGGTCTCTTCGCAACCGGAAATACTACCGGCGGACGTTTTGGATGGGATTATTTTAGTCCCAGCTATGGAGTATCCGTAGGAATGGCTGTGACCTTAGGCAGAGAATGCGGAAAATCCGTCGCACAGATGCTGGAGGGCGAGCTTGTCTAATGGATGAGATCAAGCTGAATATCGAGATTCCCGTCTTTGGCTGGCAACCGAAAACGGGAATCCGGCATGCCTACGGTCAGGCATTATGCCGCGAACTTCAGGCCGCGGCCAAAGAACTGTCCGAATATACCATACCGATGCTCCATATTTCCCGTGCCGGCGAACTGGGATGCGGCGAGCTTGAACGCCTGCTGCTGGTTTTGCGTAAAAGCCTGGACCTTACTTCTGCCTGGAAAGTGGCCGATATTGCTCCGGAGCATATGAACACGGCTAATCTGACCGTTTTACGCAACTTCCGTGTTCATTGGTACCGGATTGATTTCGGCGCATGGAACATTGTGGATTTCAAGGCCATGAAACGGCCATATGACTATAGCCTGTATTCGTCCATCAAGCAGCTGCTTCATTTTTATGATATGCATAATTTCAGCGCGCTGTTGCTGTGCGGCCTTCCTAACCAAAAAACCATGTCGTTGCGGGACTCTCTAAACCGCGTACTAGAGACAGAGCCTGACGGTATCTGCCTGAAACCGGCACAGACAGCTCCGGTAGCTGTCACAGAAGAATTGCTGGCTTTTGGCCGGGAGTTTCTTGAGACGGCCGGCTATCGGCCGGAAACGGTTTATGATTATGTAAAAAGCGATCTAAACCGCCCGCCCCAGCCTGGCTTTTACTGGGGAGTCGGCTGCGGCGCCGTTTCCCGTATGGAAGATGTTCTTTTGCAAAACACACCGGATCCGGATGCCTATCTCCAGGATTCGGATAATTTAGAGAAGCTCATCGTCTCCGCCGTCCGTCTAAATCCGGCCTGGCTTATGGAAGAATCTCTTCGACAGCAATTGCTGCTTCCCACCGGCGCCGACTCGCTTTTCTTTGAAAGAAAATATGGGATTCTTTTTGAAGAATATCGCCAACGCCTTTTGACAAGGGACCTGGCCAAGGAATGCCAGGATCGTCTGATCCTAACCCAAAAAGGGATTATCTGGCTCGCGGCCCTGACAGACAACAGGTGATAAGAGACAGAAAAAGAGCGGGCCAGAACGGCCAGGAGTCCGGAGAGAATTCAGATCCCGGCTCCCAGCCGTTTTTTCTTGATTCTTTTGTTTTACAGAATCCTTCCGTTCCTTTCTGCTCCTTTCTGCTCCTTTTTGTGTGACACAGGCTGTCCTCACCTGTGAATATACATCCTGCTCGGTTCCGGCTCTCCCTCGCCCTGCACCATGCAAAAAAATTCCCATCCATAGCGCTCATAAAAAGAAGTGTGATCCGTCACAAGATATAAGGTATCTATCCCCTGCCTTTTCATATCCCTGCATACATGCTCCAGCAACGCGCCGGCAATCCCAAGACATCGCCGGTCTGCCTCCGTATACACGGCGCAGACATTGGGCGCTAAGTCTTTGCGGTCATGGAAATCGTTCTCAATCACTCCCAGGCCGCCGACCATCCGCCCGCCCTCCATCGCCACGTACCATGCCGGAACAGGGCCTTTCTTTGCCAGGCATTCCTCCATGCTCTCTTTATAGGCGGCCAGGGGGATTCCCCATTTTTCATGAAACCACTGCGCCGCCTGCTCTTTTATTTCCGGCCTGTCTGTAAGCCGTATGATCCGATACGTCATCTGTGCGTTTTCCTCCGATCGAAGTGCTGCATGCCTGCGCACTTTTTCCGTTTTTCTTAAAAACATTATACCAGATTTTGCATTTCCATGACAATACGGTTTCCGCCGTTATTTTCTGTCGAAATCTTTCTTTGGCGCGCCCATTGTTTTATTATTGCGATTCAAATTCCATTATGATATGATTACTGTAAAATCAAAGAAAAAACGGACAGAGGAGGGTAAATCCGTGAACGCATATTATCATTTTCTGAATCGCAGCAACAGCGGAGAAGGATTCCGCGAATTATTAAACGGAAAGCTGTTCGTGGATAAAACCATGTTGATCCGTGAGATGAACGAAAAGCTGTCCACAAAGGAGAAATGGGTCTGTGTCAGCCGTGCCAGGCGCTTCGGAAAAACCATGGCTCTGGAAATGCTGGCCGCTTATTATACAAAAGGCATTTATCCTGCTCATCTGTTTGAAGGCTTAAAAATAGAAAAAGATCCAACCTTTAGCCATCATCTGAATAAGCACAATGTTATACTGATCAATTTCAACGAATATTTCAATAAAACTGCTTCCGTCGAGGAAGGAATCGAAAGACTGTCGCAATTTTTAATCCAGGACCTGAAGAATGCATATCCGGGCGTGATTGATAAAGAAACCGACGCGGCGTTATGTCTGGATATGGTGTGTCAGATCAAAAGTGAAAAATTTATCTTTCTGATTGATGAATGGGATAGTATTTTTCGGGAACGAAGGGGGGAAACGCAGGAACAGGAACGATTTTTAGATTTCCTGCGCACATTGTTTAAAGATAAAAGCTATGTAGAGCTGGTTTATATAACCGGTATTCTGCCAATCAAAAAATACAATACCGGGTCCGCGCTGAATATGTTCCACGAATTTACCATGTTGGAACCCAAACGCCTGGCGCCCTATTTTGGTTTTTCCGAACAAGAAGTCCAAAATCTATGTCGGAGCCAGTCGAAAATATCCTTCGATGAACTAAAAGAGTGGTATGACGGCTATTACATGGAGGATGCGGGCGCCGTTTTTAATCCGCGTTCCGTAACCGAAGCCCTGAACGAGGGAAAATGCTACGACTATTGGAACCGGACCGGCGGTTTTTGCGAACTGGAAGAATACATTACCAAAGATTTTGACGGAATGGGTGATACCATCATCGCCCTGATGGCCGATGAAAACGTTTCGGTCAATGTTTTGGGCTTTTCCAATGACCTGGACAGCTTCCAGGATCGGGACGAGGTCATTACGGCTCTGATCCATATGGGGTATTTGACCTACGTCGACGGACAAGTATGCATTCCCAACAGAGAAATTAAAGAAGAATTTACCAATACGGTAAAAAAATTATCCTGGGGGACGGTTTCCAAGCTATTAAGGCAGTCCCGGGAACTGCTAAGCGCCACCAGAAGCGGGAATGAAGAATTGGTCGCCCGGCTTTTGGAGAGCGTTCATGATGACATGCAGGAATTTAAAGAATACAACAATGAGCACACCTTAAAATGTGTAATCCACCTGGCATACTACGCCGCCCAGGACGAGTATGAACTGCGGTTTGAAGCGCCGGCCGGAAAAGGATTTGCCGATTGCATTATGATTCCAAAAAGGAAAGGACGCCCGGGAATCGTTCTGGAATTGAAATACAACAAATCCGCAGAGCAAGCCCTTGCACAAATCCGGGCCAGGCACTATGATCGGCTCCTGAGGGGCGTCGCTTCCGAAGTTCTGTTAGTCGGCATCAACTATGATAAAAGAACAAAAACCCATGCCTGCAAAATTCAGAAATACTCTGTCGGCTCCCAGGACACCCGGCCCATGTAAAGCAATCGTCGGTTTTGCTTATCGTCACCGCCCGCCAAACGCCCGGCCAAGCCCCCTGCCAAACCCTTCCGTCAGCTTTCCGATCAGCACCAGCGCCAGTACCGTGCCGACGCCCCACACGCCGCCAAACAGCGCCCCCACGACCAGCCACACCGCATCCAGACCCCAGCGGATCACGGCATAGCCCTTCCCCACACGGGGCATGAGGGCAAAGATAAAGGCATCGTAAGGTGATTTTCCCAGATCCGCCCGGATCGTAAAGGCAATCCCCAGAGACATTACCGTAATGCCCGCCAGATAACAGGCCAGGGACAAGGCCGAAAGGTTCATCGCCGGCCACAGCCGCATCACTGCTTCAATTCCCAGGGAAGTTGCAAACGGGGAGACGAAGCTCCACAGCGTCACCTGCCGCCGGTCCAGCCCCCAGCCCGCGCCTGCCAGCAACAGATAGATCACATAACTGCTGAGGCTGAACGAAAGCGACGCCGTCCTAGCTACCCCGTCGGCAAAAACCGACAGCGGATCCATGCCCCAGCCGGCTACATTGCAGATGCCGACGCCGATTCCCAGCAGAAAGCTTCCTCCAAGAAGCTGTGCCAGACGCCCTCCTGTCCCGTCTCTTACCTGTTTTTCCCTCATGTCCATTCTCGTCTCCCATACACAAAGCGGCGCGTGGATTCGCCCGAACTTTCGGTCAGACCCCCGTGCCGCTTGCTGCTTTCATGCCTTCATGGTGCGCTGTGCCGGCAGCGCATATAGGTTTGCTTCTATTCTGCGAAGCGCCGTATCTTTACAGCTGCTCGCCGTTGCTCCGAATCACTTTCTGATACCAGTAGAAGGAATCCTTCTTTCTGCGCTTGCCGCTGCCCTGGCCCAGATCGTCCAGATCCACATGGATAAAACCGTAGCGCTTGCTCATCTCCGCGCTGGAAGATGACACAAGGTCAATCGGTCCCCAGCTCAAATACGCCAGGATATCCACGCCGTCCTTCACGCACTCTTTCATCTGCTCGATGTGCTTGCGCAGATAATCAATGCGGTACTCGTCATGGATGCTTCCGTCCGCTTCCACGGTATCAAGCGCGCCCAGGCCGTTTTCCGCGATCATCAGCGGCTTTTCGTAGCGATCCCAGTACTGCGACAGGCAGTTGTACATGCCGAGCGGATCGGCGCGCCACTCCCACGGCGTCGGCTCCAGATACGGATTCTGCTCCCCTTCAAAGGCCTTGATCGTATTCTTCGTCGAATCCACAATGCGGCTGTAGTAGTAGGAAATTGCCAAGAACTCCATTGTATTCTTCTTCAAAAGTTCCTCGTCGCCCGGCTGTACCTTCAGGTCAATGCCATGCTCCTTAAAGTAGCGCAGCGCATACACCGGATATTCGCCCCGCAGCTGTACATCCGTGAAATAATACTGCATGCGGTTCTTCTGCATCGTCAGCACCACATCCTGCGGCTTGCAGGTCGCCGGATAGAACGTGCCGTCGGCCACCATCGTGCCCATCACGGCCTGCGGGTCAATCTCACGCGCCATCTCCACGACCTTTGCCCCGGCTACGAACTGATTGTGTACCGCCTGGTACATCAATTCCTCCATATTCTCGGCCTGATCGTCGTAGATGCCCAGGCTGCCAAACTGCACCACCGGCACCAGATTCACCTGGTTGCAGACAATCCAGTACTTCACCTTGCCTTTATACCGCTCCAGCAGCACCTTCGCGTAGCGGACAAAGAAGTCAATCATCTTACGGTTGCCAAAGCCGCCGTACTCTGTCACCAGATGCAGCGGGATATCATAGTGGGACATGGTCATAATCGGCTCCATCCCGTCCGCACGGATCTCATCGATCAGCCGGTCATAAAACTCCAGCCCCTTCTCGTTCGGCTCCTCCTCATCCCCCTTCGGGAAAATCCGCGACCAGGAAATGCTTGTGCGGAACGCCTTCAGCCCCAACTCCTTTAAAAGGGCCAGATCCTCCTTATACGTATGGTAAAAATCAATCCCATGCCGCTTGGGGAAATAACTCTCCGTATCCGCGATCGAAGCCTTAATGCCGGCCAGCGTGCCACCGCCCTCCTTCTCGATATTCGCACGGTTTAAATGCCTGTCAAACGCATGGATGTCCGAGGTAGACAATCCGCGCCCGTCCACATCGTAAGCGCCCTCAATCTGGCAGGCTGCCACCGCGCCGCCCCACAAAAAGCCCTCGGGAAAACCATTCGGTACGTTCTTCATCTTCTTCCTCCTCATATCTGGTTTTACAAGTGCCCCAAAACGTCCCTGCATCCGCAAAAGCCTTTGACCGTCTGTGCGTCCCAAAACCCTTTTGACGTTTCAGGGCACTTGCTGTTTTGGATATTTAGTTCGGCAGCGATTCTAATTCCGTCCCACGCGACGCAATCACCTTCTGATACCAGTAGAACGAATCCTTGCGGATACGTCCGCACTCCTTGGGATCGTCGTCCGTGCGGTCCACGTAGACAAAGCCATAGCGCTTCTTCACGCCGTTGCTGGTAGACAGCAGATCAATCGCCGACCACGGGCAGTAGGCCCATACTTCCACGCCGTAATCCATGGCCCGCTTCATGGCCTTGATATGCTCCCGCAGGTACGCGATACGATACTCGTCATGCACCTTGCCGTCCGCCGTCAGCTCGTCAAACGCGCCCAGCCCGTTTTCCGTAATCATCAGCGGCTTGCCGTAGCGCATATAGATATCGCGGAAAATATACTCCAGTCCAATCGGGTCAATCGCCCAATCCCAGTCCGTCGTATCCAGGTTCGGATTCTTGCACATCTCATAAAATCCGGGATGCGTCTCAAAACCGGACATCTCGCCCTTCTTGCCCGACCAGTTCACGCCGCTGTAGCGGATCTCCTTGCCCTCTCCCTCCGGGCAGGCCTTCGCGCATTCGCTGGCGTAATAATTGAGCGCCAGGAAATCCGACGTTCCCTCTTTAATCAGCTCCATATCGCCCGGCTCGATCTTCGGCGCCAGCCCGTGCTGCTCCAGGTAGATCATCGCCGATTTCGTGTAATATCCCTTGAAATAGATATCCAGGTAGTACCCGTTGCGCAGATCGTGCGCATTCTGCGCCGCCATCACATCCTCTGCCTTGGACGTTAAGGGATAAACCGGCGCATACCCCAGGGCCGCGCCCGCCTTGCCGCCCGGCACCAGCTCATGCACCAGCTTGCAGGCGATCGCATGCGCCAGATTCATATGATGGTTGATCTGATACCGCAGCTGATTGTTGCTGCGCAGCTTCTCCGGGATAAAGCACTTCTGCGTCCAGTACTGCACAATAATGCTCTGCTCATTGATCGTCGTCCACAGCTTCACCTTATCCTTAAACTCGCCTATCACATACCGCGCATAGTACTCAAAATCCTTCACCACCTGGCGGTCCAGCCAGCCGCCGTATTTCTCTACCAGCGCCCACGGCAGGTCGTAATGGTACAGCGTCACGATCGGCTCGATCCCGTTTGCGATCAGCTCGTCAATCAAATCCCGGTAAAACTGGATTCCCTTTTCATTCACCTCGCCCACGCCGTCCGGGAATACCCGCGACCAGGCAATCGAAAAGCGGTAGGTCGTAAAGCCCATCTCCTTCATCAGAGCCACGTCCTCTTTGAAGTGATGATAGTGATCGCTGGCGATCTCCGCCGTGGCAAAGCCCCGCGTCTCATAGCTCTCCTTGTTGATCACATCCTGCTGGGACGCCTTCTTCCCGTCCTCATAAGCCGCGCCCTCGACCTGATACGCGCTCGTCGCGGCGCCCCACAAAAACTCCTTTGGAAAACCCTTTTCCACCCTGTCCTCCTTCTTTCTCATGCTCCAAACAAACAGACAACATGGTTACCTTGCAAACGCTTGTTCCTTCCAAAACAACTGCATTGGGAACGGCAAAACTATCCGATCTTCTCCGCAATCACCTTCAGCACCTGGATCATCTCCTGCGCCATACGCACCTCCGAATTGATCGTCATCAGCGTATCCTGCGCATGTGTAAACAACAGCGAATACTCGTAATGCGTACCGCCGGCTTCGCCCTGGATGATCTCCGTCTGCGAATTATGCGCCAGCACGATCTCCTCCTTCGCCTCCTCCATCGCACGCTCTGCCTGCTCAAAGTCAAACGCCCTGGCATGCTTCAACGCTTCCGTCAGCTTGATACGGGAGTCGCCCGCATGAAGAATAATCTGCATCGCTACCGAAACCAGTTCATTTTCTCTTTCCATCTCCGCTCTCCTCACTTTCCATATCTGTTTACTCAGCCGTGATCTGCGCCGCTTCCTCATCCAGCTTTTGTTTCTCGAATACCTTGAAGAACGGATACCAGACTACCAGATAGATCACGAACAGAAGCGCCCACCACAGCAGGGCCCGCATATCCTCCGTAACCATTACCGAGCAAATCGGCGCCGGGATCTGTCCTACCTGAATCATCTTGGAGGGGATATTCAGAAGGCCTGTGCTCATCAGGATCCATACGTAAACCGGGCCGATAATCGAATTGATCCAGGCCGGCAGCATCAGTACCGGATTAAATACAACCGGCGCGCCGAACATAACCGGCTCATTGATGTTAAAGATGGAGGGAGCTATAAATACCCGTCCAAGTGTCTTTAACTGTTTCGACTTCGAGAAGCACATCAGCGCGTTTAGACCCAGCGTCGCACACATACCGCCCATCGTAACAAACGCCAGAGTAAATGTCGCCTCGCTGGTCACGATATTGGTTGCCGGCAGGCCGGCCGCCACCGCCGCGATGTTGGCGTCGATACCGGCCATGAAGATCGGCGTCGTCAAAGCCCCGAACATCCAGCTCGATACGCCCATGGTGTAGAAGAATGCCGGGATTAAGCAGCACAGGATATAGCCAGGCAGCGTCTGTCCGATTTTGGCAATCGGCATGAACACCGACATAATCAGCTCGGAGATATTCAGATGCAGCACATTCACCAGCACCATCATAATGCCTAAGCAGAATACGTTCGGCACAATGACGTTGATCCAGCCGGTTACAAAGTCCGGCACGCTGCTGTTCTGCATGAAATGCAGCTTGCCCCAGAGGTTAAAGATAATCGCCACATAGATACCGACCACCATACCGACGGCGATACCCGAAGGCCCGAGGTTGCCAAGCAAAGCCGAGATGCTGTCCGCGCTCTCGCCGGTCGGCATCGACACCATCAGCATGATGCCTACCGAGGTAATGCCCGCGTTGATTACATACAGCGGATGATTGAGCTTCTCCATCAGCTGGTTCGCCATCATAAAGGCCACGATCAGCGAAATAATTCCGAAGCTGTAATTCAGGATCGGCGACAGATCCGGCAGGCCCGGTATAAAGGATACGAATACATTATAGAAATAAATCAGGGAGCCTGTCAAAATGAAGGGAATAATCTTCTGCATACAGGCGGAAATCCCGGCCGGCCACGGCCGGCTGAATAAACGGTTCATTGTCGGGGCAAACGAATCTGCCAACCAGTTCATCAACTTTTTCATCTCTTTCTTCTCCTCACGTCTCTTATTTCTGCGCTTCTTTCGTCTTTATCGCAAGATCCAATAGAGCCGCCCCATCCAGCGCTCCGTAGATCTCCTTCGGGATCACGGCTACGGACACCCCGTAACTCTCGCCCTTCCTCTGGAAGTTCTCCAGCTCCGTCGCATAGTGCGGCCCTAACAGCAGCACGTCGATCGACCCCATGTACTCGTTGGCCTCCGAAAAACTCCGCGCCTCGATGCTGGCTGCGATCTTTTTCTTCTTCGCCGCCTTACGGGCGTTGCTGGCCAGGAATCCGCTGGACATGCCGGCTCCACAGCAAAGCAATATTCTCAGGTTTTCCATTTTTGTATCCCCCTTTGTGATTTTTATGTGTTCATTATGACAGGGAGACAGCTTTTTCTCAACTTGTCTTTTGCACCCTTTCGTGCAGAAAATGCAAACAGGCTTTTGCCCTGTACGGTGAAATTGACGGGTTGTCTGATTATAGTTTTATACTTATAATAGATAGGAACTGCCGCGGGTTCCCGCCTGGCAAACCATCGCCAAAGACGCCGTTTATTAAGGAGAGGGACAATGAGAAAGAAGCAAAGCGAACTGCTGCAATATCTGAACACCTGCCGCACACCCCAAAAGAGCACGGAAATCGCCAATGCCCTGCAGATTTCTCCCCGCTCGGTCAAGTCCTACGTGGCGCAGATTAACTCCCTTTACGATAAGAAGATCATCCTCTCTTCCCGCAACGGCTACGAACTCAACCATACGATGTACAGCGCTCTCTTCCTCGACGGAGACAGCGACGCGCTGCCGCAGACCTCCGAGGAGCGGGCCTTCTATATCATCAAGCAGCTGGTTCTGGCGCACAGCTCGCACCTGGACCTCTTTGACCTCTGCGATTACCTCTGCGTCAGTTACTCGACGATCAAAGCCGATATCAGCAAGATGAATAAAACGTTCGGCGCTTATAACGTCCGCTTTGCCTGTGAACACGACTGCGTAAAAGTGCTCGGTGAGGAACAGGCCAAGCGCAAGCTGATCCGCTACGTCATCAGTGAAGAAAGCACGACCAGCTTTATCGATCTGAACCATCTCAAGGAATATTTCCAGGCCGATCATGTAGACCGCCTGCGCCGTCTCGTGACGCAGACCTTTCAGGATCACCACTATTACCTCAACGACTTCGCTTCGGTCAATTTGCTTTTGCACCTGCTGATTATCCTCAACCGCAAGTCCTGCGACAGCCCCGAAGCCGTCTCTGCTTTGCCGGTCAATGACTGCTTCCGGCCGCGGCCGGCGGAGCCCCCCTTTAAGCCGCTGTCGGACGGCGATGATCCCAGGCCGCTGCCCGGCGACGACGATTCCGAGCAGAAGCTGATTAAAGACCTGTGCCGGCGCCTGGAAGAAGAATTCCGGCTGTGCTTAGACCGCGTCAGCCAGGAGGAAATCCACATGCTCGTCAAGGCCAACGCCAGCTACAGCCTGCCCGATGCCCGCGAAGAACTGCGTTCCCTGATCGGCGACGAGGTCATGGAGCTCACCGAATACTATATCCGCCAGGTGAACAGCCTGTATATCATCGATTTAAGCGATGATGCTTTTGTCACGCCCTTTTCCCTGCACCTGAAAAATCTGATTTTCCGCGCCCGCAACCACTCCTTTGTCCAAAATCCGCTGGCCGAATCGATCCGCACCGGCAATCCGATTATCTTTGACGTCGCCATTTACATCGGCCTGGACCTGATGGAACGACTGGGCGTAATGATCCCGGAGGATGAGATGGCCTTCCTTGCGCTACACGTAGGCTCGGAGCTTGCCCGCCAGAACTTAAACCGCACCAAAGCGCCGGTGGCCGTACTGTGCCCGGAATACCGCGGCCTGCACAACAACCTTTTAAACAGCCTTCTTTTAGACTTCGGCAACCAGATCCATATTGTCCAGAGCGTCCACCGCGAAGAAGATTTGATGAGCCTCTCCGGCTGTTCCATCCTCTTTACCACGGTGCCGCTGCGCGAATCCTACGACTGCTATGTCGTCACGCTCTCGCCCTTTGCTCTGGATTCACAGTACGACCTCATCCAGGACGCCCTGGCCCATACGCGCAACCGCTATGTCAACGAAAAGCTGCGCAAAAACTTTCACCAGTTTTTTGAGAAGGGGCTTTTCCTTCTCAACCCACCCTTAGAAGGGCGTTCACAAGTCCTCAGCCAGCTTTGCCAAGCATTACAGGAGCTGAATTATGTAGATGAAAACTTCCTCGATAATGTCTACCGCCGCGAGCACGCCGCCACAACGGCCTTCGCCAATATTGCGATCCCCCACGCCGTTGAGATGGACGCGATCAAGACAAGCGTAGCCGTGGCTGTTTCCCGCAAGGGCTTTCAATGGGATGGGCACACGGTCTACCTCGTGCTATTGCTGGCTATCAATAAGGCGGATAAAAAGATTTTCCGGGAATTATACGAATCGCTGATCTCCCTGTTTAGTGAGGACAGCATTCTCCAAGAAGTGCGCGCCTGCGGCGGATTTAAAGACTTTGAAAAGATTATTTATACGCATATAAGAGATTGACTTTTCTTAAACAATGCTGGCACATGCCGTTCCCACGCCCCGCTACAGCAAGGCCGGATACGAAATGTGCCAGCGCTTTTAAAACCTGTTTGCTTTATCCCGGAGACATTATGCCTCCTGTGTATCTTCCTCTAAGAGAGCAGCTTCATACTTGGACAGGATAATGTTCTGAATCCGGTCGCGCGTTTCGGAATTGATCGGGTGGGCAATATCGCGGTATTCCCCGTCCGTCGCTTTGCGGCTGGGCATGGCGATAAACACGCCCTTCTCCCCTTCAATTACCTTAATGTCATGGACCACAAATTCATTGTCCAGCGTGATCGAAACGATCGCCTTCATCTTGCCTTCCTTGGCTACCTTCCTTACTCTAACATCTGTAATCTGCATGCTATGAATCCCCCGTACCTTAAACTCCTGCGTCAGAATTCGTATCTGACGTTCTTCTCCACAACTACCTTGATATCGTCCGGAGCACCCTTGTAAGTCATGTTGGCCTTGATGGTGTCGTGGCTCTCCACAATACAGTTCTCGATCACCGTATTGTCTCCGATATACACATCGTTTAAAATAATGGAGTTCTTAATCACACAGTTGTTTCCAATATACGCCTGCTTGAACAAAACGGAATTTTCGATCGTACCGTTTATGATACATCCGCTGGAAATCAAACTGTTGCGCACGTGGCTGCCCGGATTGTATTTTGCCGGAGGGTTGTCATCTACTTTGGAATATACGTTCGGATACTGATGGAAGAAGTAATCCCGCACTTCCGGATTCAGGAAATCCATGTTCGTCTTATAATAAGAAGCAACGCTGTTGATACCGCTCCAGTATGTCTCTAACGGGAACGCGTAGATCTTCTTCAGATTCTTATAGCGGATCAGGATATCGCGCACGAAATCAAAGCGCTCTTCCTCCGCGCACTGCTCCAGAAGTTCGATCAGGAGACGGCGGCGCAGTACATAAATACCGCAGTTGGCAATATCGGAGGTCGCCACCATCGGCTTCTCGTCAATGTCCACCACACGATTATCGTCGGCCAATTTTACCAGGCCGAAACGCCGCAAATCCTCCTCTGCCGGCATCTTCTTGCAGACCATCGTAATATCTGATTTTTTGGCAATATGATACTCAAGGACATCGCCGTAATCCAGCTTATAAACGCCGTCGCCGCTGGTAATGACAACATAGGGTTCGTGGCTGTCCTTTAAAAACTTGATATTCTGGTAAATCGAATCGGCCGTCCCTCTGTACCAGTTCGCATTGTTGGGGGTGATGCTGGGGGTGAATACCATCAGCCCGCCCTGCTTGCGTCCGAAATTCCACCATTTGGAGGACATCAGATGCTCGTTTAAGGATTGCGAGTTGTACTGGGTAATCACCGCAACCTTTTTCACCTGGGAATTGGTCATATTACTGAGGGAAAAATCAATGCCGCGGTAGCTGCCGGCTACCGGCATAGCCGAAATCGCCCTCTTCTGGGAAAGCTCCCCCATCTTCTTGTTGTTGCCGCCTGCTAAAATAATACCAATCGCTCTCACAGTATGCCACCTGCCTTTATCACGTATTCTCCGCTGGCCAACGCCCCGTTCGGGTAGTCATCCTTCTCCGTAATACCGGATATAGCCGTATTTTTGCCAATGATAACGCCATCCGGGATGCAGGTCTTTTCACCTACCGTCACCAGGTCAGAGCAGTAAACCTTCGGATCCAGCTTGCTGGGCGCATACTCGCCTACGCCCATCCTGACGCCGGCGCCGATCTTGCTTCGGTCGGCAATGATGGCCTTTTCAATCACCGAACCCTCGCCAATGACGACATCCTGCATGATAATGGAGTTGCTGACCACAGCCCCCTTGCCGATCGTCACGCCGGAACCGATGACCGAATTATGCACACTGCCGTAAATCGTCGTCCCCTCGCCAATGATGCTGCGTTCAATGGTGGATTCGGCCGAAATATACTGCGGCGGCAGGATATCGCTCTTCGTATAAATCTTCCAGTATTCCTCGTAAAGGTTAAAGACCGGAATGATGTCGATCAGTTCCATATTTGCCTCCCAGTAGGAGGTCAATGTCCCTACATCCTTCCAATAGCCGTTAAATTCATAGGCAAAAATACGTTTGCCGCCCTGGTGGCAGTAGGGGATGACATGCTTGCCGAAATCGCAGCCGGGCTCCTCCGACAGCGTAATCAGCGCTTCCTTCAGCACCTTCCAGTTGAAAATGTAAATGCCCATCGAGGCCAGATTGCTGCTGGGTTTCTCCGGCTTTTCTTCAAACTCCGTAATCTGGTTCTTGTCGTCGGTAACCAGAATACCGAAGCGATGCGCCTCCTCCATGGGAACCGGCATCGCCGCGATCGTCACGTCGGCATTGTTGGCCTTGTGATAATCAAGCATCACTTCGTAATCCATCTTGTAGATGTGGTCGCCGGACAGGATCAGGACATAATCGGGATTGTAGCTGTCCATGTACGTCAGATTCTGATAGATGGCGTTGGCCGTACCAGTGTACCACTCGCTGTTGCGGCTCTTCTCATAGGGCGGAAGTACCGTCACACCGCCGATATTGCGGTCTAAATCCCACGGGATGCCGATACCGATATGCGTATTGAGCTTCAGCGGCTGATACTGGGTCAATACGCCCACCGTATCAATACCTGAGTTGATGCAGTTGCTCAGCGGAAAGTCAATAATCCGATATTTACCGCCAAAGGCTACTGCAGGCTTTGCTACTTTGGCAGTCAATACGCCTAATCGACTTCCCTGTCCACCTGCCAAAAGCATAGCAATCATTTCTTTCTTAATCACACGATTCACCCCTTGCTGTAAGATTCGTCTCTGTCCGGCCGCAGCTAACCGGTCCAGAAGCAAGCCATTTCGGCCTTGTCTCCAGTATATCACACTTTTTAGGATAAGTGAACAAAATTTTTTCAATTTCTTTTTTTTCTTTATGCATTTTTCAGTTTGACTCGGGTTGTCCTGTCCAGAAAAATCGTATATAATCTAATATATGCTTTCGCACCCTCCCGCATGTCTTAAAATGGGCGCGGGGCATTCCATTCTGCCTTGAAAACACGGGCAAATAGAGAGGAGTCATTATGAATCTAATCGATATTCGTGACATTTACCGCAATAAAGAAACGTATCTGAATCAAACGGTGACGGTCGGCGGCTGGGTACGTTCCAACCGTGCTTCCAAAAGCTTTGGTTTTCTCGTCATCAGCGACGGCACGTTTTTTGAGACACTGCAGATAGTATACCACGATACGCAGGAAAATTTCGCCGAACTGGCAAAATTAAACGTCGGGGCCGCCGTAATCGTGACCGGCGCTCTCGTGCCGACGCCCGAGGCCAAGCAGCCTTTTGAGGTACAGGCCGAACGCATTGAGCTGGAAGGCTCTTCTTCTCCGGACTACCCGCTGCAGAAAAAGCGCCACAGCTTTGAATACCTGCGCACGATCTCGCATCTGCGCCCCCGCACCAATACGTTCCAGGCCGTGTTCCGCGTGCGCTCGCTGGCGGCTGCCGCCATCCACCAGTTTTTCCAGGAGCGCGGTTTTGTCTATGTGCACACGCCGTTAATCACCGGCAGCGACTGCGAGGGGGCCGGCGAGATGTTCCAGGTCACGACACTGGACCCGGCGGATCCGCCCCGCACGCCGGACGGCGCCGTCGACTACTCGCAGGATTTCTTCGGCAAGGCGACGAATTTAACCGTCAGCGGCCAGTTAAACGGCGAGACATATGCCATGGCCTTCAAGAAGATTTATACCTTCGGCCCCACCTTCCGCGCGGAAAATTCCAATACGACCCGCCATGCGGCCGAATTCTGGATGATCGAGCCGGAGATTGCCTTTGCCGACCTCAAGGACGACATGGTACTGGCCGAGGGGATGCTCAAGTATATTATCCGTTACGTGCTGGAGCAGGCTCCCGAAGAGATGGCTTTCTTCAACAATTTTGTCGACAAGGGGCTGTTAGAACGGCTGAACCATGTGCTGCATTCCGATTTTGGACATGTCACCTACACGGAAGCGATCCGGCTTCTTGAAGAGCATAACGATGAATTTGACTTTAAGGTCTCGTGGGGCTGTGATTTGCAGACCGAGCACGAGCGCTATTTAACCGAGCAGATTTTCAAGCGGCCGGTATTTGTCACCGATTACCCTAAGGAGATTAAGGCCTTCTACATGAAGTTAAACGAGGATCACAAGACCGTGGCCGCGATGGACTGCCTGGTGCCCGGGATCGGCGAAATCATCGGCGGCAGCCAGCGTGAGGACGATTATGAAAAGCTGGTTGCACGCATGGAGGAATTGGGATTAAATAAGGAAGATTACGGATTCTATCTTGACCTGCGCCGGTTCGGTTCTGCTCGTCATGCCGGCTTTGGGCTGGGATTTGAGCGCTGCGTGATGTATTTGACCGGGATGGGGAATATTCGCGATGTGGTTCCGTTTCCTCGAACGGTGAAGAACTGCGAGTTATAAAAAGCAGGGGAGTTTGGGGCGCGGAGGGGACGGCCTGGCGTCTGTCCGTTCGCTCCCGGACATGGTGGCATGCACACCAAATCGTCCGGGAGCGAACGGACAGACGCCAGGCCGCAGCCTTCGGGCGTGAAAGGGGCTGCTTTTTATAACGGCGCTTTGGAGGTAGGGGGCGCTGGGGGAGATTGGAGGCGTTTTGGGGGTGTTTTGTTTCGGAGGGGTGATTGGGATTGTTAGCGGCTGATTTTGTTTAGGATATAGTTTTCAATTTCATCCAGGGTTGCGGCGTTTGAGATGCTTTCGTAAGCACTTCTGGAAAATACCAGACCGTCTTTGGTTTCAAGAAACGCATACCGCTCGCCGTCTGCAAAACCATAGTCTGCAATATCGTTTAATGCTAATCTGGCTCCATTCTGCTCTTCAATCGAGGTATTGTCGTAAATCATCGGCATAAAAATCCCGGTCATACCTGCCTGCATCGATGAAACGGTATCGGTGTCCTCTACCCAGATGTCTTTCATAATGGGACACGGCAGCAGAACGGATACCGTATCGCCTGCGTTACAGGAGCCGCGGTAGACGGTTTCTATTTCAATTTCGGCAATCGCACGATAGCTTTTGGCGCCGTTAAAGTCAAGTTCAATGTTCGTGAGATTTAGTATTTTTCCTTTGAAAATTGCTGTGTTAAAATGCGTGAACAGTTCTTCTTCCGTGAGATAAATTAACGCGCTGCTGCTTTGTATGGAAGGGGGATTGCTTGTGTAGCGAACGGTTACATTGCTGGAGCTGTCGGAGAGTTTGATTTGATTTTTGGCCTGGTTTGCAGCAGAAGCAGCGGCGATGATGAAAACAAGGCAGGCTGCAAAAGCCGCCCATCGGATATAACGGTGCTTTTTGCTGCTTTTTTGGTAGCGGATTGCCTCGTCAATATACTTGCTGTCAATTTCGCTCATGGCTTCGGAAAACTTCTTTGAGTTCATATGAATACCTCTCTTTCGGTCAAATATTTTTTCATCTTCTCACGGATGCGGGTCAGCCGGACGGAGATATTTTTCTCCGTAAGTCCTACCGTCTCGGCTATGTCCCGGCAGCTATCTGAAAACCAATAGCGGCGCAGGAAGATAACGCGGTTTTCGGGCGTCAGCGTGTCTAAAAATTCTCCGATCATTACAGCCAGCTCTTTTGTTTCAATCTCGGCTTCTACTGTGTTTGGGGCCGCTATGCAGGCTTCGATTTCCTCCATGGCAATCGTGTAGTGGCTGTTTCGTTTATCCGCCTGCTTTCGCCAATAAAGTTTGAGCGAAATATTCCGGACAATTTTGCACAGATAAGCGGGCAGCGGATTGGGACGCGCCGGGGGGATAGCATTCCATACTCCTAAATAGGCATCGTTGACGCACTCCTCTGCGTCTTGTCTGTTGTTTACAATGTTGTACGAGAGAGTATGACAAATTCTCCCGTATTTATTGTTTAGTTCCCGTATAGCCTGTTCTGAACGTTCGAAAAACATTTCTATGATTTCTCCATCCTTCATCATACCGCCTCCTTTCCGGCTTCACCTATATACTACGGTTTTAACGGCGAATACTACATCCAATTGAAAACTTTTTAAATGTTCATTTATGCAAAGGATTGTGCCATCTCGACTATCGTCTCGATGGCGGCACTCGTCAAATGCCGGTTCGTGCAAGCACGACCGTCACTTTCCTCGTTATTATAACATATTTGAAACGGACGGTCATGTTTTTGTGATGTGGGATAAAATATTTCAAAGTACAGTTCGGTCCTTGGAGAAACCGGCCGAGAGACAAAGTACCCGCTCCCGGACGATTTGGTGTGCATGCCACCATGTCCGGGAGCGGGTACTCTGTTTCTTGACCATGCCGCGCAGGCCCCGAAAATCCTCTCTATTTAATTACACTTCCTCCACACAATTCTTACCCGCTATATACCCATAATACACGCACAGCGAATGGCTGATGCCGCGGAAACAAATCGGGTACTCCACCGCGTAGCGGCTGCCCTGCACATTGCCGCAGACATACAGTCCCGGGATCCGCTCGCGGGTCGGGCTGGCCGCGTTATCGCCGGCTGTAAAGGTATGACAGTTTTCGTCGCTCTCCAGGCCGCCCACGCATACCAACATGGCCGTCGTGCCCCATTTTGTCGCATAGAAGGGGCCTTTCTCGATGGCAAACATCCGCTTTGCCGCCTTGCCGAAATCTTCGTCTTTGCCGGCCTTGGCCAGTTCGTTGTAGCGCTCGATGCTGGCTTTTGCCGTCTCTAAGGCCGTTCCTTCAAAGCCCAGGTTTGCAAGCAGTTCGTCGATTGTCTCACCGGTCGCGGTAAAGGCTTCGGCTTTCTCAGACGCCTTCGTGTACTGGCGGTCGCTGTAGTTCGGGTTTGAGGTGTCCTCGTCCTCGGGGATCATGTAGCACAGGCCGCCGTGGTTGGCCGGCATGTAGGGAATCTGTTCCGGCCATTGGGAGTCGTAAATCTGGAACGAGGTATGCTGCGGCTGCAGCTCGATCTGGTTTTCCAGCTGCTGTCCGGGGATTGACTCGTTCATAAACCGCTCGCCGTGCAGGTTGATCTGCAAAAACGGCGTTACGCCCATGCCGCCGCCCATGTGGTGGGTCATCGGCGCATGGAAATCCTGCACTTTGGCCCCCGCCCAGGCCCCCATGCGCAGGCCGTCGCCGGTACTGATCGGGTTGCCTTCAATGTCTACGCCCATCGCCGGGCCCATACGCATGATGTTCTTTTCGAGGATTTCGGGGCAGAAATGCTGCATAATCCGGTCGTCGGAACCGTTGTCTCCGGTGGCCAGGATAACGCCTTTGGATGCATTTAGCTGTTTGTACACATTGCCGTTGGCCGCGTCGCGGATGATGACGCCGGTCACACGGCCGCCCGCATCCTTTAAGAGTTTTGTGCCAAAGCACCCGTAATACATCTGCGTGCCGTTGGCAATCGCGTCGTTGAGCTGAGCTTCTACGATGAATCCCTGCTGATCGCGGCGGCTGGAACGAAATTCCATGGACGAGGGGAAAGTCGGAAATTCTTCTTCTTTATAGTCATAATGCTCCGGCTGCGGCCAGGATAGCGGTACCAGGATTCCTTTTTCAAACTGTTCCGGCGTCACTTGCTGGCGGGTGGAATCGCAGATCGTGAGGTCCGGATAGGCGGCCAGGAACCAGTCCATGACTTCATGGGCATGCTCGGCCCAGCGCTTGATGATCGGGCGCTTGTTGCGGTATGTACATTCGCGCATCAGGCGGTCAACCACGACATCGGTATCGACAATATTTTCACGGCCCCAGCGTTTGTTCAGCGTGCCGTTTAAGAGCGCGTATTCGCCGGAGCGGCAGTTGAAGGATTCGGATTTTTCTACGACCGCAACTTTGGCTCCTTCTTCCGCTGCCGCACGGGCTGCGCAGATGCCGGACAGGCCGGCGCCGATGATTACCACATCGTATTCCGCCGTCTCGGCAATCTCGCCGATCTCCGGCTCCGCACCCAGCCAATCTCCGTCTGCTGCCGTACCGGCAGCCGGGTCCGGGGCGGCGGCGGTTGTTTCCGGTACCGCGGCGCTTGTCTCCGGCGCGGCGCTCGTCTCGGATGCCGTGCTCGTCTCCGGCGTCTGCGCTGCCGCCTGTGTATCGGCCGGCGTTGCCGCTGCCGCGGTCGTCGGATCCGCGCCGCCGCAGGCTCCTAAGACTCCCGCCGCCGCAATGCTCAGCGCTCCTGCTGCTGTTCCTTTGAGGAAATCACGGCGCGTTAATCCCTTTTTTTCAGTAAAACTCTCCTTTTTCATGTTATACTCCTTTCCTTGGATATCTCTAAATTTTTTATAGAAATATCGTTAAAAGCATAGCAAATCAAGGAGGAATCTTCAACCGCTTCCGGCTAATTGGACAGAAAAGATGTCTAACCGGGCCGTGTCTTTATGATTTTTACACGTCATTTTTGCGGGGCGGGCGGGTAAGATAAACCTGGATTCTGTGTTTGGCAAAAGGGAGGCCCGGGCATTTCGCTTTCGGCATAAGGACAGAATGAACTCTTTACTTTCGGTAAAATGACTGAATGGACACTTCGCAATATGAAATGTCCATTCTCTTTCCGGCCATATTTCTGCCGGTTCTATTCTTTTTTATTCCCTGCCCGCCGTGCTGGTATAACCTTCTGGTATTCAGCCATAGCAAATCGGGCAGCCTTCATAACCGCAGGGATAGCAATGATCTCTGTTATGATGGCGGTTGTGATGTCCGTTGTTCCAGCAGCCGTTTCCATAACCGTTCCCCCAGTAAGAATCCTGCTGGTTATCCGGGATAACCTCTGGCTGAGGTTCCGGTTCCGGCGCCGGTTCGGGTTCAGGTTCAGGCTGAGGTTCAGGTTCGGGCTCCGGCGCAGGTTCAGGCTCGGGCTGAGGTTCGGGCTCCGGTTCCGGTTCGGGAGCCGGTTCCGGTTCCGGCGCTTGCGTCTCTGCGGGCGCTTCCGGCTTGGACGAAGCGGTGGTCTCCGGCTCCGCGGTGGTCTCCGGTGCGGCCGTTGTTTCCGCCGGCGTCTCATTCTCCGGCGCTGTCTCCGAAGCGGCCGGTGTCTCCGCGGCCGGAAGCGGGCCGCCGTTGTGCTCATATCTTTGCACCGCGCCGGTCACGGCGTCGATCTCATATATATATTCCACTTCGGCGGCGGTGAATTCTACCTGGTAGATCATCACGCCGTCCTCGTTTTCAAAGGCGATTTTGGTCAGCTGCGCGTCGGAGAGGGCTATTCCCGAATGCGCGCAGGCACGATTCATTGCTTCATCTTCGCCGATATAGGTTTTCCCGTCCGGCTGCGTGGCCTGTATTTCTGTGCCGGCCTTGGTTATGGTACTGACCGTCAGGTTGCGCTCTTCTGAAATCAGCGCGATTTCACGGATTGAAAGCGGCGCCAGCGAGTCAAAGGTCAGCGTCGCATCCTGCCTGGTCACCTCTTCGATCAGGGCTGCTTTGCCCGGTGAAATTCCGTACTGTTTTGCCAGCTCCTCGATCTGCGTACCGCTTACCTGTACGGTCTGGCTCAGCACCGCCGTACTGGCCGCATCGGCGGGGAATGATTCCGCAATAATCGCCGCTACCTCCTGCTGCAGCTGTGCGCTGCGGGCCGCGTCCTGATTCTCTACCGACACCAGGATTGCGTTCTGCAGTTCGCTGAAATAACCTTTTTGCAGCATCGACCCGATAATCGCGTTTACCGCCACCTCCAGCGAGGCTCCCTTTAACTCCATGCTGCCTATTATTTCTCTGGCATCCTCATTGAGCGCTTCTGCCGACAAAACGGTTTCCTCCGCGTTTACATACAAAGACACGCTCGGGTTTACATCCAGCATAATCAGCGAATCCACCTGTGATTTCGCGTTCTGCCGGCCGCCAAACCAGCCAAAAAGCCCCAGCACAAAGGCTGCCGCCACTGCCGCAATCGCCGCCAGGCCCGCCTTTTGGCTCTTTTTCTTCTCCATTTGACTTTCCTCTCCTTTCTTCCGCTCGCCGTCGCTGTCCGTGCGCAGACGCACGACGTTCGTTTTCGTTTGCTCGTCACAGGAAGAAAGAATTTTGGAAAGCGAATCGGGAGCCATCTGCTCGGCCGCCGCCCGGATGCGTTTCTCCATCTCAGCGTTTGTCATTTTTTTCTGCCTCCTCCCACGCATTGCGCAGCTTTTTCATCGCCCGGCTGTACCGTGACAGCACGGCCGGCAACGACCGCTTCAATAGGGCCGCAATTTCCCTGTGCCGAAGTCCTGCCACAATATGCAGCACCACAATCTGACGTTCCTCGTCGGAAAGCGTTTCCATCAAAAGTCTCAGCGTCAGGCGATTCTCGCAGACCTCCGGCGTTTCTCCGGCAAACACTTCCGACCAGTCCTGCGGTTCGGCCGGCGCCAGCCGTTTTTGCTCTCGAAGTCTCATAAACGCCAGATTGCGTGCAATGGTGAACATCCACGCCAGCGGCTTGCCCTGCGGCCGATAGCTGCCGGCCGACTGCCATAACTGCAGGTATGTATCCTGCAGCACGTCCTCGGCGTCGGCCCTGTTTTTCAGAATCGACAGAGCGTAGCTGTATACCGCGCTTCGCGTTTGTTCATACAAATCGGCCAGGGCCTGCTTCTTACCCTGCGCAATTTCCAGGATACAATGTTCCGCCGAATCGTCCGCGTCCCGCGGCCGGCCCTGCGGCAGGTCGATGTGCCTTACAGGCATGACGCATGTTCCTCCTGTTCACTTATATAATGCGAAAGAAAGGAGTTTTATTGCATGAAAAAATTATTTTTTATTTTGTCAATACGCCTTTCCCCAATAAACCATGGCTTTCGCCTTTTTCCCGCATACCGGACAGATATCGCCAAGTTCCTCCTGCGCAAACGGCATACAGCGGGATGTCGCCGAGGTGTCCTCTTTTACTTTGTTCTCGCAGGCTTCATCGCCGCACCACATCATCTTTACAAAACCGGGCCTGGTTTCGATCAGTTCCCTGAATTCCTCATAAGTGCGGGCCGCATAGGTATGCGCGTCGCGATGCTCGGCAGCGCGTTTAAGCATCTCGGCCTGCATCGTATTCAGCAGGCGTGCCGTCTCTTCGGCCAGGTTTTCCAGCGCGACAACGGTCTTTTCCCGGGTATCGCGGCGCACCAGCACAGCCTGGTTATTGGCGATATCCTTCGGGCCGATCTCCACGCGCAGCGGTATTCCGCGCATCTCCTGTTCACTGAACTTCCAGCCCGGGCTCTTATCCGAGGCGTCGGTCTTGACACGGATGCCCGCTTCTGCCAGCGCCGCGCGCAGTTCCTCCGCTTTCTCCAGCACGCCTTCTTTGCGCTGCTGAATCGGGATCACCGTCACCTGTACCGGCGCGATGCGCGGCGGCAGCACCAGGCCGCTGTCGTCGCCGTGAACCATGATGATGGCGCCGATCATACGCGTCGTCATGCCCCAGGAGGTTTGATGCACGTACTGCAGCTGGTTGTTTTTGTCAGAGTACTGAATGCCGAACGCTTTTGCAAAGCCGTCGCCGAAATTGTGGCTGGTGCCGGACTGCAGCGCCTTGCCGTCATGCATCAGCGATTCGATCGTGTAGGTGGCTTCGGCGCCGGCGAATTTTTCTTTATCGGTCTTGCGCCCGCGGATGACCGGGATCGCCAGCACTTCTTCGCAGAAATCCGCGTAGACATTCAGCATCTGAATCGTGCGCTCTTCGGCTTCTTCGGCCGTCGCATGGGCTGTGTGGCCCTCCTGCCACAAGAATTCGCGGGAGCGCAGGAAGGGGCGGGTCGTCTTTTCCCAGCGCACGACCGAGCACCACTGATTGTAGAGTTTCGGCAGGTCGCGGTAGGATTCGATCTCACGTGCGTAGAAATCGCAGAACAGCGTTTCGGAAGTCGGGCGCACGCACATGCGCTCCTGCAGCGGCTCCAGGCCGCCGTGCGTCACCCAGGCCACCTCCGGCGCAAAGCCTTCGACATGGTCTTTTTCTTTCTGCAAAAGGCTCTCCGGAATGAACATCGGCATATATACGTTTTCTACGCCGGTTTCCTTAAAGCGGGCGTCCAGTTCTTTCTGAATGTTTTCCCAGATCGCGTAGCCGGCGGGCTTGATTACCATGCAGCCTTTTACGCTGGAATAGTCGATCAGTTCCGCTTTGATTACCACGTCGGTATACCACTGGGCAAAATCTACATCCATCGATGTGATGGCTTCTACCAGTTTTTTTTCTTGTGCCATGGTTGGTTTCTCCTTGTTATTGTATGTGATTTTGGTGTATGGTTCTGGTTTTGGTTCTGCCGCGGGGGGCTCTGCTTGTAAACGGCGTTTTGCGTTTACAGCACCCGGCCGGGCAGCGTCAGCTGCTCATAAAGACGCTCGTGAAACATGAGCTGGAAGCGGGCTTTTTCCTGCCACAGCTTAGTAGCCGTCGGCGTCGTGAGTTCGAGCTGCGTATACTCGCGCATACGCGGCAGGCGCTCGGTCAGCCAGGTCAGCTGCCCGGCTGTTTCCATTGAACTAAAACCGCTGCTTTCCAGGATTTCGTAAATTCGATAGCTGTCGTAACGGTCGATGTTGTCGCAATCGCCGATGAGCTCGGCCAGCGGGGTCCGCTCGCCTTCAAAATCGGCTTGGTCGTCTACGTGGATGGCAATGCCGTAGCAGAGTTCTTCGGTCTGCTTTGGCGACAGGCCAAGGCTCAAAAGCCAGGGACGCGCCAGCGCGGCCGATTCGCGGCCGTGGTTTAACCAATCCTCCTGCGTTATGAATTCCCGGCTGTAGCTTATGTCGTGCAGCAGGCAGCCCAGTGTCAGGGCTTCTTCGTCCAGGCCGTCTGCCCGGGCGATTTGCGCGCCGATCGCCGCTACCCGCAGGGAATGTTCGTAGCGGTAGGAGAGCGCCCCTGGGTGACGCGCAAAGTAAGGGCTCTTGGCCAGGCTTTCTTGTAGAAATGTTTTTGTCTTTTCGATGCGGTGGGACATAGGCGGGACTCCTTTGCTTGTGTGTGTTTTTAGGCGGCAGTGGGCTTGCGCCGTGGCCCGCAGCGCTCATTGCTTACGCGAAAACGAGCCGCTTTTCCCTGGTTGAAGGGACCAAAGCGACTCGGCGGTACCACCCTATTTCACCGGCCGGGCCGGTGCTCTCTTGGCCTGTAACGCAGGCTGGCGTTCTGCTTATGGAGATATAAGGAAACAATGCATATTGTCTATATCCTGATTCTCCGTTCACAGAAAGCTCCCAGGCGGGTTCACCGGCCGTAACGGAAAAGCCTCTCAGCAAAACGCCTGGGCGTCCGGCTTTTTCTCTGGATCCGACGGGGTGGGGCTACTATTCCTGTTCGTTGCTGTTGTTCCTTATTTTATGCGATACGAACGGGTTTGTCAATAGGGGGGCTGGTTTGTTTTTCTTTGCCGGCCAAACTAAGAACGCGGCAGCATTATGCTTTGGTCTACCTCTGACTAAAATGGTTGTGGACATTGCTTCCAGTGCTCCCTTTGGGACTATTTGAGGGCCAATTGGGGCTTGTAACGCAAAAAAACAAAAAAGAAAATACGCTTGAAAGACTTTGGCCTGTATGTTATGATGTGGGCATGGGAAACCAGAGAGCCGGGCGGCTTGCCCTCCATTGCGGAGGGGCTAACCCTCCAGACCGCAGGGAAGGAGGGATGTCAATGATTACATATCAGGATTTTTTCTTGTTTTGTACATTTGTTGTCTCCCTTATTAGTCTGCTTTGGCAGATATTTAAGGGTAAGAAATAGCCGCCACTACCACCAATAGTGACGGCTGCCCGTAAGGGTAAGTACACTTGTCGAGGGTAGGCCGTGCGTCTCTGGCTTTCCCTTTTCTGTTTCTACTATAGCACATCTGACAGCAGGATTCAAGAGCAAATCGCACGATTGTTTCTTTTGATCGTTTCTTTGCCAGCCCGGACTAAAAGCGCGGCAGCGCTATGCATTGCCACCAGAGCTGGCTGAGATGCATGCGGGCATTGCTTCCATCGGCCCCATTGGATCATCCGTCCAATGAAAAGGGGGCAGAAAGCCTTTGTTTATGCCGGTTTCGGGCATTTGGAAGAGTGTTTTACCCCAATAAATACCCCAATTTTATAGTTTAAAGCCCCTTTATAGCTGTTGTCATGAGGGGCTTTGTGCTAATCATTTTTATTGTTTCCTTCAATATGTTTTTTTCGTATATTTGACAAGCAGGAGTTAATGTTTAGAAGCAGCATATTGTGGAATTGCGATACATTGTATGAAGTCCATGATTGTTTTTTTTGATCGGTAAGCTTTACAGAAGTATGTAAACAATCATTATTATCTATGCAATATTTAAAATCGCTGCGAAATATATATTGGTACATGTAATCAAGCAAGGGGATGGTGTCTTTTCCTCTACGCAGAAGATAATTTAATAAATCAGTATAGGGGTTTCCGTCTGCATCATAAGTAATGAAATAATTAAGTAAACTCATTTTACCAACGATATTTTTTTTGCTATTTTCTTCAATTAAAAAATTTATCGCATTTTCTGATAAGCCAGTTTTAGCTGCAATGGCTTTTATATCCATATCTGGAGTTTTTACCTTAGACAGACCAAAAAGATAGTCTATTGAAATATTATAAAATTGACACAGTTTGTAAAGCACCTCAATATCTACAGAGCGTTCTCCTTTCTCGTAATAAGAAAGGGAAGCTCTGGTAATTCCAACAGCTTGCGCAACTTCCTCTTGTTTCAGGCCTTTTTCTTTTCTTAGTTCCAATAATCTTTGTCCAACTTCATTCTTTATGCTTGTTGCTCTCATTGCACATTCTCCTTTTTTAAATTCTGAAATGAGTGAATTTGTTGCGTATATAAAAAACGAGCACCTTATTGTTGACATGCATTCTACATCACATTACAATATGAGTGTAAGTAACAAACACATTCATAATATAAAAATAACAAACAAATTCGCACATGTCAAGACGAAAGGAGATATAAATATTATGAATCTTGCAAAAAACTGAAACCAGAACGGGGAACTTATCACATTACAGCAGGCTTGCTCAGAATCCAATTTAGGCAGTAACACAGTGAGACGATTAGCCGATGAATCTGGGGCGGTGCGCAAAATAGGGAAGAATTACCGCATAAAGAAATCAGTGTTCTTTGATTACATTGAAACAATGTATGGGATGTAAGATGATAATCCGTAAGCATCCGGGGCCGCTTGCAAAAGCGTTGTCTCTGGCGATATTGGATGATTTGGAAAGGCGGTGTATAGAAAATGAAAATCAGAACACAGGACGGTAACCAGTTTTTGGAATATGGAGAAGTATTTGTAGAGCCCTATGGAGATACCGGACAGGCAGCGGTATGCGTAGTGAATCACTTTCATCCGGAGCCGGTTTATATTGGGATATATGCCGATGCGGCACGGGCAAGGGGCGTTCTCTGTGAGATTGACTGGTATTATAAGGAGCGGCGACGTGTTTTTTATGCCCCTGCGGAGTAGGACCTGTGATTAAAAAGCAATAAAAAAGGAACTTGTCATTTTAGCAAGCCTCCCGAACCACAACTTGAATAGATTATAAGGTGGAGGGCTGGAAAATGTCAAGGAGGAACGGGAAACGGAGTGTATCGCGGTTAAATTGGGTATCGACAAGTCGAGGTATTTGCAACTGCGGGCCGGGTGCGTGGCCGGGAAACATGGTTCTGAAACGCTCTCAGCGGCTTGTCGTGGCCTTGAAATTGCTGAACCGTGGATTATCATGTCCGTCACGCAAAACAAGTCCTATAACGCTATGAGGGTTAAATGGGAGTTGGGGGAGATTAAGCGGGCGCCGATTGGAAAGAGTGATTTTTATGGTTTCCGAAGAAGGTTTTATTATAACCTGGATCGTCTGTTAAAGAATACGTAAGGAGGGTACCGCGGATTTGGCTCGGGGGGCTTGTGATTATCGGCAAGGGGCATCTCATAATTTCGGGCAGGGGCGTTGGAAATTTTCCGTGAGAGGATGCAGTTATTTTGTAATGATAAGCAGTAACTACTATTGGAACAAAAAGTAAGAGGAAAATTTGATGGATAATGTAGAGGAAAAGGTAATGGCATCAATCAGGAGCCGGATAAAGACAACCATACAATAGATGTAGCAGCCTACGGATTAGACCCGGTTATTTTCCGGCGTGGGCACAGCGCATAGAAAGGAGAGAAGCAGAATGGAGTATTTAAAGGTAAAATGTCACCGATGTGGCAACAGCTTCCATCTCTATAACAGGGATATGAGTTATGAGGAAAGGCCGCCTATGTGTCCCCATTGTCTGGTAAGGATGGACAAGATACAGTGGGTACGGCTGATAGATGCTTTCTTTACGTTTGCGGAGGTAAATAAAAATTTCCGCAAATACCACATGGATCGGGGAGAGCCGCTTTTTCAGGTGGAGCTATTGACGGAGAAGAAGTACGTTAAGCCGGAAAAGATTGTGTTAAATGATGATTTCACACAGCAGGCAGGCACAGAAAAGAGCATGGAAGAAGTTTTAAGGGATATGGGAGCTCTTGCGGATATCGTGAAGAATCCGGTACCAAACAGAAATATTGAAAATTGCGAATAGCGCAACACCTTGAAATGCCTTCTGGCAGGGCTTGTAAGGGGGGAAATCGGGCCTGAAATGGTGTGAGGGTAGAAATGGATAAAAGGGTGAACATGGGCTTTAAAACTGAATATAGGCATTGTCGAAAAAAGTAATATGTGCTATACTCCATTCATGGGAAACCATAGAGCCGGGCGGCTACCCTCCATTTCGGAGGGGCTAACCCTCCAGACGAAAGAAAGGAGGGCGTTGCCAATGATGATTACATATTCTGATTTAGTTCAGACTGGAATATTC
>JAAWCS010000020.1 GCA_022793375.1 Lachnospiraceae bacterium
TTCGTATCTGCCGCCCATTTCCTCAAAAAATGATTTTGCCATTTTGTAATTCCTCCAAATAAGATTATTCTCTCCACCTTATTATGTCTGCTGTCTTAAACACAATTTTAAGTTTTCTCCTTATCTGGGTTCATACATGTCACAAAGATATTTGTGCGGAGAGCTATGCAACGGTCATGCAGCAGGAGGATATGAGGTGCAAAGAATTATTATTCATAAATTAGGCCCAATTGAAGATTGCGATATGAAATTAGGTCATTTTAGTGTTTTGACAGGGGCGCAGGCTTCCGGAAAGAGTACTATTTCAAAGTGTGTTTTTTTCTGTCGAACAGTAAAAGACGATATCTTTGACCTTGTTTTACGTAAAAAGCTGCTTGGCTCAGAAGAAAATCTTCAAGAAAGCGTGAGGAAGTTTTTACGAAATAAATTCCTGCAGCTTTTTGGAACGTCCAAAGCAATGGACGCAGGAATGATGCTGCTCTACTATTATAGTGAAAAAACATATGTAAAGCTCTCTCTTAGGTTACAGGAGGGGATGGATTACCTGTCTCCCAATTATGTATGGATTGATTATAGCAGTGATATTCGATATTTCCTTAATCACTTTCAGGAAACGGAGATGCTGGAAACGGATGAATTGAAACGGAGGCTGAACGAACTTTTTCAGGACGAATATGAGTCGATTTTTATTCCGGCAGGAAGAAGCTTAATTACGCTTCTCACATCGCAGTTAAATTATCTGTTTGCGACAATGGATGATGAGCAGAAGCGAAGTATAGACTTGTGTACTCAAAAATATATCGAGAGGATTTTAAAAATCCGGCCTCTTTTTGAGAACGGGATTGAAGGCTTAATGAACCAAAAACAAAATACTCTTGATGCGGTATGGGATTTTAATGCTTTAAATCAGATAGTAGAACAGAGCAAAGCCGTTTTAAAGGGAAACTATGTCTATAGGGACAACGAGGAACGACTGTATATAGACGAACAGCATTTTGTGAAAATCAATTTTACATCATCGGGACAGCAGGAGACAGTATGGATTTTAAACATCTTGCAGCATGTGCTTCTGAATAATACAAAAGCGTTTATTATTTTGGAAGAGCCAGAAGCGCATTTGTACCCGCAGGCACAAAAAGAGCTTGTGGAAATTTTGGCTTTGATAGCAAATAAATCCTGTGGGATGCTTCTTACAACGCATAGTCCGTATATTTTGGGGGCCTTGAATAATCTGATCTATGCGGGACACCTGGCTGCAAGAGACGATATTCGGGAACGTGTCATAGGGGAAGTTGGCAAAGAGCTGCATATTGAAACGTGTAATGCATATTATCTGGAAAATGGGGAAATTCAGCCCTGCACGGAACCGGAGGAAGAGGGTGGTCTGATTATTAACGAGGTGATTGATGGCGCTTCTTCGGAGATTAACGGGCAGTACGATCGCTTGTTTGATGACAAATCAGTCCAGATGTCATGTTTTTTAGTATCACATTGACGGTGGTATTGTGAGGACAAACAGAGGAGAGAGATGTGATTTTATGGTGGAGGCAGAAAAAAGTCCGCGGCCATATGTTTATGTGATCGAATTGAAGGGACCGGATTTAAATAAAGCGATTACCCAGATTCAGAGCACGATTGCAGAGTATAGAGAGAAATTGGCCGGTTATAAAATCATGCCACGGATTATTATACATAAAACCTCAACCCATGACATTCAGGGAAAAAGATACAGGGATTTGAAAAAACAATATCCGGATACAGTTGTCAAAACGAGACTATACGATCTTGATACGGTTTAAAGTCTGATAAATATGATACGCAAAAGCCCCTTCCGAGCGGTTCGGCGGGGGCTTTTGTATAGGCCGTGCAAAACTAAAATCCTTAAAACATGCGCCATCGGCGCCAGAGAAGAGCCGCGCCGGCCACCGTAAATACGGCACCTGCCGCGCAGAAAATGCGTATGGTCATGAAACTGCGCGGTTCGATCAGAATCGGGGCGCCAAGGGCATCGGCTTCCCGGTCGGAAAGGCCATAAGACGATGTCAGCTCATCGAGAAACATCGCCGCCAGGTCGTCCGCCATGCGGGAGGCCCGGGCTTCTACCGTCACCTCAGCGGTCGGCTCTTTGCCGCCGGCCAGATACCCGTAGCTCTGATCGACCAGTTTTCTGGCCTCGGCGGCCGAAGCCGAGCCGATCGAAAGTCCCACAAATCCGTCTTTTGTGGGCAGGATATAATAATAGCGGGAGTTTTTCTTAGGCGTCACGCTGCCCGTGGAGCGATTTTCGGTCCAGGTCTGTTCAACGGCAAAGGAATCCAGCAGAAACGGAACCTGTCCTTCTATGCGGTCCCCGATCGCCACATCGCCGGCGATTACCTCCTCGAAACTTTTGGGCGTTTTAAAAGAAGTAAGCGTGTCGGCGGCTGACATGTATAACAGCATCGCCCCCAGCAGGAGGAAGAACAGGCCGGGGCGGCTGATTTTGTGCCATAGATTTCTCATATAGATCACCTCTTACTTTTTATTCTTCCGAATCCAGCCGGAAATTCTCCGTTTCACAGCTGGCGCCGTCGCGGGTAAAGCTGCTGATGGTGCTGTCTAAGCTCAGCCAGCCGTTGGAGCCGGCCGTAATGCGGTCGCTGATCAGCCCCAGATTATTTAACGCAAAGGTGCTGGCCTGCGCCATATCGATGCCGAGCCGGGCCGTGAGAAGGCCGTCCTCCGCCTGTGCGTAGACGATGAGCCCGTCGACAGGAGAAAGCGTTTCCATAAAAACTGCGGCCGTCTCGTCAAGCTGAGCCTGCGTATAACCGTGCTTTGCCGTAGAGAGCAGCTCTGTCGAAAGCATGGCAATAATTTCGTCGCCCTGCGCGAGCAGCTCCCAGACAGTATCGTTGGGGAAGGTGCAGGTCGTTACGCTGGCTTTCAAATACGGTTTGAGTCCGCCGCAGAGCATGGCGAAAAAGGAACGGTTCGTGTTGGTATCCATGACCATATTGCCGTCGCGGTTGCCGACGTGCAGTTCAAACGTCTCTTCGCGGAGTTCGCCTTCTCCCTGCACTCCCTGCAAGAGCCAGGCCGGCATATCGGAAAACGCGCTGCCGCTGTTTTGTACCTGATCGCCCAGCGCTTTTGCCATGGCAGTATAAATGGCTTTGCCGTAATCCGGAATCGAGAGTGTGACGGCGACCGTGCCCCAGGCCTCCTTTCCCTCTACGGCTTCGGCGGTAAAGGTAAGCGATTTGAGCTGCTCATGCAGCGCCTGGTAAGCGGGCGCCAGATCCCCGCCGATCTCTTCGTCCATACCGGTAAAAAACAGGTGCAGCGGATTATCGTCGCTGATATAAGGAGTCAGCCCCTCGTAATCCCCGTCCCGGAACGCTTCCAAAAGAGTGACGACGACCTCCTCGTCGGACAATTCAACCGGAGGTTTGGGCAGCTCACAGGCCGTGAATGTCAATAAAAGAATGAAAGTCAATAAAATAACAGAATACTTTTTCATGTCTCCTCTTTCCTGCCCGTGTCCTCAGGGCATAATGGTACACCCTTGTGGTGCTTTTTTTGTTTTAGTGTACCGGATTTACAGGAAATTTGCAATGAATTTGTAATGAAAAAAAGGTTTGTTTGCATGAATGCTTTCCGCGTGCTATACTGGGGAATAAGAACCGTACCATGCAGACCAGGCAGGCATCGGCGGGATATGCCGCCTGCCGAAATAAAAAGAAAGAACAGAGGGAAAATAATATATGTTAGAACTGGGAAAACGTCAGACATTGTATATTCACCGACTGACCGAGATCGGGGCATACGTGGGCGAGGAGGACAGCCCGGAGAATGCGGTGCTTCTGCCGCGCAAACAGGTTGCGGCCGAAGCCAAAGTCGGGGACAGCGTGGAGGTGCTTTTGTATAAAGACTCCGAGGACCGGATGATTGCAACTGTCCATGAATCAAAGCTTGTGCGGGGCGAGCTGGCTTTCTTAAAAGTCGTGCAGGTGACCGGCATCGGCGCGTTTTTGGACTGGGGCCTGGAACGGGATTTGTTTTTACCATTTAAAGAGCAGACGAAGCGGCCGCAGCCGGGAGAATCCTGTCTGGTCGGTATGTATGTGGACAAAAGTGACCGTCTGTGCGCAACAATGCGCATTTATGACCATCTGAGCGCGGAATCTCCGTATCAAAAGGGCGATACCGTAAACGGTATCGTGTATGAGGTAAAGCCGCTCGGCGCGTTTGTGGCAGTGGACGGACAGTATTTTGGCCTGATTCCGGCTTCCGAGGTCTACCAGGTCTTTGCGCCGGGTGATTCGGTTACCGGACAGGTCACGAAACGCCGGCCGGACGGCAAGCTGAACCTGCGCGTGCGCAAGAAAGCCTACAAGCAGATGGACAGCGATGCCGATGCGGTCTGGAAACGCCTGCAGGCAGCAGGCGGCCGTCTGCCGTTTGGCGACAAATCGGCGCCGGAGCGGATTAAGGAGGAATTTGGAATCAGCAAGGCGGCGTTTAAGCGGGCCCTGGGCCATCTTTTGAAGGAAGGAAAGATCCGCGTGGCAGAAGAGGAGATTGAAGCGTTATGAACGAATATTCGGAAGCTAACCGGCAGTCAGGGCGGCGCGTCAAGGGCAGGGAACCGCTTGTCAACCGTCTGTTTTTAGCGATCACGGTTCTTTATATTCTGGTAAGCACGCTGTTTGTGGTATTGGCAGCCCGCGGCGTATCGCTGAACTTGCCGCTGGTGCTCGGCCTGATATCCGGCGAATTGGTGCTGCTGATCCCCGCGGCCGTCTACGTGATCTGCGCCCGGCCAAAACTGCGCCGGCTTTCGGAGCGCTGGAAACTGCCGATCGCGGCGGTCCCGCTCCTGATTTTGATGGCTTACTGCATCCTGCCGCTGATTTCGCTGGTCAATGTAATCAGCATGTCGCTGAGCGGAGAAAACGCGGCCGTATCGCTGCTTAGCCCGATGCAGCGTCTGCCGCTGTGGGTGTCGCTTTTATGCGTTTCCGTTCTTCCCGGTTTTCTGGAGGAATTTATATTCCGCGGCTTGTTTTACGGCGCATATCGAAAACGTCGGGTGTGGGGGGCAATTTTTACCAGCGCGCTGCTTTTTGGCCTGATGCATATGAATCTGAACCAACTGTGTTATGCGTTTGTTATGGGGGTTTTGTTTTGCCTGCTCTATGAAGGAACTGGTTCTCTGCTGGCCTCCATGCTGATTCATGCGGTCTATAACGGCAATTCGGTGCTGCTGATGTATTTGATGGATGAGACCTCGGCTCTCGAGGCCGAAAGCGCGGCGCTTGCCGGGCAGATGATGGGTGGGGCAGCGGGGACACAGATGCTGTTTATACTGATTATTCTTGCGATTGCCGCGCTTGTGGGCTTGGCAGCGGCCGGCGGCCTGTATGTAGCAGTCGTAAAAGTGTGTGGCCGGGGGCCGTATGTCAAGCTGCTGTTTCAAAAGAACGCGATTGAAAAACGGCGGGCGCTGGCAGCCGACTCCAAGTCAGAAGGCCCGGCGGCGGCCGTAGATATGGCAGAGGCCGAAGAGACGGGCAACACAAAAAGACTTTGGGGACCCTTCCTATGGGGCGGAGTTCTCTTGTCCGTCGGCGTCATCGTGTGGAATCTCCTGGCTCTGTAAACAGCGGGAAGCGCCCAGGTAGCCTTTTACCAGCTGAGAAATGACGAGAATTTCCTGCGGTGAGCAGCCGTTGAGCTGCTCAATCAGCGAGGTATGTACGGATTGATAGCTGGCATTTTCATGGACTTCGTACCAGGAGGCCGGCAGAATGCCATGGTAGAGATAGTCGTAGGTGACGCGAAAAAAAGAACAGAAGTGGTTGGCAAGACTGCGGGACAGCGGCTTGCGTCCCCGCTCAACTTCCCCCAGGTAATTGACGGAGACGCCCATGAGATCGGCCAGTTTTTCCTGCGTCATATTGGCGGAACGGCGGACTTCGCGTATGCGGCTGCCGATGGCGGCGTTCGCTTTGGATGAATATTCCATTGTATTACCTCCCTAGTCACATTGAGTGTTTATACCCTGCATTTAATGGTAAACGTTTTTGCCAAAAAAATGTACCAACCAAAAGTGAGGAAATCGGCTAAAACCCTCACTTTTTGTGAGGGTTTTAAAAAAATCGTATCTTGTCGAAACAAAAAAGACGGCAAAAAACGTCGGAAGGAGACTGTCAGGAATGAAAAAGTATAAGATCATAGGCGATAACTGGTTCACCATGCTTTTGGGCACGGCGATTATGGCAGTGGCGATTAAAATGGTGTTTGACCCTGTGAATCTGGTGACCGGCGGCGTTTCCGGCGTGGGAATCATTGTCAAGGAACTGGCCGGCATTCCGCTGTGGCTGACGAATATGGTTCTGAATGTGCCGCTGTTTCTGGCCGGTTTTTTTGTAAAAGGCTGGAAATTTATTCGGCGCACGGTCCTCTCGACGCTGGGCCTTTCCTTTTTTCTGTACGTTCTGCCGGATTTTAATCTGAGAATGGACGATATCTTCCTGTCGGCATTGTTTGGCGGCGTAGTCAGCGGCGTGGGGACCGGGCTGGTATTTATGGCGCGCTCCACGACCGGCGGCACCGATCTGCTGGCAGCGGTGATGCAGCATTATCTGCGCCATTTTTCGGTCGCGCAGATCATGCAGGTGTTAGACGGACTGGTCGTGGTGGCCGGCGCGTGGATATTCGGCCTGAATTACGCGCTGTACGCGATCATTGCCGTATTCTGCGTGGGCAAGGTGACGGACGGAATCCTGGAGGGCATGAAATTTTCAAAGCTGGCTTATATCATTTCGGAGAAGCCGGACGAGATCGCCACGGCGGTCATGGAGGAGCTGGAGCGCGGGGTAACAGGGCTGAACGGCATCGGCATGTATTCGGGAAATCAAAAAAATGTGCTGATTTGTGTCGTATCTAAAAAGGAAATTATCCTGGTTAAGGACATTGTATCCAAAATCGACAGCCGTTCTTTTGTGATTGTGACAGATGCCCGTGAAGTGCTGGGAGAGGGATTTATCGAATATGGCCAGTAAATTTTGGGAATATTCGACTATTGTTGTAATAAAATACACAAAAGGTTTTTGCGGGCTGAAAAAATGGCTAAAGGTTTGAGTTCCTTTTTGGTAAAAAAGAGAATGGTTTTTGCGGGCTAAAAGGTGTATGGTATAGGAGTGTGATACAAACGCCCCAGGGGCCCTGCCCCGGAGTCTCATCAAATCAAAAATCAGGAGGCATCATATGGCTAGTTTATCCTTGCAGCACATTCACAAAGTCTACCCCAATGGGTTTGAAGCAGTAAAGGATTTTAATCTCGAAATCGAAGATAAGGAATTTATCATTTTCGTAGGTCCTTCCGGCTGCGGCAAATCCACGACACTGCGTATGGTTGCGGGTCTGGAGGAAATCTCTTCCGGCGACCTGCTGATCGATGGCCGGCGGGTCAACGATGTGGAGCCCAAGGACAGGGATATCGCCATGGTATTCCAGAACTACGCCCTCTATCCGCATATGACCGTATATGACAACATGGCTTTCGGCCTCAAGCTGCGCAAGGTGCCCCGCCAGGAAATCGACAAGATGATCCACGAAGCGGCGCGGATTCTGGACATCGAGGCCTTGCTGGATCGCAAGCCGAAGCAGCTCTCCGGCGGTCAGCGGCAGCGTGTCGCCATGGGCCGTGCGATCGTGCGCAACCCGAAAGTATTCCTGATGGATGAGCCTTTGTCGAACCTGGACGCAAAGCTGCGTGTGCAGATGCGTACCGAGATCGCGAAACTGCACGAGAGACTGGGCGCGACCATTATTTATGTAACACATGACCAGACCGAGGCCATGACGCTGGGTACCCGCATCGTCGTAATGAAAGACGGCGTGGTACAGCAGATCGATACACCGCAGAATCTGTACAATAAGCCGGACAATATGTTCGTAGCCGGATTCATCGGTTCGCCGCAGATGAACATGATCCGCGCGTCGGTTGAGAAGAACGGCAATGACGTCACGGTGACCTTTGGCGGCCATACGGTCGTACTGCCGGCCGCAAAGGGCCAGGCCCTGGTCGACGGCGGCTATGTCGGAAAGGAAGTGACGATCGGAATCCGTCCCGACGACGTAACCGTGGACGCGGAGAAAGAAACAGCCGGCAATGTGATCGAAGCGCCGGTTGGCGTATACGAACTGCTGGGTTCGGAAGCGAATCTGTACTTTGATGTGGAGTCGGTGACATTTACTTCCAAAGTACCGGCCTATGTGACGGCAAAGACCGGGGAAGTGAAGCGCTTTGTGCTGGATCTGGAGAAGCTGCATGTATTTGACAGCGAGACGCAGAAGGCGATTTGCCATTGATGGATGCAATTACATAGTTTTGAATGCGGCCGCGGGAGGGGATTCTGCGGCTGCTTTTTTGGTAGAGGGAGGGGAGAGGGGCCGCCCGGCGCCCATACCTGCGGGGCGCCGGGCTGGACTCTCGCCTTACCTAGGTAGAAAAGCAGGGCGGGAGTTGGGGTGGTTGGGGGGCGTTGTGTTGATTTTTTTGGTCATAGTAAGTAGTTGTTTTCTTTGCTGGCTACTTGCAGGGAGGCGAGCGTGTAGGTCGCGTAGCCTTCGGCAACCAGCGGCTCCTGCTTGCATAGGGCTTCGGCTTCTTCGTAGCTTGGCGTTTTGAAAATGACCATGCCGGCTACGCCGGGATAGCCTTTGAGCGGGCCGCAGAGTTCGATTTTTCCGGCGGCGTCTAGTTTTTTCAGATTTTCTACATGTCTTGTGATTACGGCTTTTGTAACTTTGTTGTAGGATTTCCCTCGTTTTATCATCATCACATATAACCAGTTTTCCATAGTTGTCCTCCATGTTTTCTTTAATTGGTATTTACGTATAAATTTTTAGGATTTTGGCGGCCTGTTCTTTGAGCATGGTTCGGGCGATTTTTGGTTCCAGGATTTCGACGTACTGGCCAAAGGACAGAAGATAGTGGAAGGTCCAATGATTTAATTCGTATTGAACGGTAACATAATAATTTCCATCCTCGCCCAGATGAACCTGATCCTCCTGAAATTCGTCATAGAGCCGGTAGGCAATTTCAGGGGAAAACTTCAGCTTCAAAAACGGGAAAGGGCACGTCTCGTTGCGATCCGGCGTCAGCGAATAATTCGCGGGCAGTTCACGCGCAAAGGTTTCCGACAGGACCCGGAGGCGTTTGATCCGGGAGAGACGAAAAATCCGAATTTCCTTTTTGTATCTGCAGTATCCGACGATATACCAGGCATGCGACTTAAAGGCCAGCTGCAAAGGCTCGATGGTCCTTTCCGATTTTTGCAATTCGGAATTGACATAGTGAAACGCAATAGCATGTTTATGGATAATCGCGTATTGCAGGTCGGAAATCTTGATTTTTTCCTTTTCTTCGCTGCCCCAGTAGGAAAAATCGACATCAAGCCATTTTTCCTCCAACGCATATCGGAAAACAGCGCTGATTTTACTCAATGCCATCTCCGCATTTGGGTACTTGGCGGCCTGCAATATTTGCAGCCCCTGATAAATGCTCTGCCGCTCCTCTTGGGATAACACAGACCGGTCAATTGTGTATCCCTCCAGCAAAGATATGCCGCCGCCGGCGCCCTTTGCAGATATGACAGGAATCCCGGCAATGGTCAGGGTATTTATATCCCGATAAATGGTTCTCGTGGAAACATTGAAATAATCGGACAACTCCCGGGCCGTTACGTGACCATGCTTAACGATATAAAACACCATCTGGACCAAACGCTCTATCTGCATGCCGGCTGCTCCTTGCTGCAAAAAACATTGTACCATGTGCTTTGCACATGGCCTCTTCGGGCGATGCGCACGATTCGCTTCAACGCGAATCGGCGCTGGTATAATGTCTGACGACATTGTACCATACCAAATACGACAAGTAGCTGTCGCATTCAATATTTTATTTTCAATCATACCGCACTTCCTTTCATTTTTCAATATACCGTCAAACAAGCCCATCGCCCGCGTTCGCAAAAATCTCACAATTTCCCTCTTCCCTTTTTCCCCATTTTGCATTAGAATAGATTCCAAAGATGGCTTTACCAGATCCGCGCGGCGTCCCATTATGGCCTGGAGACACGGGCAGCCGGGGGAAATACCGCGGGGGGCATCTCATTATGCCCTGAAAATATGGGCAGCCAGAAGAAAGGAGAAGGAAGATGATCTCGAATCAAATTTTACAGAATACGATCGACGGCTTGAAAAGTATTACGAGAACAGATTTTTGTGTATACGATACGGAGGGTTCGACCCTGGCCGGTACCAGCCCGAATATGAGCGGTTACGGCGGGGACGTGATTTCTTTTGTTGGCTCGCCGGCGGAGAGCCAGGTGGTGGGGGACTGCCAGTTTTTTAAGATTGCCGACGACAACCAGTTGGAGTATGTCCTTTTAGTGCGGGGGAGCGGGGACGATACGTTTATGATCGGCAAGATGGTCGTGTTCCAGATTCAGAACCTGTTAACTGCCTACAAAGAGCGCTTTGACAAAGAAAATTTCATCAAAAACCTGTTGCTGGACAACCTGCTTTTGGTGGATATCTACAACCGGGCAAAGAAGCTGCACATTGAAACCAATCTGCGGCGGGTTGTGTTTGTGATCGAAACGACCCAGGAGAACGACTCGGCTTCGATGGAGATTGTCAAGAGCCTGTTTATCGGCAAAGGGCGCGATTTTATCACAGCGGTGGACGAGCGCAATATCATCCTTGTAAAAGAAGTAAAGGACAACGAGGATTACGACGACATGACGCGCATTGCCAAGACGATCCTTGACATGCTCAACAGCGAGGCCATGGCGCGGGTCCATATTGCCTTCGGCACCATCATCAACGAAATCCGCGACGTGTCGCGCTCCTATAAGGAAGCCAAGATGGCGCTTGATGTGGGCAAGATTTTCTACAGCGATCAGCATGTGGTAGCGTACAGCAACCTGGGGATCGGCCGTCTGATCTATCGGCTGCCCCTGCATCTGTGCCGGATGTTCATCCGTGAGATTTTCAACGGCAAATCGCCGGACGAGTTTGACGATGAGACGCTGACGACGATCAACAAGTTTTTTGAGAACAATCTGAACGTATCGGAGACTTCGCGCCAGCTCTATATTCACCGCAATACGCTGGTGTACCGCCTGGATAAGCTGCAAAAGAGCACGGGGCTGGATCTTCGCACGTTTGACGATGCGATTACCTTTAAGATTGCCCTGATGGTTGTAAAATACATGAACTATGTCGAGAAAATGGACCGCTGAGGAGTAACATGATTGATTTTGAGAACGTAAGCAAAACCTACGGCAAAAACGTAAAAGCGGTACGCAGCCTGAATCTTCATATTGATAAGGGAGAGTTCGTCTTTGTGATGGGCGACAGCGGGTCGGGCAAATCGACCCTCATCCGGCTGCTTTTGCGGGAGATTGAACCGAGCAGCGGGACGATCCTGGTAGACGGGGTGGATATCACACAAATGAAGCGGCGCAAAATTCCCCATTACCGCCGCAAGCTGGGCGTGGTGTTTCAGGACTTTAAGCTGCTGAAAGATTTGAACGTCTACGACAATGTAGCCTTTGCGCAGCGGGTGGTAGTAACGCCGACGCGGCAAATCCGTAAGGATGTGCCGCAGATTCTGGCCCGCGTGGGCTTGTCGGCTAAGTATAAGGCGTTTCCGGGCGAGTTATCCGGCGGCGAGCAGCAGCGGGTGGCGATTGCCCGGGCTTTGGTGAACAAGCCGAATATCCTTTTGTGCGATGAGCCGACGGGAAATCTGGACGCGCATAACGCCTGGGAGGTAATGCGGCTGCTGGAGGAGATCAACGCGGAGGGCACCACGGTTGTGGTAGTGACGCACAGCCAGGAGATTGTAGATAAAATGGACCGGCGGGTGATTGTAATGAACCGCGGGGATATGATAGACGACAGGCATAAGAGTGGAGACGACGAATGAGAGTAAATACGATCGTATACTGCATTGGGCAGGGATTAAAGAATATTAAAAGGCATTTCCTGCCTACGCTGGCTTCGGTCGGTACGATTACGGCCTGCGTATTCCTTTTTTCCGTATTTTATTGTATTGTGGTGAATCTGCGCTATACGGTGGAACGGGTGGAAGAAACCGTAGGGATCACGGTATTTTTTGACAAAGAACTCAGCGAGGAAGAGGTCCGGGCCATCGGCGCCGAGATCGCAAAGAACAGCGATATCCGGGAGATGCATTTTACCTCGGCCGATGAAGCCTGGGCGGAATTCCAAAAGGATTATCTTAAGGGAGCGGAGGAGCTGGCGGGCGGCTTTGTGGAGGACAACCCGCTGGCGACGATGCCAAGCTATGAGATTTTTCTGGAGGATATAGAGAACCAGGAGAGATTTGTAGCCTGGCTGGAGGCGATGCCCGGAGTGCGGCGTGTCAATGCGTCGAGTTTAACGGCCGGCGGCCTGGTGGATATGAATAACGCAATCGGCTACGTGTCAATCGGCTTGATCGCCGTTTTGCTGTGTGTGTCGGTGTTCTTGATTAACAATACGATTTCGATGGCGATCGCGGCCCGCAGGGACGAGATCCGCATTATGCGTCTGGTAGGGGCGACCAAAAGTTTTATCCGCGCGCCTTTCCTGGTGGAGGGCCTGCTGATTGGGCTGATGGGGGCGGCGGTGCCGCTTTTGCTGGTATGGGGCGTGTATAATAAGGCGATTGTTTATCTGCAGGGTAAGATGGCGATTCTCGCGCGGCTTTTGTCTTTCCTGCCGTTAGAAGAGATTATGAAAACGCTGATTCCCGTAGCCGCCGTTTTGGGCGTGGGAATCGGCCTGTTTGGTAGCGTAGGCGCGGTTCGGAAGCATTTGAAAGTGTGAAAAAAGGATGAAGAGAAAAAGATTTTATTGGCTGTGCGCCATTCTGGCGGCATCCGTTTTTGTATCGGAAGGCATAACGGCGGCGGCCGGCAGCGGTTTTTTTGCGGGAGAAGCAGCGATTGTGCAGCCGCAGACAAGCAACAAAAAAGACGGCAAGGACGAGTCCGAAAGCGATTCTTCCAACAAAGCGGACGTATCGGAGGCGGAGGACGAGATTTCGTCTATAAAGTCCCAGCGTCGTTCCGCCCAGCAGCGGCTGGAAAATCTCAAGAATGATAAAAGCAACCTGGAAGCGTATATTAGGGAATTGGATGAAAATCTCACGGAAGTGCAGGAGATAATCAGCCAGCTGTCGGCGGCGATGGAGGAAAAACAGGCGGCGATTGAACGGACGCAGGCCGCGGTTGCGCAGACGCAGGCCGATCTGGAAGCGGCCCAGGAAACGGAACGTCAGCAGTACGAGGCGATGAAACTGCGGATCCAGTATATGTACGAAGCCGGCGACGTCGAATATATAGAGTTTTTATTTGAGGCCCGCAGTTTGTCGGAACTTTTAAACCGCACGGAATACATCACCGGCATGATGGAATATGATCGGGAGCAGTTGGTGCTGTATCAGGAAACGTGTCAATCGATTCACGATGCGGAAATCCGGCTGGAGGAAGAGCAGGCGGCTCTGGAAAAAGAATATGCGGAGCTGGAACAGCTGAAAGAGATCAACGAAGAGAGCAAAGCGGATCTGGAAGAGCTGATGGGCGTAAAGAATACGGAACTGGGAGAATTTACGGCGGAGATCGACGAGACCAACGAGGAGATCGCGAAGTATACCAGGGCAATCAAAGAGCAGGAGGATCGGATCAAACAGATTGAAGAGAAGATCCGCCGCCAGGAGGAAGAAGCCCGCAAGAAGAAAGAAGAAGAGGAACGAAGGAAAAAAGAGGAAGAGGAGCGCCGGAAAGCGGAAGAGGAAGAACAGCGGCGCCAGGAGGAGGAGAGCAGGCAGCAGGAGAGCAGCGCGGCCGGCGAGGGTTCGGAGACAGGCAGCGGTTCGGAAACCGGCGGCAGTACGGAGACAACCGGCAGCCCGGAGACCGGCGGCAGCAGCGAAACCGGCGGCAGTACCGAAACCAGCGAAAGCCCGGAGACCAGCGGCAGTACGGAAACCGAAAGCCCCGGGGAGAGCGGCGGCGGTTCGCAGGAGGCGCCGAAAGAAAGCTTTATATGGCCGATCAGCAGTACCCGTATCACCTCGAAATTTGGTCCTCGCAAACCTCCGATTGCCGGAGCGTCGGACTTCCATCGCGGCATTGATATCGGGGCGAAAAGCGGAACGGATATCCACGCGGCAGCTTCGGGCACGGTTGTGATTTCCGAGTACAATTATTCGGCCGGCAATTATATCATGATAAGCCACGGAGACGGTCTTTATACCGTGTATATGCACTGCTCAAAGCTGCTGGTATCCGAAGGCGACAAGGTCGCGCAGGGAGATACGATCGGTCTGGTGGGTTCGACCGGAATTTCGACGGCGCCGCATCTGCATTTTGGAGTGCGAATCAACGGGCAGTATGTGGATCCGCTGGGATATGTTTCTGTTCCGTAGGCAGGGCGGCAGTCCGGACCGGGCAAAAGCGATAGAGAGAGGCTGTTATGGACAATTATTACTACAATGGGAATGGCTACGAGCCTTATGAAAAACCTAAGAGCGGCTTTGGAAAAGGAGTACTGACAGGCGTTTTATGTACGCTGCTGGTCGTATTTATGGCAACGGCGGCAACAATCGGAGTACATGGGATTCGTGAATACCTGAGCAGTCCGCCGCCGCAGGAGACGGCGCCTGCCCGGGAACCGGAGCAGGATACCGTCAAGTCTGGCGGAGCCAAGGGCGGTTCTGCCAACTATACCGGGGATGACGAACTTCTGAACCAGATTGTGAATCGTCTGTCCGAAATAAAAGGATACGTAGACGACGAATATCTCTTTGATTATGACGAACAGCAGCTGGCCGACGGCGCGTATATGGGATTCCTCTACGGTCTGGGCGATCCTTATACGTATTATTATAATGAAGAAGAATTCGCGGCACTGCAGGAGAGCTACACCGGGGAATACTATGGAATCGGCGTGCTGGTGCAGCAGGATCCGGACAACCGGGAGGTTACGATCCTGCGCGTGTTTGACGGCCCTGCAAAGGAAGCCGGCATTCAGAAGGGCGATATTCTGTACCGGGTAGAAGATCTGATGGTCAGCGAAGAGGATTTGAATACGGTTATCGCGCGCATCAAGGGGGATGAGGGAACGACGGTCAACGTAGAAGTGTACCGCAAGGAGACCGAGGAATACATGACCTTTGATGTGGAACGCCGCCAGGTGGTCAGCGTGGGCGTGGAATATCGGATGCTCACGGACCGTGTGGGCTATATACTCCTGGACCAGTTTGAAGGCAAGGCGGCCGAGCAGATTGAGGCGGCCATCGCGGACATGGAATCGCAGGGGATGGAGGGGCTGGTCCTCGACCTTCGGGACAATCCCGGCGGAGATCTTGACGTGATGTTAGACATTGCCGATCTCTTTCTGCCCCGGGGCGTGGTGCTGACGATTGAAGATGTGAAGGGACACTCGGTACCGTATTATTCCGGCGGCAATTCGTTTGGCAAGCCCCTGGTGGTACTGGTAAACGGGAACTCCGCCAGCGCTTCGGAGGCGCTCTCCGGCGCGATCAAGGACCACGGCGTGGGGACGCTGGTCGGGACCCAGACCTTTGGCAAAGGCATCGTTCAGAGCATTTACCCGCTGCGCGGCGGCAAGACAGGGATGAAGCTGACAACGGCGCATTATTATACGCCGGGCGGAACCTGCATTCACGGGACCGGGATCACACCGGACATAATCGTGGAACTGGAAGAAGGCAATACCGATAACCAGCTGGAACAGGCGCTGGCAATCGTAGAAGAGCAGCTTGGCATCCGGCCGTAACGGGAGAAGTTTGGCGGCAAGGACGGGAAGAAGAGAAAAAGAGCGGCTGCAAAACGCAGAATACAGTTAAGGGGCTGTGAAAAAATAGGAGTTGGAAAACGCCGGTTTTCACGGTCTCTTTGTCGTTCCGGAGAAAACATTTATATTGTTTCCAAATAGTTTTATCTTTTATCAGTTGACTGAGTTCACGATATAATCCTTCATACTTATGTCTTTGGAGATAATGCGGCTAGTTCCTATGATTCGCGGTGTTGGCTGAATCCATTTGTGAATGGTGCGGATGTGGTGGCAAAATGAATTTCTTAAAAGTTAGAGGATTGACTTGACAATCACTTTTCTGCGTATTATGCTGCACTTTCTTATGCAATACTGTAAAAGACGGTAAGGCGGTGACGGTTTGGAGATTGTTGTAAGTAATAAGGCAAGTCTCCCACATTACCAGTGACTTAGAAAAGATTGCTGATTATATCGTGTTTATCCATGAAGGGAAAGTGGTTTTTTATTTCGTATCGGATTGCGGTAAAGGAATATTGCAAACGGGATATTACATGATGAGTATAGGATGAAAACAACGGGGTGCAGACAGCCGGCGAATGACTGTCTGCACCCCAAAAAGATTTATGGGAAAGTAGTCCGCTGTAACATTTCGCGGACATTTGCTTGTTATACTATGTAAAAAAAGCAAGGAGTGCGGATATGAAAAAGATTTTACTGGTGGAGGACGATGCCCTTTTAAATAAAACGCTGACCTACAACCTGATTTCTGAGGGTTATGATACCGTATCAGCTCTGAATGCAGGCACAGCCGCCGAGTTATTGGCGCAGACGGAATATGACCTGGTACTTCTGGACATTAACCTGCCGGATGGCAACGGCTATGACCTGTGCAGGCTCATAAAGCCGGAGAA
>JAAWCS010000005.1 GCA_022793375.1 Lachnospiraceae bacterium
CTCACCTCTCACCTCTCACCTCTCACCTCTCACCTCTCACCTCTCACCTCTCACCTCTCACCTCTCACCTCTCACCTCTCACCTCTCACCTCTCACCTCTCACCTCTCACCTCTCACCAAAATAATATCACGTACATCTAACATTGTCAACAATATTCGATATCCATCTAATATTTTCAATCCCCATCACCACAAATCCCACCCTCCCCCTCGCACACAAAAAAAACCAAGCGCCCACAAAACCGCAGCCCCCATGCATAGAAAAGCCCTGCCGGACGATTAAGAGTTTACTCTTTGTCCGGCAGGGCTTTTCTATGCATGGGGGCGTCCTATCCCAACACCTCCAAATCCCCACTCACACTGGACATCTGGATCTCATGGCATCCTCCGTCAAGGTAAATGGCTTCTCCGCCCTTCCCTCTCTGGACGCCATTCAGTGTAAGCGGCAGATTCGTATTAAATTCACCGCTCACGGTCCGGTAAATCACACGGAATCCATCGCCCGAGGGAACGCGCACCGTGCAATCCCCGGATTTAGTCGACGCTTTCATCTTATCGGGCAGATTATAAGGAATCAGTTCAACATCTCCGCTGATGCTGGAGCAATTCGCCTCCTCGCAGTTTCCCTCGAATCTCACGTCGCCGCTGGCCGAGGACAGGCCGCATCTGCGCAGCAATCCCTTTACGCGGATATCGCCGCTCTTGCTCTCGGCATAGAGATCGCCGTTGACGTCCCGCACGTCAATGTCGCCGGATGTCATCTTAAACGCCATGCGGCCGCTGGTCAGCCCCGCGGCGCGCACATCGCCGCTGGTACTCTGAACCGCCAGCCCGTTGCACTCCAAGCCTTCGTCAATCCGGATATCGCCGTTGACCGTCGCCAGACTGATATTGTTCCACGCGCGGTTTGGCAGGCGCACGATAATGTCGGACGAACGCACCCCTCTGGTAAACAGGAACGAAGAGCTGGCCGTACTTCCCTGGCGCACCGTCAAAACGCCGTCCTCCCGCCGGATCGTCTCGATTTCCTCCGTATCTCCGCTCACCTCCACCGATGCCTGCGGATCGTCCACAAAACAAATCTGGATATCGCCGTTTGTCAGCCGGACTTCCAGCGAGTGGAGCCCCTCCGATTCAATCGAGGTACAGTCCACTTTCTGACCGCGGTCCAACGTAAAGGTAAAAACGCCGTCGGAGTATTTCTCCCGCATCTGTTCCGATACGTCGCGGGCCACATCCCGTCCATAGTCCATCGCCGTTTTCGCCGACGAAATCGCCATGTTGACCACATCCTCAATGCTGCTGCCCAGGTTATCAAACGAAAAGCCGCCCCGGCTGTCCTGCGCCTTGCCCTGCCCGGCCTGCGTGTCCTCGCCGCCCGCGTTTTCCAGATACGTCAGCAGCTCGTCCACATCGCCCAGATTTTCCATTGCCTGCGCAAAGGCCTCCTCCTCCGAAACGCCGCCGGCCGTCAAATCCGTATAACGCTGATACAGATTTTCGCTCAGCTCTTCAATCAGCTCCGTCTTTTCCTCACTGTCCTTCGCGGCAGACAGACGGTTCGTTACCATCATAATGATCCTTGTCTCAATTCGATTCATATTCAACCTCCAACGTTAGCAATGCGTCTAAAATGATGCGGGTTTCCTTCCATTCCTCGCTGCTCTCCTGCCATTGCTGTCTGCCTTCCTCCGTAATGGCATAGTAGCGTCTCCTGGCTCCCGGACCGTCCTCCCCCCAATAGGAAGTAATCAGGCCGCCCTGTTCCAGCCGCTTAAATGCGGTATACAATGTCGCTTCTTTAAATTCGTACCGTCCCCCTGTGCACCGCTGGACGTTTTTGTTGATCTCATAGCCGTAGCTGTTCTTTTTCATTAGCTGTGCCAGAATAATCGTGTCCGTATGGCCCCTAAGGGTATCTGCTGATATAGACAATGTCGTGCCTCCTCTCTTTTTGGATGGTGCCAGTATAGCACGATATACTTCACCTGTCAATGTATTTCTTTTAAGAAAGTATGTATTTTTCTTAAAGCCTTTCTTAACCGCCCTCTCTCCCCTGTGTCTAATTTTATTCCTTCCTATGTACAAAGCCCCTTCTATCTGCTATAATTGTTAAACGATCCGCAAATACCAAAGGAGGAACCATACCCATGACCGTAACCATCTGCATTGGCAGTTCCTGCCATTTAAAAGGCTCCCGCGACATCGTCTCCCGTCTGCAAACGCTCATCGCCGAGCACGGGCTGAACGAACAGGTGACCCTGGCCGGCGCTTTCTGCTCCGGCAACTGCGTCCAGGGCGTCGTTGTCACCATCGACGGGGAGCAAGTCCACTCCGTTTCCCCGGACAATACCGAAACCTTTTTCCAAAATGAAATCCTGCCGAGGCTGGCCCAATGAAAATCATCGATTTCAGCGGTTCCCACTGCCGGCACTGCTACAAATGCGTCCGCGGCTGTCATGTCAAGGCGGTCAGTGTCCGCGATTCCTTGGCTGTCATTGACGAGGATCGCTGTCTCCTCTGCGGCCAATGTCTCGATCTCTGCCCGCAGCATGCCAAAACCCGCCGCAGCGAATTGTCCGGCGTCCAAAAAATGCTCGCCGACGGCGAACGGGTCGTTCTCTCTGTCGCCCCGTCCTACCGCAGCCTGGCAGGCGCTTTTTCAGACGCGCAGGCCGGCGGCTCCGGGCAGGGCACGGGATCAAAAGCCCCCTTTTCCCCCGGACAGGCAGCCGCCGCTTTTCGCAGGCTCGGCTTTTTCCAGGTACGTAAAACAGCCGAAGGCGCCGCCTGCGTCACCGCGGAATACGAACGCCTTTTGCAGGAGGGTTCCCGCGACAACCTCCTCACGACCTGCTGTCCCGGCGCGGTTTCGCTGGTCGAGATTTATTATCCCCGGCTGATCCCCTTTTTGGCCCCGGTCGTCTCTCCTATGACGGCGCACGGCCGCCTGATCAAAAAGCAGCTGGGCGACGAGGTAAAAGTCGTCTTTGCCGGGCCTTGTCTGGCTAAAATGGCCGAGGCCCAAGATCCCCGCTGCGGCGGCGCCGTCGACGCTGTCCTCGGCTTTGACGAGCTGTCCGACTGGCTCAGCCGCGAGGGAATCGATCCGGCCGACTGCGAACCCGAACCGTTCGACGGAGAAGATCCCGCCGTAAACCGTCTCTATCCGATCCGCGGCGGGATTCTGGCCGCTGTCGGGGGTGAATCCGGCCGCGATGCCTACCGCCGGCTTTCGGTGGACGGAATCGAGGACTGCCGCGAACTGTGCGAAAGCCTGCTGCTAGGCGAATTGCATCACTGTCTGATCGAAATGAACCTCTGCGCCGGCGGCTGTATCAACGGCCCCCAAATGCCGCGCGTGCATCGCCGCCGTTTCCGCCAGCAGCTTGCCTATCAAGAACAAATTCCGCGCAAGGCGGCCGATCCCGGCGTCTTTCGCCGGCTGGCACAGGGCGTTCCCCTGACCGCCGAATTCAAGGACCGCACGCCGGCCGCGCCGCTGCCCACCGAGGAGCAGCTTCGGCGTATCCTCGCCGGCACCGGCAAAAAAACGCCGGCCGACGAACACAACTGCGGCGCCTGCGGCTATCCGACCTGCCGCGACAAGGCCGTCGCCGTTTTCCAGGGCCGCGCCGAGATGGATATGTGCATCCCCTATATGCACGACCAGGCCGCCTCCCTGGCCAACCTGGTCATGGAAACCTCGCCCAATATCGTATTGATCGTAAACCGCAGTCTCGACATCCTCGAATACTCCGCGGTCGGCGAACGGTATTTCGGCAAGAGCCGTGCCCAGGCCCTGCGGATGAAACTGGAAGATTTCTTCGATCCCCGCGATTTTCTCGAGGTCTTAAACACCCGCCAAAATATTCACGGGCGCAAGGTATCCTATCCGCAGTACGATCTGGTTACCCTGCAGAACATCGTCTATCTGCCGGTACAGGACGGGGCGCTGGCTACGATCATCGACATCACCGCGGCCGAAAAAAAGGCCCGCGAGGAATACGCCCGCAAGCTGGAAACCATCGAAATGGCCCAGCAGGTCATTGACAAGCAGATGACCGTCGCTCAGCAGATCGCCGGCCTTTTGGGCGAAACGACCGCCGAAACCAAGGTCAGCTTAACTAAGATCGGCCGCATACTTCTAAAGGACGGCGAGGAGGTACATATATGACCATCCGTGCCGACTGCGCCTGCAAGAGCCTGATTAAATACCACGAAGAGCTGTGCGGCGATAAAGTCGAGCTGCTTTGCACCGACGATTCCTATATTATGATTCTTGCCGACGGCATGGGCAGCGGCGTAAAGGCCAATATCCTCGCTACCCTCACCGCTAAAATCCTCGGCACCATGTTTTTAAAGGGGGCTTCCCTCGACGAGTGCGTAGAAACCATTGTCAAAACTCTGCCGGTCTGCCAGGTACGCCATGTCGCCTATTCGACTTTCAGTATCCTGCAGGTATCCCGGGACGGTCAGGCTTATCTTGTGGAATTTGATAATCCCGCCTGCCTGATGCTGCGCGGCGGACAAGTCTGCCCGATCCCTTTTCGCCTGCGCGAAATCGCCGGAAAGCAGATCAAGGAAGCGCATTTTCCGGTGCGGACCGGCGACATCTATCTCCTGGTCAGCGACGGCGTCATCCATGCCGGCGTCGGACAAAAATTTCCCTTTGGCTGGACCTGGGAGGCCATGGCCGCCTTCGCGGCCGCACAGGCTTTAAGCTGCCGCCGCGCCGCACAGCTTGCCGAACGCATCTGTGAGGAAGCCGACCAACTCTACGACAGCCGGCCCGGTGACGATACCACGGCCGCCGTCATGCGGATCGTTCCGGCACAGATCGTCCATCTGATGACCGGTCCTCCGAGCGACCCGGCGGACGATGAGCGTATCGTCGAAGCGCTGATGGAGGGCGACGCCTGCCGCATCGTCTGCGGCGGCACCAGCGCCACCATCGTTGCCCGCCAGCTCAAGCGCCCGCTGATGCCCACGCTCCTGTTTGCCGACCCGGATATCCCGCCGATCGCCCATCTGCAGGGCATCGACCTGGTAACCGAAGGCGTCCTCACCCTGAACCGGGCGGTCGCCCTGCTGCGGCGCTATACGGCCGCCGGCCCGCAATTAAAAGGCGGCCCCGACGACCATCTGGCAAGGGACCTGGCAAACGAAAACGGCGGCGCCCTGCTGGCAAGCACCCTGATCGAACGCTGCACCGACCTTCATCTATTCGTCGGCAAAGCCGTCAATATGGCGCATCAAAATCCGGACCTGCCCTTTGACTTAGGCGCCCGGCAGCTGCTCGTAGAGCAGTTGAAAAATCTGGTGCAGGCCATGGGCAAACAGGTATCCGTCACCTATTTTTAAAAAATCAGCAAATACCTGCCGTGCGTCTTTCAAACCAGCCGGCAGACAAAGGAGAATATAGTATGCTCAAATTAAATCAGGACGATAATATTGTAAGCATTAAAGACGCCGTGCTCTGCGAAGTGGCGCGGCTGGCCTTTGAAGGGCGTCTCGACGAAGAAAAAGATACGCTTCCCTTTGAGATGATACCCGGCCCCAAAGCCATGTTTCGCTGCTGTATTTACAAAGAACGCGAAATCATCCGCCAGCGCATCCGTCTCGCCGAGGGGCTGACGCCGGGCGGCGACGTACACAGCCAAAACGTCGTGCAGGTCATCAGCTCGGCCTGCGAGGAGTGTACGCTGGGCCATTATCAGGTCACCGATAACTGCCGCCGCTGTGTCAGCAAAAAATGCCAGTCGGCCTGCCGCTTCGACGCCATCACGATGGAGAGCAACCGCGCCCACATCAACATGGACAAATGCAAAGAGTGCGGCAAATGCGCCCAGTCCTGTCCGTATCACGCCATCGTTGACCTGACGCGCCCCTGCAAGCGGGCCTGTCCGGTGGATGCGATCAGCTGGGACAAAGAAAGCGGTATCGTCCGCATCGACGAAAAAAAATGCATCCGCTGCGGCGCCTGCATCGAAGCCTGCCCCTTCGGCGCCATCGGTTCGCGCGCCTTTATGGTTGACGTCATCCGCCTGATCCGTTCCGGCAAAAAGGTCGTGGCCCTGCCGGCCCCGGCCGGCGAAGGCCAGTTCGGCCCCGGCATCACCATGGGCAGTCTCGCGCAGGGACTGAAGGAGCTTGGCTTTTCCGAGGTCTACGAGGTCGCCCTCGGCGCCGACTTAACCGCTGCCTACGAAGCCCAGGAGTGGGCCGAAGCCTACAAAGACGGACAGAAAAAAGTGACCTCCTGCTGCCCGGCCTTCGTCAATATGGTAAAGAAGCATTTCCCGACCCTGCTGCCGAATGTTTCCACCACCGTATCCCCGATGTGCGCCGTCTCCCGCATGGTCAAGGCCAAAGACCCCGAGGCCGTCACCGTATTTATCGGCCCCTGCGTTGCCAAAAAAGACGAAATTCTTGACTTTGCCCTGGAAGGAAACGCCGACTACGTACTGACCTACAACGAGCTGCGCTGCATGTTCGAGGCAAAAGACATCGTGCTGAGGCCGGAGGCTCCCGACATTCAGCAGGGCAGCATCTACGGCAAGCGTTTCGCCTCCTCCGGCGGCGTCACCGCCGCCGTCATACAGGCGCTCAAGGAGACCGAAGAGTGTGCCGACGTCAACGTCATGGTCTGCAACGGCGCCGCCGAGTGCAAGAAAGCCTTGACGCTCCTGCGCGCCGGACGCCTGCCGGCCGATTTTGCCGAAGGAATGGCCTGCGAAGGCGGCTGTGTCTCCGGCCCCGGCTGCGCCAAATTTGAATTTGATTCCCGCAAGGACCGCCAGGCTCTCTTATCTCAGGCCGACGACCGTAAGATATGGGAAAACCTCCATCAGAATGTAGAAACCGATACCTTTTCCATGCATCGGGAGTGACTGCCCGCAGGCTCTTCCCTGCCGTATTTAAAAAAATGCTTTAAAACAGCAAGCCCTCCGGAACAACCGGAGGGCTTGCCAAAAGGGAAGGGAATGTAAACAATGAAAAAACTGTTTCCGGGAAATACCATAGCAAAAACCGGCCCAAATAGCAAGCCGGTTTGATTGGTTGGTCGTTTTTTAAGGATAATTGGTATTCATTGGTCCCTGCGGCCCGGCCGTCACGGCCGCACCATAGGCTTTTGCCGCTTCTTCGTACATGGTCTTAACCTTTTCGCGCAGCGGCTCCGGCCGCAAAATCTCCGCGTCCTTTCCGAATTTAAAGAAATAAAATTCCGCCTGGGCCAGCGTACACTGAAATACAAATCGGTCCTCTTCCCGGCGCACCAGCACGGGACGCAGATGTGCCTGCCGCTGGTATTTATACATGCCGGCTTCCGTTAAGCGAACATGGATTTCCGTCTCGCTGCCCGCCATAAACGCGGCGCCGCGCGCCGCGACCTTCTGCGCCAGTTCCTTTCGCTCGCTCTCCTTCACAAAAGCGCTTTTGCTTTTTTCCATCCTTACGGACTTCAGAGCACAGATGCGGAAGGAGCCGGGCCGTTTTTTCTCCTCTGAAAAGCCGTATCGCCGGCAGTACCCGACAAGATAGTTGGCGGTAGAAAGAGGGTCGCAGAGTATATCATACGCATACACACTGTAGACGGTGTCCGCCCCGGTCACGACCCGCAGCTGTTTTTCCTCCCGGATCGCGCATTGGATCGTCTCCACAAAAGGAAGGAAATAAATCTGTTCCCGCCGGACATACGGCAGTCTCGCATACTCCTCGACAACGCTTTTAATGTATTTCCCGCGCTTCGTGTAATAGGCCTCCTCCCCGCACTCCGAATCGGCCTGCGTCAGATACAAAAGGTTCTCTTTATTCAGCCAGAATTTAAAGGATTTTCCGCCGCCGTAGGACGAAGCCTGCTCAATCAGCCGTTCCCTCTCCTGCGAAACCAGGCGTTGCACGATGCGGTTCTTTGTTTTTTCGTCCCCCAAAATCCCGGCCAGGCACTTGGCAAGCTCCCCCCGCATTACGTTCAAAGCCCGGGAGACGGAAGCTTCTGCCGTCGGCGCGTACTGTGCGAAAATCGTATTGATAAATCCCGACAGTTTTTCCTCGCCGAAGGTAAACATGTCGCTCAAAACCACTTCGTAAGCCAGCGGGCTCAAATTTAAGTGCTGTTTGTTATTCCCCGCCGCCTCTGGGTCCAGCGCAGCAAATGCCATCTTCTCACCTCACCCAAACATCCTTGCCGTTATAAAAAGTCCGGTATATAGGAACATTATACAGCAAAAAATCCTTATTTACAACCAAAAACGGAACAAAAAAATTGGCAGTTCCGCCGATGACAGAGACAGCCGCCCGTGCTATTATAATCCTGTCAAACAAAACAATCCGCCAAAAAGAAAGGAGATATCCCTATGTTTTTCCTTACCGCTATCCTCGCAGGCATGGAAGCCGGCGCCGCGATCGGCGCGGCAATCGCCACCATCGCCGGAACCTCCGTCACCACCGGTACTGCCGTCGGAACCATTGTCGGCGCGGGCGTCGGCGTGACAGCCAGCGCCGTCGTGACCGAAGAAACCGCCGGCAACGCCTTTGCATAGCCAAAGGCCGGTCCCGCTATGCCCTGAAACCGGATAATAATCAGAAAAGGAGACACGTACATGCCTATTTACAGTCAAGGACGCCCCATGAAATACAATCCCACGACCGGCGCCGGTATCCGCCCGCCTGCCGCGCCGGGCGAATACCGTCTCCGCAGCGCCCAGGGAACTTTGCTCTACATCGGAGAAACCGACAGCCTTTCCCGCCGGATGGGCGAACACGTCCGCAGCGGAAAGCTTCCTCCGTATGGCACCATCGAATACCAGGTAGCGGACGGCCGTTCCACTTCCCGCACACGCCGGGAACACGAACGGCTCAAGATCGCCCGGCACCGGCCTGTGTTAAACCGGTCGCAAGGCGGCGAAGGCCGGCCGGCCAGGAAATAATCCGGCCGGCCTTTTTGCCGTATCGGCGGCTGAGAACAACGCGGCAGACGGAAATTCAGGCAAGTCATTTGACAAAATTGCCTTACTAGCTTTTCTCCGCGCCCGCACAGTCGATCCACGCCGCAAAGCGGGTGCAGATTGTCTCCACTGCGGAGATATCCGCCGGCGTAAGCAGCTCCCCGTTGCTGTGGGTGATCGGATTGCGGGCTTCGTACAGCGTATCCATATCGTTGACAAACTCCGGACAGCTGCAGGAGAAATATTTGCAAAACGCCCCCCACTGGTCGCGGATCAGGAAGCTGAGCGTTTTTAGATTGACCACATTGAGGATGCTGTTGCCTACGCTCTTCTGCTGGTTTTCCCCGGCCTTTTGATAGATTTTGTCATGTTCCCGCAAAAACGCGGTATACAAATCCCCTTTTACGCCGTTTAAGAGCATTTCTTCAAGCTTTTCTTTCCAGACGCCCGGATAAAGCTTTCGATACTCCTCTTCAATGATTTTGCGGAGTTTTTGTTCCGTAGCGGTAAGCATCGGCCAGATCGCGTCCGCCTCCGTCCGGTGCGCCTCCCGCAGATAATCGATAAAATATCCGCAGACCGTCAGATATTCTCCGGTCTGCTCCGGGGCATAGTAATCCGCATACTCACATCCGCCCGCCAGGCCGTAATCCAGCGTGGCCCGCTTCATGCAGTAGCCCATCGCCGCCAGTCTCTGCACATCGGCTTCGCTCATGCGGTATCTGGGCCCTACAAACATCTGCAGCATGGCGTTCAGCAGCTTTTCCTCCTTCAAAGACGACAAAACCGCTTCAAAGCTGTCCACAAACTGGCCGGCCACGCTCTCGGCCGAAGCCATGGGGTCCTGCAAAAGCGCCTGGCCCATGATGGCAAGGTAGAACGGAGAGCGGCCGCAATAATACCAGATTTCCCGCTGCTTCTCCTCCTCCAGTGCCAGCCCGTGTTCTTTTAACAGCATAAAATACGCGTCGATCTCACTGTTTGAGTAGCCGAACAGCCCCCGTTTGCTGAAAATTCCGTCAAACGTAGAGCCGCCAAAGCAGTTTTTCTCGATGAAACGAATGCTTCTGCGGGACAGCGTCACCACCGACAGGCCCATATTGTCCTGCAAAAGCCCCCTAAACCAGCCAAAATTCTCCTCCTGCTTTCCAAAGACCTTCTCTGCCTTGTCAAACTCGTCAATAATCAAAATAACGTACTTCCCGGCGTCGTAGAGGACCGGAAACAGCCGTTCCAGATAATTTCTGGCTACCATGTCCTGGACGATATCTCCCTCAAAGAGAGGGCGCCAGTGGTTCGGATCCAGAAAATATGCCCGGCATTCCCCCAGCAGCTGCGCGTCCTCCTCCTCTAATTGCGAGAGCATTTCCGCAAATCCCCGGGCGGCAAACAGCGGCTTTAGCACCCCCTGGATCCAAAACGGCCAGAACCCATTTACCTTGTCCAGGCTCGCCTCCAGCACAATCACATTTGGATTTTTGGCTGCGCGGAAACGACGGCACAATTCCCGAAACAGGGACGTCTTGCCGATCCGCTTCATTCCCGTAACCGAAAAGTATCTGCTAAGCCCCCGGGACGCCGGCGTAAACAGCTCTCTCTGATAAAACTCCAGTTCCTTTTCCCGGCCGTAAAAAAACGCTCCGACCGCCGCATGATTGGTGTCAAATACCTGCTCCATTGTCCTTATCCTCTCTTTTTCAGCCAGATCGCAAACAGCCTGACCTTGATCTTGATATCCAGGTTGCCGATCTGCTCCGTCGTAATATCGCGGCCGTTCTGATCGGTCAGCACACCGCGCACCATCAATGAGCGCAGAATGCCGTCGCGTTCCGCCAGGTCAGGCCACAAAAGCCTGCGTATGCTGCAAATCCCCTGGCTGTCCGCAAGATCGGCAATCCGCTTGAGGATCTGGTAGGTTTTCTTTATCTCGTCCCGCACCTGGACGCTGATATCCTCTTCGTCCTGATCGTCCCGGTAGCTGTACTCATTGAAAATCGGGTCAAAATCCAACTTGGTAATCGGGTCGTTCGGCGTGTCGAACACATAGCTTTCCGCCACCGTATCCACCAGCCCCCGGGTGACCAGCTGTTCCTGATTATCGATCATATAATCGACCAGCGCGTTGCAGAATTTCATCAGGTAAAAAGCGCTGCCGCCCGTAAGGTCATATATATAGGAAATCGCCTCCTGCCCCAGCTGGCCGCGGTAACGGCTGCTTCCGTCCGCCAAGAGGATCGGCGTCTCGATCATTTTGCGTGCCGCTTCCCCGCCCAGATAGGAAAGGCGCTTGCGCCCCATCGTGCCCAGGCCGTTGACGGCGCCGCCAAAATTCTGCGTGGCGATATCCTCATCCATCGTAAACTTATCCATGAAATCCTGCCCGACGACAATGTTCACAAAGCCGTTGGTCTGGATCATCGCGCGCCAGCGGTTTAAGAAGTCCTCGCTCACCGCGTGCCGCTTCATATGGATATAAATCTGCGTAAACTCGTCCACCATCAAAAGGATCGTATAGCGTTTTCCGAACTGCTCGCGGAAATTCTGGAAAAATTCCTGGAAATACTCCTCCCCGTATTCGCCGACGACGTTCTCGGTTTTAAGAGCGCAGATCCCGGCCTCGCGAAGCTCTTTTTGCAGCTGCTTGTTGCGCCGCAGTTTTATCTGGAAGCTCGTACAGATCGTGCTGAGCAACCCCCGGTAATAGGCGTCCTCGTTGTTCTTTACGCCCACGTTCTGGGCGTTAATATCCAAAACGATCGTATTCGGATACTCTTCTTCGATTTTCCGGCCCAAAAAGTACATCACCGACGATTTGCCGCAGCGCTTCTGCCCGTAGATCGCCACAATGCTGCCTGTTTTCAGCTGCCCGTTTCCGTCCGTCAGCATCTGGACGATCTCCGAGATATCCTCGGTGCGGCCAAAAAACATCTTCTGCGCATCCTCGTTATCCGGCCGCATGATGCCGCCGCCGGCAAAGAGCGCGTAGGGATTTTCATAGATGAAATCCGATTTGGAAATATTTAACGGAATCTGGATCTTCTGGTTGGTCAGCCAGCCCGCTTTGGTCTCCGCCGCCCCCTGCTCCCCGTCAAAGCGGATCATGTATTCATAGGAAAGCGTCAAAGACAACTCCAGCACATCCGGCGCCTCCGTAAAATCCACAAGAATCGGAATGTTGATCTCCGCCGCCTTCCCGCCGTGGATCTGCTGGCCGTTGCCCACAATATTGCGGCTGCCCCCCATGTCCACAAAAAAGCCTTTCGGACGGCCGTAAGGAACCGCGTTTACCACCTTTACGTTGATTGCCGGCAGACAGCCTTCTTCGTTGGAAATTTCGATCGTTTCCTGCCGTCCGTTGTTGCGCAGGCCATAATGGCGCACCGTAAGCCGCGGCCGGCATATCTTGTACTGACTGTTCAGATAGCCGGACACCGATTGGCGGATATTCAGCAAAAACGGCCGCAAAAACTCAAACGACAGCCGCGAAGGATGCTCTTCGATCGACCCCAGCGTGTTCTGGATATCCCGCCAGGCCAGACGCAGGCGGTCGGTGCGCCCGTCGACTTCCTCGTTCTGCAGGCTTGTCTTGATATCGCTTATGATACGGCTTGTCCGTTCAAACCACTTTTCATCCAGCTCAAACAAATATTTGCCGACATTCTCCGCCGTTTCTTCCAGCTTTTCCAGCAAAAAGTGAATGTTGTCGATCGACGCGCGGGACGGGTTTGTCAAAATCTCCCGCAGCTCGTCCAGATAGCTGTGATAATTGGTATAATACTGTTTGATCGCTTCTTTGCGGTCCATATCTTTGGTCATCGCGCCGTTGGCCAGGCGGGCCACGATCGTGCGCGCGACATCCTCCAAAAGCGGCGGCCGCGCGCATTCCAGCAGCTCCTCCAGCACCGGTTCCGGCAGGTTCAAAAGCATCTTTGACAGTCCCGGCAAATCGGTGCAGCTTCGCCGGAGGATGCCGACAATCGCGCTCCGCTCGCCGCAGCCGTTTAGATCAATCCCTTTTGTCTCGGCAAAAAATTCCGCCAGACAGCGCGCCTCCATCCGGCACTTGATTGACGCGGCAAAATCGTTGCGAAAGATGCTCTCGCAGTAGTATTCTACTTCGGCCTGCTCCCTGGCGTTATTGCCGCTCAAATAGCGGAACGCATAGTCAAACAAGATCGATTTGCCGGTTTTTTCGCTGAAGAAGCCGTCCTCGCCCGCATCCCTGGCAAAGGCCTGGTGGAGTTTCGCCGCCATCAGAAGGAAATTGGGGCGTATCTCGACCGGCGTCGTCCGGTAAAAATCCGGCCGCTTCTCATAACTGTTCCTGAGCAGGCAAATCAGCGCCTCCGCCTCTTCCGCGCTTCCCGCAAACGCGCCGTTCTTTATTTTTGACCGTTCCTCCCTGGGCAGATAACCGGCAATGCTGTTTAGATCAAAGGTATCCCGCTTAAATTCCAAGAGCGTCATCACCGCCGAGGGCGCGGACGGAATCTCATTTTCCCAAAAATTCTGATCGTAAGCAAAATCATACGAAAAGGCGTCCTCTCCCTGCGCGCTGTCTGTGCCGTCCTCGCGGGCCGTCCTCTCATAAATCCTTACGCTGCCGGCCTTGGGGATCGCTTTGCTGTGATCCACCTCAAACGTGACCTGATACGCAAACCGCTCCGGATCCAGCGGCGAATCGCTGTAATTTTCCAGATCTTTGTGAGAAAAATTCAGTTTTCCCCCTTCCCAGAGGATATAGCCTGCCTTGGTCGGCGCGTTGAAGTACCCGATTGTGCCGGTACTGCGCGTATGCTGAAACGGCTGGCCGCTCTCGATGTGTTCCCGCAGGACCTGCGGCGAAAGATCCGCGTGGAGGATTTCCCGTGCGACCGAAATAAGGAACTCATCCGTTTTGCCGGAATCCGCCAGATAGCCGCGCGCATACTGCATCGCCGAATCCTTTTTGCCGGCCAGCGTCTCCAGCTGCATCCTAAGCCCGTTGAGGAAGGGAGCCGCCGCCATATACCCATACTTGTCGACAATGCCTGCGGCCCGTTCCAGCCGGTCGTGGCAGACGCCGATCTTAAAAATAACTCCCAGCGCCCGTTCCGGGCTGATAAAGGCCCGCGCCAGCATTTCTTCGGTCAGCGTGATTTGCAGGTCATAGTTTTGATCCATCCCGGCCTGACGGACCTTGGCGTCAAAAACCGATTTTTCCTGCTGGTTCTTTTTGACATAACTCGGCAGGGAAAGGTCGCCGCTGCCGTACTGCTCAACGTAAAGCGTATGTCCTTCCCGACAGGCCAACTCGATTTTTACCGTGCTGCCGGCCGCCAGGCTGTCCATATCCAGACTGCATCCGTAGATCTGCGACCCGCACTGCACAAGCCGCTGCTCGCCCCCGGTGCTGCCCGCGACCTTGCCGATCTGGTATTTACTGCGGATGTCGACCACGCTGGCCGAAAGCCCGCCCCGGCGACGCTCGTCCGCTGTCCGGTGGTATACGGTCTTATAGAATACCTCCTGGCCCAGATAATCGCTCTCGCTCAAAAACTGGTGAATTGTGTTGTCCACAACCGCGCTCTCATAGCAGCGGTTTTCCTGTTCGACCGAAAAATAGGAGTTGGTTTTGTAGAGGCCTAAGATCCGGCCCGCCTGCCAGCTAAGTTGTTCGCAGATATCTTTCGTAAAATAATCCACCGTACTGATATAAGACGTGGTCCCGTCCATCATCAGTGAATATATGCACGGATAGACCGAATATTTTCCCAGCTTTAGCAGATGCGCCAGCTGCTTGTTCACCACGTTGGTGATGCGAAACGTGTAGCTGTTGTTGATCTGCCCCGAAGAACTGAGCACATTGAAAGAGGTAATCAGGCCGCAGAAAAACAGAGCCTCCAGCTCCGAAAAGCGGACTCCCGTCTCCGTCCCGTCCGCCGTCCGAACGGAAATATGGTCCGCGCTATGGGACAGATAGCGGCCGACGCACTTTCTCCCTATCCTTTTTACAAGTACCAGCGTCTCTCCCGGCCGAAAATCAAGGCCGCCAAAATCCACCGGCTTTTCCCGGGCAATCTCCGTGAAATCCACGTCATATTTGGGCAGCTGCTCCAAAATCCGAATATCGGCCGCCTGCTTCTTAAAGCCCGGAATGCACCGGAACGAAACGCGGTAATCGCTCTGGCGCGTGTCGATGTTTTGCACGTCGGGAAGGGCGGCTTCCGTAAAATAAATGTCCCCGCGCCGCTTCTTTCTGTAGTCGCTCTCCTGCACGATGTAGCCGTAGCCTCTGCGGACCATGTATAAGATGATGTATCCGATCTGCCTGTCGGGTTCAAGGGAGTCGGCAGTGGGCGAAGCGGGACGCACAGCCGGTAAAGCCCCGAGGGCAGCGCTGGCTTCTGCGCCCGGGGCCGGCGCGGCCATCGAAGCTGTTCCGGCCGCCGGCGCGGACCCGGCTATCGGCGCCGTTCTGTCTGCCGGCACAGACCCGGGCATCGGCACCGTTTTGGCTGCTGGCACAGCCCCGGGCATCAGTTCCGTCTTGGCTGCCGGCATAGACCCGGGCATCGATTCCGTTCTGGCCGCCGACGCGGCTCCACCTACCGGTGCCGTTCTGGCTGCCGGCACAGACTCCGTCATCGGCGCCGTTCTGTCTGCCGGCGCGGCCCTGCCTATCGGTTCCGTTCTGGCTGCCGGCACGGACCCGGGCATCGGCACAGGCCCGGCCGCCGGCGCGGATTCCCCGGCATCCATGTCCTCCGGCCGCTCATACATCCCTACCAGTTCATAGGCCACGGGCTGGACCCGCCCGTTTGAAAAGCGTATAAAAAACAAATCCTCGTCAAAGGACTCCAGCACCCCTGAAAGCTCTTTCCCATTTTTCAGCGTTATGAGAACCGGATTCCCGGCCGAAAGACTACTCTGCATCAGTTCCTGCATTTTCGCCATAAATTACCTCCCGATGCCGCCGCGTTTATTTCGGCGATGGCATTTTCTTTACTTTTCTATCTTACCATAGAAACGCCTGACAGCACAAGGGCGCTCAACATCAAAAAAGAAACGATTTTCATCGCTTCTTTTCTATAGTCGATTTGCCGTGCGCTTCGCACATGTTCCCTCTGGGGGATGCGCGCGGTTTGCCGGAGAATGTCCTCGCTGTGCCCGGATACGAACTGGCGCTGGTATCCTGTCTGACGATATTATACTATAAAAATGCCGAAAAAACAAGACTACCAATGCGTTCATGGCAATGCTATAATCATCTTCCAAATACAAAAAACGCAGGAGGAACGGTCTATGGATAAAGATTGGATGATTTTATTACAGCAGCAAAATCAGCTGGCGCGGGTAATGCAAACCAATCAAAGCACGCAGCGGTTTGGACTTATCCTAACCGAGCAGGACGCAAAACGGATTTTGGACGAACGAAAAAAGTCCTTGCTTGAACAGCGCCGGATCGAGTTTGGCGAAGGCATCGTGCCGAAGATCATCTACGAATTCTGCGATTCCGGCTATATTGACCAAAACAATTATGCAGATACCATCATTCGCCTGCAGGAAATATTTTATCTGTACAAAAACGAAATGCAGGACGAGATTACGGACGACGAACTTCTCCATCTGATGAAAGAACAGTTTGAAGAGATTTGCTTCGGAGATTTGGAATATCTGGAAAGCACCTGCCTGGCTAATTTTGCGCTGGCTATCCGGGCCGGATACGATGGATATAAAAGTTCCGACGGACATGGCGAGTATTCTAAATTCGACGAAGTCACACGCTGGGATTATGACCTGTACTTCGCCGCCTTAAAAGACCTTTGCTGGGGGTAATGCCGATGAATTATAAAATAGAAGAACTGGCGCCGATTGTGGGAAAGCTGGCCGACAAGTACACGGCTTATGAGAGCACTTCCATCTCTTACGAAAAAGCGGAACAATTGATGGGAGCCGTCCTCTACTGCATCCGTGAAGGGGAACAGTCGGGGGAAAATTCGCTGATTTCCGCCGCGGGAATATCCGCGCAGAAAGCCTATGAAATCGGAAGAGCCTGTGTTGAAGAAAAAGTAAAAGAAGCCCTGCGCCTATATAACGCGATTTTGCCTGCGTTTTCTCACTATGAAAACCGCTGTCTGTATGATGCGTTCATCCGGGGCGTGCCGGAATTTTTCAAGTGGTACGACATCCGCTTTGCGCCCCAGAACACCGTTTTGACCTTGGATTATCCGGTATTAAAAGATCTCTCCGGCTATACGGGAATCGATAAAATATACGAGTGGATCCGCTGCATTGGCTGGGAGCAGACGTTTTTGCGCGCATTTCCGGACAGTTATGTCCTCTGCCTGCTGTCAAAGTATAACGGGTCCTTCCGCGACATGACCGAAAATCTCTGCGAAGCCGTACTTCCGTCCGTTGTGGGACATATTTTAGCCAAAAAGCCCTTTACGCAGGCGGATTTAACGGAAGCGGACCGCCTGCGCATACAGGAAATATTGATGCGCACGGAGGAAAACTGCCTGCACAGGCAGCTGATGTCTGCAATCAGCTGCTTTTTGGAAAAATATGGCGCGGACTGCGGCGAACTGCCGGATTATATTTCCGGTTCGATCCGGGATACGGTGCTTCGCCTGAAAAATGCCGCGCTTGTAAGAGCCGGTCAATGATGCAGCGGAAATGTCTTTGACGGTGCGCGGCAGCTTCCGTTTTCGCAGAGATACCATAACGTTTCCTCCGAAAGCGGATACGCTGCCGTAAACGGCGCCAGTTCGGACAGCTGCGATTCGTTTTCCGCCGTTTTATACAGCAGGCTCAGGCCGGAAGCCGGGTGTTCCCGCAGATATGCAAAAACTTCCTTCGGGAGACGGCTTCCCGTAATCAAAAGTTCCCGGTGCGGCTCCAGCGCCTCTGCCAACGCCAGCAGCGCAAAGCAGTAAGCCTGCGGCATTTTTGCCATCTGCCCGGCCATAAAGCGCTGCTGCCGGTCGGCCGCTTCCCGAAACAGCGGACGGCCCGTAAGAAAAGCGAGCTGCTCCCACACATACGCCGTCACGGAATTTCCCGAGGGGAGGGCGCCGTCATAACTCTCCTTGGGGCGGGCGATCAAATGCTCTCCCGCATGCGGCGTCATAAAGCAGCCGCCGTTTTCGCGGTCCTCAAACAATTCCTGAATCTGTTCCCCGCGCCGAACCGCCTCCCGCAGGTACTCCGTCTCCAAGGTCGTGCGGTACAGTTCCAAAAGAGCCAGGGTATAGACTGCGTAGTCCTCCAGCTGCCCGCCCTGCGCCGTCTCCTGGCCGCAGCAGCGCAGATACAGCCGGTCCTCTTCATCGGTCATCGTTTTCCGAATCCATTTCTGCGCCCGCACCGCCGCCCGGATATAGCGCGGTTCCTCCAAGAGAAGGCCGGCCCGCGCCAGGGCCGCGATCGTCCAGCCGTTCCAGGACAGGAGGATTTTACGATCCGTAAACAGCTTTGTGCGCGTCCGGCGGTATTCGTACAGACGCACAAGCCGCGGATCGTCTCCCGCCCAGGCGTCGCCGATGCCGGCAATCCGGTTGGGAATGCTCTTTCCCTCGAAATTTCCCTTTTTTGTAATGTCATAGCAGCGGCAGAATTCCGCCGCGTCTTTACGTCCCAGAACCCGTATTACTTCCTCCGGCGTAAACGTGTAATACTTTCCCTCGACGCCGTCGCTGTCCGCGTCCTGCCCGCAGTAAAAGCCGCCCGCTTCCTCCGTCAGTTCCCGCAGGATAAAATCGGCGGTCCGGCGCGCCGTTTCCGCGTAAAGCGGGGTCTTGGTCTGCCGGAAGGCTTCGCAAAAAGCCAGGATTAGCAGCGCGTTGTCGTACAGCATTTTTTCAAAATGGGGAATCCGCCATTGCCGGTCTGTCGCATAACGGGAAAAGCCGCCGCCGATATGATCGAAGATCCCGCCGGCCGCCATCGCCCGCAGCGTCGTCTCGGCCATCGAAAGCGCCTGCGGCGCTTCCTGCGCCGCCGCGTAATGCAGCAAAAACAAGAGGATATGCGGGCTGGGAAATTTGGGCGCTGCCCCGAAACCGCCCCAGGCCGCGTCAAAGCTTTGCCGCAGGTTTTCATACGCCTGGTGCAAAAGGGCAGCGGCCGGCTCTCCCGGACCGCTCTTTGCCGGCTGGCGCAAAAAGGCCGTCACCTGGCCGGCGGCCTCTGTCAGACGCGCCCGGTCCGTCCGCCAAAGCGCCAGAAGCTGCGGCAGCAGTTCCATCAGGCCCGGCTGTCCGCAGCGCGCTCTTTTGGGAAAATACGTCCCGGCAAAAAAAGGCTCCTGCCGCGGCGTCATGCAGATGGTCAGCGGCCAGCCGCCAAAGCCGGTCATCGCCTGGCAGGCCGCCATATACACCGCGTCTATATCCGGCCGCTCTTCGCGGTCTACTTTGATGCAGACAAAGTCCGCCAGAAGCGCGGCCACCTCCGAATCCTCAAACGATTCGTGCGCCATGACGTGGCACCAGTGGCAGGTCGAGTAACCGATGCTTAAAAAGATCGGTTTATCCTCATGAGCGGCCTGCTCAAAGGCTTGCGGACACCAGGGATACCAGTCTACGGCATTGTCTTTGTGCTGCAATAGATACGGGGATTTTTCGTGCTGCAATCGATTTGGCATAACGGACCTCCTTTTCCGATAGTATGCCCGGTATCTTTATGCCAATCCGCATTTTTTGTATGCGGCTCTGAATAAGATGCCTGCGATCCCCATATTGACGGCGATGATCCACAGACGGAAGCCTTCAACATGCAGGCTGTCCGCCTGGCTGAGCATGCAGCTCACCTGCTGTGAATAAACGTATTCGGCGATTTGGGCAATGGTCTCGTTGAATGTCGCAAGCATTGGCAAAAAAGACACAATCATCATAACGGGAACCGTAACGGAGGTGGCCGTCATCTGCGTCCTGCTCCCGGTACCGATTGCCGCGCCGATCAGCAGAGACGCCAAAATGCCGGCCGCCATGACGCTCATAAAAAACAGGCTGGCTTTTAGCCCATAATTGCCGGCCGCGCAGATCACCGCCGAACCCAGCATACACGCCAGCCATACCGAACTGCCAACCCCAAGCAGATATTCATGCGGTTTTACATTGGACATCCGCAGTACGCGGAGCGTGTTCTTTTCTTTTTCTTCCGCAATGATCGCCGCAATGCTCGTCAGCGGCGCCATCGCCGCATACATCGCGGCAAATAGATTTACAAAAAAGCGTTCCGGCATGCCGTCGATTTTTACGGCGCTGTTCATAAGGATCGTCAGGACAGGGAACATAACAAACTGGATCAAAATCGTCTTGTTTTTGAACGTATCCTTCATCTGTTTTTTAAAAATGGCACATATGTTGTTCATGTCAGTCCAGCCCCTTTCCGGTTAATTCAATAAACACGGTTTCCAGCGTCGGTTCCGTGGAATGGATGGTTTCGATCTGGCTGTGTTCCAAATATTCCTTTAACAAGGACGCCGCCTGGCCGTTGTTTTCTAAGGATACCTTTTTGCCATCCGTAAACGAAATCTCGATCCGGTTTAAGCGGTTATATTTTTTGCAGATATCCGCCGGACTTGCGTATTCCAGGAGGCTTCCTTCGCTTAATAAAGCCACCTTGTCGCAAAGGCTCTGCGCTTCAAACATATTGTGCGTGGTGAGAAAGATCGTCGCTCCCCTTTCCTTCTGTTCTTTTAAAACAGCGTGTATCTCCCGCATGGTCGCCGGGTCCAGCCCGGAGGTCGGTTCGTCCAAAAAAAGCACCTTGGCATCGTTCATCAGGGCCCTTGCCAGCGACAAGCGGTTCGTCATTCCCTTTGAAAGCTTTGCCACCGGTGTCTTTCTGGCTTCATACAGGCCGAACCGCTTTAGCAGATCGCAAACCGTGCCGCGGGAAAGGTGATAGATGTCCGCGTAAAAAGAGAGGTTTTCATAGGCAGACAGCCGTTCATATAAACCGGCGTTGTCGAGCATTGTGCCGATTTGACGATGCTCGCGCTCTGTCAGCTTTCTCGTATCTTTTCCCAAAAGTTCCGCTAGGCCTTCTGTTTGCGCAAGCTGTCCTGTTAAAATATTGATAAGCGTCGTTTTCCCGGCTCCGGACGGGCCTAACAGGCCAAAAATCTCCCCTTCCCCGATCCGCAGCGTGATCTCTTTCAAAACCAAATGATCCCCAAAGCTGTGGGAAAGGTTTTCTACTGTAATAACCGGATTCATTTTATGCCTCCCCGCTTTCTTTCAGTCTTTGCAAAGCTTCTTCCAGCTGCTTATTTTCAAGTTTTTCCTTTAGCGACATCACCAGATAGCTGCCGATAAAACAGATTACAAAGCAGCCAAAAAACAAGGCCCACGGCTGCCACTGATTTACCGGAAACCACCGAAAGACAATGATAAAAATGACGATAACGAAAATAGCCATCGTCAGCAGACAGACGGTCCTCAGCCAGATTGCCATTTTTTTGATGAACATATCCGTAAAAAACACGAAGCGGCTGCCGACAATCAACGCGGAGATGCACAAAAACTGAAAGGCAATGGGGGTCGAAATCCCCTGGCTGCCCAGTTCAAATATGGCGGAAAAGCCCTGCGCGGAATCTCCAAACATCCGACAGAACAGATTCAGGGTCAGCATCGTAAAGCCAAAAACCGTCAGCACCTGCGCCGCATAATCAAAAATCGTTTTCTTTTTCTCCATCTATCTCACCCCTAATCTTTTTTTCAATTCGTCCGCATACTGTCTCGAGGCAATAATCTGTTCTCCGTTGGACATCGTAATACGGATTCTCCGGTCGATGTCCGCCTTCAGGGACTGGATGCCTGACAGGTGGATAAGAAACGATTTGCTCACACGAAAAAATCCGTATTCCTCCAGCCGTTCTTCTAATTCATACAGCCTGAGTTCCGACTCGTACACGTCGTCGGCCGTATACAGGAAGCATTTTCGGTCTACGCTTTCTATATACAGCAGCTGCGCGACATCCAGCAGGTGGATTTCGTCTTTTTTCTTTCCCGTTATTTGATGATCCATCATCCGCAGTGTTGCCAGGAGTTTTTCTATGTCCGGCGTTAATTGCCGGCAGGTGACGGTTATTTTTAAGTCCGCCGCCGTCTCATCCACTAAAATCTCGATCTTCAAACTGACACCGCCTTTCCACTTCTTATTATACTCAGGGGGCGTGGTTTTTCAATTTGTTGTGGCGTAAGTTGCCGGATTGCCGGTGTAAATTGCCGGAGGGGTGAGGTTGGGGGGGGTTAGGGGTGGGAGTGGTTTGGCGGTGGGGGTGGTTTGGCGATGGGAGTGGTTTGGCGGTGGGAGTGGCTTGGCGGTGGATTTGGGGTTGAGTTGGGCTCATCTATTTAGCAATTGTTTCAAAGCTTTCTTATATGGTATCGGAATTCCAAATCTGAAACATAGTATTTCCAAGTCACGGCAGATAGCAGGTTTGATATAACAGGTGGCTAAAGTAAGTTTTATTAGGGATTGACAAAGACCTCAAATAGTTACGCTTGCAGGTGAAAAGAGCTTGACTCTATCAGCCCTCTCGAAAAACGCCCTCAGCCGTGTATCGTTACCCACAGCTAAGGGCGTTTCTAATATGGATTTTCCACAGTCATGCAAGCCGGCGTATCATCCTTCTTCCACTCATAAACCACTCGCCGGCAAGAATAATCCCACTAAAAAGATTGTTATCAATTCATTATCAAAGTGTCTCTGAAAGTGCCGCAAACCCGCATAAAACCTAGCTTTTTGCGGCCTCTCTAGTTGCAGTATCTGAATCGGTAAGTTTCTTAATTCATTCTAAATGACATTCATTTGCTCTATTCTCTAAAATATACCTTATTTTTGGTTTTACCAGTAGCTTTAAGGATATCCAGCTTTTCCGCTTTCAACAGCAAACGGCTTGCCGTCTTTATTTCAACTTCCTGCAACTTTGCTGCAACAGAACTATTTATTTCTTTATTTGTTTCCAAATAAATCAAAATAATCTGCATTCTTGCTCTTTCCAATTCGGACATTGATTTGGACATTGATTCGGACATTTTCTCTTTTGGCAGAAAAATGTGTCAATCCGCTTAATATTGCGAACTGCCACATTACTGCCTTTCCTGTATCTGCATTAACTTACATGGTGCTAGCTCCATGCTCAAATCATTACTAAAGAAAAATATTCTGCCTTTCTTACAGACGAAAATTTGATGCTCATTTTTCAGCCTTAAGAAACACCCCATCCCATATTCAATCAACCTGCACAGTTATAAATCCACAAATAAAAAAAATATCC
>JAAWCS010000021.1 GCA_022793375.1 Lachnospiraceae bacterium
TCGATCGCTTCTTTTCATCCTCGACAGATATTCATCCGCACTCATACCCTCTGCCGTTTTGTATCTCCTGGCGTTGCTGTCATACTGCTTTTTGTAAGCGCCGTAATCATATCCCATTACTCTTAGCGGCATTGCGTAATGGATATGCTCCTGGTTCTCCATAGCCAGCATGATCAATTCCGTATCAAGCGCCACAGAACGTTTGCGTATCTTTATACTGTCCCGGGCCGCTTTGATACCTTCCGCATAGCTTCGATGTTCCAACACGAACGATTCCTCCGTGTCCAATTCCTCCAATTCTTCCGGTTTGATAACCGCCCTTCCGCCAAAGAGTACGGCGTTAAAGAAATCGGCGAACGGTTCATTCTCACGCCAATAGCTTTTCAGGACAATGTCTGCTTTTTGTGTTTGGTTCTTTTTCGTCATGAGATGTGCCTTTCTTTTGATATGTTTAATATATTTAGAAATTATAAGATCTTCAAGACATATAAGATACCGGCGATTCTTATGCGTTTCGCCATGAAAAGAATAAAATAAGATTCAAAATTCGTTTCTGATAGAGTAAACATAACATATTTTACCAATAAATTCAATAAGAAAATCTATTTTTAAGCAATCTTTCTACTCTCCTTTGCCCTTATGGCTCCCCACCATCCCCTCCCCCAAAAAAGAAAGGCCAAGCCGCCTCCATTCCGAATCCGAAGCCGCTCAGCCCTGTCTCCCGCCGCAATATTTTTTAACACGATCCCTATCCAAACACCACCGAAAAAATCTCTTTCAGCCGTACTTCAAACGTATGTTTTTCCCTCACCTTCCCGCAGGCATTGGCCGCCATCTGATGCCGTTCGGCCTCATGTTTCAGATAATAATCACATTTCTGCAGCAAATCCTCCGGCGAATAGAAAATCGCCATGTCCTCTCCCGGCACAAACAGTTCAAAAAACTCTGCCTGGTAATTGGACAGCAAAAACCCGCCCGCTCCCATGATATCCATGGCCCGCAGCGGAATCGCGCTGCGGATACTGCGCAGCGTGATATTCAGGTTAATACGGCTGCACGCAAACACATACGGCATGTACCGATAATAATCCACCGGGCCGCGGTTGCGTACCCTCGGCAGTTCCGGCGTCGGATTCGGCGTATACAGCCATGTCTCAAAATGTTCCGATACGGCTTTCAGCAGCTTCTGCCGCTCCAGCGCCGCAATCTTGCGCGCCAGAAACACATTGGCAAACAGCCACGGCACCGTCTCAATGCCGTCCGCGTTAGCCGTCACACGGGCCGGCGCCAGGCTTTGCTGCATGGCCTCAATCAACTCCGGCGTCAAAAGCTCCTCCACAAACCACTGCCCGCTCACCTTCTGCTGCGCGGCCATCACTGCGTCCAGATACCCTCTGGCATAAGGCGCGAGCGTTTCCATGCGGTCGAAAAAATTATTCTTTTCATTGTACATGGAACCCAGAAAAGAAACATCGCACGTGTAATTCTGGCGGATTGTCTTTCCGCTTCCATCCTCATCCGGGCCATCAAGCCCCGCCAGCTGCCCGGCAAGCCGCTTTGCATTCACGGCCAGGGGCGCATAGTAGACCGTGGAAATCTGCCCCTGCTTTAACTCCAGGTACAGCTCCTTATCAAAGACAAAGATATAGTTGCAGGGATTGATCAGGGCCACCGAATACAGCTGTATCAGAGGGCTGTCATAGACAAACGAAATATAGGGGATTTTTCTGCGGTTGCAGTTGTGGGACAGGACCGGACTGAAATTGAACGTAAAGACTGCGTCATAATGCCCCTCCTCCACTTCACGCGCAAACACCTGGTCAAATTCCGGGCTTACCCGTTCCCGCAGATGCTTGTCAGACACACATTTGTAGCCGCATCCCAGTTCGTCAAGCGCCTCGCAGATGTCACGGATCCCCAGATCCTGCCAGGTAAACAATAATAGATTCATGCTTTCTCCTCAGGCCGCCAAGGCCTTTTCTCCTTTTTAGCCGCGTTGTCCTCCAATCAGTACTTCCTTCCCCCGGAATGCAAACCCATACCGCCGGATTTGCCCGGCTGTCGGCAAAGAGCTCCAGGATTACAAGCCCTTCAACCTGTCTTTCGCCGGCCCATACCCATCCTTCGCCGCCCGCCGGTAATACATCCGCGCTTTGTCCGTCTGCCCCGACACCTCATACCACAGCCCCAGATTATACGCCGCCTTAAAAGACCCGGTCCCGGTCACCGTCTCCTGCTCCGGATGCTCCCCGATTTGCAGGCATTTGAGATAGCACTCCTCGATCCTGGGCAGATAAGCGATATACGTCTTTACATCCGACAGCACCAGCTTCATATAAAAGAGTCCGCAGACAAAGCAAAAATCCGCCCGGCCGGACAACTCCGCCTCCGTCCGGTCGATTACCTCCTTTGCCTCCAAAAGGAACTCTCCCGTATCCAGGTCCATCAGCGTGTAGAGATACCGCAAAATCCCGTCCACCCAATAGCTTGTTTTGTGTACTCCGCCCGTCTCCAACTGCCGAAACCAGGGCAGGCTTTCCCAAAGGCGGTCAAGGCTTCGCAGCGTAACCGCCATCTGGTACCAATAATATACATTCTGCGGCTCCTGCCGCGTCGCTTCCAGGAGGTATTCCAGGTTGCGCTCGCTCTTTCCCTCCTGCAGATATCCGTCGTGATCCGCTTCCAGGGGCAGCAACACACAGGGGATCTCCGTGTCCGGCTGTTCGTGGATGATTCCCTGATACCGTACCCCACGCGGCAATACGCGCGGCAGCAGCGAAGAACTAACGCTGATTGCCGTCTCGCCGGCCGCCGTTTTCTCCGCCTTGTCCCGGTACAAATCAAAACGCAGGATCGCTCCCATCCAGCCGCCGTCCCCGTAGATGCGAGCGCCCTCCCGCAGCGCCGATTCTATCTTTTTGCGGCTGGCCGGCCGCAAATACTCATCCGCGTCCAATACCAGGTTCCAGTCCGCGTCCGACTGCTCAAGCGCATAATTGCGTGCTGCCGAAAAATCCCGCACCCAGGTAAAATCAAAGACCTGCGCGCCTGCTTTCAGCGCCAGCTCCTTTGTGCGGTCGGTGCTGCCCGTATCCACCACAATCATCTCATCTACGAAAGGACGCGCTGCCAAAAGACAGCGCGTGAGACTCCGTTCCTCATTTTTTACAATCATCACCAGATTGATCTTCAAGCCTTTACCGCCTTCCCTGGTCCTTCTCCTTGAGTACCCGGAATACATACTCACGGATTACCGCTTCCGCATTATCGCTCAAATCCACGAACTGGCAGCCATACCCGTATTTCTGGTCCCCGATCCGCTTCCCGCGGATCGTCCGCGCCTTAAACGTGCGCTTGGCCGAACGGAAACTGTATTGGAAGGAAATGATCTCATCCTTTTCTAACGGCTGCTTGGTCGTAATATACAAACCGCCGGCGCTGATGTTCTCAATCACACCGTAGAAAAGACCATGATACTGTGCCTCAAACCCGATTTCAATGTTTACCCGGGCCCGGATATCCTGCTGGCGCTGCAGCTGTCCTTTTACCTCCTTGACCGTGCAGTCCGCCATCCACAGATACGGCGTCTCCGGAAAAGACGGGTTGCGGTGAATCAACAGCTCACAGATCGCCCGCACCAGCCCGATCCGGTCATCGTAAAAATCAACTGTCGTATAAATACGCGAATCCCGCATACTCCGATTTTCAAAATACAGGAATATATAATCCTTCGTATGTACGACCTGCGCCTCCTCCAGACGCTTTCCCTCCGGCGTATATACCATGCATCTGCTGCAGTCCTTCAGTACCATAGCAGTATGTACTCCTTCCCCTCATTCTCATCAGAGCAGAGAAAACGAACCAGCCTCCCGCTCCGCATTCATCATCATCTGGATCCGCATCAGCTCAATCAGGCTGGAAAAACTCTCTCGATCCATCGTAATCGTATCCCCGCTCGCACCGGCGCCATACGAAAGCATTGACGAAAGCCCCAGCAATGAACCGTAATTCAGGCCGCCGGCAAGCATACCAAGCCCGCCATAGCCGCTCATATAGCTTCCATACCCGCTCATGCTCCCCAGGCTTCCCAAACTTCCGAGCGCGTTGTAGTAATTCATGCTACCCAGGCTTCCTAAGCTGCTCATGCTGCCCAAAGAGCCAAGGGCGCTGTAATAACTGCCCAAATTGTCGTAACCGCCGAGATTGCCCAGCAGGCCCATCGAACTGCCCAGTCCCATGCTGGCAAGCGGCGTATAGTCGGCAAAGTAGTCGCCGGCAGCTTCGTATGCCCCCGTACTCTGGCCCATGCCGCTTAAAACTTTATTTACATAGCGCTCCGCATAGGACGGTACGCCGCCGTATTTCATCACATTGCCGGGACCGGTATTGTAAGCGGCCAGCGCCATCCGCAGATCGCCAAAACGATTCAGCTGGGTGCGCAGATACTGTGCTCCGCCCATAATATTCTGCCTGGCATCAAAGGCATCCGTCACTCCCAGCCCCCTGGCCGTATTCGGCATCAGCTGCATGACGCCCATCGCGCCGACCGAAGAAACCGCATTCGGATTAAAATTCGACTCCACCTTGGCTACGGCTTTCAGCAGTTCCACCGGCAGATTGTAATTTGCCGCCGCCTCTTCAAAAATATCGTCAAGGCCGTTGCAGTCGGAAATAACGGCGCGCCCCACCGGCGCCGTCGTATCAACGCTCTCCACAGAATTGCCCATGGAAACGGCTTGATTCTCATATGCCTCCTGAGAAGCATCTGCCGCACCGTCCGCCAAAACGGGGGCCGTCTCCAAAGCCGGCTCCTGTGTGTCGACAGCCGTGCCGTCCTCTGCGGGCGTCTCCTGCGAAACGACTGCCGCGCTCTCCTCGGACAAGGCAGCTACCTCCTGGAATACCTCTTCAAAGCTTTCGCCGGACGAAGTCCCTTCTGCGGGGATCGACAGGCCCGCCTCGTCGTAATAGCGGCTTACCCGTCCTACTGGCATCAAAAAATTCATCGCGTGATAACTCCTTCTAAGAACTGTCTTTCTATTATAACGCATGAAAAAGAAATGGTCAAGAAGCAGATCCCTCTGCTAAAAACCAATATTTTCAACTCTCTCCGGCCGCTTCGCCGCTCTCCTCGGCCGTTTCCCCGTCCTCCTGCTCCGGAACATAGCCCAAAAAGTAGATATAAATATCTACGATTGCCTGATACAATTCCACCGGAATCGAGGCCCCCAGCTTCAGCTGCGTCAGAAGCGTTGCCAGCGAATCGTCCTCATAGACCGGCACGCCCGACTCCATCGCCGCCTCGGTAATCTTCTCCGCCAGATACCCCATGCCGGAGGCCACGACCACCGGCGCGCCGTTTTTCAGCGGGTCGTATTTCAAAGCCACAGCTTTTTTCTTCATCAAATCATCAAACTCTGACATTGATCGTCCTCTCTTTTTCCCGAATCTCCGGAAATACGTCCGTCACTTTAAGCTCGCCCTTCTTCTCCCGGACCAGCATCTGCCCCATGCTCAGGCCGCTTTTTCTGAAAATACCGGTCACGTCGCGGCCGATCTTCTCGGAACGCTCTTTGAGCGCCGGCGGCACATAAAGCTGCATCCCCACCTGACGGTTTTCCATCGTAAGGATCAAATCGAACCGCCCCAAACGGCGGATATCAAACTTCAAAAGCATCTTGATCCGGCGTCCCTCGTCGTTGTCCGTGCCGGAGTCCGGATCTACCCACATCTCCGACATCACCTGCTCCTCGTCAAAGCGGAAGGGCAGCAGCAGATGCACCAGGGGCAGATAGACGCTCTCATTCACCAGCATGCCGTTCATTATATTATAAAACTGCTGAATATTTTCAAGGCCCGCTTCGCCGTTGGCCCCGCGCGCCACCAAATTTGAAAAGGCGTCGGCAAATTTGTCCGTCTGTTTCCCCGCAGAGGTCAATAGCTCCGTAAATTCCTCCCCCGCCCTCTCCGGCTCAAAGGCCTGCTCAAAGCCGCGGACACGGGTCAGTTTATCAAACAGCTGCAAAAGACGGTCCATGCTGCCTTCCTCATACTTCACCGCATGAAAAATGAAAAGCATCACCGCGTTGCGGACCGGCCCGTAATCATGGGTCCGTGATATATAGGAAGCCAAAAACGGAATCAGCTTCTGATTCAGGACAGCCGCATTGCCTTCTGTCTGCCCGCCCGGCGCGTCCCAGTCCATCTGCTCGAGAATATCTTCGTATTCGCCCCGGAACTGGCGCAGCATCAGACGGCCGATGTCCTCGGTCAGCCCCTTCATCTGCCGCAGCGTATGCTGTGACGAAGAAAGGCTGTTGTAGCTGCGCAGGAAAGAAAGCACGGCTTCCTTGGCCGCGTCGCTGCGGTTGCCCCCTAACAGCCTGCGTAAATTGTCGAAAAAAGGACCGGAAAACTTCGCCTGCAGCTGCTCCTGCGCCTGAAAAAAGGACAACAGCTCCTGTGCGGAATGCATCTGGATCGAGCCGAATAATTGCTCCAAAAGAGGCGCTGCCGCCTCCTGATCCGCAAAGAGAACCGCCGCGTCCTCCGCCTGAAACAGCTGTTCCAAAACACGCGGAAGCTCCAGGCTCTCGCCCAGCCTTTTTATAAAAGCGCCGTAATTGCTCTCGGAATCCAGGACGACATACGTGCCCTCGCCCATGGCGTCGCCGGTCTTGCTCCCCTGCTGACCGTCCGCCCGCACGACCCGCGACGGATCGACCGGATTGTGTACCTGCTGATTATCCGCAAGGCTCTTCTGCTGGGGATTTATTACGTTCCGGCCGTTGTCGTTTACCGGTGTCGTTACTTGCAGAATATTGGACATACGACCTCCATCTGATTTAAATATTATATAACAATAAGTATATCGACCGTTTTTTTTATTTCATAAAGGAGAAAACATTTTTTGTCCGATCTTATGAACACCTGAAAAATGCCGATAAATAAAGTGAAAAGATTTTTTATGCCGTAAAATGTTGCATCGAAAGGAGGGCATTATGGACGTGAAATTTTATGGAATCAACGCGGCAGGCAGAGAGTATCCCTCTTACCGTACCGCTCCCTCCGTGTCTGAGCCGGCCCGGCGGCAGACCGCAGAGAGCGCCGGCAGCTACGACCAGCTTACATTGAGACAGAGTTATCCTGCGGACGCGGGACAGTTCGCGCGGATCCTCGCCAGGGAAGCGGCGAAGGACATCTCCGTTCCCGCCAGTCAGGCGCGTGTCGACGAACTGCGCAGCCAGGTGGCGGCCGGCACATATCAGCCGGATGCCGGTCAGATTGCCAGACGGATGCTTTGCTACTCGTAAGTCATACAGATACAGGAGGCGATGCCATATGGATTATAATAAGGAAGGACGAGAGGACGCGTTCCACTCTTTTGCCCAGGCGCTGCAGCAGCTGTCCGGGGTTGTCCGCCAGCTTACCGAGGCTGAGACAGCCAAGGCCGAAGCCGCCGCCGCCCGCGAGCACAAGCGCATGGATTCCTTTCTCAAGGAGGAACAGGCTCTGATCTTAAAGGTCCGCGGGCTGGAACAGCAGCGGGACCGGCACGCGGCCGTTCTCGGCTGGAAGGGTTTGACATTCCGGCAGGTACTAAAAGCGGCAAGCGAAGAAGAAGCCGCCGTGCTCTCCCCGATTTTCTCCGCCATGGAAGAAAATCTGGCGCAGCTGACCGATGCCAAGGAGACGGCCGGGCGCATCATTACCACCCGCCTGCGCGAGTTTGAGCTCTTGCTCGGCACCGGCAGTGCGGACGGCGCCCCCGGCGCCGAAGCGCCCTCCTATTTTCACAATAAATACGTATAACAAAGCCATGCCGGCTTTCCATTATTTTATCGTTTCGGAGGAAAGATTATTATGATACGAGCAACTTTTGCCGGTTTTAACACCGCGCTCTCGGCCCTGCAGTCCAACCAGAAGCGTCTGGATGTCACCGGCCAGAATTTAGCGAATATGCATACGACGGGCTATACCCGCCAGGCGCTTGAGACCTCCAGTCTCAACTACCACGGCCCCGTCTCCCACTATATGAACGGTTCCGAAATCCAGGTGGGCTTCGGCGTTGCCATGGACCGCGTGACGCAGATCCGCGATCCTTTCCTGGACGCCCAGTACCGTTACCAGATGGAAAAATCCGGCTACACGGATTCGCTGCAGGTTTCTCTTGACTCTATGTCCAAATTTCTCGACGAGACCAGTATCGGCGGAATCCGTCAGGCTTTTGATAATATCCAGTCGGTTCTTTTAAACCTGCAGGATCCCTCCAAGGTAAACGAAGCCGTTTTTGAAAGCGAACTGCGCGCACGCATGGAGGAACTGACCAATCTTCTCAACGAGTCGGCACGCAGGATCGAGGAAGCGCGCACGCAGGAATTCCAGCGCTTAGACGGCACCGGCACGAGTCAGAACGGCGCCAAGCAGACCGTCAACGATATCCTGGAGCGGATCGGCAAACTGAACCGGCAGATCAAATACAACCAGGTCTTTAATCAGCCGAGTCTGGAACTCATGGACGAACGCAATGTCCTGCTTGATGAGCTGGCCAGCTATGTTCCGATCGAAGTCTCTTATTACAAAGACCAGGGACACGAGGGCGATCTGGACTGGCCGGATGACCTGCGGGTAAATATGCTTTATACGGATGAGAACGGAGTACAGCAAAAGCTGACGCTTGTCGACGGTACGGAAGGCGCCGAGGGACAAAACGTAGGAAAACTGGAGTTTTTCCACTCGGACGGCACGACACCCGTCACCTATCCGCTGGCTGCGAACCAGGACTATTTGAATATCCAGGCCAAATTTACGGCAGCCGCGTCGGCAACAGGGCAGACACCTGTTTCCATTACCGCCCGTGACGATACCAGTCCTCAAAATACCCTCAGCGGCAAAGGCGGTTCCATTCAGGCCAGTCTGGATATGCTGGGCGGTGACAAATTGACCGCTCCCGACAAGTACGATACAGGCAAGATTGAAGCAGCCAATACAAATGTTCGCGGCTACCAGTATTATATGAATCAGCTTGACAATCTGGCCCATGGCTTCGGTTCCATTATTGATACTATCAACAACCTGGAGGACTCTTCTGGTAATAAGGGCGGCGATCTGATCGTCGGTTTTGAAAGCGCCGCCACCATCGGCATCAACCCCGATTGGGCTGCCGGGAAAGTCTACTTCGGCAAAGGTATTGATAAAGAAGGCAATAACCCGAACGATACAGCCCTCGCCATGTACGGCGCTATGTCCTGGAAGTACAGCCCGAACAATCCTTACAAAAACATCGCGGTTGACTTAGGCGGCAAGAGTTTTGCAGACTACATGAACCATGTGTCTACGATTCAGGCTACCGACTCCACCAGCAATCAGAATGCGCTCAAAACAAATGTAACCGTCTTAAACGGCATCCAGGATTCCCGCGACGCCCTCTCCGGCATCAGCCTGGACGAAGAAGCTGCCAACATGATGACTTATATGGCCGCATACAATGCCGCATCCCGTCTGATGACCACATTGGACGAAGCGCTGAACACCTTAATTAACGGCACCGGTCTTGTCGGCCGCTAAAAATCAACATCGGTAAAAGGAGGAACATACCATGGCAATGCGGGTTACGGATTCAACCCTTTATAGAAAATATACGACGGCTGTCAATGATGTCCACAGCAAATTAAACAAAAGCATGAACAAAATTGCCACCGGCGCGGCTTATGAGACGGCAGCGGATAATCCGCTGGCCTACTATTCCGGCAAGCGGATGGACAATATGTACCAAGATATCTTGGGCAAACAGGATTTGCTGGAGGACGTCAAGAACCGACTGCATCAGCAGGAGCTGGGGGCCCGTTCGATTCAGTCTACGCTGGCTACCGACGCAAAAGGCGGCAACGTCTTAACGCAGATATCCTACATCCTCAACAGCACCAACAATGAGATTTCGACTACGGTGGGTACGGTTCGCGATGACCTGATTCAGAAACAGCAGTCCATGATCGACGATCTGAATACTCAGTATCAAAATTACTTTGTTTATGGCGGCAACGATCTGTCTACGACGCCCTTTAAGTTAGACTACAATCCGGATGGAGACGGCATGCTTTTAACCTACAGCCACAAATTTTCCGGTGACACTACTACTACAGAGTTTACCTTTAAGCTGGAGGAAGATCCGGCTGGCGGCTTTACCTTTAAACTGCAGAATCCAGCGGCGGATCCCGATCTTGGGGATAAGCTGATTGCCGCTATGAGTGAGCAGGGCAATATGGACGTAGGCTATGGTAATGTGCACGATACAAACACGCTGATCGATACCTACACGGGCGGTCTCAATGTCCTGACCGGTTATACCTCAGATGTTATGAAGAAAGGCGGCGTCAGCGTAGCAGACATTGAAAAAGCTCTCGGCAACAGCGCCGTCGGTCTCACCGGCCAGGCGATCGATACCTTGGATAAATATATCAAGTTCCTGGATAACGATCGCACTCCCGCTATTGGCAATATCGATAAAGACGAATTTTCCAAGCAACTGAACAGTATCCTGGATGAAATCGACGTTTCTTCCAGCAAATTAAGTTCGATATACAGCGACCTTGGCAGCAAATACAATCAGCTGGAAAAGACGGCCGATCGCCTGAGCGACGAAAAAATCGCACTGGAAACGCAGTACAAAGAGGTTTTGGGCGCGGATCCTTACGAGGCGATCATCGAGATGTTCTCTCACCAGCGCTCCTACCAGGCATCTTTGCAGGTAAGCGCCAACTTGATGAACATGTCTCTTTTCAGCTACATGAGATAACCGTTCCCATAGAACGGCATTCCCAATCAGGATATTGTGCATCGTTATCAAATTTATAAATGTATGAATTTGAGAGAATTTGCACATTCTCTCAAGAAAGGAGTTACTATATGACTGGACAGCTTATAAGAGTTACTACTACCCCGTTTCAGGCTGTTCGTTTCTCACAGAACGCCCGATTGGTTTCCTCGGATTCCGTAGATTTGGAACGCCGCAAGGCAATCGCGCGTATGAGAGCGTTTCAGTCAAAGCATTCGTCGGGCACCCGTAATTTGGACATGAGTTACGTAAACAAGATCAACCGCACGTTCTCCTCCAACCCTTCGGGCCAGGCTACTGCCCCCGCTCCCCGGAATTCTTATTCTTCTTTGGGTAAGCACCAGCCTTTAGCGAACGCCGCAAGCTCCGGCAATGCAGCTACCTCCAGCAAAGCGGTTTCAACCAGCGCCTCCTATACGGCAAATACCTCTGTATCGTCGGCTTCTTTCTCCGGCGATGAGGCTTCCGCCATTATGCCGGTCGCTTCGCAGGGTTCCGTTTCCACACAGGATGCGCAAGCGCCCCTTTCTCTGGAGACAAATTCTGCTTATACGATGGATCGCGGCGCTTTTGAATTCCGGGTCGCTACCGGTGATTTGTCCTTCCTGCCCCCTCTTGTGATGACGGTTATCACTCAACGGCCGGAAATTCATTTTGAATATATGGGCGGATTCAACTATGTAGCAGCCGGTATTCTGGACATCAATAATTTTAATTCATCAATTTAGGAGTGTGCCTACGAATATGATACTTGAGACGGATTCCTATGGAGAGATTGAGTACCAGGAGCAAGATTTGATTACGTTTCCGGACGGCGTCTTTGGTTTTCCGGATTTAAAGCGCTATCTCTTGCTGTCACTGACCGAAGGGGACGACACCGTTCTTTTGATGCTCTCCGTCGATCAGCCCGAAATTGTCTTTGCAATCGTAAATCCACTGGTTTTCTGCAAGGACTATGTCCCTTCCCTCTCAGCAGCGGAATTATCTTTTTTAGATGCCAAAGACGATGGCGAGCTCTCCTATTACGCCATTTGTACCATTCGCAGCAACGAAGATTATCTGAAGAATACAGTCAATTTAAAATGTCCTCTGGTTATCGACCCGATCAGCCGACGGGGAATACAGGTAATTCTTCCCAACCCTGCTTATCACTATCGCCATAAATTCAGTTCGTTCCAGGTCGTGGCTGAAACAGCCGCGCCGCAGCAGACCGAGGAGGCCGCACAATGCTGATAATACGACGAAAAAAAAGTGAAAGCTTTTTGATTGGTGATGATATCCGCGTAACGATTCTGGAATGCGCCGCCGACGGCGTCAGGGTGGCGATCGACGCCCCCAAGCATGTTTCGATTCTGCGGGAGGAATTATCGGAGGCAGAACAGTTAAATCGCGGCTCTTTGGCCCCTTCTGCCGATTCGCTTCTTTCTTTGCAGAATGCCTTATCGCATATGGTTTTGCCGAAGCTCAATACGGCGCCGGCCGCCGCGCAGATGCCGGACAGTACAAAAAAAGACAATACCACAGACAAGTAAATGAAAGACAAACAAAAAAGGGAACCCACAGCCTTTAGAGCCGTCGGTTCCCTCCTTTTAACATTCCCATCATTAAGCGCATACCTCGCAGCAGCCAATAAAAAGGCAGTAAAACAGGCGCTTTCTCAAGATTCGGATACAGGGCGGACATATATTTGTAATCCGGAAACACCCACTGGAAAAAGCGGCTCACCGCTCTTTTGCGCTCCGCCATCTTTCTATGAAAGTTCTGATGGCGAAGTCTGCGGAGTTCCCTCTCTTCATCCTTCTGCAATAGGCGCATCAAACCAAGAGCCTGCGGATCGGTTTCGTTATCCTTCCCGTCCTCTCCGCGGCTGAAAATCCGATTTTCCAAAACATCAAAAGAGGCCACATCCTCCAGGGATTCACCGGACTGGATGTATTCCTTATCTTCTTTTTCTCCAAACCACATGTAGGATAAGTGAAGCAGTTTGAAAGCCAGCATATCAATACGAAAGTCCTGGAGTTTTTTCATTACATATTCCCTGTCCAGATGTGCTCTCCAGGCTTTGTGATACAGAAACAGATCGAGCATATCGCGAATCAAGAGCCCGTCCGTCGCATACTGATACGCCGCGGAAGCCAGACGATATACCAGACGATCCTCCGCCGAAAGGATCCGCACCGTCTTTCCGCCATTGCGCACACGCGCCCGCAGTACCAAATTGCGCAGCCCTTTCTCATAATAACGGGTTTTAAACGGCATCTTCCGATAAATATCTACGTTGAGACCGGACAGGCGATGCATACGCTCTCCGTATTCCGGATAGGTCTGAATCGTCTCGTACCCCAGGTCTACCAGATACCCCTTAACACGCACATAATTTTCCTGATCCAGATAAAGGCGCAGAGGGCTTAAATCCGCCATTTCCGAAAGCTCATACAATCCGCGCACGGTTGAAGAAGATAAAATAATACAAGGAATCTCCTCCATATCCAGCAGAGTGAGTACCTCCTTCTCTCCTGCTTCGCAGGCATCGCCATTATATAAACACTCCTGATACCGATCAAAGAAGCGATTCATCCACCGCTCTGAAACAAGCCCTCCATTCCCCAGCAGCCCCAGATAGATAATATTGGCAACCCGATGATAGTCGGCAGTCCGAAACAGACGTTCCCAATCCATCCTTCCATAACGTACATGAAGCGAACCCTTCTGGATCATCGTACTTATCATGCTAACCAGAAAACGTCCTTCAAATAAAACCTGATTCATTCTGCTTCTCCTACCTGTCAAAAGATAAACTGACATGCGTTGTTTTCACAACGCACAAGGCATGAAAACCTGTAAAAGAGGAAAAGACGGGAAAGAGATTTTCTCTCCCGCCTTCCTGCCGCCGTCTTTCACTGCGTGAAATCAGGCCATTGTGTTTAAGAGCATGCCTACGGCATAATAGTTCATCAGATTATAAGCCCCGCTTGCAGCAAAGTTTGCAAAATTGGTATACTGATTGCCGGAAACACCGGAATTGCCGCCCGAAGTATTGCCTGTGCTGCCACTGGTGCTCTTTCCGCCCAGGTCATTGCTCACGATCCGCTGAACGGAATCGGAGAGCGCACGGTCGGCTTTCTGGGCCGCATTCTCAGCCAGGCCAAACTGACCGCCGAGAATATCCATCGTACCGTCATAGTCCTTCTGAAGCGCTTCCATCAGCTTTTCCTTATCCAGGACCAGATCTCCCGCCTTATTGGTAGAGATGCCTACTGCCTTCAGAGTCTTTTCATGAGCCATGCCTCTCTGGAAGGACGACAGATGAGCTGCCGTACCCGCGCCGCGGCCGGCGTTCTTTTCCAGCAAATTGGTGACGGCATTGTAGCTGTCTACCAGATCCTGCACAGCCCCCGCGATCTTATCCGCATCCACGCCCGCATAGATATTTGTGCTTCCCTCTTTCTTGAGTTCCACTTCAATCCGTCCATAGTCTACGCTGACCTTGTTGGTCGAGGAAGAGAATGTCTGCGTCTGGCCATCCTGCGTTACCGTATAGAGGGCATCCTGTGCATTATTGACTACATTTTCAAGGCCGGCCGCCGCCCCGGTCTTGCCGGTGACGGTAAAGCTGTTGGCTTCCCCGGTTTCCTTGCCGGTCAGTACCAAGGACACCTTGCCGTCCTTTTTCTCTACGGACGCTCTTACGCCCGCTTTGGAATCGGCATTGATTGCCTTGGCCGCCTCCTGATACATCTGATTGTAAGTCTTTTTGGTTCCGTTGGCATTGGTGCTGCTGATCGAAACCTTCTGCGTTCCCTTAGGTCCCGCGATTTCGAACTCCATATCCTCCTCTGCCTGATCGACAGCTGTCTGGGCCGTGCTTACATTTTTCTGGGCCTGCGCCGTCGCATGCACTTCCAGATTGATATCCGTCCCTGCCTGCAGCCGCCAGGTCTTGCTGGCCGTCGCTACCTCTTCGTCCGTAGAACCGGCTTCCAGATCGGAAAAGACATTGCTGCTGCTGCTCCACTGCAGCTTGGAAGCTGCCGCCTCCAAAGCTGTCAGCTCTGACTGGTAATCCTTTAAGAAGCTCGTAACGCTGGAATATGCCGACGTATTCGAGTTTGTAGAAGATACCTTATTCGCAGCCTGTATTGCGCTGTAAGACGAAGTAGTCTTTAACGAGGACAGGCTCAGCAGGTTATTGATCGTAGAAGTATAACCATATCCATAACCACCCGATATTCCACCAATTGACATATACGTTCCTCCTTTCGATGATTTTTGTCAATCATGTGACGTTTGGTTGTTTTTTATAATAGGACTTATCACCCCCCACACTCAGGCTCATGCGGCGGTCTTTGTCCTGAAGCTGCGTAAGAAGCTCCATTGTCTTCCGCCGCACCTCAAAGATTTTATTTTCTTCCCAGCTGTCGGTCCTTTTCGCGGTGTAGGGATCCGCGGACATCAAACGGCTGACTTCCCTTCGGTCGTCTCCGCCCGCACGGGCGAGATCCCATATCTCGCCTATGCAGGTGTCCACTTCTGCCATCTCCTCCGCTCTCATATCCAAAAGCAGGGAAGCGGAAACCTCGTCGTGCCTTGCAAAGGCATCCCTCAGTTCATCCGTCAGTTCATCGATTTTTTTCAGACGATTGTACCGTTTTTGCAGGCGCAGCAGCATCTGTTCCAAATCAACTGCCATATCTTCTCCTATCCCGTCACGCTTCTTGCGGACGCAAAACGGTTATCCGTGACCTGTCGGCCGGCTTCTTCAAAACCATCCCGAAATTCCGATAACACACGGATGATTTTGCCGATTTCATCCTTCCTCCGGTCACGACCGGCCCGAATCAGGCTCAGGTCATAGAACAGATATTCATAAATACGCCGGAAGTCCTGGCTGATCGGCTGTTCCATATCAAGAATCGAATTCAGGTAACGAACAATGCGGACCGTGCGATTGATAGAATCTTCAAATACTCCATAATCATGGTCTTCCAGGGCATACTCTGCTTTTTTCAGCCGCTTAATCGCTTCCTCATACAGCAGCAGCAGCAATTCTACGCCCGACATGGAATAGATGCTCTGTTCCTTGTATTTTTGGTATCCATTCATAATATCATTTCCTCCTGAAACGGCCGTCCCGTCTCCTGCGTCATCCGCCGAGGGACGACAGATAACTGGACTGGCTGTTCATATTGCTGATCGCCTGCTCCATGTACGTAAACTGCTTGATATAACGATCCTGCTCGCTCTTTAAACGGGTCTGCAGCGTTGTCAAAGTCTCCTGCATATCCTTCAGCTGTTTGTAAATCGTATTATTCTGAAGCGACAAGGTCATCTTATCCGAACCGGCTTCCTCAACCAGACGCCCGTAAGAATTGTTATTCAGGTAACGATAACGCGTCGCATACTGCTTCAGAGTGTCGCCGACAACCGTCGTCAAGCCCTTGCTCACGCCGTCGCCGCCGGTAAATACCCTGCCTACTTTCTCCGGATCCTCATTCATCGCGGCCTTGAATTTCTCTTCGTCAAAGACCAGCGTGCCGCCGTCGTACAGATCCTCCGACATCGTGATTCCCATCTCTTCCAAATCTTCGTAGGTAACGCCGCCGCCCAGCATCTGGTTCATGACACCGGATATATCCATGCTCAGGTCGCGCATAATCGAGTCGTTGTAAAGCAGGCCTTCCTTTGCCTTCTTCTCCCAGTTTTCAATGGAAGTTTCATCCATCTCATCCTTCTGCGCATCGCTCAGAGGGCCATACGATTTGTCCGGCTTGGTGGTGATCTGGGTATTGATGGCTTTTACCAGGGCATTGTAGTCCTCGATAAACTTCTTGACCTTCTCCGTCACTTTATCCGTATCGGCCGAGGCGTCAAACGTGACGGCCTGGGTGTTATCCAGCTTGAAGCTGCCGTCTGCTTCCTTGGTTCCGCCAAATGTGCCGGAAACCGTGACCTTGAGACCGTCCAGCTCAAAGGTATTCGATGAGCTGACCATCTTCTGCGGCTCGCCGGTGCCGAAATCCACATACATAATGGCATCTTCGCCGTCTTTACGGTCCATACCCGCTCCGCCAAAGAGCAGATATGCGACATCCCCGCTGCGGTCCGGATTGGCGCCGTCTAACGTCATATCGCCGGTCGTCGGATCGTATATTTCCTCGCCCAGGGTGATGCTCCGTCCGGAACCGGTTTCGGTACTGATCAGGGAGAATTTGTTGCTGGTGCTCAAATAGGTCGCCTTCACGCCGGCATCGGACGCGTTGATCTTGGAAACCATCTGATTCACGGTCATGTCCGCGTTCAGGCCCTTGATCGTTACGCCGTTGATTGTAAAGTTCGCAAGCGCGCTGTTGAATTCTTTCTTCGCCGCCTCCAGGCCCTCGTCGGTAGAAAGGTCATAAGAGCCCTTTACAAGGCCGTCCAGGCCCAGGCGCTCCCGGTTATCCCACAGGCTGTTCTCCAGGCTTACCTTGTTGGAATTCAGCTTGTCGATGCCCATCTGCCGCATGACGGATTTGCTGCTCGATGAGATCGTAAGCGTGTTGCCGTTGCTGGTCGCGTCGTCAAACTCAATCCCGTTCGCACCCGCTTTTACTTCAATCTTGCCTCTGCCGAATGCCTTATCCAGGTTATTCTGTACGGCCGTAAGGAAAGCCTTCTCGCCTATATCGGGATCGCCGGGATTATCCGCAACCATCTTCTTGATATCCGCCAGATCATCTTTCGTAATCAGCTCCAGCGACCGGCTCTGTCCGCCATAGGTGATCGTAAACTTCTTGCCGGACAAATACGTAGCCATATCATGATCGGTCTTGACCGAACTTTCTTTGAAGTTTTTGGTATTCGCATTCAGCACGGCCAGCGTATAGCCCTTCTTGCCGTCTATCTTTTCCCCGCTGATCCCGTCCTCTGTTACGTTGTCCTTATCCAGGCCCAGAGCGGTCAGCGCCGAGGAATTGCTCCGTACAACCGTGTCCGTAGCATTGTCGCCGGTAATCTTATCGCCGATCTCAAACTTCTGCCCCTTTACACTGGTAACTTTATGATAATTGACGCACATCCGCTCGTTTGTTTCGTCCCACTCAAACTGGATCGTCTTGCCGTCGTCGACTTTGAATTCGTTGGCTTTGACCATCTCATTCAGCTGGCGTTCGAGCTTCTCCATATCCGTCGTCTCATAATCGATCTCCACGGTCTTGCCGTTCTCGTCCCGATACGAAGAAGAGAAGGTAAAGGTCGCCGCCGTATTAAACTTATCCTCTGTCCCGTAGGAGCCGAAGATCAGGCTCGTTCCCTGCAGCTTAGACGTGCGGAATTCACCCTCGTACTGTTTCCCGGTCTCAATAGCCCCGGTGCCCTTTACATCCGACTGCAGGTTCGCCGAGGTCGCCAGCTGCTCCACGCCGCGCACCGACATCATATCCAGCAGGTTGGAGGAGCCGCTCGCGCTCACATACTTGGTAACCTTCTCATCGCCCTTGGGCGTGATCACATTCTTCATAAACAGACTGGGATCGGTCAGATTATTCGTCGCCGAATAGGAAAGGTACTTATCCTGAATATCCAAAATCTGATTGATGATATCCCGGTATGCCTCCTGCTTCCAGGTAAGGCTGGTAATTGCGTTCTTCTGGTTCTGAATCTTGGTCACGGACCCCAGCGACATCTGCTCGATGATGGAGTCCCGGTCAATTCCGGACATCAGTCCGCCGTATCCCCTCAGAGAAGTGTTCCCTAAATTGCTTGTAGTCCCTGATATACTGGCCATCTGTGTTCTCCTTTCTTATTCTTATCCTCTATCAAAAGCACAGTTCTTTTTATCTAACTAATATATCGGCAAATTCTTTCCATTCATAAGCGCCCGGGACCTTCTAAAACAAAAACCAGGCTGCAAAAAACCCCAAAGTCTCTGCTTCGGGGTCCTTTATTCCATGCTCTTTTCTGTTTGTCTTTTCAATGACGAGGATGGTCTTTTACCTTCATGCAGGCCTTTGCGATCTCCGTAAAAATCTGCGTGCGGTAGCTTCCTTCATAATAACCGATAATCGGGGACGTGGCCGTAGCATCCACGATCACGTATTTGGCCGGCAGGTTTGTAAGCACCAGGGCCTGCACATCGGCCCGGCAGCGGCTGCACAGGCAGACGCCATACTGCTTCATCTCCGACTGCAGATCCATATTCCCAAGAATCCGCTCCATTACGTTGAGCATACGATACTGCGGTTCCGCCGGCACCTCACGAAATCCCACATTGTCCTGGGAAACCGGCTGCATCTTTACGGGCGGCTGGGCCGGCGCCGGCTGCGCGGGCGCTGTCTGGGACTCGGCTTCCGGCATTGCGGGCGGCTGTTTTTGTACCGGCGCTGCGTCCGGCTGCTCCGGCTCTTTTGCATCGGCCGGCTCCAAATCCGCCATTTCCGCATCAAAGCCCGATACCTGCCCCGCCGCCTGTGCCTCGGCTACCTCCGCCTCCAGCTGTGCTTCCAGGCGGTTTTTAATTTCATTTGAAAGCTTTTCGTTTTCACTGGTCTCATTCACGACAATCACCTTATTCTCAGGCACCGGCTTCTGCGGCTCCGGCGCAGATACGGATTCCTTCGGGGTTCCATCCTGTACCACTTCCGTTTCCGGTCCTCCGTTGGTAATCAGGTTCATCACATGCGACGTTTTATTGGTTTTTCTCGACACTTTCTCCTACCTCCTTTGCTCCTTCAGATGAATCGTTTCCGCGATCTCATCCAAAAAGTCCTGGTAATCCTTTACGGCCGCCGAACGCGGGCTGTATTCATAAATGCTCTCTCCATGGGCCGGCGCTTCCGCAATCGCCACCCCGTTTCGTATTTTTGTCTCAAAAACAACCGTTCCGATCTGCCCGGCCAGCTGTCCCGCCATTTCCAGGACATCGCGTGCCAAAAGCGTGCGTCGGTTAAAGCGCGTTAAAAGGATTCCCATTACTTTCAGATTCGGATTAAAGGAGCCGCGGACCGTTTCGATGGTTTCTTTCAGCTGGGAAAGGCCTACCAGGCTCATGATATCCGTCCCCATCGGTATAATCAGGAAGTCGGAGACCGCATAGGCGTTCACCGTCAGCAGGTTTAAGGCCGGCGGCGTATCGATAATGACATAATCATACAAGCCGATGATCGGCCGCAGCGTTTCTTTTAATATGCTTTCCCGATGCCCGGCTGCTGCATTGTCCAGACCGCTGCTCAGAGAAATATCGGAAGGCAGGATATCGCAGTATTCCGTGCGGCCTACTGCCTCCGCCACCGGCACCTTGCCCTGCAGCGCATCCAGGATCGTGGGCGTTCCCGCTCCCGCAGGCTCCAGTCCCAGGCAAAAGCCAAAGTTGCCCTGCGGGTCAAGATCCACGCCCAGGACACGTTTGCCGGCCGCAGCAATCCCCGTAGCCAGCGCTGCCGAGGTCGTCGTCTTGCCCACGCCGCCTTTTTGATTTGAAACGGTAATGATAATCGCCACTCTCATATCCTCCGTATTCGTAATGGTATTTCCTGCCGGACTTCTCAGACGTCAAACGTAGGACGCATCTCGTCAAAGCGTGCCAGCAGCGTATCCAAAAGCCCTACCAAACGCCCGATCTCCGGCTTGGCAATCTGTTCGTCGGCTCCCAGTTCCTTACCCTTGATACGCATCTGCTCGTCAATCAGGGAAGAGAAGATGATAACCGGGACATGCTTCAAACGCGGATCGTCCTTAATCAGCTTTGTCAGGCGATGGCCGTCCATCTCCGGCATCTCAATATCGGTAATCACCAGATGAATCTTGTCAAACAAGTCGGAATCGTTGCGGATCGCATGCAGATGGTCCCAGGCCTCCTGCCCGTTCGCAAAGTTAATCAGATGCGTAAAGCCGGCCCGCTCCAGGCAGTCGTTGATCATCCGCTGCAAAAGGATCGAATCCTCGGCAATCAGAATCGGGCTGTCACAGATCGGACGCGCACCCAGCTTCTCCACATCGGATACCTGAATCGTCGTCTCCGGCGCAATCTCCGCCACGATCTTCTCAAAGTCCAGAACCGTTACCAGCTGGCCCTCGCACTGCGCAATTCCGGTCGCTACGCCCTCGTCGCCGTTGGCCACGGTCTTATCCGGCTTCTGGATGTCCTTCCAGGAAATCCGGCTGATGCCCTCAATGCTCTCCACACGGAAAGCGGCCGTCATGCGGTTGAAATTCGTAATGATGAACAGATCTTTCGGACCGATGTCCTGATGCTCCCCAAACAGATAATAGGCCAGGTTGATTACGGTAATCAAATCTTCCCGGGGCTTAAAGATGCCCTCAATGGCCGGATGGGCATGCGGCATCGGTTTTACCTTCTCCGCCATGATGATCTCCTGCACCTTCGCCACATTGATGCCGTACAATTCCCCGCTCACGGTAAACCGCATTACCTCGATTTCGTTGGTTCCCGATTCCAGCAGGATTCTGCTTTTCTTTTCCTCCATAACGTTCTCCTTCCTCCTACAAGTGTTTTTCCGGCTTTCCGAAGGTCCGGATCGAGACATCTCCCGTTTTTACATCCAACAACATTGTCCTCGCATAATTGCCGCCCGTATCTTCGGCCACGAGCCTGAGCCCCTCGGCTCTCAAGAGCTGTTTCACCTTCAGAGCATTGCGCTCCCCGATATTGCCAAAACTCGCGTTCCCCTTGATTTCAAACATCTTCGCGCCGCCGGCAATCTTTACAATCGTCCGTGAACGCACCATGCCGAACGCCGTCAGCTTGCGGATCGTCTCCTGAATCCCCGGATCCGCATATTTATAAACATTAGCATCCGCTATATTCTGGCGTTCCGGCAGCATAATATGTAAAAGCGCGCCCAGGCCGATCGCCTTGTCAAAAAATGAAATCCCGATGCAGGAACCCAGGGCATATGTAATGATACGTCCCTCTCCCCGGGTCAGCTTCATATCACCAATTCCTACTTTTAGTTCCTTTTCCATCGTCAGACACCTAGTTTCTCCAGTATTGCATTCAAAGACTTGATATCCGGAAGCATCAGAAGCCAGTCGGAAAGCTTCTTTCCGTCCATCACAAAATCGGCGTTGAAATACATCAGCTTATCCGTCTCATGCCCAAACTCGGCAATCGGCACGGTTAAGATGCCGCCCACCATATTGACGGTGGAGCTGGGCACGGAAAGGGAAATATCCACATCCACCAGTTTGGAGAAGGCATTGACATAATTGCAGATAATGATATTGCCGACCTCCTCCAGGGCTGAATACGCCAGCTGATCCATCTCTTCAAAACTGGAATACCGCTGTCCCAGGAGCGTCGATAAAATAGTATCGGCGAAATTCAGGTCAAACAGGAAGAGCATCAGCCCCTCCACGTCCTGATCCATCTTTACCAAGGTCGCCGCTACAATTTCCTCCGCATTGCCGATGCGCGAAAGTGCCTCATTGTATCCCAAAATACTGACCTCGGGAATCGAAATACGGATTTCCTTTTGCAGCATCTTCGACAGCGCCGTTGCCGCATGGCTGGTGCCGATGCTGCTGATCTCGCGCATGACATCCAGCTCCTGGAGATTCATATCTTCATAATTCTTAATTTTCATGCCGTCCTCCTTTTTTGTTGATACCGTTTTTCCCGCCTGTTATCAGCTGCGCAGCGTATTGATGGTAGATACGATCTCGTCCGAGGTCGTTATCATACGCGCCGCAAAACTGAATGCTCTCTGATACTCGATCACATGGGTAAATTCCTCGGCCATATCGGTATCGGAGGATTCCAGGGTAGCCCCCACCAGGGCCCTTTCCTGGACCGGGATTGCCGCCGCGTTTTCATCCGACGGGACATACTCATTGAAGCCTACGCTCATAAGGCGGCTGGGGTTTTCAAACGTCACCAGCGCAATCTCCTGCGGGTTCTCCTGCGTCCCCTGCCCGTTCTCGGACTCCGCACGAATCCGCTCTCCGTTTACATCCAGCACGTATTTGCCGCTGTCCGTCATCAAATAGAAGCCGTCCTCTTGTTCTGCGCGGTGAAAATGCCCGTTCCGGCTGTAGGTAACGTCGCCCGTCTCCGGATCCTGCAAGACAAAAAACGTATTGCGCCGTGTAATCGCGTAATCCAGCTGCGAACCGGTCGGCTGAAAGGCCCCTACCTCAAACGACATGGAGGTACGGACAATCCGTGTACCGACGCCGCTGTGCAGATCGGTCTGCGCCTCCTCGGAATCGTTTAAATTATACTCAATCAAATCGGCAAACGAAGCCCGCTTTGACTTATAGCCGTAATTGTTGATATTGGACAGGTTATTGGCCGTAATACCCAACCCGTTTGTATACTGGGCCGCGCCTACGGATGCTGTGTAAAACGATTGATACATATCATTCCTCCTTCACGGTATTACAGTCTTCCGACATCGGTAACCGATTTACTCATAACCGAATCGTACATCCGCAGCATCTGCGCCGCACTCTGCAGGGCCCGCTGGGATGTCATCATCGCCGTCATTTCTTCTACCATATCTACGTTTGAGCGCTCTAACGTCTGCCAAACCACCGTTGCGCCCTCGCCATTTACCGGCCGCGCCGCCTGATTGGTGGAGAACAGACCGTTGTCCTGTCTCTGCAGCTGGTCGTAATCGTCAAAATCAACAATCCGCAGCGTGCCGAAATCCCTCACTTCCATATTGCCGCCGGCGCCGGCTGCAACCTGCGCCACAATATGGCCATTGCCGTCCACGGTAAATTCCTCATTGTCGATCTGGATCGGCTGGCCGTCCGTTGATAATACTCTTCCCAAATCGTTTAACACCAGGTAGCCGTCGCCGTCCACGGCAAAGCTGCCGTTTCTGGTATAGCGCACGCCGTCCTCTGTCTGAATGCAGAAAAATCCGTCGCCGTTTATCGCAAAATCATAAACGCCGCCGGTCGGATTAAAGGCCCCTGTCTCATAATTTACATACGTCCGGGAAGCCGTGCTGATCTTGGAAACCGTCGCTAAGTCCTCCCGCTCATTTTTATCCCGTCGTCCGGTACGATAAAGCATCTCCTCCTGGAAGGTGCTGGCTACCATCGTATCACTCTTGTAACCGGGAGTCTGCACGTTGACCATGTTGTTGCTGATTACGTTCAGATTCCGGCTCTGTGTCAGCATCCCCGACACAAGATTGTAAAATCCCTGATACATATGCTTATCCTCCTCATCTTTCTGTATTGACTCAGACGTTTCCTTACTGCGACGCTTCCATAAAAGCGCGCAGTTTGCGGATCGCCGCGCTATGAATTTGTGAAATCCTCGGCTCGCTGACCTCAAGGATCTGAGCGATCTGTCCCATGTTTAATTCCTCTACATAGTAAAGGGAAATCACCAGCTTCTCTTTTTCCTTCAGCCCCTCAATGGCTTCGGTCAGCATCGCAAGCTGTTCCCCCTTTAAAAAGGAATGCTCCGGCTGGGAAGAGGTATCGCTGCTTGGAAGCTGCAGCGACTGGCGATCCTCGTCGCCGCTCATAACCATATCTAATGAAAGGACATTGGCCATTGTGCTGATCTGTTCGATCTTGCGGCACTTTTTTTCATCAATGCCCAGTTCCTTTGCAATCTCCGCATGAGTGGGGGGACGCCCCATACGTTCCGCCAGAGAAGTCCTGGCGTTTTCAAGCGCTTTATACTGACGGCGGTAGTCACGGGGCATCCAGTCGTTCTTGCGCATCAGGTCGATAATCATCCCCCGGATACGCCGCGATATGAATGTCTCAAACTTATTATCCATCGTTTGGTCGTATCGGTCAATCCCTTTTATGATTGCGATCACGCCCTCGTTGATAATATCCTCCATTTCCATGGAGCCTTCATAGACCCCCCGCATCTGCACGGCAATGGCCTTCACGATATAGAGGTAACGCATCGTCAGCTCCTGCTTCACCTCAAGGGAATGCGTTTCCCGGTACAGCGAAAGAAGCTCTTCATTTGTCTTTGCTTCCAGGCCGTCAATATGCTTCAACATACCAGCTCATCCTTCTCTGTCATCCCTGTCCCTGCCGCACCCCGCCGCTTTCCATCCGCAGGCTGCCTACCGACTGAATCTGTACGTTGCTCGCAATCTCATTGAAGGAAAGCACCCGGATATTCGGATAAAACGGCTCTACCAGGCGGTAAAAATGTACCCGCATTACCTGGGATGTCAGTACCACAGGATTTTGCGTAAACCCATTAAACTTGCGCAGCTGTTCCGCAATCTGGCGGATCAGGCTCTGTATCATGTCCGGGCTCAGGGCCATATAATAACCGCCCTCGCCCCGGGCAATGGAACCTGCCATGGTACGCTCCAGTTCCCCGTCCAGGGTAATGACCTTCATGCTGCCGTCCTCGCAGTACATACGTGTAATCGTGCGCTTCAAGGCCACGCGGATGCGCTCAATCAAACTGTCGATATCCTTGATCGGAAGTCCCGTCTCCTGCAGGGTATCAATCAGTGTCTCAATAATCGTCTCCATATCCTTAATCGGCACGCCCTCCTTCAAAAGGCTCGTAAGGATCCTCTGGAACAGACCGTAGGAAACCAGATTCGGGAATGCCTCCTCGATCAGCTCCGGCGCCGTTTTCTTTGTATTTTCTACCAGATGCACCACTTCCTGACGGGTCAGAAGTTCATAGGCATGCTGTCGTATAACCTCCGATAAATGCGTCACCATAACCGAAAGCGGGTCAATTACCGTATATCCGTACAGCTCCGCCTTCTCCCGGTCCTCCGGCCGAATCCAGCGGCTGGGAATTCCGTAAGCCGGCTCCACGGTCTCGATGCCGTCGATAATGCGTTCCGGATTCTCCGGGTCCAGAGCCAGGAAGTAATCGATCAAAATCTCGCCGCGGGCCACCTCCTCGCCCTTAATGCGGATGCAGTATTCATTGGTACTGAGAGCCGAACTGTCCCTCAGCTTGATCGAAGGAACCACCAGCCCCATATCCTGCGCATACTGCCGCCGGAAGATAACAATCCGGCTGATCATCCGGCCGCCGACCGATTCGTCGGCCAGAGGGATCAGGCTGTAGCCAAACTCCATTTCGATCGGCTCCACGGTTAAGAGGTTGTAGACGTTATTGACATCCTTGTAATACTCTTCCTCCGATACGGGCTGCTGTGCCGGCGGCTCCTCCGCCATCTCCGGCATCGCGCCGCCCGGCGCACCCCCCATCTGCAGTGCCATCGAAGCCGCCGCCGGCTCCTCCTGGATGCGGCGGGACAGATAATATCCGCCGGTCACCAGCACAATAGAGACAATCGCCATCTGAAAGACCGGCATCCCGGGGATAATCGCAATCACTGCCGTCGCAACGCCGGCAATCATAATCGCGTAAGGCTGATTCGTAAACTGTTTGGATACGTCCTCGTTTAAGCTGCCTTCCGCCACCGCGCGGGTCACGATCATGCCCGTGGCCGTTGAAATCAGCAAAGAAGGAATCTGGCCTACCAGGCCGTCGCCGACCGTGGCGATCGAGTAGGTCGTAAAAACCGTCCCGATATCCTGTCCCGACTGCACCATACCGATAATCACGCCGCCGATTAAGTTGATTGCCGTCGTAATCAGAGACATGACGGAATCTCCCTTTACAATCTTCGTGGCACCATCCATGGAACCGTAGAAATCCGCCTCGCGCTGGATCTTCTCGCGGCGTAACTTGGCCTGCTGTTCGTTAATCAGGCCCGAACTCAAATCCGCGTCAATGGCCATCTGTTTGCCGGGCATCGCATCGAGAGTGAAACGGGCCGCTACCTCGGCCACACGCTCGGCGCCCTTTGTGATAACCAAAAACTGCATCAATACGATAATCAAATATATGACCAGGCCGACAACAACGTTCCCCTGAAGGATAAAATCACCGAACGCCTGGATCACCTGGCCCGAAGAACCGCCTTTCGTTAAGATATTTCTGGTCGTAGAGACATTGATACCCAGGCGGAACAGCGTCGTAATCAACAGAATAGACGGAAATATGGAAAATTCAAGCGGTTCCCTGATCGTCATGGTCGTAACCAGGATCATCATGGACAGCGATATATTAAATATAATCACTACGTCAACAAGCGCTTCCGGAAGCGGTATGATGAGCAGCAGTACGATCACCAGTACAAACAGTACGATTGAATAATTAAACAGTTTCTTCATGCAAAAACTCCATCTAGTCGATATTTACCGCAGCATATCCTCACGGCCGGCGGCACGGTAGATATATACAAGCACCTCCGCTACCGCTCCGAAAAACTCCGCCGGTATCTCGCGATCCAATTCGCAGGACGCATACAGCGCACGAGCCAGCGGCCGGTTCTCTACGATAAATACGCCATGTTCCTCTCCTGTTCGAATAATACGCAAGGCCAGCTCATCCTGCCCCTTGGCCAGCACGACCGGCGCCGCATGTTTCTGCGGATCGTATTGAATCGCCACCGCGAAATGCGTCGGGTTACGGATAATGACGTCGGCTTCCGGAACCTGCTGGATCATCCGGCTCATCGCCATCTGGCGCTGAATCCGGCGAATCCGGCCCTTAATCTCCGGGTTTCCTTCGGTCTGCTTATATTCGTCCTTGACCTCCTGCTTGGTCATCTTCAAGTCTTTCTCATACTGCCAACGCTGATACAGAAAGTCAAAAAAAGCAATCACCGTAAACGCAAGGCAGACACGCAAGACCAAGTCGAAAATCATCGACAGCATGTATGTCGCGGAATTCATCACGCCCATATCGGTCATTTTTGCCATGCCGACCATATCTGCTATTAAGATATTATAAAGCAAAATGAACAGCAATGCAATCTTTATGAGGCTTTTTAGCACTTCCACAACATTTTTTATCGAAAAAAATTTCTTCATCCCTTTAATCGGGTTCAATTTGCTGAATTTCGGCTTCAAAGCCTTAAACGCCACGTTAAAACGGGTCTGCGCGCCATGGGACAGGATCCCCAAAAGTACCGCCACCAGCAAAAGCGGCAGCGCGCATTTAAAAAATGTAAGTGCCGTCACCATCACAAGCTGGCGATTCAGCATCTCCTCCGGCGCTCTTCCCATACCGTCATACACCCAGTACAGATACTGCCGGATTTCTCTATATATAGAGGGAAGCATGAGCCGAATCACCCAAAAAACGCCGACCAGAATCACTACCGTGCAGATTTCTTTGCTTTGAAAAACATTGCCGTCCTTGCGGGCATCGTTTCGCCGTTTAGAAGTCGGTTGTTCGGTTTTTTCCTGGCCGTTCTGCTCCGCCAACGCTCATCCCTTCCTTTCCCTGCCCGCCTGTCTTTTCAGGGTATCAGGGATACCCTTGTGGTATTTCAGTGCATCAGCGCAATCAAATGGTTTAAATTTGCAAACATTTCTTCAATCACTGCGCTGATCTTGGCGGATAAAGGGCTGAACAGAAACAGCAGCATCAGCATTCCCACCATAATTTTAATCTGGAAATTGACCGAAAATACATTGATCTGCGGAATCATGCGCATCATAATCCCTACCGCCGCTTCCGTAACCAGCTCCATGGCAACAATCGGCAGCGCCATCTGAAATCCCATCAGCACGGCCTCACAAAATATATCCACCACCGCCATATAAACGGCCGGCCCAAAGGACACCTCGCCAAAGGGCACTACTGCCGCCGAGCCAAAGAAAATCGATACCAGCCGCAAATGGCCGTCGATCGCTAAAAACAAGAGCATAAAAAACGCATACTGCAATCCGGAGGTGACCGTCACCTGCCCCCGGCTCTCCGGGTCGTAGACCTGGGCCATATTAAAACCCATCGTAAAGTCCATCACCGCCGCCGCAAAACGGACGGTAAAGACGGCAAGTTCCATGGCAAATCCCAGGACGGCCCCCATTGCCAGCTCCGAAAGGAGCATCACGCCATATTCCAGAAGCGTCCCCGGCTCATGCGAAAGCTCGCCCCCGCTCCATATATAGAGCATCACCGAAAAGGCCATCACAAGCTGCGCCTTCACCCGGGACGGTATATTGCTGCCGCCAAAAACCGGATTTAACAGGAACATACCGCTCATGCGCATGACAATCATTGAAAACAAAATCAACATAGCCGATTATCCCCCGGCGATGATGCCCAATATCTTAATCAGAAAATCCTGCAAAAGCTTGAGCATACTGCTTCCTAAGAATCCCAGTATTGCTACAATCGCCAGAAATTTCGGAACAAAAGTCATTGTCTGTTCATTGATCTGCGTCGCTGCCTGAAAAATCGCAATCACGACTCCGACCACCATACTCACTAACAACAGCGGAAGCGCCAGCCTGAGCGCCAGTTGGAAGGTCTGATAGATAAAATCAAGCACCTCTGTTTCTGTCATGGCCCGCCTCCTCTCTTTTTCATCTTGTGCGGCCGCTATCCGGGCACACGGTTAAAGCTGTTGACAATATTAGCAAACAAAAGCTGCCAGCCATCCACCGATATAAACAGCAAAAGCTTAAAAGGCAGCGATATCATCGTCGGCGGAAGCATCATCATACCCATGGACATCAGGGTTGTCGCTACCACCAGATCAATCAGAAGAAACGGAAGGTATATCAAAAATCCTGCCGTAAACCCGCGCTTTAATTCACTGGTCATAAAAGAGGGGATTACGATCGTCAAAGGATAATCCATCAGATCTTCCTCCACCTCATGGCCGGACAGTTCCACAAACAAATCCAGCGTATCCGAATAGGTATTATACAGCATGAACTCCTTAATCGGCGGCTCTGCCCGCTCCAGTACTTCCTGCTGCGAAATTTCCCCGTTTACATATGGCTGATACGCTTCCTCATTGATCCGGTCCAGTACCGGACTCATAATAAAAAGCGTCAGAAAAAGGGAAATGCCTACCAACACCATGGTCGGCGGGCTCTGCTGCACTCCCATTGCATTTTTAGTAAAAGAGATAATGATAATCGTCCTTGTAAAGGAGGTCATCATAATGACAAGGGAAGGCAGGAGCGCAACTAAAGTAAGCAGAAGGATTAGATCCAGCGTAGGCACATTTCCGCCGTTTAAGCCGTTTAAAAGCTCACCCATCTGTCGTTTTCTCCTTATCTTTTTCCCGCGAAACCGCATACTTTTTCAAAACCTCCGAAAAAGCCGACGGCATGTTCATCTTCCCCGCAGGAGACGGGAACGCTTCTTCAAACTCCCCTTCCAACCGGGTCAAAAGCTGCACGCCTGACTGGCTGACGCCAATCAGATATGTCTCTTCCCCAATCTTGACTAAAAGCAGCTGTCCGTTCGTTCCACGGCCCATTCCGTTCATTCCCAGATTCAGCTGCTCGATTACCTTCATATTGTGGCCGGAGACGCTGCCTGCCATCCTCGTTCCTAAAAATTTGCTGAACCAATAAGCCAGGCCCAGCACGCAGCAAAACACGATGGCAGCTCCGGCTAACGACCACATACCGCCCCCGCCGGACTGTGTATCCGCCGCGAACAGAAGTATTGCATTCTCCATTATAAGCTCTCCGGATTCAGATTCCGGCTGACAATCTCCGTAATACGGATGCCGAAATTATCCTCCACTACTACTATGTCCCCGCGGGCAATACACTCGCCGTTGACGTAGACGTCCGCCCGTTCGCCGGCCATTTTGTCAAGAACCACCAGCGAACCCTGCGTGAATTCCAAAATATCCTTAACCAGCTTTTTGGTGCGGCCGATTTCAACCGATATCTCCAGCGGAACCTTCATCAGAAGTTCCTGATTTGCCTGCTCCTCAATGCCGACTCCGTGGTCCTCAGCAAACTTGGGCGAGTTGACCGGATGAATGACCATATTCGGCCGTGCGGCTTCCGCCTGCCCGGCGCCTGCAGTCCGCTCCTGCTTCATCTGGTTCATCATTTCCATCATCTGCATCTGGGACTGCTGCATCTGGCTCATCAGCTGCATCATCATCGGATCCATTGCCGGCTGCTGATACACAGGCGTCTGGTAGATCGGCTGTACCGGAGCCGCTGCCGGCTGAGGCGCCGGCTGCGCTGCCGCCCCGCTCTGCCCGGCGGACATCATGGCCTGAATCTCCTCCTGACTCATCACCGCATTCTCGGCAGGGGCCGGAGCCGGCGCACTGTTCTGTCCGGCCAGCATCGCCTGGATCTCCTCCTGGCTCATCATCGCATCCCCGCCGGAGGCCGCCGGCGCTTCCGGTCCGGCGGACATCATGGCCTGAATCTCCTCCTGGCTCATGGCTCCATCGGTAGAAATCAGCGAATCCTCCGGCTCTACTACCGGCGCCGGAGCCGCATCTGCCTCGTCAATGCCCAGCGAATCCGCAAACGGAGCCAGCAGACGCTTGATCAGGTCGATCGTCATTATATTCATAAATTCGCTCTTCAGCGAATCGCCGATCTCCAGGTTAAAGCGAACCAGCACCTGCTCGGTGCCCGAAGGGAAATATCTCTCCTTGAAGGATAAGTCATCCGTAATCTCAAATGATTTGGGCGTGGAAATATCTACCGGATAACCAAGGAATTCCGAGAGCGCCGTGGCCGAGGAACCCATCATCTGGTTCATCACCTCGCAGACCGCGCTGATGTTCAGCTCATCCAGCTCAAATTCCTCTTCCGAAATTTCCATCCCCATCATAATGCCGACAATCACACGCACGTCATTGCGGCGGAAAATCATCACATTACTGCCCGACAGCCCCTTGACATAGGCAATATCCACACCGACGGCCGGTTCCATGCGCTTGAAGGAAAATTCATCGCTGGAGAGAACCTGCGCCACCGGTGTCGTGATATTCACCTTTGTGCCCAACAGGGTAGAAATCGCCGTGGCGGAAGCGCCAAGGCTGATATTCATAATCTCGCCTATAGCGTCCAATTCCATTGCGTTAAAGCTGCTTGCACCCATTGTCTAATCTCCTTTGTTTCTCAGATTCTTACATCTACTTTCCAATTTCCAAGGCTTTCTGTGCCATCAGCTTTACCGCATTTAATGCCGTCACATTTGCCTCATAGGAACGAGTCGCAGACATACTGTCAACCGTTTCCTTGAGCACATCCACGTTCGGCATACTTACATATCCTTCTTCATCCGCGTCGGGATGCTCCGGATTATACACCTTTTTAAATTCTCTGTCATCTTCAATAATCTGTGCCACCCGTACACCGGCCGTACCGCTTGAATAACCCAGTCCTCTGGAGGCGCTTCTAAGCGCGTCCTGGAAGGTGCCGCCGCCATAGCTTTCCAGCACCACATCCTTCCTGCGGTAGGTGCCGCCGGCTTCGGTGCGGGTCGAAGTCATATTTGCCACATTTTCTGCCGCGATATCCATACGCAGCCGCTGCGCGCTCATACCGGAGGCACAGATATCAAATGCACTTAAAAAACCCATGCGAATCCCTCCTGTCTTTTCTTCCCAGCCCGAAACTGGTTTTTTAGCCTAAAATCGAATTCACCGCTTCCACAATTCGGTCTGCGTTGAAGGGCTTAACGATGAAGTCCTTGGCGCCATACTTGATCGCTTCCACAACCATGCTCTGCTGTCCCATAGCCGTGCACATTACGATCCGCGCGTCCGCATGCCCTTCTTTGATCTTCTTCAAGGCCTGCAGTCCGTCCATATTCGGCATGGTGATATCCATAAACACCATATCCGGCTTCTCTTCGTCAAACTTTGCCACCGCTTCAGCGCCGTCCTGGGCCTCAACAATGTCGGTGTAGCCGTTCTTTGTCAAGGTGTTTTTAATCATCATCCGCATAAAGGCTGCATCATCCACTACCATAATCTTTGCCATATCTGTCTCCTCACTTTTTCTTCTTTGTTATTTTAAAAGGATTTCTATCCATACCTTTTTTATCCGACTGGCGCCCGGACCCGTTCCTCTTCCTCTTCTTCCTCGGCCGGCTGTCCTACCAGGCCCTCGATCTGCACCGCCAGATTCTTTTTGGATACTCCCATTCGTCCTGTAAACCAGGGCTGCCTTCCTACATACAGATTGACACTGCTGTTTTCCAGCTTGTTCAAGTCGATGATGTCTCCTACCTGCAAATGGTATATATCGCTCAAATTCAGCTGCACCTTGGCCAGCTGGGCCGTGATCGGCAGCTGTGAATAACGGATATTGTCCAGAATAATATCCTGATTGTCCTGATAAGAAAAACCTTTTGCCAGGTGCTTGCGGGTATCGATCATCGCAAAAATGAATTCCAGCAAAGTGCCCGGGATACAAATGCGGATCTTCTCTACCGCCATACCTGCCACGTCTACATTCAAGTGGATAATCGCCACGGCCTCGTCAAGACCTACCTCCTGCAGCATGCTGGGGTTTTCTTCCACGCGGTCCAGCTGGAAATCCAGATTGATGTAATTTGAAAAACCATCATGCAGCGCCTGGATAAAATGTTTCACAACCCGGCGGTACAGCGCCCGCTCCACATCCGAATACCGGTAATCGCTGTTTTCACGAACCACCGTATCGCCGCCGCCTAACATATGGCTGATCAATGTCAGAATCAGACCCGGCGTCACGTACATCAGCATGGAGATGTTATTCTTCACCCCATCCTGTCCATATACGTCAATCAGGGATACGTCATCGTTTTCATGGAGTCCGTTTACGTATTCATAATACCGCTTTTCCTGCACTTCCAACACGGTGATGTCCGTCATGGCCCGGAAAATACCGTTTACCTGAGAAGTCAAGATCCGTGCGTAATTCTCGAAGGAATTCGTCAGCATCTTCATCCGTTCCTTGGTAAACTTCCGCGGACTGTAGAAATCGTATTTATTGTACTTCTTCTCCTCTGCCGGCTTTGCTTTCGGCGCTGCCTTGACCTCAACCTTTTCTTCCGTTTTCGTCTCGGCCGGCGGCTCCGCAGCGCCGCCGCCCTGCATGGACTTTAGGAGCGCGTCAATCTGATCTTGCGATAATACGTCTGCCATTCTTTCGCCACCTTTTCCTTATTATTGCCCGTGTTTCCAGGGCATAATGGGATACCCCTGCGGTATTTCCTTCCATTCTTATTCTGCCGCATCCCCTTGGGGAGCTTCGCCCGGATTATCCGCAGCTCCTGCCGGGGGAGCCTCTTCCGGATTATCCAAAGCGCCTTCCCCCTCGGCCGGCAGCAGCGGCGGCTGCATACTGGCATCGTTTTCAGGCATCTCTTCTCCACCCTGCGGTGTGACGAAACCCTCCTCGCCTGCCTTCGGCATGCCGTCCGTTACGATCGTCCGGTCCGCGTTGGCGCCGCTCATATATTCCTCATAGTACTCATTCAGAGAACGCGCATCCGCTCCTTCTTCAATAATCAGAAGTTCTACACGACGGTTCTGCGCACGCCCCTCGGAAGTATTGTTATCCGCAACCGGCCGGAACTGGCCATAGCTGATATCGACCAGTTTCTCCGGATCAATGATCTCCCGGTTCTGAATAAACACACAGACTTCCGCAGCGCGCATGGCCGACAGCACACGGTCACCCCGCGGCGTATTCTCTTCTTCCGGGTCGGCCTGGGCCGTATGAGCCATGATATTGATCTGAGAAATCTGCGAGGTCAAAGGCGCAACCACATCGCAGAAAACTCCCAATACTTGTTGTCCCTGCTCAGTCAGAATCGAACTGTTTCCGCCAAAGAAGGTTTTCCCCTGAAAGGCTACATAGGTATACCCCTCTCCGCCTGTCACGGTCACGCCCTCAACGCCTGCTTCGTTCAGCGCCTCGGCTAACTCCTCATAGAGCATATTTAAAAGCTCTACCTCATCTACCACCGGATCGTCCGGATCCAGGCGGATTTCATCCTCAACTCCATACTCGCCCTCGTCCTGATTGATACCGATCTGTTCTTCCGACACATTCGGATTGATACTGCGGACAAAAATTTTAAACTTCTCATTGTCCAGCGTGGACATGGAATACAGCAGAACGAAGAAACAAAGAAGCAGCGTCACCATGTCGCCATAGGTATCCATCCAGCTTCCGCAATCCTCGCCGCCGCCTCCCTTCTTTTTTCTCATTCTTTTCCTCCTCCGTCAGCCGGGCCGGCTTTCTCGGCCTTGGCCAAAAGCTTCTTCCGGGAACCCTGCCGCAGATTCGACAGCAGACGCTCGCGCAGTGTTTTAGGGTTATCGCCGGCCATGATTGCCAGTACGCCCTCAATGATAATTGCACAGTACAACTCTTCTTCATCCTGACGAATACGCAGCTTCTTGGCGATCGGCTGGAAAATCAGATTAGCCAGGGCACTGCCGTAAAAGGTCGTAATCAAGGCAACCGACATATCCGCGCCCAGCGTAGCCGCACCGCCGCCGTCGTCAAAGTTCATGCCCTTTAACATATTTACCAGACCGACCAAGGTACCGATCATACCGAATGCCGGCGCATAGCTGGAACCTTTCTCATAGAATCCTGCCGCCATATCGTGACGGGCAATCATCGTATCCAGTTCGTTTTCCAGGTTTTCCCGCACCTTATCGGCATCGCTGGCATCTACGATCATTAAGACACTCTGCTTCAAAAAGGGATCTTTAAGCTCCTCCGCCTTTTCCTCCAGCGCCAGCAGGCCGTTCTGCCTAGCTACCATTGCCAGATCTACCAGCTGATCCACTAACTTGGGAATATTATATTTTCCACCCCGGAACATAATAATCATAATATGCTTGGGGATTTGTGCCAACATTGAAAAAGGATAGCTCGCGATCAAAGCCGCAATCGTACCGCCGACTGTGATAACCACGCTTGGGATATCGATGAAGTTGTTGAGCTTATCCATTGCGGAAAAGCTATCCGTAATACCGTTTACAATCAGTATAAAACCTAATATAAGTCCTACCAGCCATGAAGGGTCCATAATTTTTCTGTTCCTCCTCCGTACTACGAAATAATCTTATCGTCACCGTCCGTCGGCGCCAAGAGTTCCCTGTCCTCCAGGGTAATGCAGCCATGTATAAATGTCTCGATCTTTTTCTGGACGGCCTCGATCGAGTCCTTCACCAGATAATAACGTCCATTGGTCAATACGACCTTTGTCTCGGGGATCAGTTCAATAAACATAATCTGAAAGTAATTGATGTACAAAATACTGCCGTCCAAACCGGTCAAGCGGATCATATCCGTATCCCCCTTTTTCTTCCATGGGGATTCCCCATGCCGTATACAACTTTGCTCACCGGCATGGGGAGCTCCATGAATCATTTTCTTTCTTTTATTCGTTCACGAATCACCGTTCATTAACGTTTCATATTAACAAGTTCTTCCAGAATCTGGTCGCTGACCGTGATGATACGGGAGTTGGCCTGGAAACCTCTCTGGGTGGTAATCATCTCGGAGAATTCCTTAGCCATGTCTACGTTGGAGGCTTCGACGTAGCCGGTCATGAGACTGGCAGAGCCGACGGAACCGGGAGCATTCGCTTCACAGCGGCCCGCATTATCGCCTCTGGACGTCGTATAATAACTGCCGCCTGCTTTGGTAAGGCCTTCCTGGTTCTGGAAAGTGGTTATCGCTACCTGGCCAATGATGGCTTCCTTAACTATGGCATTACCATTAGCATCCTCTGTCTTGATACCAACAGTAATCTTTCCTTCACTATCAATTTTTACACTGGTCGCAACTGCAATCGGATCAACCTGCAGTGTTGCTGTTGCGTCGCCATTGGCCGGATCTGTTAAACTAATCGTACCGTCTGCTTTACAAACTCGGATTGGAACTAACTTATCTGTAACAAATTTATCGGCGTCAAAGGCATCCTTGCCATTGGTAGTATCAATTGCAAAACCGTAAACAAAATTGTTGCTATTGCTATCTACCAGGTAACCGTCGCTGTCAATCTTAAACTGACCAACTCGTGTATATTGAAAGTTTGTTCCTTTCATCTCATCGCTTTCTGTATTTATACCAGCCGCATTCATAGTAGACATCGTTATAAAAAAGCCTTCGCCGTCAATCGTAGCTGTCAAACCACCCATCTGCGTCGGCGTACTGGATGTCATATCCACCCAAATCGACCCCATCAAAGTACCATAACCATACTGAGCCGCATTGACACCACCAGAACCGCCCGCACTACCGGAACCGCTAGTCGACGTCGTCGACGTCTGATACATCGCTTCCTTAAACATATAACTCTGCGACTTATAGCCCGCCGTATTTACGTTCGCGATATTATGACCGATTACATCCAGCTTGTTCTGATGTGCACGCAGCCCTGCGACTGCAGAATCCATTGCTCTTAACATTCTTTTCTTTCTTCCTTTCCGTACTGTTACTCTCTCCAAATGCGCTTCGGGCATCCGGACCGGCATCCTTACGGTCCTGCCTTTACATAATAACAGCACTATCAATATTTGTAAAGATCTTATCCTTCATATCGTCCGCTGACATAGTGGTAACCACTACATTGTTCGGGACATTGACAATAAACACCCCTTGGCGGCCAATTACAGCCACGTCCTTGGCGCCCTTCTGTCTTGCCCCTGCAACCGCCTGCTCCAGATTGCCGAGCAGCTGATTGTCCATAGCAATCCCTCTCTCACCCATGCGCTTTGCCGCATGCTTTGAGAAATTCAGGCCCTGATGTGCCAGCGAGGTCGCTTTTAACATCTCACCGAAAGCCGTCCCGCCTGTCGCCAGGCTCTGGTCTGCGCTTCCCTGCCCCGCGCTGTCGCTGCCAGGACCGTATGAAAGTCTCCTGATTTCCTGTATGCTCATACGTTCCGGCTCCTTTTCCTAATTGGTTATATCTTCGTTCCCTTCGCTTTCACCGGTATCCCCGCCGACTTCGCCGCCGCCGCCGAGATCTTCCCCGCTTTGGTTGCTGTCGTCCACCGAATCCGTGACATCGCCGATACCTAACAAATACGACAGAGGATAGTCCTTTGTATCGCCCTGCAGACGGAATGTCGGCTCGCCGCCGGTTAAGTTGATCGTTTCCACAATACCCGTCTTGCTGCCGCTGATGATCGGGACTCCCATGCTGTTTTCCGTGGTCACCGCCACTGTTACTTCCTTGCCGACCATACCGGCCGCGTAGGTAATCGAGTTCATCGCGCTGTTGGCTGACACCGACTCCGTCATCGCGGATAGAGCCTGCACCATCGCCATCTGCGTCATCTGGTTCATCATGTCGCTGCTCTCCATCGGATTGGTTACATCCTGATTCTGCAGCTGCGTCGCCAAAAGCCGCACAAAGCTCTCGATTGTCAGTGTATTCTTGGAATTGCTCCCCGCTACATAGGTAGAACCTTCGTAGGGATTTGAGGTTCCACTCACATTATTTACTGCCATGTGTTTTTCTCCTTCCTTGCCAGATTCCGCAACAACTATCCGAACCGGCAAATCCTTTTAATGAACCTATAAAAGCCCCAGCCGCAGCTGCTGTGCAAAGGATTCCTGGCTGGCCCGGTCGCTTTGTTGTTCTTCGCTGTCCGGCTCCTGTTCCCTGCGTTCTCCTTCTCTTTGGCGTTCGTCATAGGGCTGTTCGGCCTCCGGCTGTTCGGTATAGACAATCGTCTCCTGACCGGTATGCTCTTCAAGGATCGCGCCCAGTTCCGAGGCTTTCTGACTTAAAAGTTCCAGCGTCTTGGGGTTTGTCGCCAGGATCGATACCATAGCCCGGCCTCCTTCGTAGAGGACCTGGACTGTCAGCTTGCCCAAAGAAGCCGGCTCCAGTTCGATGGTCAGCATCCCGTCCTTCTGCGGAAAGCGCTCTGCCAAGGTACGGCCTACATCCTCAACCAGTGTCGTCTCGGTCGTCCTTACGGTCGCCGTGGCTGCATCCGCCCCCTTCACCTCTCCTACCGAAGAATTTCGAAGCTGCAGATGTTCCATACCGGAGAAGGCCTGCTGCGGCTGTGTCTCTTCCTTTGTCTGACTTCCGGATTGGGACTCGGTCTGCGCCTTTACAGGAACCGTCGTCTCCTCCTTTGCCTGAGGCTCAGAAGAAGCCTGCGAATCTTCCGGGACTTTTGTCTCCTTGGGCCCTTCCTTCGGTGAATCGGCTTTTACGGATTCCGTCTGTGCTTCCTGTACAGGCTGCTTTTGCGGTGTTGCCTGTACATCCTCCACTGTCAAACCCGCCGTCTCTAGTGCCGGCGCAACCGGCTCTTTTGGTAGGTTTTCTTCCGGTACAACGCTTTCCGGTATGCCCTCTTCCGGTACGGTCGGCATCACGCCCTCCGCTTGGCCAGGCTCCTGCGTCACCGGTTCAGGGATGGATTCCACCGTTACTTCCTGTCCTGTCATCTCTGTCAGCTCAGATTCGATACACTCGGTTTGTGTCGGCTGAGCCGTCAAAAGTCCTGCGGCTTCCTGAAGCTGCAAGAGCAGTTCGGCCGGTATCGTTTCGCTGTCCTTGGTTTCTTCGGACTCTTCGGTGTCTGTGTCCGTCGGCTCCTTGGCCCCGGTATCTTTTACCGCTTCGCTGTCTTTTTTCGGGCTTGGCTTTTCCGGTGTCTTGGCATCCCTGGTCTGCGATACCGCCGTATTCTGTCCTTTTAGCAGCTTGCTGAAATCGGTCTTTGTAAGATCCGTTGTTTGATAGCGGCTGGTTTGGGACATCGTCTGAATGGCCAGGATCGCATCCATTTGGATTTTCTCCATGTGTTTCCTCCTTTCTTTAATTTGTCTGTGTTTCCAGGACATAATGCTGCACCATTGGGGTGTTTCCTGGAATTTTATCTATAATCAACGGTCGTAAAACCGCGATTATCCTCTTTAAGCGGACTTCCCTTCGTCAGTTTATGCCGGAGGCAATCCGATTGTGAACCACAAATTCTTCAATGAAAGCTTCTTCTGCCTTCTGTTCGGCGGCTCGATATTCCTGCAGCCTGCGCTCTTTGAGCTTTTCAAACTTGGAAGTGTCGACTTTGGCATCGATTACTTCGCTTTTTTTCTTCTCTTCCCGCTTTTTCAAAACAATCAGGCGCTCGTTTTCCTGCCGGATCTGATCCTTCATACGGTCAATGCACAGATCAAACAAAAGATAATCCTCGATCGATGCGCCCTGAGATTTTCTCTCGTCGAAGCTTCCTTCGTACTCTCTCAATTCCCCGTTTAGCTGCCGAATCTCTTCTTTCTTATCGTTGACGTTTTTCACCGTTACGGCATGCTCTTTTTTCAAATTGTCTAATACCTGGGTCTTATAATCTAATACGGTTTCCAGGCTGTAATGAAAACGTTTCAATGAATCTTCCTCCGTTATCCGGCAATCGATGCCATCATTTTTACGGTTTCTTCATAAGAGAAACTTTCGTTAATCCCTTGTGTCAAAAAAGAATTCATCTGGTCAATCTTTGATACGGCTTCGTCAAGAGCCATGTTTGTCCCTTTTTTGTAGGCGCCGATCGCAATCAGGTCGGCATTTTTTTGGTAGAGGGCCAGCAGATTGCGGAAACGCGAATCCACTCGTTTGTGCTCTGCTTCTACAATCTCTACCATCAAACGCGAAATACTGGCGCCGATGTCGATCGCCGGGAAATGGTTCTCATTGGCCAGCTGACGGCTCAAAACGATATGGCCGTCCAAAATACCCCGAACCGTATCGGCAATCGGCTCATTGGTATCGTCGCCTTCCACCAGCACCGTGTAAACGCCGGTAATCGAACCTTTGTTGAAATTACCGCTGCGCTCCAAAAGCTTGGGGAACTCCGCATAAATCGAAGGGGTGTATCCTCTGGCAATCGGCGGCTCCCCGATTGCCAGGCCAATCTCGCGCTGCGCCATCGCATAACGTGTCAATGAATCCATCATCAGCAGCACGTCGTAACCCTGATCCCGAAAATATTCGGCAATGGTTGTCGCTACCAGGGGACATTTCATGCGCAGCATCGCCGGCTGATCGGAGGTCGCCACTACCAGCACGGAGCGGCTCATTCCCTCTTCTCCTAAATCCTTCTGAACAAATTCCAGCACTTCGCGTCCACGCTCTCCCACCAGGGCAATTACGTTGATATCGGTTTTTACATTTTTGGCGATCATACCCATGAGGGTACTTTTTCCCACACCGGAACCGGCAAAAATCCCGATTCTCTGGCCCTTGCCAATGGTATTCAGCCCGTCAATGGCTTTTACGCCAAATTCCAGCCGTTCGCGGATCGGCGGACGGTTTAAGGGGTTCGTGCCGGCGGAATCGACCGAATAAAAGCGGCTCGGCTGAAAATCAACGCCGCCGTCGATCGGTTCGCCCATTGCATTGATGATCCGCCCCCGCAGGAAATCCCCAACCGGGATCTTTAATCGGTGGCGGGTATTGCGTACAAAGCTGCCTGCGCTGATGCCGCTGGTATTCTCATACGCCATCAGCTGGATCCGGTTATCTTTAAAGCCAACTACTTCCGCGCGAATCTGTCGGTTCTGCTCTTCGTTGTAGATCATCACAATATCGCCGATACTGCTTCGTCCGCCCGAGGCTTCCACCGACATGCCGACTACATTTTCAATTTTTCCGATGCGGCTGACCGTCTCCGAATTAGCAATCAGCTGCGGCACCTTCCTGAACATAGTCGCTTTACTCCTTTACAACCGGATCGTACTCGTAATATCCCGTATATTCTCCATCTGCGTCTCCACCCCGATGTCAAGGATTTCCTCCGGGGTTTCGATGATGCAGCTTCCGCGCTGTTCCTTTTCCATCACAATGAATTTGATGTTATCCGACACCTTGGACAGCTCTGCCACCAGGTCGGCATCCGTATTCATCATCATGTCATAGTCCATCTTTTCCATATAGATTTTGAGCCAGGCCGTCTTTTTCAACTTCTCTGTCTCAAAAACAATCATTCGCCGAATGATGTCGCCGCTGGTTTCCAGGCTCGTATGAATCACTTTCTCTGCCACGGCAAAGGAGCAGTCTTTCAGCTGTTCCAGATAATGCTGGAGACATCTGTTTTTTGCCTGCTCAATCTGCTGCAATGCTTGTGTAAGTTCCTCTTTGGCAACCTGTTTCTGTGCAGCCATGGCTTTCTGCATTTCCTCCATGGCTTTCGCCACGCTCTCCTTCTTTCCCTCTTCCCAGCCGCCGGCAAATCCTTCCCGCCTGGCCTCTTCTTTGATCTTTTCTGCCTCTGCCCTGGCCTCTTCTAAAAGTTCTTCTGCCTGACGTCTGGCTTCAGAGAGTTCCAGACCGTCCTCTTCTTCCGCTGTTGCCAGCGTTTCATCGTCTACCCCGGCTTGTGCATCCGATTCCTGCATCACCTCGGAGAGGGAGCTCCACATCTCATCGTCCGCACGGGGCTTTTCCAGCTCCTGCTGGTTTAACTCCCGGATAACCGGCGGCACCGGCGGCGGCGGGGGGATGAAATCCCGTACAATTTCGGGATTCCATACTTTTATCACGCTTTTAGACGATGATGTCATCCTCATCATTTCCCTTCTTGATGATCAACTCGCCCCGTTCCTCAAGGCTGCGGATCAAATTAACAATACGCTGCTGTGCTTCTTCGACATCTTTCAACCTTACGTTGGTTGTAATCTCCAAATCGGCCCGCACCGTCTCGGCCATTCTCTTGGACATGTTTTGGAAGAAGGTCTCCTGCATTTCCTGCGAAGCCGTTTTCAGGGCGTATACCACATCCTTGGAATCGCAGTCGCGCACAAAACGCTGAACCGAACGATCGTCCATATCGAGAATGTTCTCGAAGATAAACATCTTGTTGCGGATATCCTGCGCCAGGTCGGGATTGGTCTTGCCCAATTCCTCGAAAATCTTTTTCTCGTTGCTGCGGTCGACATTGTTCATTACGTCCGCCACATAATCGATGCCGCCCAGGCTCATATTATCCTCGCTGGTAATGATTGCAGAGAACTTCCGCTTCATTTCCTCTTCAACAATGGCAATCGCTTCCGGGGATACCCGATCCATATTCGCCATCCCTTCCAGAACGGGAATCCGCTTCTCATCCGGAAGCTGCTCGAGGATCCCGGCGGCCTGCTGCGGGTCCATATAAGTCATAATCAGCGCGATCACCTGAGAACGCTCATGCTGCAGCAGAGAAAGCAGTGCTTTCGGATCTCCCTTTGTAAAGAAGTTGAACGGTTTGGACTGCAGCGTTTTTGACACTTTTTCCAAAAGAGAACGGGCCGTGCTGTCGCCAAATGCTTTTTCCAGTACGTTGCGCGCATAGTCAAGACCACCGTCGGTCATCATTTTATGCGTCAGGCACAGCTTATAGAACTCATCCAGCGCCGATTCCACCTGTGCGTTCGTCGTTTTTCCCAGCTTTGCCACCTCATAGGTCAAATCTTCAATGTCCTGCTCACTGAGATATTTATAAATCTGCGACGCGCGGTCAGCTCCCAAAGACACAATGACAATGGCTGCTTTCTGTCTCGAATTGAGGACAACTTCTTTGCCCTCCGCCGCTTCACTATCTATGCTTTTGTTTGTCTGAACTGCGGCCTCCGCCATTCTTATCACCTTCCTCGCTATTCAGCCAGCCCTGTACCAGCTTGGCTACGATCTGCGGATTCTGATCCACAATCTCGCCGATGTTCTGCTTCAATTTAATATTACGCTGCATCTTGAGCTTTAGGATCTCTTCGTTCTGAGACATCTCTTCGTCTTCGGCCAGCACCATCTGGCTTGCGCCGCCCGGGAATTCTTCTCCCGACCAGTTCTCCTGCGATGCTCCCAGCTCGCCCGGCGAAATCGCCGCCGCAATCTGCTCTTCTTCCTCCTGTCTGCGTTTCTTCTTGCGTCTGCCGCGCAGAATCAGAAGAATAATCAGTAAGAAAATCAATACGCCCAATGCCGCCAGTGCAATCAGCAGCAGCAGCGGAAGTCCTTCTTCCTCTTCCGGTTCCGGCTGTATTACGTCGACAACATCTCCGGCTGCTTCTTTGGAGGCAAGAGACAGAGTCCGCACAATCGCGATGCTTGCGTCTTCGTCATCCTCCGCAATACCGGCTGCTTTTGCCACCAGGTTGCGCAAATCCGCCTCCGGTACCGTCATATCGTCGGTATCAATCACGATGCTGATCATCGTACTTTCCAATACGCCCGGATCAATTTGACGCTGCTCCTTTACAGTGTTAAACAGCCATTCCCGCGTCCAGCTGTAAGCGCCGTACAGATCCGTTTCCTCATCGTCGCCGGTCTCTGTCGGATAGCGCGGTACATCCGCGTTGGCATCCGATCCGGCTACGCCGCCGTCGTCCGTGCCGGGGGTGGATTCCCCTTCGCCGGCCCGGTCCTCTTTAAACAGGAGTCCCGTTTTATCCTGCTCATTGATCTTTTCCGGCGTTGAGTAGGTTGTGCTCTCCTGTATCAGGCTTTCCATATTCAGGCGGCCTTTTACCGCCACTTCCACTCTTCCCTCGCCGTAGATCTTTTCCAGGACACGACGCACATTGGAGGCAATATTGCTCTCCACCAAACTCGTAAGCTCTGTCAGGTCAGAAGCCGACGAAACTTCGGAATCGCCGCTGCTTCCGCCCACCTCACGCATCGTACCGGTATCAAAAACAGAAATTCCGGTAAACTCCATGCCACGCACGGCCGTACTGATCAGGCGCCGAATCGCATCCGCCCCCTCTTCGGAAAGCGTCCGTCCGTTTTCCATGGTAACCGACACTGAAGCCGATGCCTGCATCTGCGAAGCGTCACTCAGAGCATATTTCGACTGCGTCGCCTCATTGATCGTCACCGTCGCTTCCTTTACGCCGTCAAACAGGCGAATCTGCGCTCCCAGACGATTCTGGAGTTCATACAGCGTATAACGTTCTTTATCCGACTCTGTCGACATCAGGCCCGTATTATCCAAATAAATGTCATAGGAAAAACCGCTCTTCGGGTATCCCTCGCTTACCAGCTGTGCTCTGGTCTGGTCTACCGTAGCCGCGGGTACGGAAATGCTGCCGTTCGTATCATTATATTGATAATCAATATCCGACTCCTGCAGGTAGCTTACAACCTGCTGGGCCTCCTCCTGGTTTAAACCCGTAAACAGCGTGCTGTAACCCCGATCTTTGCTCAAAAACAGGAACAGCGTAATCCCCGCAGCGATCACAATGGTCCCTACCGCGATGATGATCAGCTGCTTTCTCGTTTTCGGTGCCAGCTTCTGCCATCGTTCTTTTAGACTCTGCACGATTTATCTCCAGCTCTCTTTCATTCTGACTTACAAATTGATCTTCATCAGTTCGTTATAAGACTCTAAGGCCTTATTCCGCAGGGATATAAGAATATCCACACTAAGAGCCGCCTTGGCTTCTGCAATCGGCAGGCTGTGGACGTCATCAAGCTGGCCGGTAGACAGCAGATACTGCTTGTTCTCCACATCCGCCTGCGCGCTATAGACCTGACTGACCACATTCTGAAAAATATTGCCAAACAGGGACGCTTCACTGTTTCCCTGTTCCTGCGTACCATTACCGACTTTCTCCCACGGCGTCATGGGAGTAATAAATTGAACCGCTTCGAATTCCATATGTACCTCCGCACCTCTTTCTTTTAATTGTTTTGCACACGAAAAACAGAAGCATCTAAGCTTTAGAACTGCCGGGCCGCACTCTGCAAACGTTTCAAATCGTTGTTAATGGAGTTCAGCAAATACTGATACTCGTAAGCCGACCGCACTAAATCCACCTGCTCCTGGTCCATATCGACATTATTTCCATCCAAACGCGTGGATTCGTCACGCGTAATATGTAATCTTGCTCGTATTCCGCCGATCGCTTCGCTGACCGCTTCTTTCGGACGATCTGCCCCGCTGGCCGCCTGAAGCCTTTCACGCAGCTCTTCTTCAAATGTAATGTATCTGGACTTATAGCCTGGAGTGTCCACATTGGTGATATTATTTAAGGTAATATTCTGCCTACCCCAGAGAAAATCCAACATTTTCTCTGTCAGCTCAATGCCGTTTCCATATAAACCAGCCATAAAATCACTCCCTTTCTCTCTGTTTCTGCCCGCTCTTTTATTCAGCTGGACTTTACTAGTATAGCAGTTTGAAATTAAAAATGCAATACCCTAAAAAGAAAATCCCAATTTTTCACATGGAATTTTGCGGATTTTTAACATACTTTTACGATTCTTTTCTGTTTCTTTCTTCACGGCACACACCTTGTTTCGACAATTAAAAAGGGCAGGATTCATAAAATCCCGCCCCTCAAATTTTGCAAAATACTACTCTTCCACAGACGCTTTCTGGTACTCGTATCCGTCTAATCCGCCGTTCTCTTTCCAGTAATCAAAGCGCTTGTTGATCTCGTCATGCGTCTGATCGCAGATGGAAGGAAGCGCGCCGCCCCACTGTCCCATAGCCTGCTCAAATCCCTTATCCACTGCGGCACGCAGCTCTTCAACCTTCGCCGGATCCCCGCCGGAAAGCGCTACGCACATATCTACAATCCGGGTGGCAACCGCATTTACGCCCCACTCGCCATCCTCGCCGATCGCCTGCTGTGCCGCCAGCTGCTGCTCGGGAGTAACAACCAGATCCGTAAAGAAATCTTTGGTCAGACCCTTTTTCTGGAGCTGCGCCTTCTTACCCTGGTTGGCCTGGCTGCTGACGATATCGTTAATCATCTTGCTAAAGGACTGCTCCCTCTGTTCCTGATACGAACGGATCTGATCCGCGCTCAGCTTCTTGGTTTCAGGCGTATCGCTGCTCTTTACAAAAGTATCCACATCGGGTTTTTTCACTTCCGCCGCCGAAGCGTCTGTTTTGACCGATGCATCTGCCTTTTTTACCGACGATAACGAAGCAAGCTCCGCCGCATTATAGCTTTTTGTTGCAACTGATGAAACTACCATAATAACTCCTCCTTCTTTTTATATTTAATTCTCTTAGACGACTCTCTTCAAAGAGACGATCAATATTTGTCACTGCCACCGTAGGATATCGGCTCACTGTAACTTAAGGTGCTGGAAGCGCTGTAGGAAGGGGCCGCTGTCTCGACATAGCCGCTGCCGGAAGAACTCGTGCTGCCTTTTAATTTGAACTTGGAAACCAGGCTCTTTAATACCTGCGCCTGTCCGGACAGCTCTTCGCTGGAAGCTGCCGTCTGCTCGGCCGTGGCAGAGTTTGTCTGTACGACGCTGGAAATCTGATCGATTCCCACCATAACCTGAGATACGGCTGCCGCCTGCTCCTGGGAAGCCTTGGCGATCTCTACCACGATCGCCGCAGACTCTTCGGACATGCGGGTAATCTTTTCAAAGGAAGCCGCCGTCTCATCCGCAATCTCCGCACCGTCTTTTACCGCCTTGATCGTCGCGCCGATCAGTGCCGCCGTATTCTTGGAGGCTTCGGCGGATTTGCTGGCTAAGTTGCGCACCTCGTCTGCCACAACCGCAAAGCCCTTGCCGGCCGTACCGGCTCTGGCCGCTTCTACGGCCGCGTTCAGCGCCAGAATGTTGGTCTGGAACGCGATATCTTCAATTGTTTTGATGATCTTGCTGATCTCGTTTGCCGAGGAGTCGATCTGCGTCATCGCCTCGGTCATGCTGCTCATCTGCTGTTTGCCATGCTCCAGCTCAACTGCCGTCGCACTGGCCTGCTCGCCCGCTTCTTTTGCACGTTGGGCGTTCTTATTAACATTCGCGGAGATCTCGTTGATGGTAGCCGCGATCTCCTGTACGGAGGATGCCTGCTCGGTCGCACCCTGGCTCTGTGCCTGCGCAGCGCTGGCCACCTGGTCGCTGCCGCTGGATACCTGATCGGAAGCCTCGTGAATTTGGGTCATCGTATCGTTTACAGAGTCCGAAATATGCTCTAACGCCGCTTTAATCTTGGCAAACTCGCCGGCATAATCGCAATTCAGATGAATCGTCAGCTCGCCGTCCGCCAGATCGCCGATTACCTTTGTGATCTCGTCGATATAAGCCGTATAATCTTTCAAACGCAGAACCGTCTTATTTACATTGCGTGCCAAAGCGCCCAGCTCGTCTTTGGAATCGTAGCGGATCTCCAAATCCAGATCGCCGGCTGCGATCTTGCCGGATACTTCGTCCAGCTCATGAACCGGCGCGGTAATCAGCCGTGTCACCACCAAAGAACCGATAATCAGAGCAATAATACTAACCCCGATCACGACAAGCATCAGCGTGTTGACTGTCTTTGTCAGGCGGGTGGTCTCCTCTGCCAGCGTATCCGACTGCGTCTTACTGTGTTCCACCATGTCGCTGATCACGCCTGCAACCGCCTCATACTCCGCTACGCACTCCGTCGAGATAGCCATCGCCTGTTCCTTGTCTCCGGCGCGGCTGGCCAGCAGCGCTTGTGCAAAGGAATTCAGGTATGTCTCCCAATACTGCTTCAGCTGCTGGACATTGCGCTCGCTCTCCGCGCTCTGCGCAATCTCCGCATAGTTTTCAATCAGGTCATTGATCGTACTGGTATGCGATTCCAGGGTCGCCTCAAGCGACTCCATGGTAGCCATATCGTCCGAAATGATATGATTCAATCCCAAACGCCGGAAATCCACCATCTGTGTGCTCAGATCCTCGGCCGCGAGAATCATCGGGATGCTGTGTCCGCTGATTTTGGAATTTTTCTCGTCCAGTATGCTCATGCACACCACGGATACAACGCCTGTGAGCAGAAGGCATATAATCGCAATCGCCAGCACAAGTGTCAGCTTGGTGCGGATTTTCAAATTTTTCATAGCTGTTATTATCCTCCATCGTCTGTATTTTTTATAAGTCGGTTCTTTTCAGGACGCGCGGCCTTACGGATCACGGCCATGTTTTCCTGACACCGCGGGGCTGTCCCCCATTTTCATAGTGACACACCGCCCGTCTATGCGTAAGTATCCAGGATCTGCCCGTCCGCCGACGGTACCATTGCCGTTGCCACATCCATCATTTCTTCCAGCGCTTCGCCGGCCACCTCAGCCACATCCAAGCCTTTCTTCATTACCGCAAGGCTTATGTCCATATAGAGACGCGTACTACTCAGCGCTGTGCTGGCTGCTGCAATCCCTGTCGTATTCATCCCGACACCCTCCTTATGTTCACAAATATACTCTTGATTTAATTATCGTCATAAAACCGTAATAGATAAGCCGCAATTCAAAATCTTATCGTATCATCTCTGTTCATAAATCCGCACGCTGTCACCGGTTTTTAATTCCTGCTGAAAGCTGCCGCTTACGCCGTTTACCTCCAGCACGACCGGAGCCGCCACCTTTTCCAAATCCAGTCCGGAATATTCCAGCATGTCCATCAGGAAATAAGGCTGCCCGTCCGCTTTGGGCGGCAGGACCAGCGTTCTTTCGTTCAGATACAGCATCAGCTTGCCCTGTTTTTTCGTCTCCGGCTGCCCGAAAGGACGAACCGCCCTCAAGCCGGCCAAAGCCGTATGAGACGGCGCCGTATAGGACGAAGACGGCTGGGATTGAACGGCCGGCGTCGGGCTCGGCGATTGCGGCCGGCTCTGAGGGGGCTGCGCAGGACTCGACAATTCCGGCCCGCGCGGAACAGCCGCCGCATTTGACGGCTCCGGCCGGCTCTGCGCGTTCTGCGCAGGACTCGGCTGTTCCGGATCACGCCGAACAACTGCCGCAGCACTTCTCTGTTCCGGCTGGCTCGGGATACTCTGCGCAGGACTCGCTAATTCCGGCTCATGCCGAACCGCTGCCGCAGAATTTAACGGCTCCGGCCGGCTCTGAGCAATCTGCACAGGACTCGGCGATTCCGGCTCATGCCGAACAGCCGCCGCTGCATTTGACGGCTCCGGCCGCCCTTCTTTTGCCGCCCCGGCCTTTACGCCGGCCGGCCGGCCTCTCTTTCTTTCCCCGGCCGGCTGGGCAGACGCTTTTGTGCGGCCGGTCCCCGTCCTGGATGAGGACGGTGCGGTGCGTTTTCTCGACGCGGCCGCCTTTTCCGGCTTGATCCGAGCGGGTTTTTGCTCCCGCTTGGCGGATACCCGGGCTTTTCTGCCCTGGGCGGCCGCCTGCTCTTCCTCCGAGAGCTCCTCCCACACGTACATTCCCTCTACCAGGATCACGTCCCCGTTCTTTAACGGCATGTCCGCGCGCGCTTTCTTTCCGTTTACCGTGACGACCGAATCCTCCGTCAAATCCACCAGTTCCGAGAGCATTGCCTCGGCGTCCGTCCCGTGCTGCACCGGCGTAAAGGTCAGCTGATCGCCGGCCCGCACCATATCCGACAGCTGCGCGTCCTCTCCGTTCAGCCGCAGGATGCAGGGTTCGGCTTTCTCCCCGTAAAAGACCTGTCTCTGGCCGTTTAACCGCACCACCAGGTTCTGGCCGGATTTGCCCATCATATCCTGATAGCTGTAGCCGTTCATCATCAGGATGTTCATCACCGTAAAGGTCCCGCTGCGGAACAGCTTGGCCGGTTCCCCGTTCAAAAAGATGCGGAAGCTGTCGTTAATCATGTTCAGCCCGGCCGAAATCACGATCCCCAGAGGAGTCGCGTATTCCGGGTTTTCCAGTTCATACTCGTCCGACCATGCATTCGCGCCGAAATTGCGTCCGGCGATCGCCACCCGCTTGGCATCCATATGCAGGCGCTCGACAATCCCCTCCGGCAGGCCGGGAAACAGGCTGCCGCCGCCGGCCAGGAACACGGCCGAGGGCACGCCTCCGTTTGCTTCCAGAATCTTTTTGCAGATTTCCTCGCACAGGCTGTCCACGGCCGGTTTCATGCCTTTAGCCAGTTCCTCCCGTGTCAGCGTCTGCTCAAAGCCCATAATATCGATGTAACGGATCGGCTCTGTTCCTCCGACCGCAAATTTAATACGCTCCGCCGTCGCAAAATCCACCAGATAGGTTTTCATAATGCTCTCGGTCAGCTCGTCGCCGGCCTGCACCGCCATCGTATACCCCGTTATGTAACCGTCCCGGCAAACCGCGATATCCGAAGTCCCGGCTCCGATATCCACCAAAGCCAGGTTCAAAAGCCGTATTCCCGGCGGGATCGCCGCGTTGATCGCCGCGATCGGCTCCAGCGTCAGGCTGGAGATCTCCAGATCGATCTTATGCATGGCCGCGTACAAGCTCTCCACGACCTCCGACGGCAAAAACGTCGCGATCACATCCGCTTTCAGCACCCGCCCGTTGTGATCCACCAGGCTTGACAAAATATAATCATCAAGATAATAGCGGCTCACGCTGTAACCGACCAGATAAAAACGCTGCTCGTTCTCCTCCGGTTCCCGGCTGAAAAAAGCCTTCTCTGCCTCGCTGATAGCCCCGGCTTCCAGGCGGCTTACCAGCTCCGCGTCGATGCGCCGCACCTGCGCAAGCGCCATCTCAAAGCTCACGCTCTCCGTGCGCAGCGAGCGGCCGGCTGCCGCCACCGCCACCCGGCTCAGCTTGCAGCCCAGTTTCTTTTCCAGCCGTTCTTTGACCATCGCGGCCACCTTTGCCACCTGGTCGATATTTTCAATCTGGCCGTCAATCATCGCACGCTTGGTATGCTCGATCTGCTCAATCGCGACAATCTGCATCCTGTCTCCGTCCGGGACGCCCACCATACCGATGATGCTGCGTGTGCCGATATCCAGCGCAAACACCGCCTGGCGCGGCAGCTCGTCCCGATAATTGCCCTGACTCTCCATATTCTATCCTCGTCGCTTTCCTGTATTCTGTTCTTATTTTACCCACATTCCCGTTGTTCGTCAATGCCGCAATTCGCATATCCGTTAAGTATTTGCGTAAAAATGTCGATATTCTTATTATTATATAACGAAAGCTTCCGCACACAGCGGCACGTTTTCTTTCTAACACATGAACATCCTAAAAGGAGTAAATATTTTATGGCTGAAACCAAACATTTTACCGTCCCCCCGCAGAAAGCGCCTGCCGACGGCGCTCCCTCCGCCCTGCCTTTTTCGATCCATCTGGTTCCTCTCGATTTTGTGGACGGATTTGAGATTCGACCGGGTTTTTATGAAACCAACGGGGCCACCGCGATTCCCGGCGGCGTCAATTTTACCGTATATTCCCACAACGCGACCGCGATCGAGCTGCTGCTCTTTCACCGGGGGGAGGATACGCCGTATGCCGTCATCCCCTTCCCGCCCCATTACCGCATCGGCAACGTCTATTCCATGATCGTTTTCAAACTGCATATCGAAGAATTTGAGTACGCGTATCGGGTGGACGGGCCATACGAACCGAAAAAGGGGCTGATTTTCGACAAGAACCGCTACCTGCTCGATCCCTATGCCAAGGCCGTCACCGGGCAAAGCCGCTGGGGCGAGACCTCGCCTCACGAACAGCACTACAAAGCCCGTGTTGTCAAGGATGACTTTGACTGGGGCACGATGGAATCGCCGCTTCTTCCGATGGAGGACCTGATTATCTATGAGCTGCATGTGCGCGGCTTTACGAAGCACGAGTCCTCGGGTGTCAGACATCCCGGCACCTTCGACGGTCTGATGGAAAAGCTCCCCTACCTGCTGGAGCTGGGCGTAAATGCCGTCGAGCTGATGCCGATTTTTGAGTTTGACGAGATGCAGGACTACCGCGAGATAGACGGACAGAAGCTTTACAATTACTGGGGGTACAATACGGTCAGCTTTTTCGCCCCCAATACCAGCTACGCGGCCAGCAAAGAGTACAACCGCGAGGGGAATGAATTAAAGCGCCTGATCCGCGAGTTCAACCGCCACGGCATCGAGGTCTATCTGGACGTGGTTTTTAATCACACTGCGGAGGGCGACGAGCGGGGACCCTTTTTCTCTTTCAAAGGCTTTGACAACAATATCTACTACCTGCTCACGCCTGACGGACATTACTACAATTTCAGCGGCTGCGGCAATTCTTTAAACTGCAACCATCCGATCGTACATCAGATGATCTTAAACTGCCTGCGCTACTGGGTCACAACGTATCGGGTGGACGGCTTCCGCTTCGACCTGGCCTCCATCCTCGGGCGCAACGAGGACGGCTCGCCGATGAATAAACCGCCGCTTTTACAATCGCTGGCTTTTGACCCGATTCTCGGCGACGTAAAGCTGATCGCCGAAGCCTGGGACGCCGGCGGCATGTACCAGGTCGGGACCTTCCCCTCCTGGAACCGCTGGGCCGAATGGAACGGCATTTACCGCGACGATCTGCGCCGCTATATAAAGGGCGATAAACAGATGGCGCAGGCCGCCGCCCAGCGCCTGATCGGCTCGCGCGACATTTACGATGCCAGCCGCCGTCAGAACGCTTCGGTAAATTTTATTACATGCCACGACGGCTTTACGCTGCATGACCTTTTTTCCTACAATAACAAGCACAACTTAAAAAACGGCTGGAACAACACCGACGGCGCAAACGACAACAACAGCTGGAACTGCGGCGTCGAAGGCGAGACGGACGATGCGCAGGTGCTTGCCCTGCGGCGGCGCATGATGCGCAACGCCTTCGCCCTCCTGATGTGCAGCCGCGGCACTCCGATGTTTCTGGCCGGGGATGAATTTTGCAACACTCAGTTTGGCAACAACAACGCCTACTGCCAGGATAATCGGATCTCCTGGCTGGACTGGCGTCTGCTGGATCAAAATCGCGGCATGTTCCGCTTCTTTCAGTACATGATCCGCTTCCGCAAAAACCATCGCGTACTGCGCGCAGCCGCGGGCGGCGCCTGCGGCTTTCCGGATGTCAGCTTCCATGGCGTCGTGCCCTGGATTGAACGCTTTGCCGCGCACGATCACTATGTAGGCGTGATGTTTGCCGGACCGGGACCGGCCGGAGGAGACGAAGCGGCCGCGGCTGAAGGCCAGGTCGTCTATCTGGCCTCCAACGCCTATTGGGAACCGTTAAGCGTCACGCTGCCGCCGCTTCCCGCGGATCGCTGCTGGGTGATTGCGGTCGATACCTGTAAGGACGACTGGGACGTTCTCGCCGCCGAAAAACGGCCGGCCGGCCGGCCGTTAGACGGTTCACAGCTTTCTGTCAGTGCCCGCAGCGTGATGGTACTCGAAGCGATGCCAAAGCCGGCCGCACAGCCGTAAACATCAAAAACGGAACCGATTCAGGCACGCATATAATTCCTGGATGCGTGGCTTAGCCAGACCACCGGGCACATAGGAGGTACACAGCGCCTCCCAGCCTTTTTGCTCCAGCGTATCGGCCATCAGACGGACGGCCTCCCGTACCGTCTTTTGGCCGTCCAGGATCTGCTCTAAGCCAAAGCGCAGCAGATACGCCAGCGCCGTCACCTGCTCGCTGTCCGACAACTGTTCCAAATAGCGGACATTGACGCTTTCCTTGTCCAAAGAAAACGATTCCAGGCCAAACGCCTTGATCTTCATATGCTCATGGCGCGCATCTGTCTGGCCGCTCCTGCGGTCGCGGCCGCCATAACCGCCGCGGCCGCCGTGATTGTCCCGGCGGCAGAAGCGCGGCAGCACCCGCGCAAAGTCCGGCAGGGCAAATTCGTGCGGTCTTGTCCCCGGCGCCGGCCGGCCGCCGCAGAGCGTCTTTACTTTTTCCGTTATATCCAGCACATGATAGCAGTCCATCTGCAAAATGCGGTCCGCAACATAGAAAAACGCGCCGGAGCTGCCGGCCACCATGATCGTGGAAATCCCCGCCTTCTCATACAAATCCCTTGTCCGTTCGATAAACGGCGTGATCGGCTCCTTGTCGCGGCGGATCACCTGCTGCATCAGCTCGTCGCGCACCATGAAGTTGGTCGCCGAGGTATCTTCGTCGATCAGAAATACCCGCGAACCGGCTTCCATGCTTTCGACCAGACCGGCCGCCTGCGAGGTGCTGCCGCTTGCGTCGGCCGTCGTAAAGGCCGTCGTATCCTTCTTATTCGGCAGATCGTTGATAAACAGCGAAATATCGACATTGCGCACCGAACGGCCGTCCTCCGCCCTTAGTTTGACCGCCGTCTCGTCGGTCAGCACAAACTCGCGGCCATCCCCTTCTATGTGATCGTAAACGCCGGCCTGCAACGCCTCCAGCAGCGTTGATTTGCCGTGGTAACCGCCGCCCACAATCAGTGTGACGCCGCGGGGGATCGCCATGCCGCGTATCTCGCCCCGGTGCGGCAGGACAAAGCTTTGCTCCAGCGTGGCCGGGGATACAAAGGGAACGGCTTCTGCCAGCGGCAGATTGGAAATCCCGCTCTTTCGCGGCAGAACGGCGCCGTTTGCCACAAAGGCTGTAAAGCCCTTCTCCCGCAGAAGCGTGCGCAGCGCCTGCTGGTCCTCTGCCAAAAAGACCGCTGCCTGCGCTTTTTTTTGATCGATATTGCAGTAGAGAAGGCTACCCTCCACACAGCGCGGCAAAAATTCAAACAGAATCTTCTCCAGTTCGCCGGCGTTGATGGTGCGCCCAAAGGCCGGGAAGCCGATCTGGAAGCGGGCTATCAGCCGCCCTTTGACGATTTGACAGGCGCTTCGCTCCAATACTTCTTCTCCGCAGCGGCTGACCGATAAAAGGCCACTTTTGCCGGAGCCTTTGGCCTTGAAATTGTACTGTTCAAATTGTTTGTAAAGAAGCCGCGTCAAAAAATCCTGCAGGGCAATCCGCGAGCAGTCCTGCTCCTGGTATGCATGCGGAAAGCCCGCTTTTTCATACGAAAGCTCCACATGCACGCTGGAGGGCGAAGCGAAAGGGTCCCCCTGCACATGGTCTATGACCAGCGTATACCGGGGAAACTGCCAGCTTCCGGCCAGGGATTTGTACGCCGGATAGCTTTTACGATCGATCGAGCGCAGCAGCGTGCGCAGTTCATTGGATGTTTTCATTGTTTTCTGTCCTCTCTGTTTTTCTCGCCCTGGCGGGCAGTCGGTATCATTATACATCGGGCCCCGCCCTTTGTCATTCTCTTTTCCTTTGACGCGCCATACAAAAACAAACGACACAGCCGCCCGTTTCGCTCTCCGCTGTCAGAAAAACAGCGCGGCAAAATTCTGCCGCGCCGTTTTATAAACATCCCATTGCCAAAACAAACCGCTTGACGAAACGTACCTGACCTTAGTTCAGTTGGTAATGGCCAGCTCCGTCTCCTTGTCAAACACATGAATCTTTTCCACATCCAGCACAAAGTCCCTCGTCTCGCCGGTCTTGGCCGTCGTAGCAGAGCTCACGCGCGCTGTCATCGAATTGCCGCACATCTCGCAGTACAGATAGACCTCGGCGCCCAGAAGCTCGTAGACGTTCACGGCAGCCTTCACCTGCGCGCCTGTACGGCCGCTGCCGGCCTCGCTTACGTCCTCCGGACGGATGCCCAGGATCACTTCCTTGTCCTTGTAGCCGCCGTCGATCAGCTTCTTTGCCTTTGCCTGGGGCAGCTCGATGGCATAATCGCCTACCTTGAGGGTAACCTTCTCTCCCTCCGCCTGGCAGACCGCATTCAGGAAATTCATCTGCGGAGAGCCGATGAAGCCGGCGACAAACAGATTGTTCGGCGCATTGTAAAGGTTCTGCGGCGTATCCACCTGCTGAATGATGCCGCCCTTCATCACGACAATACGGGTGCCCAGCGTCATGGCCTCGGTCTGGTCATGTGTTACATAAATGATGGTCGCTCCCAAACGCTCATGCAGCTTGGCAATCTCGGTACGCATCTGCACGCGCAGCTTGGCGTCCAGGTTGCTGAGCGGCTCATCCATCAAAAATACCTTGGGATTGCGGACAATGGCGCGGCCCATGGCAACACGCTGGCGCTGGCCGCCGGACAACGCCTTAGGCTTGCGGTCCAATAAGAGGTCCAGGTCGAGGATTTTAGCCGCTTCCCGTACCTTGCGCTCGATCTCTTCCTTGGGAGTCTTTTTTAATTTCAGGCCAAACGCCATGTTGTCATAAACCGTCATATGCGGATACAAGGCGTAGCTCTGGAATACCATCGCGATATCGCGGTCCTTCGATTCCACATCGTTCATCAGCTCGCCGTCGATACGGAACTCGCCCGAGGAAATATCCTCCAGACCGGCCACCATGCGCAGCGTCGTCGACTTGCCGCAGCCGGACGGCCCTACGAAGATGATGAACTCCTTGTCCGCGATCTCCAGATTAAAATCGTTGACAGCCTTAAACCCATTCGGATACTCTTTGAATATATGCTTTAAAGATAAACTGGCCATTTCTCATTCCTCCTCAATCAGCTTGCCGCACCTTGCGGTACAGCTTCATTTCCTCTAAAAAACCCTCGTTCGGTTCGACATAAATGCATTCCTCGCCGGTCTCGATCGTATAGACATCCGCCCGTTTAAGCCCCGAGGTAAAATCCCGCACGCGGCGGCTCCCGGCCGCCAGGCGGCCCTTTGTCACCGTCGTCATATCCTTGCGGTCACAGCGGTACAGCTCCTTGCGCTTAGCCTTGCGGATGATCTTGCTGATCTCCAGATCGCCGTTTACATAGGAGTACTCAAACTCATACCTCCAGCTGCGAAGCAGGAAAAAAGCCGTCACGGCCAGAACCAGCACCAGCAGGAAAAAGACCGGGTAAAACAAGATCGCATCCGCGGTAAACACCAGGATCGACGAAAACAGCAACGATTTAACCAGCTGCTTCTTCATTGACGGATAGTAGGGAACCATCCATTCCAATACTACATCATGCATTGTGTTTCCTCCTTACTGCCCGCATTCTCAGGGCATCGTGGCACACCCTGAGGGTGCTTCTTCCTTTTCTGTGTCCGCAGACCAAATCTCATATTGTATTGCTTCGTACTGCAGGAGGCTTCCGGGAACCGGCAGCCCCGCGCTCATCAAAAGCTGCCCCGAAAAAACCTCCGGAAAACCGCTCACATGGTAGAACCGCTTCGCATCAAGCCCCCGCGCCCTCACATAGCGCTGGGCATTGTTCGACTCCTTCTCTGTCACCACCAGGCTCAAAAGGGCGCGCGTTTTGTCCTGCGAAACATGCTGCCAGGCCACATACTCCCCAAACCGGTACGGATCGGTCAAACGATAATAATCCCCGTCCGCAATCAGCCCGTACCATCGCTTATAGCTCTCAATCTGCCGCCGGCACAGCTTTTTCTCCCCGTCCGACAGCTGCGTCGAATCCAGTTCATAGCCCAGGATGCCGCCCATCGCCACGACCCCTCTCGTCTCCAGCGGCGTAATGCGTCCGGTCTGATGGTTCGGGCAAACCGAAACATGCGCCTCCACGCACGAGCACGGATAAGCAAAAGAAGTCCCGTACTGGATTTTCAGACGGCATACCGCGTCCGTATTGTCGCTGCACCAGATTTCCGGCTGATAATAAAGCATCCCCGGGTCAAAACGCCCGCCGCCGCCGCTGCATCCGCAAAACAAAATATCCGGATGCGTCAGAATAATCCGATCCATGATGTGGTACAGGCCCAGAACATAGCGGTGGTAAATCTCCCCCTGCTTCTCCTTCTCGGCAATCGCCGACCAGGCGTCGGTGATAAAGCGGTTCATGTCCCACTTCACGTACTCGATCCTCGTGCGGTCCAGAATCTCATTGATTGATTGCACAATATAATCGCATACGTCCTGCCGGGACAAATCAAGCACCAGCTGGTAGCGGCCGCGCGCCGCCGGACGACGCGGAATCTGCAGGCACCAGTCCGGATGCGCCCGGTAGAGGCTGCTGTTTTCCGACACCATCTCCGGCTCGATCCAAAGGCCGAAATTCAGCCCCAGCTCATGGATCCGCTGCGACAGCCCCTCGAGGCCGCTTTTAAGCTTCTGCGGGTTGACAATCCAGTCCCCGAGCGCCGAGCAGTCGCTGTCACGGCTGCCAAACCACCCGTCGTCAAGCACAAACGTATCCACTCCCATATCCACGGCTTCCCGGGCAATATGTAAAAGCTTTTCGTCGTCAAAATCAAAGTACGCCGCTTCCCAGCTGTTGATGACGACCGGCCTTGCCTTGCGCACAAACGGACTCTGGCAGAGATTTTCCCGGTAAATGCGGTGATACAGGTGCGACAGGCGCGTCAGGCCCTGCCCCGAATACGCCATCACGACCTCCGGGGCCGTAAAGCTCTCTCCCGCTTTCAGCTGATACGAGAAATGCTTCGGATGGATGCCCATGATTACCCGGGTCTGGTCGTACTGATCCTTCTCCGCCTTGCAGACAAAATTTCCGCTGTAGACGAAAGAAAAACCATAACACCGTCCATAATCCTCCGTCGCCGTATGGTCGCACAGGATCGCGAACGGGTTGTGCTGGTGGCTGGAGGCGCCGCGGAAGCTGCCGATTGTCTGTATGCCATAGCTAAGCGGCGCCCGCGTAACTTCCCGCTCCATTGTATGGCGCCCGTCCAGATGGATAAAATCGTAGTCCGAGTCAAGAAAATCGATGGTCATGGACATAATCCGGTTTAGATAGACCGTATCCTCTCCCTCGTTGACCACACGGGCCGAACGAGTGATAATGTCTTTTTCCTCGAATACGCTGTAACTCAAAATCACGGTCAGCCCCGTCACCGCGTCTGTCAGCCAGATATCAAGGCTGTCCACGGTATCGTCCTCTAAGGCCCGCAGGCACGGCAGGCCCTCCAGCTTGTTTTTTCCTCTGTAAATGCGGTGCTTTCGCACCTTTCCCACGAAGGCAAAGCTGCCATCGCCGTTTTTTACCTCAATGCTGCTCAAACGGTAATCGCAGCTGCCGTCGCTGGAAAATTCCTGCGGAAGAACGTCCAGGGAGAAGGTCCGGTCGTTGCCGGCCTCGTTCGGATTGGGGGAAAATCCCCGGTCCGTCGGGCAAAGCAGGTAGGACAGATCCGTATCGGGGATGCGCTCCCCGTAGTACAGATGCAAAAGATAATCAAAACCCGTCACCTTCATCTGGTAAGCACTGTTTTTGGTCATAAGCGTATAAGTTCTCGCTTTTTGATCGTAGCGAATCGACATGCAGCGTCCCTCCCTGTGTATCTTACATTTTTTATTTTCCTCCGGTCATAGCCACGCCCTCGATGAACTGCTTCTGGAAGAACAGATACAGTACCACCATCGGAATCATCGCCAGCAGGGAACCAGCCATCAAAACCGGGAAGTTGGTGCTGAACTGGCCGCGCAGCGTCGCCAGTCCGGATGACAGCGTCATCATCTTCAGATCGGTGTTCGCAATCAACGGCCACATCAGGTCGCCGTAAGCGAACACGGCGGTAAATACGGCCAGCGCCGCCATCGAAGAAGTCGTCAGCGGCACCATGACCTTGACAAACGTCTGCCACTGGTTGCAGCCGTCCAGATACGCGGCCTCCGAAATCTCGTCCGGGATGCCCATATAAGCCTGGCGCAGGAAAAACGTTCCGAACGCGCTCACAAGGCCGGGAAACACCAGGGCGAAAATCGAGTTGGTCATGCCCAGTTTGGCTAACATCTGGTACTGGGGGATGATGAAAATCTGCGAAGGCAGCATCATCTGTACCAGCACGACGCCAAAGAGCAGGTTCTTGCCCTTAAATTTGAGCTTCGCAAAGGCATAGCCGGCCATCGAACTAAACGCCACGGCGCAGATCACGCGCCACACGATCAGCAAAATCGTGTTCTTATAAAGCGCGCCAAACGGCAGGCTCGCCAGCGCATCCTGAAAACTGTCAAGCGCCCACTGGTGCGGCAGGATATCCGGCGGAATCTGCATACTCTCGGCCACGGTCTTGAAGCTGGTCAGGAACATCCACACGAAGGGGAAGATCATGACGATGGAACCGATGGCAAAGAAAACATACACGCCTGTATTTCTGGAACCCTGTTTTTTCTTTGTATTCATGATTCGTCTCCTTCCTTATACTTCGTAGTTGACCCACTTCTTCTGGCCCCAGAACTGCACGGCGGTCACCAGGCCGATCAACAGTACCGTCCAGATGACGATGGCCGAGCCGTAGCCCTTATTGCCCGCCACAAAGGATTCGCGGTAGAACAGGTACATTAAAGACTGGGCGCTTGTAAGAGCCGGGTTCGACTCCTCAACCATCATGTAGATCAGGTCGTAGACCTTTAAAGAGGACATCAAACGCATAATCATAACCACGAAGAGCGTCGGCGACACCATCGGCAGCGTAATATGGAAAAACTGCTGGATTTTCGTCGCGCCGTCCAAACTGGCAGCCTCGTAGTAGGATTTGGAGATGTTCTGTAAGCCCGATAAAAGCAGCACCGCGTCATAACCGATCGAACTCCAGATGGCAATGATCGAGCAGGTGATGATGACCAGGTTGGGGTTGGTCACCCAGTTGACGCTGTTGCCGATGATGGTATTGATGATACCGTACTCGGTGTTGAACATCCATCTCCATACCATGGTGACGGCGGCCGGAGCCACGACCATCGGCAGGAAGAAGATGGCGCGGAAGGCTGTCTGCCCCTTGATCTTTTTATTCAGCATGACGGCGACCACCAGAGCCAGGAATACGCCCAGCGGCACGGTCAGGATACAAAAGTAAATCGTGTTCCAGTTGGCGCGCCAGAATTCGGCGCTCGTAAACATCGTAATATAGTTCGTGATACCGTTGAATTTGTACAGGCCGAAGGGCTTTGTCTTGGTAAAGCTTAACTTCAGCGTGTCGATGAACGGATACATGTTTAACACGAGCAGGCCGATGATCGTCGGGGCCACCATGATATAGCCCCACATGCTCTCGGAGCGGCCGTGCTTCGTGGATTTGGATACCGAAGTCGTTTTTGCCATAATCCCACTCCCCTCTTAATCGTCTAGCGCTGCCGTGTCCACATATTCCTGCATATGGGCAAGCCCCTCCTCCAGGCTTACCTTGCCGGAATAAATCCGCAGCAGCTCATCGTTGACCTTGGACTTCCAAACGGAACGATACGCGTTGTTGACGCTCTGTACGCCGTACTCAAACATGTCTACGCATTTCTGGACGTTAAGCTTAAAGTCAAACTGGTCGAATACGCCGATCCAGGTATCCTCCAGGCCGTTGTAGGCCGGAATCGCCGCGCCGGATTCGCCCTGGATACGCTGTCCCTCTTCGCTGCCAAAGAAACGCAGGACATCTAACGCAATCTCACGGTTTTTGCCCCTGGCGCTGGTCGCGTAGCTCAGGCCGTTGGAGATCGTCGCCCGTCCGTCGCCGCTTTGCGGGTTCGGGCACTTAGGCAGCACGGCCACGTCCCATTTCCCCTGCATATCGGGATAATTTAACATCTCGTTTAAGAGATTCCAGTTTCCTTCAAAGAACATGGCGCCCTGTTCGGAGAAAAAGGCCGTGCCGGGAGACGTCTCGGCAAAATAGTTCTGATCCGGGCACCAGTCCTCCTTCTGGAAACCGATGTAAACGCTCATGGCCTCCATCGTCGCCGGCTGGGTAAAGCCGCCGGTTATGTTATCCTCCGCCAATATGTAACCGCCGTTCTGGTAGACGAAATTCCAGTACCCCAGCTGGTCGTCGCCGTAAGCCATGTAGCCGTATTTGCCGGTCGCGTCGTAGATCTGCTGCGAAGCGGCGATTAAGTCGTCCCACGTCCAGTTCTCGTCGGGGTAGGCAACGCCCGCCGCGTCAAACATCTCCCGGTTGTAGACCAGGCAGACCGTATCCTTATCCTTGGGCACGCCGTACATCCGCCCGTCGCTCCCCTGGGAATTGGAACGGGAAACCTCTGAGAAATGATCCTCGTAGTAGGTAGCGCTCTCGTCGGCATAGAGATCGGTCACGTCGGCCAGCATCCCATAGTCGGCATATTTAAGGATTTCGTTGGTGTGCATCCAGAAAATATCCGGCATCTGGTTGCTGATGGCGGAAGCCTCCAGCTTCGTCCAGTACTCGCTCCAGCTCGTAACCTGGACTTCGATGACCACATCGGGATGCTGCGCCGTGTAGGCGTCGGCGACTGCCTGCATACCGTCGCGCTGTGCCACGTCCCAGATCTGAAATGTCAGATGGGTCTTTCCATCGCTGCTGCCGCCGCATCCCGTCAGTCCCAGGAGCATCAGACATCCCAGAAAGAGCACAGCTAATTTGTTAATCTTTTTCACAAAATGCCCTCCTTGCGTGATGATTTTTTGGGAGAATTCGTCCAGTCTTTATATCAAAATACGTGTTGACTTCTCCTCCCGAAAATGGTGCTGCATGTTTTCCAATTCGGCCGGTTTTGGAAAGAATTTGGTTATGTTGGTGAAAATGCACCAAATTTCTAAGCAGATTATAACAATTTGCCTATATCCAGTAAATATCCTGCCGTGAAATTCATATACCATAATGTTAGATATGTACAAAATGTGATATCTATGCTAGAATTATGATATATAGGCTGCTTTAGGCAAAAATGACAGGCAGGGCTGTCGCGAAAAAAGCGCCCGCTCTTAAAAGGACAGGGGAAAGGAGCAGGAAAGCACGATGGAACGAGTGGTTTTTAAGATTTTCCCGAATGAGCGCTACATCGATTTGACCTTGTTTCAGTATGGGTGGGAAAAATGCCTTCCCTCCCACTCCTACGGGCCGGCGGCCCGCAACCATTATCTGTTTCACTTCATACTACACGGTACGGGGACGCTCTACAGCGACGATGGACAAGGGCAGACGCACACCTTCCGGCTGAAAAAAAACCAGGGCTTCCTCATCTGCCCCGGACAGATCAACACTTATATCGCCGACCCGGAGGATCCCTGGGAGTACGCCTGGGTCGAGTTTGACGGGCTGCGCGCCCGGGAATTTCTCGACGCGGCCGGACTTAACCGCGACACGCCGATCTACCACAGCCACCAAAAAGAGCTGCGCGAACGGATGCGCGACGAACTCCTGTCGATCGTACATAACAACGATTCGTCGTTGTTCCAGATCGGGCATCTGTACCTGTTTCTCGACCGTTTGATCCAGTCCTCCTTTAATCACAAGACCATCAAACAGGGCAAATTAAAGGATTTCTACATCCGCGAGGCAATCTCCTTTATCGAACAGAATTACGCGCACGCGATTACTGTCGAGGATATTGCTTCCTTTTGTAATCTGAACCGCAGCTATTTGGGAAAGCTCTTCCGCGACGAGCTGAACCAGACCCCGCAGCAGTTTCTGATCTATTACCGCATGAACCAGGCCACGGAGCTTTTGAAGTTTTCGGAGATGACGGTCGGCGAAGTCGGCAAGATGGTCGGATATCCGAATCAGCTGCACTTTTCACGGGCTTTTAAAAATGTGTTTGGGATGTCGCCCAGCCAATGGCGGGCGGAGAATAAGCTGGTGGGACCGTAGATAAAACTATTCCGGTGAAAAGGTCCGACCGCATCGTACTGCCGCCGATATTTCTTTTGTATCCGGCCTGCGGCTCTTGACAAACAAGCTCTCTCCTTTCTATAATGAAATAGGTCGTTTCTCAAACGATTCTGTTTTATAAAAATAACTTATACATGAGGGGTGGAAAGATGAAGAGTATCCGTAAGAAAATCACCGTGTGCCTGATGGCAACCGTCCTAACCGCGCTGATCTTGGTGGGCGCGGTCAGCATTGCTCTCAATTACCGGAGCACCATCGCCACGGTAGGCCAGATGATGAGCGAAACCGCCGCCCTGGCCGCGGAGCGAGTGGAGCAGGAACTGACCGCTTACAAAAACGTTGCCATGGACACCGGCTGCATTCCCCAGCTGTCCGACGACAGCGTGTCGCTGGAGGATAAGCTCGCTATCATCAACGAGCGCGTAACCATGCACGGCTTCCAGAGAGGCAACATCGTCGACGCCGACGGTTTGAGCATCTTCGACGGAAAAGACTATTCGGATCGGGAGTATGTGCAGCAGGCCATGCAGGGCAAGGTCTACGTATCCGAACCGCTGATCAGCAAAGTAACCGGGGAGTTGTCGATCATGGTTGCGGCGCCTCTCTATGCCGGCGGAAACCAGGGCGGCGAAATCGTCGGCGTCGTATATTTTGTGCCGCCGGAGACGTTCTTAAACGACATTGTATCTTCGATCAAGGTCAGCCCGAACAGCAAGGCCTACATGATCAATAAAAACGGCGATACCATCGCCGACATCACCCTGGACACCATCACAACACAGAATGTGGAGCGCGATGCCCAGAACGATTCTTCTCTGAAGGGACTGGCTGCAATCCATGCCGAAATGCGCCAGGGTAAAAACGGTTTTGGCAGTTTCCACGACTCGGACGGCCCCCGCTATGCGGCCTACGCACCGGTAAACGGCACCGACGGCTGGAGTGTGGCGATCACTGCCATGAAAAAAGACTATCTCACCGACACCTATGTGGGCATCCTTATCAACATATTGGTAATCATCGGCTCCGCTCTGGCTTCTATCTCGGTAGCCGTGAAACTGTCCAACAATATCAGCGCACCGATGCAGGCCTGCTGCACGCGGATGACTCAGCTCGTTCAGGGCGATCTTACGTCCCCTGTCCCGCAGACAAACGGCCAGGACGAGACGGCTCAGCTCACCCGCGCGACGGCCGACATGGTAAAGGGGCTCAACATCATTATCAATGACATCGGTTACCTGTTAAACCAGATGGCCAACCAAAACTTTGACGTTCAGTCAGAGTATCACGATGCTTATGTGGGCGAATTCCAGAACATTCTGCTGTCCATGCGCAATCTCAAGCAGAAGCTAAGCGGCACAATCCGCCAGATCGATTCCTCCGCCAGCCAGGTATCCAATGCCAGCGGCCAGGTATCCACCGGCGCTCAGTCGCTGAGCCAGGGTTCCATCTCGCAGGCCAGCGCCGTGCAGGAGCTCGCCGCCACCATCAACGATATCTCGGACAACGCCAAAAAGACAGCCGCCGCCGCCGACGAGGCCGGTCAGTTCGTAGGCCAGGCCGGCGCCCAGTTGGGCATCAGCGTCAGCTATGTCAAGGATCTGAATACGGCTATGGAACGGATTTCCCATTCCTCCGAAGAAATTTCCAAGATTATTGCCACCATCGAAAACATCGCCTTCCAGACCAACATTCTCGCCCTCAACGCTTCGGTGGAAGCGGCCCGCGCCGGCACCGCCGGAAAGGGCTTCGCGGTCGTGGCTGACGAGGTGCGTAATCTGGCTTCGAAATCGGATGAAGCCGCCAAGGCCACCAAAGAACTCATTGAGAATTCCATCTCCGCCGTTACCGAAGGCGGCCAGGTAGTGAATAAGGTCACCGACGCTCTGGAGCAGACCAGCATCTACGCCGGACACGTGACCACGCAAATGGATATCGTCGTAAAAGCCGTCGCCGATCAGACCGTCGCGATCTCGCAGGTCACCGAGGGCATTGACCAGATTTCCAACGTGGTCCAGACCAACAGCGCTACCGCCGAGGAGAGCGCCGCGGCCAGCGAACAGCTGTCGGCTGAGGCGAACGGTCTGAAACAGTTGGTGGATCAATTCACTTTGGCCAGAGACTGACGGCTTTTGCCGGGGACTTGTAAAAGAAAGTAAGGAGTTGTTGCAAAGCAAATTTTGCAACAACTCCTTTTTTGATCTTTATGCCAAAAGCATTGCCCGGCAGGGAAACTCCCTTATTTTCTGTTTTCCTCGATGATGCACTCGTGTTCTTTTGTTTTTTTATTGTAGTTTATTCCTACCAATAAAAGATTTCCGTGATATTCACTAAGGCTTTTACAGTATTCATTTCTTTTGATCTGTTCCAATGCGCCCGCCGCGCTTTGATCCCACTTTAATTCCACTACCAGTGCTGGTTTTTCCGGGAAACGTTTTCTCGGAAGGAACACCAGATCGGCAAATCCTTTTCCGCCGGCCCACTCCCGATGTACCGTATAAAAATTCCTGGCAGCATATAAGGCCAGCGAAATCGTATAGCTCAGAGCGTTTTCATCGTTGTACTGGATATGGGACGTCTCAAAATGGGCCTCCTGTATACGTTCTGCCACCAGTGCCGGGCGCTTGTCCCAAATCGCCGCCAGCGTATCGGCTGAATTTTTCAGCGCCTTCGATATCTCTCCCCAGTCCGACACGGACACGGCATTTACATATTCCGAACGAACTTCATCATTGGGAATAAATACGCATTTATTTACGTCGTCATACGCCAAATATCCCAGATGGATTAAAAGCGTAAGGACGTCGTCCTCTGTCCGAAATGTCGCCATATCGTTGATAAAGCTCCCGGTGTTGACCGGGATCCGTTCGCCGGCCAACATGCTTAGTATATCATCCTTCAGACCGTCAAAATTCAGATCGATATATGTCTGCAGGGCTTCAAACGATTCCGTCTGGTTCCAGTAATTGCCGATTTTTCCAAGCCGCATACAGCTTATAACAGAGCGAGGACTGTAAACGCACGGTTCTGTCTCAAAGGAGTAGCCGTCATACCAGTTTTTCACCTCCTCCATATCGATTGCGTATCGGCGGCAAAGCTCCTCAACCTCCCGCTCCGTAAAACCGACATAGGAGGCCAGCGGCCCTGGTTCCAACATTGTAAATTCATCAAACATATTTAAGGCCGAATGCGTGCCGTACTTTTTGATCGGAAGGATTCCCGTCATATAGGCAAGATGGATGTATCCCTTATCCTTTATTAAATTGCGCAGAAAATCAAGATAGCGTTCCTGCGCCGCTTTTTCTGTTTTGTATTCGCGGAAAATGCAGTCCCACTCGTCGATGATAATCACAAACGGGCGTCTCGTTGCGGCATACATATCCTGCATGGTTCTCGCCAGATTGGTTGTATCAAAATAACGCAGACCGGGATACTTTTCCAGCAGTTCCCACAGCACGCTTTTCTGGATCAGCGCAAGCATCTCTTCCATATCCTTACTCTGGCTCAGGAATTCTTGCATATTCAGAAAAATCGTGTCATATTTGTTGAGATATTTTTTAAAATCCTGGCTTTGGGCAATGGCAAACGGCGAAAACAGCGCTTCGGAATCACAGCCGCAGCTATAATATGCCGCCAACATGGCGGCCGCCATCGACTTGCCAAAACGGCGCGGCCGGCTTACGCAGAGACAGCCCTGCATGGTGTTTACCACCTTGTTCGTATACTGAAGCATTCCGGTCTTATCCACATAGATTTCCGAATTTACCATCTTGCAGAATACTTCATTGTCCGGATTTAAGTATGTTCCCATCAAACCGCCCTTTCTCCATACATCCATACGCTGTTTTTTAACGCTACCCTACTCCTGTTTCCCTGTCAACTGGGGGCTGCCGCTTCCGGCAGTTCCTGTAATTACTGCTTTTTCTTATGCACATGGCGGATCGTCCGTTTCTTGCGCGGCCTGTCCTCCGTGCCGGCCTTATCCCTTATACGACCGGCCTTTTTATTGGGCCCGTCGCTGCCGGCCGCGCCCGGCCCTCTTAGCCTTTGTCCGTCCCGGCGCGGCCGGATCAGGCACTTCGGCCCGTATCCGATCAAATCCTCCCGTCCGGCCTTTATCAGCGCTTCTTCAATCTGTTCCCGGTTTTTGGGGTCGCGGTACTGAATCAGCGCCCGCTGCAGGGCCTTTTCATGGGGATTTTTCGGCACGTAGACCGGCTCCATCGTCCGCGGATCCAGCCCCGTATAGTACATGCAGGTAGAAATCGTCGAGGGCGTAGGGTAAAAATCCTGTACCTGCTCCGGCATATACCCCAGGTCGCGGACAAATTCCGCCAGTTCCACGGCTTCTTTCATTCCGCAGCCAGGATGGGAACTCATCAGATACGGAACTAAAAACTGCTTCTGGCCCAGCCGTTCGTTGACCGACCGGTAGCGGCGGCAAAATTCCTCAAAAACCGAGCGCGGCGGCTTGCCCATCCGCCGTAATACCGGCCCGGATACATGTTCCGGCGCCACCTTGAGCTGACCGCTCACATGATAGCGGCACAATTCCTCCAGAAGCGCATCGTTATCGTCCGCCAGCATATAGTCAAAACGCAGGCCGGAACGGATAAAGACTTTTTTGACTCCCGGCACGGCCCGCAGCTTGCGAAGCAGCGCAATGTAGTCCGTGTGGTCCACCGCCAGATTCGGACAGGGCTTGGGAAACAGGCATTGGCGGTTGGGGCAGACGCCGCGTGTCAGCTGCTTTTGGCAGGAGGGAGCGCGGAAATTGGCGGTCGGCCCGCCCACGTCGTGGATATAGCCCTTAAATCCGTTTTCTTTGGTCATGCGCTCCGCTTCGGCCAGCAGTGATTCATGGCTTCGCACCTGCACGGTCCGCCCCTGGTGAAACGTCAGCGCGCAGAAGCTGCAGCCGCCGAAACAGCCGCGGTTGCTGACCAGGCTGAAGCGAATCTCCGCAATCGCCGGAACACCGCCTTCGGCCTCGTAAGAAGGATGATACGTCCTCTTATAAGGCAACGCGTAGATTGCGTCCATCTCCGGCGTTGTAAGCACAGCGGCCGGCGGGTTCTGCACCACATAGAAATCCTCATAACGTTCCGCCAGCCGGCGGCCGCTGTGCGAATCCGTATGGCAGTATTGTATATAGAAGCTTTTGGCATACGCCCGCTTGTCCTCTTTTAACTCCTTAAAATCCGGCAGCCGCAGAATATCCTTTTCCTTTGGCAGATTGCGGCACTTGTAAACCGTGCCGGGAATAAAGGTAATCTCCTGCACGGGAAGTTTTGCCTCCAATGCCTCGGCAATCTCCACGATCGAGCGCTCTCCCATTCCGTAGCTGACAAGATCCGCTCCCGAATCGATGAGAATCGAATGTTTCAGCCGGTCGGACCAATAATCGTAATGGGCCAGCCGGCGCAGGCTGGCCTCGATCCCGCCGATCACAATCGGGATGTTTTTATAGACCCGGCGGATCAGCTGGCAGTAAACGACCGTCGCGTAATCCGGCCGCTTTCCAGTCCGGCCGCCCGGCGTGTAGGCATCGTTTTGACGGCGTTTTTTAGCTACGGTATAGTGGTTGACCATTGAATCCATATTGCCGGCGCTGACCAAAAATCCCAGCCGCGGACGGCCAAATACCTGAATGCTCTCTTCCTTTCGCCAGTCGGGCTGTGAAAGGATCGCTACCCGAAAGCCATGAGCCTCCAACACGCGGCTGATGATGGCATGGCCGAAGGACGGATGATCGACGTAGGCGTCGCCGATCACGTACACAAAATCCGCCTGCTGCCAGCCGCGTTCCTCCATCTCTTCTCTTGTAACCGGCAAAAATCCCTGGTTCATCGCATATGTCCTTTCATGCCTTGGTGGTGCGCCGCCTAAACGGCACATGTATGTTACTGCAAAAGTTCCCTGAAATCGCGGATCACAAAGTCCGCCAGCCGCCGTTTTTCCTCCATACAGTATGCCGAATATGCGTCCTCGACCGCACAGACCGTCATCCCGGCCCGCTTTCCGGCCAGCAGGCCGGCCGGGATATCCTCAAAGACAATGCATTCTTCGAAAGCCACGCCCAGCACCTGCGCCGCATGCAGATAGATATCGGGAGCCGGCTTGCCGGCGTTGACCTCGCAAGCCGTAACCACATAGTCGATCTCGCCGCCAATCCCCCGGGCTTTTATTGCCATGTCAATCAATTCCCGGGAATTGCTGGTGCAGATCGCGGTCAAAAAGCCGCGCTTCTTCAGCTCCTGCAAAAACGCTTTGGCGCCCGGTTTTAACGGAACCTTTGTACAATACTTTTCACGGGCCATCTCGTTCCAGACCGCCTTAATCTCCTCTTCGCTCTCCGGCAGACGAAAGGTTTCTTTAAAATAACGGGCCGTCTCCGAAAAACTCATTCCCTCGATGGATGCCTGCAGCGTATCCGGCATCGGCAGCCCTCTCTGCCCCAAAAAGTCAATATCGATCTGCCGCCAGATCCACATCGAATCGACCAGTGTGCCGTCCATGTCAAACAGCGCGGCCTTTTTTCCGTGCAACAGCCGTCTTGCGTCCTCCATCCTTTGTACTCCTTTTCTTAGACATTCCTATCCTATTGCAGACGCCAGCCGGGCGCGTAATAATTTTTCAGCGAATCCCCCGCCCGCTTGGCCCATCCAAGCGGCAGGCCGCCGCACAATACCAGGCACCAGCCCGCGCCCCCTCGATTCTCCGCCCCCGAAGTCTCGATCGTCTCCCCCTTCAGATAGCGGATCACCCGCCCGTCCGCCGGCGCAAAATCGACCGTATTGGCAAACTGCTCCTTCTTTAAAGCCATCGCCAATGCCTGCGAAGGCTCAAATCGGTTCTTTTTGAGTTCCCCCAGCAAAAGGCCTGTCCGTAAAAACCGCAGATGTTTCAGCCCATCAATCGGCATCGGCAGTTCATAAAGCTGTCCCTTTTGCTCATACCAGTTTTCGGTCTGCCAGGCACAATTTTCGGTCATGTCAAAAAAATACCGCATTGTCTGCTCCTGCTCACGGCTGAGAGAAGCGCCCGACACTAAGCGGTCCGCGCTGCCCAGACGCGCGGCGCCGGCGCCTAAGCCGCGCCTGGAACGTACAGCGTCCTTCAAGCGCATGCCGCCGGGATTTGCGCCGCCGGCCTCCTCACCGGGTACAGCCCCCGCGGACCGCATCGCGTCCGGCAGACCATCTCCCCCGGCCTCCCGCTCAAAAAGCGCCGCATACTGCCCCTCGCCCCGGCAGCGGTGCGGCCACAGTTTTTCTTCTTTTAACAGCCGCAGGCCCGGATGCGTCTGCTCCAGCCAGGCCGCATTTTCCTCGTCCTCCTGCCGGTTAAAGGTGCAGGTCGAATAGACCAGGCGGCCGCCGGGACGCAAAAGCCGGCCCGCCTGCGCCAAAATCTCCCGCTGCAGGGGCTGATAAAATGCCGGCCCTTTCTCCTGCCACTGCCGGCACATGGACGGTTCCCGGCGAAACATCCCCTCCCCCGAACAGGGCGCATCCACAAGGATTTTATCAAAAAACGCCGGGAAGGCTTCCGCCAGCCGCTTTGGCTCCTCCGCCGTTACCAGAAAGCGGCGCACGCCAAAGCGTTCCAGGTTTTTTACGATCGCCCGTCCCCGCGAAGCGCTGATGTCATTGGATACCAGCAGGCCGCTGTCTCCCATCGCGTCGATCAGCTGGGTCGATTTGCCGCCGGGCGCGGCGCACAGATCAAGCACCCGCTCGCCGGGGCGCACGTCCAAAAGTTCGGCCGGCAGCATTGCGCTCGGTTCCTGGATATAATAGGCTCCCGCAAAATGCATCGGATGTTTTCCCGGCGACCAGCGGCCGGCTTCTTCTTCGGAAAGGCAGCGCCCCCGCGGGCACCAGGGAATCGGCTCGCCGGGCAGGGCGGCGTCGGCTCTCTCTTCTTTTCCGACGCCCTTTTGTCCGTTAAACCTAAGGCCGCGCCACGCCGGCTGCTCATAAGCGGCAAGAAACGCCGGGTACTGCGTACCCAGCTCCTGTTCCATCTGTTTTATAAAATCCTGCGGCAGTTCCATCCGTATCTCCTTTTCCTCTTCGAAAGCGCGTCCGGGCGGAACGCATATTTTCTCTAAAACCGGCTTCCGCCTGCAAGCGTTTTCTTGTCGAACACTCGTTTGTACGGTCGTTCTTTGCTGAAACCGCCGCTTAGTACCGCAGCTTCTGCGCTCCCTTTTCCGCGGCCAGCTTGTCTAACTTACGGCCAAACTCCCGCAGTTCTTCCTTGTCGCCCTGCCGATAGACCTCATAGAATTCCCGCTGGATGCACAGCACGGCATCCTTATCCGCCACCCGATACAAGTTTTGCAGATTATTCAAAATATCCGCCACATTGCCGGAATCCTGGCGGAACAAGCTCTGGCTGTCCATCACATCGCCGCGGATTGACGCCATCTCCAGATCCAGCCGCTGTACGGCGCGGGCCGAGGCCCACAAACGATTGCCCACCTCCTGCGGAATCGCCCCGTTGTATTTATATTGAAGCGAATGCTCGATAATCGACCAGAAATTCATTGCCAATGTGCGGATCTGAATCTCCGCCTTGATCCGCCGGTGGCCGTATATGGTCTGCACGTGGTACAGCACATTGACATGGTAACTGCGGTAGCCGCTCTCTTTGGGGTGCGAAATATAATCGTTTTCGCTGACCACCTCCAGATCCGTCATCTGCCGGATGATTTCCACCACCGAATGGATGTCCTCTTCAAACTGGCAGATAATACGAATGCCGGCAATATCGTCGATCTTCTCTTCGATTTCCTCCAGTTCGACCCCTTTGCGGTTCGCTTTATCCAACATACTGGCGATCGTCTTGACCCGCCCTGTGACCTGTTCAATCGGCGAGTACCGCCCGGCGGCCCGGTAATCGCTCATCATGCGGCGGAATTTAATCACCAGTTCTTCTACCGCTAACTCATAGGGAGCCAATTTCTCCCGCCAGGCGTATAATTCCATTGCTGCTGTCTCCTCTCTTTTTGCGCGCTCGCCGATTCTGGCGGCCCGCCCCGTCTTTTTCCCTTTTGCCGCCGTTTAGTCGTCGGTTTCGTTCGGCGGTTTTGTAAACGGATATTCCTGCGTAAGAACATGCCCGTTTTCCAGATAACGCATCAGGTAATAGGGATTCACGCTCAGTTCTTCCTGTTCCTGTGTCGTAACATAAATTCCCACATGCAGATGCACGGCGAATTTTCCGCTTGTACCTTCTACGGTACTATAGCCGGTCGAACCCATATAACCCAGCACGTCGCCGGCCTGCACCCGGTCCCCTGTCTCAATCCCGTCCGCGTAGGAAGCCAGATGCGCGTAGTAATAATAGATTCCGCTGTCGCTGCGGATCCCGATGCGCCAGCCGCCCAGTTTCAGCCAGCCCAGCTGTTCTACGACTCCGTCGGTCATACTGAGTACCGGATACGTTCCGTCCTCATAGCAATCCCCCATGATATCGCAGCCCTCATGACGCCGTTCTCCGCCAAACGTGCGGGGATTGCCCCAGTCATTGCCAAAGCGCACAAAGGCACAAGACGCATCCGTATTGCGGGGAATCGGAAAAACCTGCAGATCGGCCGCCAAGCCGCCGTAAATCTGCCGCAGCTGCTCATACTGCCGCCTGAGCTCTTCTCCGCCTTCGCCGGCCGTCTGTGCGTCCCGCTGTTTCTCAAGCTCTTCATACGCCTGCCGGGAAAGCCCCTGCCCGGTAATACCGCTAAGCGTATAGCGCAGGCCGCTCATCCAGACGGCCAGCGCTTCGCCCGGCTCCTCGCCGCACGCCTGCGCCCACGAAAGCACCCCGGCAAAGCCCTGCCGGCCGAAATCCATAGCCCGCACCGTCTCGTCGCTAAGCGCCCGGATACCCGGGCCGGCCGTCTCCGGCTCACAGCCGTTTTCGCCGGTTTTCTGCTGCCGGTTTTGTGCTGTTTTTGTCTCCGGGTTTTGCACGGGCTCATGCAGAAACCGGTCCATAAACACAATCGCCAGTCCCAGCATGAGAACCGACAGCAGCCAGATTCCCTGTCTTTGTTTTCCCCGTCTCAAAAAAACACCGCCCAAATTCGCTTCATATCTAATATATGCAGCGGTGTCCGGGCTTATATCTGCCCTTTGTCAGCGAAGCCGCTTCAAGACCTCGCACAGAAGTTCCCAGGTCCGCTCCACCGATGCCGCCGACAGCCGTTCTGCCGTGGTATGGATGTCCCGCATGTCCGGCCCGATGGAAACCATATCCATGCCGGGCATTTTGTCGTCAAAGAGGCCGCATTCCAGGCCCGCATGGATCGCCTGGACCTGCATTTCTTTGCCGGTTAATTCGCGGTACGTCTCGCAGAGCACGTTCCGCAGAGGGGATTCGCTGCGAAACGCCCACTCGGGATACTCGGAGGTCGATTCCGCTTCGCCGCCCAGCAGTTCGCACAAAAATTCCAGCTTCCGGCACAGCGCGTATTTGCGGGAGCGCACCGAACTGCGGATCGAAACATGCGCGGTAAAGGCGTCCGTCAAAAGCTCCATCACGCCCAGATTCAGCGAAGTCTCCACCAGTCCTTCAATGTGATGGCTCATCGCCTGTACGCCGTTCGGGCAGTTGTTTAAAAAGAACAGAATCCGCGTCGTCCCGGTCGGCGTTACCGCGTTTGCCTGCGCCCATCCGCGATTTTCACATAGTACCTTTACCTCCGGATCCTGTACTTCGTACTCCCCTTTGAATTCCCGCTCGACGGCGGCGGCAATCTCCAAAAGACGCGCCTGCCCGCCTTCTTCCACCAGCAGTTCCGCCGTACACAGCCGGGGGATCGCATTGTCTTTCAGCCCGCCCTTCATCTCGTTGATTACAAACGGCACTTCACGGCTGATTTCATAGAGCAGGCGGCCCATCAAAAGCACGGCGTTGCCGCGGTCGGTATGGATCTCCGCCCCGCTGTGGCCGCCCTTTAAGCCGGTCACTTCCAAATGAAAGCGGATGCCCTCCCACGGCGCGCGCTCCACCGGCAGCATGCAGTTTTCGCGAAGGCCCCCGGCACAGCTTGCCAGGACGATTCCTTCATCCTCCGAATCCAGGTTAATCATGCGGCGGGCCGAGAGTACGGAGGGATCAAGCGCCTGCGCGCCGTCCATGCCGGTCTCCTCCTCCACCGTAAAGACGCATTCCAGAGCCGGATGCGGCAGCGTATCCGATTCCAAAATTGCCAGCGCATAGGCAATGGCAATCCCGTCGTCGCCGCCTAACGTTGTATCACGGGCGCCGATCCACCCGTCCTCGACAAACAGATCGAGCCCGTCTTTCAAAAAATCATGAGCTGAACCCGGCGTCTGTTCCGCCACCATGTCCAGATGTCCCTGGAGAATCACCGGCGGCGCGCTCTCATAGCCGGCCGAGGCCGGTTTAAAAATAATCACGTTGCCGACCTCGTCCTGGATCACACGCAGTCCGTGCTCTCTGGCAAAAGCTGCGCAGTAATCACTGGCCGCGCCGGTGTTGCCCGATCCGTGAGGGATCCGGCACAGCTCTTCAAAGTAATAAAATACCCGTTCCGGCTTACAGCCGGCTAGTTTTCTTTCCATTTTGCATTCTCCTGTTTGATCGTATATTTGCACGTGCCGCAAAGGCGCAGGCACACCCCTATTATTCTGGCATATCTGTCCAAAAAAATCAATATATTGTGGTATGAAAACCATCGGAATCCGTTTATTATCGATCCTTTTTTTTGCTCTGGTCCTGCTTTTTCCCGCCGATACCCTGGCCGGCAGCGCCAGCGGGCTGCTTTTGTGGTTTCAGACGGTCTTGCCGACTCTGCTCCCGGCGATGATTTTGGCCGACTATCTGATCCGTATCCGCGCCGACCGCTATATAAGCCGTCTGGCCGCCCGTCCTCTGCGATTTATATTCGGCGTCAGTGACGACGGCGCCTACGCCGTGCTGACCGGCTTTCTCTGCGGCTATCCCATGGGCGCCAAAACCACGGCTTCTCTCCTGTCCCGAGGGCGTATCGCCAAGGAAGAAGCCGACTACCTGCTGTCGTTCTGCAACCAGCCAAGCCCGATGTTTCTGATCGGCTTTTTGTGCGCGGGCCTTTTGTCGGACCCGAAGCGCCCGGCCGCCTGGACCGCCGCCGTGCTGACCGGCGTTTATTTGTCCGCGTTCCTCACAAGTTTTTTCTTCCGCACCCTGCGTTTTTTAAAGAGACAACGCCCGGCGGGCGAAAGGCCAGACCAGGCTAAAGCTCTACCCACGGACAAGAAATCCGGCCCGGCCGAAATCACGCAAAAAACCACCGATTTTTCCCCTCTCGCCCTGCTGGAAACCTCCATGATGACCAGCTTTGAAGTAATGGTAAAAATTGGTGGTTATATGATGCTTTTTTCGATTCTGGAAGCCTGGATTCAAAAGCTTTCGTTTCCTGGGCCGTCTCCGCAAAGCGTCCTGATGGGATTTGTGGAAATGACAACCGGCAGCCGGCAGATCGCCGCCTGCTGGCCGCTTTCCCGGGCCGCCGCTTTCTGCTGCGGCGTCACCGCGTTTGGCGGACTGTCCGGTTTTGCTCAAACCGCCAATGTCCTCAAAGGCTCCGGCCTTTCGGCCGGCCGGTATTTCCTGTGGAAGCTGTTGCAGGGCGGGCTGGCGTTTGCCCTTGTGCTTTTGTGGCCGCTTTTTGTCAGCGCGCTTACGCTGCCCTGAAACCGACGCCCAAAAGCAGTCTTATTCTTCGGCCGGCGCCGCTTCCTCCTGCGCTCCGCCGTAAAGCTCCTGGCGGTTTGCCGAGACAATCTGATAGCTGGATTCCAGCGAATGGCTGAAGCTCTCAAAGCGGCTCTTGGCTCCGTCCATCGTGTGGCTGATGATGTCCTGCAGGCTCTTTAGCATCTCATCGGTATAGCGAACGGCGCTCTGGCGATAGGCGTTGGCTTCCTTAGCCGCCTGATCGATGATCTGCTGCCCCTGCACCGTGGCCGAGCGCACCAGCTCGTCCGCTTTGGCGTATGCCTGCTGGATGATCTCATGCTCGTCGAGCAGCTCCTTGGTCTGTTTGGATGCCTGCGCCAGCATAGCGTCCGCCTGGCGGCTGGCATCCGAAAGGATCGCCTCTTTATTGCTGATAATCTTTTGGTATTTTTTTATCTCTTCCGGTGTACGCAGACGCAGCTCGACTAAAAGCTCTTCGATCTCGTCCTTATCCACAACAATCTTTTTGTTGTTGGAAAAGGGCTGCGTCTTACAGCCGTCTATGTACGTCTCGATTTCACTGATTAACTGTTCAATTCTGCTCATGCGATGCCTCCGCTATTCTTTTCATATTTTCCTGCGTCGGGTACTTTTCATACACCCGGGCTGCCACAGACGGAGGGAGGAAATACTCGATCTCGCCGCCAAAGCAAGCCACCTCCTTTACGGTACTGGAGCTTAAATAGGCATATTTTAATTCGGTCGTAAAGAAAATGGTATCAATTTCCGGAGCCATAATCCGGTTTGTCTGGGCCAGCTGCAGCTCATACTCAAAATCCGTAATCGCCCGCAGGCCGCGGACAATAAACTGCGCGCCGTTTCTCCTGGCAAAGTCAATCGTCAGGCCCTCAAACGGCTGCGCCGTCACATTCGGCAGGCTGCGCGCCGCTTCCTCGATCATCGCCACCCGTTCGGACGTATCAAACAACGGTGTCTTTGCCTGATTGTTCAAAACGCCCACAATCAGCCGGTCCACCATCGAAGCCGCCCGTTCCATAATGTTCAGATGCCCCAGGGTAATCGGGTCAAAACTGCCAGGATATACCGCTACTCTCATATCTGTTCCTTCCTGAGCCATACATGCTTATTCGTCTTATACTTTTTTTCTTTCTGTATAGCCAGCCCTATATCCTTTGTCCAGGAAAAATCCGCATGCAGAGCCGTCTCAACGATGATCTGCGTATCCTCGTCGATCAGCGCGCCGCCGCACAGAGCCATGCACACCGGCTGCGCCCAGTCCTCTTTATACGGAGGATCCAAAAATACAAAATCAAAAGGTCCCGCCGCTTCCCGCTCAAGGACGGAAAGGATCGAGAGCACATCGCCGGCCCGCACCACCCCGTATTCCTCCAAATGGGTAAAAGCAAGGTTTTCGCGGATACAGCGAAGCGCCCGCTCGTTGTTTTCCACAAAAACGGCCTGCGCCGCCCCCCGGCTCAGGGCTTCTATGCCGATCGCGCCGCTGCCGGCAAACAAGTCCAAAAAGCGGCAGCCGGCAAGGCGGTTGTTCAGCATATTGAAAAGTGTCTCCTTGATCCGGTCTGTCGTAGGCCTGGTCTCCATCCCTTCTGCGGTTTTTAACGGCAGACTGCGGGCCGTCCCTGCAATCACTCTCATGGGAACCTCCTGCATATTTTCTCTATTATAGTATGAAAATGGAAATCTGACAAGCGAAAGCGGATAAAAATGTTCAATTTGACGTGAAAAGCGAGTTTACCGGTCAAAACCGATAAACCCGCTTTTCTTCGTTTTTGCTTTTCTTCGTTTTGCTTTTATTGCAAGCTTACTTGCCAGCCATCTGCTTTTCCTGGGCTTCGATCATCTTCTTAACCATGTGACCGCCTACAGAACCATTCTGAGCAGAAGTCAGGTTGCCGTTGTAACCGTTCGTTAACGGTACGTTCAGCTCGTTTGCAACTTCCATTTTGAACCGGTCCATCGCTTCTTTTGCTTCAGGGACCTCGATTCTACCAGTGCTAGAATTTGTAGCCATAATAGAACGCCTCCTTTTTTGTTTTGTTTTCTTGTTACAATCCTAGTATGTCTCCAAGGCGCGATAATACACTGGCAAGTTCTGGTTTATTTTTGCGGTCCGTTTTTTTATGAAATCAGGTTTCTGCCGCAGACGCCGTTTCGTCGCAGGCCGGCTCTTTTCCGATCTGCGACGTGCAGTGCGGGCAGCGGCTGGCCTTTAGCGGAATCTCCGACAGGCAGAAGGGACACTTTTTCGTCGCCGGCGCGGGCGCTTCTGCCTGCTTGCCGTGATCGCGCATCCGGTTGATGGTTTTTACAAACAAAAATACGACAAATGCCATAATCAAAAAATTCAGCACCTGGCTGATAAAACTGCCGTAGGCTACGACCGATGCTCCGGCCGCCTCCGCCTCCGCCAGCGTCGAATACGCTTGTCCGTCCATCGCGATAAAGAGCTGGCTGAAATCCAGCTTGCCGGTAAAGACGCTCAAAAGCGGCATAATAACGCTGTTGACCAGCGCCGTGACCAGGTTGCTGAAGGCCCCGCCGATGATGACGCCGATTGCCATGTCCAGCATGTTTCCTTTGATGGCAAATTCTTTGAATTCTTTTAACATGATTTTCTCCCCCCCTAATTATAAGGATAGCTTTTCTAATTTCCGGTCCATGGAACTTGCAAATTTCTTTTTTAAAGGCTGGTTTTCTTCTTTTTCCAATCGATAATCCTCTGCGAGGATGTATTCGGCTGCCTGCGCGGCTTCTTTGAGGATTCCCGCGTCGGTATAGATGTCCCCCAGCGTAAAATCCAAAAGCCCGCTCTGGCGCAGTCCGAAGAGATCGCCGGGGCCGCGCAGCTTCAGATCCTCCGAGGCAATCTCAAAACCGTCGTTCGTGCGGTTGAGGATTTCCAGGCGCTTGATTTTGGACGCCTCCGAGCCATTGATAAAAATACAGTATGATTGATGCGCGCCGCGCCCGATCCGCCCCCGCAGCTGGTGCAGCTGCGCAAGGCCGAAACGCTCGGCATTTTCAATCAGCATCACCGTGGCGTTGGGCACATCCACGCCGACTTCGACCACCGTCGTCGACACCAGCACCTGCAGACGGCCGCCGGCAAACTCTTCCATCACACGATTTTTTTCAGCCGGCTTCATGCGGCCGTGGAGCGTGCCGATGGTCACGGAGGGCGGCAGCTCCTGCGTAAGCTTCTGCGCGTAGTCTTTTACATTTTCTCCTTCGATCTGACCGCTCTCTTCTACCATCGGGCAGATCACGTATGCCTGCCGTCCTTCCTTTACCTGGCCGGCCAGAAACTCATAGGCTTTTTTACGGCGCTCGCCGCCGATCACACAGTTTTTAATTGGCAGGCGGTTGGCCGGTTTTTCGTCGATCACGGAAATATCAAGATCGCCGTAGAGGATAATCGCCAGCGTCCGCGGAATCGGCGTCGCGCTCATCACGAGCACATGCGGCGGCGCCTGCGCGCTCTCTTGGCCCTTGGCAATCAACGTCTCCCGCTGGCGCACGCCGAAGCGATGCTGCTCATCCGTAATCACCAGCCCCAAGCGGGCAAAGCGGACCTTGTCCTGGATCACCGCATGCGTCCCGATAATAAGGTCCGCCCGATGGTCCGCAATCCGCTCATAGGCCAGCCGCTTCTCCTTCGCCGTCATCGAACCGGTCAGAAGTTCTATGCGCAGGGAAAGGCCGCCGTTTTCCAGAAAATGCGCCGCCGTCTCGTAATGCTGCCGGGCCAGCACCTCGGTCGGCGCCATCAAAACGCCCTGCCAGCCGTTTAGGGCCATCTGCAAAAGAGCCAAAAGGGCCACGATCGTCTTGCCGGAGCCGACGTCCCCCTGTACCAGGCGGTTCATCAATTTCGGCCCGCACAGATCGGCACAGATCTCTTCGTAAGTCCGCCGCTGGGCCCCCGTCATCGTAAACGGCAGGCTTTCTAAAAAACGCTCTGCCTTAGCCGCCGGCCGGATGCGGCAGCCGTTTGGCTGCTTTTCGTTGGTATCCCGCAGATAGCGCACCGCCAGGATAAAGAGAAAGAACTCGTCAAACACCAGACGGCGTCTGGCAAAGGCCAGTTCCGTGGCGTCCGGCGGAAAATGAATCGTGCGCAGAGCGTAGTTGTACTCTGCCAGCTGATATCTCCGGCGCAGGCCCGCCGGCAGATATTCGGGAAGTTCCGGCAGCGCCTGCAATGCCTCCTGCACGGCCTTGCCGATCATCCGCCCGGTCAAACCGGCGCAGAGACTGTAAATGGGCTGCATTCTGCCGACCATCCCGGCGTAGTTTTCCGGCGTGTAGAGAATCGGCTGTTCAAGCACGGTCCCAAAACGGCTGATCGCCAGCTTTCCTTTCAAAACATAGCGCCGGCCGGCCTGAAGCGCATTGCGCAGATACAGCATATTAAACCAGGTAGCTTTCAGGCTTCCGCTCTCGTCGCGGATCACCGCGTCCACGATCTGCATCCGCCCCACCCGCCGCACACGGGCATCGCCGGCCAGCGCGCCGCAGACCACGGCCGGCCCGCTTTCTTTTAAGGAAGCAATCGGCTGGGGCGCTTTGAATTCCTCATAGCCCCGGGGAAAATACTGCAATAGCTCCTCCACCGTAAAAATCCCGGCACGCCCGAAAGTCTGGGCCGTTTTTTCGCCGATCCCTTTGATTTTGATGATACTGTCGTGCGGACGCATGGTCTATCCCCTCTCCTTGCGATCTGATTTTCGAGCGGTCAACGCGCCGCTCTTTCGCCGGATTAAAAGGGGCTACCTCGGAAAAACATTTCTTTTCGAGATAACCCCTCACAAAAAATCCCTGAAAGGCGGCCCTTATTCTACGCTCATCACATAATAATAAATAGGCTGACCGCCGTTGTGCATTTCAATCTCCAGATTCGGGAAAGCCTCCTGCGCCCGGTCGCAAAGCGCCTGGGCCTCGGTCTCGGTCACCTCGCTGCCGTAATAAATGCTCAGCAGCTCGCTCTCCTCATCGATCAGTTTTTCAAGAAGTTCAAAACTGGTATCGCTGACCGTCCGGCCGACTGCCAGGATCGAATGGTCGTCGATCCCCATGATGTCGCCCTCATGGACTTCCACCCCGTCCAAACTGGTGCTGCGCACGGCATACGTCACCTGTCCGGTCTTTACGTGGCTCATCTCCTCGATCATGATCTCCAGGTTCTCCTCCGGGCTCATGCCGGGCATGAAGCTGATCGCCGCCGTGATTCCCTGGGGCACGGTCTTAGAAGGCACCACCACGACGCGCTTGTCGTCGGACAGGTGCATCGCCTGCTCGGCCGCAAGGATGATATTCTTATTATTCGGAAGAATATAGACCACATCCGCGTTGACCGTCCGGACCGCGTTTAAAATGTCCTCCGTGCTGGGGTTCATGGTCTGGCCGCCCTCAATCAGCGTATCGACGCCCAGGCCGCGGAAAATCTCTCCCATGCCCTCGCCCACGGAAACCGCTACAAAGCCGGCTTCTTTGCGAGGTTCGTCCGCTTTCTTTGTCTCCGCCTTTACCGCCGCTTCGGCCGCCGCCTTCTTGGAGGCCTCTTTGATCAGTTTTTCCTGATGTTCTTCGCGCATATTGTCAATCTTCATGCGCGACAGCGGGCCAAAGGTCAGAGCCTTCTGGATCGCCAGACCGGGATCGTTGGTATGCACATGCACCTTTACGATCTCGTCGTCCGAGACCACCACGATCGAGTCGCCGATCGATTCCAGGTATGCTTTAAAGCCCAGCTCTTTTTCCGTCGTATAGCGATCGTCGATATGGATCATAAATTCGGTGCAGTAGCCGAACTTGATATCAAAGTCCTCCGTGGATACGTCGGATGCCGATGCTACCGGCCGCGGGGCGGGCGCCTGCATAGAGGACAGATCCACTTCTTTGCCCAAAAAGGCATCCATACAGCCCTTCATCACCTGCATCAGGCCCTGGCCGCCGGAATCCACTACGCCGGCCTCCTTTAAGACCGGGAGCATCTCCGGCGTCTGGCTCAGCACATAGTCGCCGTGCGCCAGAATCGCCGCGAAAAACTTCTCCAGATCCTCGGTTTCCGCCGCCAGCTCCGAAGCCTTATCCGCCATCCCCTTGGCGACGGTTAAGATCGTGCCTTCTTTCGGCTTCATTACCGCCTTGTAGGCGGTCTCCGACGCGCGCTGAAACGCGTTGGCGATCACCGTCGCGTTAAGTACATGGACTTTTTTGATTTCCTTGGTAAATCCCCTCAGAAGCTGGGAAAGGATTACGCCGGAATTGCCCCGCGCCCCCCGCAGAGAGCCGGAGGAAATGGCCTTGGCCAAAGATTCCATATCCGGATTCGCAAGCGCCTGCACTTCCCCTACCGCCGACATGATCGTGAGCGTCATGTTCGTACCCGTATCCCCGTCGGGGACCGGAAAGACGTTTAATTCGTTGATCCACTCCTTGTTTGCTTCCAAACGCTGTGCGCCTGCCAGGAATATATTTTTCAGCTGGCCGGCGTCGATTGTTTTTGCTGCCACTCTCGTACCTCCTAGGATCAGTCGATGACGCGGACGCCTTCGACAAATATATTGATTTTCTCCACCTCTACGCCGGTAAACTGCTCTACCTTATATTTTACGTTGGAAATCAGGTTGTCGGAGACAGCGCGGATGCTGACGCCGTATACCACGATGACATGGAAATTCAGCGTGAGTTTGTTTTCATTTACGGTGACGTTGATTCCGTGCGCCAGGTTATCCCGCATCAAAAGCTTCACAAGGCCGTCTTTCATATTTACTGCCGCCATACCCACGATGCCAAAGCATTCAATCGCAACGCTGCCGGCATATTTGGCAATGACATCCGTATCAATCACGACCGCGCCTAGCGGATTGTTGAGCCGACACTTCATAGTTTTTCCTCCATTGCTGATATTTTACAACCGGATGGCCGTAATCATTCTATATTATAACCGCTGTCGCGCAAAAATGAAAGTTCTATTTTGGAAAATCGTGAAAAACTTTTTAATTTTTTACTTGCTTTTTCCGGCTATCTCTGGTATAGTAGTCATGTTCTGGGGTCGCGGACAAAAGCGGCCTACTTGGATTCGAAGGAGGTGCGGCAAAATGGCAAAGTGTGATATCTGTGAAAAAGGTGTTCATTTCGGAAATAATGTGAGTCATTCTCATAGAAGATCCAACAAGATCTGGAAATCCAATGTAAAGTCTGTCAAGGTGAAAGTAAACGGCGCTACGAAGACGATGCATGTTTGTACTTCTTGTCTGAAGTCCGGATTAGTGGAAAGAGCATGAGGAACCGATTATAAGCCCACCGGCCGCATTGATCTGCCGGTGGGTTTTTTCGTGGATGCCCTAAGCGGGCGTCTTTTTTATTGCCGGTATTCCCGGCGCGAAAGCTCCCGCGCCGCCATCGAAAGCGCCAGCACGGCCGACGCGCCGTCGGCTATGGGCCCGGCATACATAATGCCGTCGATTCCCCAAAAGACCGGCAGCAGCAGAATCAGCGGCAGCAGAAACAAAATCTGCTGGGTCAGCGAGAGGAAAATCCCGCCCTTCGGCTTGCCGATGGCCGTAAAAAAATTGGAAGTGATTTTTTGCGAAAAATTCAAAAAGGTAAAAAAGAGGAAAATCCGGAAATAATTTTCGGCAAACCGGTAGTACTCCTGCGAACCTTCTCCAAAAAGGGAAATGATCTGCCCAGGCGCCAGCTGAAACAGCAAAAAAGCAGTCAGGGCGACGGCAAAGCCGCAGACGCAGGCTTTATGGTAGCCCTCTCTTACGCGGCGGTACTGCCTGGCCCCGTAATTAAAGCTGACTATCGGCTGCAGGCCCTGCGAGATGCCGATGATGAACGACATAAACACCTGATTGACCTTGGTAATGATCCCCGCGCAGGCTAAGGGAATTGCTTCGCCGTAAGCGGAACGCAGGCCATAGTATTTCAGGGATTGGTTCATGGCAATCTGCAAAACCATGATCGCCAGCTGATTGATACCGGGCGCGGCTCCCAGGGAAACGATGCGCCGGGCATAGATACGGCGCAGGCGCAGATGCCGTCCGCACATCGTCACGGTCCGGCAGTGCGCCAAAAACCACAAAGCCAGGCCGCCGGAAAGCACCTGGCCGATCACGGTCGCCAGGGCCGCGCCGGCCATCCCCCATTGAAAACGAAAGACAAACAGGGCGTCCAGGATCGTGTTGACGACAGCGCCGGAGAGATTGCAGAGCATCGTAAGCTTTGGACGGCCGTCGGCACGGATCAAATGGCCGCCGCCGGTTGTGAGGATCAGGAAGGGAAAGCCCAGGGATACGATCCGCGTATAGGTTTTCGCATATCCCAGCACATCGTCCGGAGAACCGAAAAAGCGCAGCATCGGTTCCAGGAACAGCTGGGTCAAAAGCATCAGGACAACGCCGCCGGCCGCAAGCAGGACGAGAGCGTTACCCATATAGTAGACGGCTTGTTCTTTTTCGGACGGGTCGTGCTCTCCGTGCCCGGAAGCAATATTGAAGGCGGAGGCACCGCCGATTCCGAACAGCAAGGCAAGCGCTACGCAGGAAAGGCTCAGGGGAAAGGCGATGTTGGTCGCCGCGTTGCCCAGTTCGCCGATCGTCCGGCCGATGAAAAATTGATCGACGATGTTGTAGAGGGAGCTTACCAGCATGGCTATAATGCTTGGGAGGGCGAATTTCCAGAGCAGGCTGGGTATGGGGGCACTTGAAAGCGGGTTGTCGGTCGTTTGGTGCAATTCGGGGTTGGACATAAGGAGTCTCCTGCTGTGTGAGAATTCAATAAAAGGGGCCGGCAGGGACAAGAAGAGAAATCTTGTTTGCAGGGCCTTTATAAAGTATACTGTATTTCTTTTAGAATATCAATGGATCGCGACTACATACAAAAAGCAATAGACATCACGTCCGGATTATGCTACACTGAAAGCAGCAATGGAAGGAGGATATCATAATGGCATTATCTAATGAGGATTTATTAGCAATCTCCCAACTGCTGGATGGAAAATTGCAACCCCTCAAAAATGAATTGCATGAAACAAAAATGCTCATTGAAAATGATGTATTGCCTAGATTAAATAACCTGGAATCTTGCTATACCTCCACGTATCGAAGGTATGCGGACGGTGCAGAGGAAATAAAATCTTTAAAAACAGATGTCGAAATCCTAAAGAAAGTCGTTACTGAGCACAGCGAAAAGCTGCAGAGACTGGCATAAGCCGGTTCCTGCAGCTTTTCCCGATTCGCTTTGCGGCTGTCGCCGCATAGATCAAAAAGGTGGAGACTGTCCGGCGTGCGAGCACGCCGGGCAGTCTCCGTCTTTTTTTCGTCTGCCCGGCTCGCAGCTAGATAATAATGCAAATCATCCCTCCGTTGGAGTCGTTGATGATCTTCTGCAATGTATCCTGCAGTTTTAGCTGGCAGTCCTCGGTCATTTGGTTGATTTTAGCCTGGATGCCGTCCTCGACAATCTGTTCGACGGATTTGCCGAAGATATTGGCATCCCAGATACCGCCGTCCTCGTCGCGGCTTTCGCCGATGTAGGCGATCAGGTCCTGGGCCTGCTGTTCGGAGCCGACGATGGGGGCGATTTCGGTTTCGATGGTCGCCCGGATCAGGGAGATGGCCGGGGCCTGGGCGTGCATTTTGACGCCATACTTATTGCCATGCTTGATGACGGACGGTTCCTCCAGCGTGATTTCCTCCCGTCGCGGCGTGACCACGCCATAGCCTTTGTAGCGCACGCTCTCCAACGCGTTTTGCACTTGTTCGTACTCGGCCTTTAAGCGCGACAGCTGTCCCAGGGTCTGCAAAAGCTGGTATTCCCCGGTAATCGAAAGGCCGGTAAAATCGCTGATTACCTCATAGTAATACGAGGGTTCGACCACCATCTCCAGGGATACCTGGCCGTTGGAGAGATCGACGCTTCCCATGCGGATTTCTTTCAGCTGCTCCGTGGTCCGGCCGCTCAGGCTCCCGCTTATGTCTTTCACACGCACGGCCTGGTTTAGGATCGTGCGCGCCGCCTGGATCAGCTGTTCCTTCAGCCAGTGATCGCCCGGCAGGATCTCCAGCCATTTGGGAATCGAGAAGCCAATCTCGGTCACCGGAAATTCCTGCAGTATGGTTGAGAGGATTTTTGTGATGTCCTCTTTTTTCAGCTGTTCGCAATTGACGGGCACGACGCTGACGCCATATTCCTGCGACAGCTGTTTGGCCGTGCCGACGGCCGGATCGGAGTAGGGCTTTTCGCAGTTTAAGAGCACGATAAAGGGTTTTCCCAGTTTTTTCAGCTCGCTGATCGTCTTTTGTTCTGCCGGTATGTACGCATCGCGGGGGATTTCCCCAAAAGAGCCGTCGGCCGTCACAACGATGCCGATCGTGGAATGGTCGGTGATGACCTTTTTCGTACCCAGTTCGGCCGCCTGGGTAAAGGGAATTTCGTAGTCAAACCAGGGCGTTTTTACCAGCCGTTCCTCGTCGTTTTCGATATGTCCGGCCGCCCCGTCCACCATATAGCCCACACAGTCAATCAGCCGTACCTTGGCCTCGATGCCGTCCTCCAGCCGCACGGCCGCCGCCTCCTTGGGTACAAATTTGGGCTCGGTCGTCATAATCGTTTTGCCGGCCGCGCTCTGGGGCAGTTCATCCCGCGTGCGCTCCATGCTGTAGACGTCCTCCATGTTCGGCAGCACCATCAGGTCTACAAAACGCTTGATAAACGTAGATTTTCCGGTGCGGACCGGCCCCACTACTCCGATATAGATTTCGCCGCCGCACCGGACTTCAATGTCTTTGTATATATGATATGGTTCCATAAAAAGACCCCCTTGCCTATACTGGTAAAGTATATGCAGGGGGGATTGTACTTATGCTCCGTGTTTACTGGCCTTCATACCCATTGGGATTGTGCGACTGCCATCTCCAGGAGTCCTCGCACATCTCTTCGATCCCGCGCTCGGCCTTCCAGCCAAGTTCGCGGTATGCCTTCGCCGGATCGGCATAGCAGGTCGCAATGTCGCCTGGACGGCGCGGCTTCACCGCATAAGGAAGCTCCTTGCCGCAGGCTTTTTCAAATGCGTGAAGGACGTCCAGCACACTGTAGCCCTTGCCGGTACCCAGGTTGTAGATGTGGACGCCGTCTTTCTCCTCGATCTTCTTAATCGCCTTTACATGGCCGACCGCCAGATCAACGACATGGATATAATCGCGCACGCCCGTGCCGTCCGGCGTGTCATAATCGTCGCCGAATACGCCGAGTTTTTCCAGCTTTCCGACCGCCACCTGTGCGATATAGGGAACCAGGTTGTTGGGGATGCCTTTGGGATCTTCGCCGATCAGGCCGCTCTTATGAGCGCCGATGGGATTGAAATAGCGAAGCAAAATCACATTCCACTCCGGATCCGACACATGCAGGTCCAAAAGGATCTGCTCCAGCATGCTCTTGGTCTGGCCGTAAGGATTGGTGATCTCTCCCTTCGGGCATTCCTCGGTGATCGGCACAAAGGCCGGGCTGCCGTAGACCGTGGCCGAAGAACTGAATACGATGCTCTTTACGCCGTGGCTGCGCATAACGTCGCACAAGACAAGCGTCCCGGCGATGTTGTTGTAATAATACTCCAACGGCTTGGCTACCGACTCTCCTACTGCCTTTAGGCCGGCAAAATGGATCACCGACTCAATGGTTTCCTTTTCAAAAATCGCGTTCATGGCCTCCCGGTCCAGGATATCGGCCTCATAAAAGGTCACCTGTTTGCCGGTAATCTGTTCCACCCGCTCCAAAGACTTTCGGCTGGCATTGTAGAGATTATCCACTACCACGACTTCAAAGCCTGCGTTTAACAATTCCACGCAGGTATGGCTTCCGATATAGCCGGCTCCGCCGGTTACTAAAATCGCCATCTTTCTTCCTCCTATTTGCCCGTGTTTCCACCGTACAAAGCAACGACGGCCTGCATCTGCTCCCACTTTTTTTCCATATCCCAAACCAGCTTCAGCTGCGTCCGGCAGCGGTCCAGATTGTGCCCTTTTCGATGGGTTTTAAAATATATGTCGCCCTGCAGATAATCGGCCAGAAAGCGCATCCCGCATTCCAGCGTCATCAGCTTGGCTCCCATCGGCAGCATGGCAAGCTCCATTTCGGTGAGACTGCCGCCGCAGCCTTCGATGAAACCTCTGGTGTACAGTTCAAAAAGTTCCAGATCACAGGAAACCTTTGACAAATCCGTCTCGTCCTCGGCCGCCGTGCTGGCGCCAAAGCGGATCGAATCGCCGTAATCGTTCAAAGCCAGCCCCGGCATCACGGTATCGAGGTCGATTACGCACAGCCCCTGCCCGGTGGCATTGTCAATCATAACATTATTGAGTTTTGTATCGTTGTGGGTGACCCGCAGCGGCAGCCGTCCCTGCGCCTGCAGGTCAGTCAGCACATGCGTATCGGCTTCCCGGTCAAGAATAAAGCGGATTTCTTTTTCCACGCCGGCCGCACGGCGGCACACATCTTCCTCCACGGCTTTTTTGAAAGCCGCCAGCCGCACCGGCGTATTGTGAAAGTCCGGAATCGTCTCATGGAGCGTCCCGGCCGGATAGTCCGCCAGCATCCGCTGAAAACGGCCGAACGCCAGCGCGCTCTGATAAAAATCGTCCGGCTTCTCTACCTGATCGAAGGAAGTCGCATTTTCGATAAAGCGGTACATACGCCAGGGATTGCCCTCGCTGTCTTGTACAAAGCTTCTGCCGTCTTTGGTGCGGATAATATTGAGCGTCTCCCGCTCCGGATCCCCGCCCTGCTCCTTAATCTTCTGCTGCAAAAAAGAGGTCACATGAACCACATTCTCCATCAGAGCCTTGGGATCGTGGAAAATATCGTCGTTCATCCGCTGCAAAATATAGCGCTTCTCCCGGGATCGGGACGCATTCTCCGCCCGGCCGCCGTCGTCTGTTTGCACCGTAACCAAGAATGTATCATTTATATGTCCGCTTCCGTAAGGGCGGGCCGATATGACCGGCCCCTCCAGGTCAAATTCGTTCAGAACCGCGGCCGGTTCCTTCGGATTGCTCATTCATTCTCCCCCCACAGTCTCTGCGGATACAAGCCGCTGTCCTTCAGCGCCTGGATGGCTTTTACAACCTCCGGCTTATCCTCTTTGTAGGTAACTCCGTACCATTTGTCCAGAGACTGCAGCACATTGACCGTAAGCTTGCCCTCCTTCAAAAGTTCGCCTACCTTAGAAGGCAGCAGGTACTCGCACTTCATCGGGTTCTTAGGCAGATTTTCCGTCAAAAACGGCGCAAAGCCCTCTTTCAGCTGCCCGATTATGCCGGCCGAAAAGCCCCACAGATTCATCGATACCGTGCTCTGCGGCGCGATCTCCACCCAGGTCTGACCGTCGTCCTCGGAATAGGCGGCGCCGGTCGGTGTCTTTATGATGCGGGTACGCTCGGCGATCTCCACCAGGTGGCGCTGTTCATCCGTTACGCAGACGCCGCGGGCCACATGACCATTGTCGGTTAAGGTATTTTTGAGGACATATCCGACCATGGCGCACTCGCTGTCGTTCTCGCCGTGCTCCATCAAATAATCGTAAATGGTCTGGAAGGCATGCGCTCCATAATAATCGTCCGCGTTGATGACGGCAAAAGGTCCGTCAACGATGCCGTCGCAGGCCATGATCGCCTGGGAAGTCCCCCAGGGCTTTACGCGTCCCTTGGGCGCCTCAAAGCCCTCGGGCAGGTCATGAAGATCCTGGTAGGCGTAAGCCACCTCGATCTGCTTGCTGATGCGGTTGCCGATGGCCGCCATGAAATCGGCTTCGTTCTCTTTTTTAATAATGAAAACAACTTTTTCAAAGCCGGCCCGTTTGGCGTCAAAAATCGAAAAATCAATAATGATGTGTCCAAAATCATCAATCGGGTCAATCTGTTTCAATCCACCGTAGCGGCTCCCCATTCCGGCCGCCATAATTACTAATACCGGTTTCTTCATTTCTGAAATTCCTCCTTTACAAACCTTTTTTGTAAGCTCACAAGTACCTGGCGCTACATTGCCAGGCCCCTCAAAGCCGGGATGATCCCCCCAATTATCATATCTCAGATTGAAACGATGGTCAACTAAATTTCAAAGAATCTGTAAAAATCTGCATATTTTGCCGGATAAGCTTCTCACTCCTTCAGCGTTTCCTCGTCTCCCAGATCGACCTTCTTTAACTCGCGCCGGAAGAGCAGGTCGTAAAGCACCGGCACGATGTAAAGCGTCATAAAGGTCGCGTAAGCCAGGCCGCCGATCGTCACGATCGCCATGCCCTTGCCCATGGCCGCGGCCGCGTTTTTGCTGAAGGCCATCGTGCACATGGCAAGGATCGTTGTCAGGGCCGTCATCAGAATCGGACGCATACGCGTGACGCCGGTTTCCACCAGAGACTCCCGCTTTTCCTTTCCCTCCAGGCGCAGCTGATTTACATAATCCACAAAGACAATGCCGTTGTTTACAACGACGCCGGCCAGCACCAAAAAACCCATCATCGCAATCAGCGAAAGCTGCTCGCCGCTGAACAAAAGTCCCAAAAGGCCGCCCGTAAAGGCCAGGGGAATCGTAAACAGTACGATAAACGGCGAAAGGATGCTCTGGAACTGCGCCACCATAATCAGATAGATAAAGACGACGGCCAGGGCGATCATCAGCAGCATATCTCCCATGGCTTCCACCACCGCCGTGCTCTCGCCGGCGATCTCCACGCTTAAGCCGGCCGGGGCTTCATAGCCGGCCAGAAGCGTTTCCACCTGGCGCGACAGAAGCGTCGTGTTATAGCCTTCTTCGGTGACGGCGCTGACCGTCATGTAGCGGGCCTGGTTATCGCGGCTGATGGAAACCATCGCCTGGGCCTCCTCCTCCCTGGCAAATTCGCTCAGCTTGTGGATTTCCGTCTCGCTCTCTCCCTCTTCGTTCTGAGTCGTTGTCTCAAATTCCTGCGAAAGCAGGTTATCCAGCGTGATCGTATCCGTCGTATCGACAAGAATCACCGGGTATTCCTCCCCGTCCATTGTCAGGCGGGTGGCGGTATTCTCCGTCGTCAAATCGGCGGACAGCTGGCCGAAAATCTGCGCTACCGTCAATCCCAGGCGCATGGCCTGGTCCTTGTTGACGATAATGCGAATCTCCGTATCCCCGTCCTCCTGGCCGTTGGTGATTTCCGTAAATCCTTCCACCTGTCCCAAAAGCTCCATCATGTCCTCGCTGGCTGACAGCATATCGTCCAGATCCGTCCCGTAGATATGAATCTGCAGTCCGCTTGCCATCAGGCTTGAAAGATCCATGTTCGACCGCGAGACGCTGCCCTCGCTTCCCTCTTCCAAAAGGATCGCGTCCATCTGGCTGGCGATTACCGAGTTATCCTGCGACGCTTCGTCGTCCAGAAGCACAAAGACGCTGAACGAAAGCGGGCCGCCTGCGGAGGCGCCGCCCATCACGCTCATCATACCGTTCCCGGACATCGCGCCCACCGTTTCTACGCCGGGAATCGCCGCAAAGCGCTCCAGGATCCGGTCGGCCATCGCATAGGCCTCTTCGTCGCTCATCTCCTCTAAGGGGCTAAAGGAAACAGACATCTGGTTGCCGCCCATTTCCGGAATCAGAATCAGTCCCATGCGTGTTACCTGCCACAGACTAAAGGCCAGCAGGCCGACGCTCAGCGCCAGCGGGACGATTTTTACCTTCAGGCAGAAGCGCAGGGTTTTTTCGTAGAGCTTCATAACGCGGTCAAACAGACGGTGCGACTTTTCCTTGCTGTTTTTGAGCACCGTCGCCCCCATCGTCGGCACCACGGTCAGCGCGACGATCAGGCTGGCTAACAAACTGTAGGCGATTGTAAGCGCCATATCCGTAAACAGCTGCCGGGTAAGGCCGGTCGTAAAGACAATCGGCAAAAATACGCAGATCGTCGTCAGCGTCGAGGCAAAGATCGCCCCGGCCACCTGGTTGGCGCCGCGCACCGCCGCCCGTGCGGCCGGTACGCCCTCGCTTCGCAGGCGGTAGATATTTTCGATGACGACGATCGAGTTATCCACCAGCATGCCGACGCCCAGCGCCAGGCCGGACAGCGAAATGATGTTGAGCGTAATATTGCTGAAAAACATCAGTACCATCGCAAAGAGCACGCTGATCGGGATACTGAAGGCCACGACGATGGTCGGCTTTACGTCCTTCAGAAAAACGGCCAGGACGATAATCGCCAGCACCGCGCCCCAGATCAGGTTTGACATCACTTCGTCGACAATCAACTGAATGTATTCGCCCTGATCCATCAGCGGCGTAATATGCAGCCCCTCATGCCGCGCCTCCAGCTCTTTAATCGCCTGGTTGCCGGCCTTGGAAACATCCGAGGTGCCGGCCGTGCTGGATTTGTAGATACTCAGAAGCACCGCGTCGTTTCCGTCCATGCGGGCATAGCTTTCTCCGGCATTGTCAATCATCGTCACATAGGCCACATCGCTCAGGCGGATATCGCCGATGTCCTCAATGTTGCACAAAAGCGCGTTCTCCAGCTCCTCCATCGAAGCAAACTCGTCGCCGACCTTCAGCAAAAACTGCGTTTCTCCTTCGTATATGTAGCCGGCCGGCATCGAGAAGTTCTGCGCGTAGATCATCTGCGACAGCGTATCCATATTTAACAGCGCGTCCAGGTTCGCGTTTTTCAGCGCCGTTTCGCGGGCGTTTTTCAGCGCTTCCTCGCCCTCCTCAATCTGCGTAAGCGCCGAGTCAAGCGCCTCCTCGCCGGAGGTCATCTGCGCGTTCAGCGCGCCGAAGGAGGCGGCCGCCGTAATCTTGCCGGCCTCCAGCTTTTTATAGCTGTCAAGCGCCTCCTGTACGCCCTGGTTTACCTGGTCCAACACCATTTTCGACGTCTCAATCTCAATATTCAGATTCGCCAGTTCCGTATCGATCTGCGGAATACGCGTATTTACGATCGACGACAATTGCGACAGCGCCTCCACGGACAGCATCGACGCCATTTCTCCCTGGCCGGCCGCTTCCATCATCGAGACAACGGCGGCCAGCTTTTCCGGATGCGCGACGGCATCCTCCACGCCGGCCGGAAGGCTTGCATGCATTTCGGCGATCTGCTCTTCGGCCGCCTGTTTGGCTAAAGGCGGCGCCGCCGTATCCGCCGCGCCCTGCGCCAGCGTGCGCAGCGACTCGGCCGTCTCGGCGGGAATCAGTCCCTGCTCCTCAAGGGAGGAAAGCGTCGCATCCGCGTTCTCCGCCGTGATCGTCTCCTGCAGCTGTCTGAGCGCCTCCTGCTGCTGTTCGTCAGGAAGCGAGTCAATGACGGACTGCAGGGCCAGTTTCACGCTGCCGGAGAGCGTTTCTCCGTATATTTTTATCCGTACAGCCGGAAGCGCCTGGTCATAAATAGCCTGGTAGGTCTGCTCGTATTGCGCGCTGCCTGGCTGTGTGGACAAAAGCAGCTCCTGAAAGGCTCCCTGGATGCGGTTGTAATTGTCAATCACGCCGTGATCGGCGTAGGCCTGCCGCTCTGTCTCCAGCGCCATCTTGCTGGCCTCCAGGCCGCTCACCTGCGCGCTGTAGGCCGACTGCGTGGCAACGGCCTGATCCAGCAGCTGGCTTGTTTCGGCCAGTTCGTCGGTCGTCTTTTTCTGTTCTGCCTCCAGCTTCTTTTTGCCGGATTCCAGCTCTTGTCTTGCCTCGTCGATCTCCCCCCGGGCGTCGACCAGTTCCTGCTCGGCATCGTCCATCGCGCCGGTCACCTTGGCAATCAGCTTTTCGTTGATCGCGTCAATCTTGTCCGCGTCCAGGCGAATCTCCACACTCTTTTCCACCAGACCCGTCGCATCCACGCTGGCGACGCCGCTCTGGCGCTCCAGATAGGGAGCAATTTCCTCCTCCACAAAGCGGGTCAGCTCATAGATATCCATCTCGTCATGGGATACGCTGACCATCATCGTCGCCATCATATCCGGCGACAATTCCAACAGCATCGGCGTCCCCACCATGTCCGGAAACGTCAGCTGATCGATGGCAGTGGACAGTTTGACCATTGCGCTGTCCATGTTCGTATCTTCTTCAAATTCCAGGACTACCATGCTGTAATTCTCGCTGGACGTACTGGAGACGTTCTCCACGCCGTTGATGGTCCCCAGGCTTGATTCCAGCACTTCGGTTACGCTGCTCTCCACCCGCTCCGGCGACGCGCCGGGATAGGTCGTAACGACCACGATATACGGCAGGCTCATCGCAGGCAGTAAGTCAGTGGTCATCCGCGTAAAGCTGACGATTCCCAGCACAAACAGCATAATCACTCCTACGACCACGGTAAAAGGCTTTTTGACGCTGAATTTGGGCATTGTTTCTTTCTCTCCTTGTTGTCGATTTCCCTTTGGCACCCCCAAAATGCCTCAATGTCCCTATTTTATAGCGTTTTTTCTATTTCTGCAATAGGCAATCTTCAACAGTTTGTTGAATACAGCGGCTTCTTTTGGTTGACAGGACTTTTCGCAGATGGTATGCTGGAAAAATCAAATCCTGCGCGCCGTTTGGCATGCGCCTACGTGCCGGCGCTCCGGGCGGCGCATGTGAAAAAGGAGGGACGCAAATGGGAAAAAAACCGGCGCAGGCCGCGGCGACTAAGCAAAAGCTGATCGACGCCTTCTGGAGTCTTTATACGCAAAAAGGGATTGAGCAGATTTCCATTAAGGAGATCACCGATCTGGCCGGTTGCAACCGGGGGACCTTTTACCTCTATTTCAGGGACATTTACGATATGCTGGGGCAGATCGAGGACGCGCTTTTTCATAAGGAAACCTTCCCGCCGTTTACCTCCGAGTCCTGCCGTCATATGACGCTTCGTCAAATCATTGAAAAGATGGCGGCTTTTCACGAAAAACACCGCCGCTATATCCTGGTCCTGTTGGGGGAGCACGGAGACCCGCAGTTTGCGGAGCGTATGAAGCGCCAGTATATGCTGATTCTGGCCGCCCTCCCACATGTGCGCAGCCTGAATGAGTCGGCCCGCCCCTATTATATTGAATACTGCTGCAGCGGCATCCTGTCCATGATCCGCTACTGGCTAAAATATGAGCCGCAGCTTACGGTCGCGGATTTTATCCTGACCGCCATCCAGGTGATCCTGCCGGAGTCGGCCCAGAAAATCCTCGACCAGCTGGACAGCCCCTTGGACGATATCTTTGATTTTGAGCATTTGTCCGAGTGGAGGTTTTTACAAAATCATCTTGACACCGACGCGGATTTGCAGTATTACAATACTGTTAAAATGACGCGAACGCATCAGACTACCAAAAAAGAGGAGGAGACATGAAAGAAAAAGCTTTATTGATCGTAGTTTTGAATAAAATCGAACTACTGGACAAACTTCTGGCAGCGCTCAACGATGCCGAAATCCGCGGCGCGACCGTCTTGCATTCCATCGGCATGGCCCACGAGCTGGCCGGGCTGGAGGACAATTATGTCATCAGCTCCCTGCGGGCGATGTTCGCTTCCGACCACCACGAAAACCGCACCATTTTTATGGTCATTGACCAGGAACGCATCACGGCTGCCACGCAGGTGATCGACGACGTGATCGATCTGCAAAAGCCCGATACCGGCATCCTTTTTGCCGTACCGGTTTTATTTGCCGCCGGTATCATGGAAAGGAACGGTGACTGATCATATGCCCGAATTAAATACCATGATGTATTTGTCGTTTCTGCTGCTGGGCGGTTTGTGCTGCGGCCGGCTTGTAAAGCATATCAAGCTTCCCAACGTGACCGGATATCTGCTGGCCGGCCTTTTAATGGGGCCCTGTGTGCTGAAGCTTATCCCCAAGGAGACGGTGGAGAGCTTCAATCTGATTTCCCAGATGGCGCTGGCCTTCATCGCTTTCACAATCGGCCTGTCTTTTAAGAAAAGCTATTTCAAGCGGGTCGGCGCCGCGCCGGTCGTAATCGCCATCTTTGAAGCGATCACCGCCGTGCTTTTGGTACAGCTGGTACTTGTGTGCTTTGGTTTTGACCCGGCTTTTTCGATTGTCCTCGGCGCGATTGCCGCGGCGACCGCGCCCGCGGCCACGATTATGGTCATTAAACAGTACCATGCCCGCGGCGCTCTGACCGATACGCTTCTGAGCGTTGTCGCCATCGACGACGCCGTCGCTTTGGTCGCCTTTGGTTTTGCCGTCACCATTGCCAAGACCATCACAAACGCCGGCGACACACAGCTGATCCTCTCTCTGCTGGAGCCTTTTTGGGAAGTGCTTCTGGCGCTGCTGATCGGCATTGTCCTGGGCCTTTTGATTACCGTTCCCATGAAACATTTCAAAAAGCAGGGCAACCGTCTGGTAATCCTGATCGCTTTTGTCTTTTTGAGCAGCGCGACCGCCTCTTTGCTGGGCGTGTCGGAACTTCTGGCCTGCATGATGGCCGGCGCCACCTTCTGTAATATTTCCGCCGAGTCCGACCGCATGGCCGATCTCGCCGACCAGATCACGCCGCCGCTGTTTCTGATGTTCTTCGTTGTCTCCGGCGCCGATCTGGATATCGCCATTCTGCCTTCCATCGGACTGATCGGCATCCTCTACGTCGTGTTCCGTGTCGTGGGAAAGGCGGCCGGCGCTTACCTCGGCGCGAAGATAATGAAAACGCCCGACCAAGTCGCCAAATACCTGGGGCCTACCCTGATCCCCCAGGCCGGCGTTGCCATCGGTTTGACCATCGTCGCCCAGAGTGTTGTCCCCGAATACGCGGATACAATCCGCGCGGTCATTCTCTGCGGCACGCTGATCTATGAATTGATCGGGCCGGTGCTCACGAAGTGGGCTTTGACACAAGCCGGAGAAATTAAAACGGGCGCGTAATGCGCCCGTTTTCGGCTTACGTATGTCCTATTTTTGGTTCCTTCTTCCGTGCTTGATAATCCATTGCTGCGCTTTGCTCTGCCCGCTCTTCTCCCACTGTGCAATCAGGAAATCTGCCTTTTGAGGAGCTTCCTTGTACAAATCATTGAGATTGTTTCCCACGCTTTTTTGCACAAACCGTTCCGGATCGTCTTTTAAATTGGTAAGAAGTATCGTATATCGTTCAAATTCTTCCAGCGCTGTCAGCAGTTTTTGCGACCAGGGCAGCCGAATCCTGACGCCTTCGCTTGCAAGCCGCCTGACATGGACGTTTTCATCGGCCGTCCATTTTATCAGCTCATCCATTACTTCTCCCGGATGCGCCCGCAGCAAGGGCCGGATTGCGAATTCGCCGGTAAAGCGCTTGGTCAGTTCTTTTAAAAAGGACAGCGACAAACGCCAGTCCTCATTTCCGTATCGTTCCACATATCGGCCAACCGGCCACAGCCACCATCCAAGCTGAAACATTCCCTCAGGCTGCGCCAATTCCGGCCCAAGCATATTTAAAAACGCTTCGATCTTTTGAGCGTAATTGCCCGGCATATTTTTTTGCAGCGCATCCGCCATGCAGTCCAGACGCGCGAATAATTCTTTGTCGTCTAAGCGGCCGGCCAGGGCATGTGAAAAGCCTTCTTTATCAAAGGCCGGCATGACGCAATACAGCTTGTCCGAAAAATCTAAAACATAATCGTCGTTGTAGTAGTCTTTGTATTTCATATCTCAAGCCTGCTCCCTGGGAAATCCCTAAATGCAATCGCGTCTGTTTTTCAAACAAACAAGCCGCCAACGGCGGCTTGCTTTTATCGGGGCAGTCCGCCCCGCTTCTTATTCTTTTAAAGGATCAGAGATCGGCCAAAAGGGACAGCACCGACTGCGGTATGGCATTGGCCTGGCTCTGCATCGATATCGTGGCCTGCGAGATAATGTTCTGGGAGGTAAACTCGGTAAACTCTTTCTCAATATCCGCGTCGCGAATCCGGCTCTCGGCCGCCTGCATGTTCTCGGCCGTTATGCTCAGGTTGTTGTGCGTGCAGTCCAGATGGTTCTGTGCGGCGCCAAAGGTAGAGCGCACCACCGTCACCGCCTGAACGGCCTGTGCAAGAGTATCGATTGCTTCATTGGCGTCTTTAGAAGTCCCAAATTTCATTTGGTCGAGTTTGAGAGCCTTCGTGCCCATATAGTAACGGGTCACATCCATGGTCTCGTTCTCCGAGGGACCGATCTGAAACCGAACTTCGTCGCTCGGCTGCGGCGGCTCTATTATAACCCCTTGCGGAATCTCTGTCTCGAATAGCGGAATTTCATTGAAATTGGTATTCTTGCAGATCCGGTCAATCTCCTCCAGAATCGCGTCCTTCTCCTCCTCAACCGTGGCTCTCGCTTCGTCATTATAAGTACCGTTAGCCGACTCGATGGCCAGCGTCTCCAGACGGTGAAGCATGGAGTGCACTTCCTGCAACGCTCCCTCACCGGTATTTACCATACCGACGCCGTCGTCCACATTGCGGATAGACTGATTCAGACCGGCGATCTGGGCGCGCATCCCCTCGGAGATGGCCAGGCCGGCCGCGTCGTCACCCGCGCGGACAATACGGTAGCCGGACGACAGCTTTTCCAGAGATTTACCCATCTTATGATGGACGATCCCCTGATTTCTCGACGTGTTTATACCTGCGATGTTGTTTTTAATACGCATATATCCTCACCATCCCTTACTCTTCTATCACTATAGCCTGTGATCCTGCAGGCACTTATCTCTATATTATGTTTATCGATGGTTTTTGCAAAAATATAAGGAAAAAAATTGATTTTCCATCCATTAACAGGCAAAGAGATGTAAAGGACGGCAAAGCTTCTCCTGTGAGGTTCTTCTTTTATCCCCCGGTAAGGCAGCGCTTTTGCGGCACATATCGGGCATACTTTTTTACATTTTGGCTGCCCGGCCCGCCGCCTCTGCCACATGGCTCATCAGCACGGCCGTCGTCACCGCGCCGATCCCGCCCGGCACCGGCGTGATCGCTTTTACCGTTTCGGATACTTCCGCGGTGCGCACATCGCCGCACATGCGGCCCTCTTCGTCAAAGTGAATCCCCACATCGAGGACGATCTGCCCTTCACGAAAGCTTTCAGCGCCGAACAGGCCCCGCCGCCCGGCCGCGGCAATCACAATATCCCCCTCCCGCATCCGCGCGGCCAATTCCTCGGTACGGGTATGGCAGAGGGTCACGGTCGCGTTTTTCTGCAGAAGCAGCATGGCCGCCGGCCGTCCTACGACCAGGCTGCGGCCCACCACCACCGCCCGCTTGCCGGCACAGTCCGCTTTGTAGTAATCAAGGACCTCCATACAGGCCTGGGCGGTACAGGGCGCAAAGCCCGTCGCCTTGCCGGTAAAAACGCCGCACAGCGAACCGTCCGTAATCCCGTCCACATCTTTTTCAGGCGCCAGCAGGCTGACGATCCGCTCCTCCTCCATCTGCGGCGGCAAAGGCCTGAGCAGCAACACGCCATGAATCCGCGGATCGTCGTTTACCATATAAATCGTCTCCTCCAGTTCCTTCTGGGAGGCCGTCTGCGGCAATGTGAATTTCAAAACAGCTATCCCCAGCGTCTCCGCCCGCCGGCAGGCGCCGTTTTCATATGAGATATCGTCTGCCCGCTCCCCTACCCGCAGGATTGCCAGCGTCGGACGGATTCCGCGCGCCATAAGCGCCCCGACCTTCTCGGTTGTCTTTGCGTTGAGAGCCGCCGCTGCCGGACCGCCCTTCCACACCTGGGCCATGTTCTTTCCCTCCTGTCTGCCGTTTTCGGCCTGTCTACAGTTTCGCAAGAGCTCTCTCGTAAATCTTTCGTGCCTGCGCTTCGCCGGCCGCAATCCTCTGCTCCATCCGCGCCAGGAGCCCTTCGGCCCATTCCCGGTCCGCCATGGATTTGGCATTGATCCGCAGATTCAAGGCCGCCGCCGTCAACGCGCTGCCGCACAGAAGCGCCGCCGCCGCCGCGTCGCTGACCGCCATCACCGATCCCTTGGCCTCGTATACCTCGATCAGAGACAGCGTTTCCATACAGCATTCCATGATCTGTTCCGGTACGACGCAGGCTTCTTTGAGCGCTGCCTGCAGCTGTCTTTCCTTGACCGCCTTTTCTTCCGGCGTAGCTGACGGCAGGCGGTAGACGGCCGCCAAGGGGGCAAAGCTGTCGGCATCGGCCTGAATCAGCGCCAAAAAACGCTCCCGCAGCTGCCCGGCCCGCTCGTTGCAGGCCTGCATTTCCTCTTCACAGGCCGCGTATTTTTTCTTGCCGACCGTCAGGCAGCCGACCATATTGCCCAGAGCCGCCGCCAGCGCCCCCGCCAGCGCGCTCGCGCCCCCGCCGCCGGGAACCGGGGCTTTGGAAGCCAGCGCCCGGCAAAACTCCTCGCAGGACAGGGAACTGAAATTCGCCGTTTCCATTGCCGTCTCCTTTCTTTTCTCAGAACAGCCCGCTGATGCGTCCGTCTTGATCCACATCGATTCGTTCGGCAGCCGGAACCTTAGGAAGGCCCGGCATTGTCATAATATCCCCGGTCAGCGCCACAATAAAGCCCGCGCCGGCCGAAATTTTCAAATTGCGCACCGTGACGGTAAAACCCTCCGGCGCGCCCAAAAGCGCCGCGTTGTCGGAAAAGCTGTACTGCGTCTTGGCTACGCAGATCGGACAGCCGCCAAATCCCAGCTGCGTCAGCCGGGCCGCCTGCTTTTTGGCCGCCGGCGTCAGCGCCACGCCGTCCCCGTGATAGATTTTCTGCACGATCGCCGTCAGCTTTTCTTCGATCGAACCCTCCAGGCCGTAACTCTGCGTAAAATCGTTCGGCTCCTCGCACAGGCGCACCACCTCTTTAGCCAGGGCCACGCCGCCCTCGCCGCCTTTGGCCCACACCTCCGACAGCGCCACGCGCACGCCCAGCTTGCGGCACTCTTCTTCGACCAGCGAAAGCTCGGCCGGCGTATCGGTCGGGAAGGCGTTGACCGCCACCACGCAGGGCAGATGATACACGTCGCGGATATTCGAAACATGCTGCAAAAGATTCGGCAGGCCCTTCTTCAGCGCGTCCAGGTTTTCCGTGCCCAGTTCGTTTTTGGGTACGCCGCCGTGAAGCTTCAGCGCTCTGACCGTCGCGACCATCACGACCGCCGAAGGATGCAGCCCGGCCATGCGGCATTTGATATCCAAAAATTTTTCCGCGCCCAAATCCGCGCCAAAGCCGGCTTCCGTCACCACGTAATCGCCCAGCTTTAAGGCCATGCGGGTCGCCATCACCGAATTGCAGCCGTGCGCAATATTCGCAAACGGCCCGCCGTGCACGATGGCCGGCGTATGCTCCAGCGTCTGCACCAGGTTTGGCTTCAGCGCATCTTTTAAAAGAGCGGTCATCGCCCCGGCTGCCCGCAGGTCGCCGGCCGTCACCGGCTCGTCCTGATAGGTATAGCCGACAATGATGCGCGAAAGCCGTTCTTTCAGATCCGCAATATCCGACGCCAGGCACAGCACCGCCATGATCTCGGAAGCCACCGTAATATCGTATCCATCCTCCCGCGGAACGCCGTTGATGCGGCCGCCCAGGCCGTCGGTCACAAAGCGCAGCTGCCGGTCGTTCATGTCCACACAGCGCCGCCAGGTAATCCGGCGCGGATCAATATTGAGCGCATTGCCCTGGTAAATATGGTTGTCTAACATCGCCGCCAGCAGGTTGTTGGCCGCGCCGATCGCGTGCATGTCGCCGGTAAAGTGCAGGTTGATATCCTCCATCGGCACCACCTGCGCATAGCCGCCGCCGGCCGCGCCGCCCTTGACGCCAAACACCGGCCCTAAGGAAGGCTCGCGCAGCGCCACCACCACGTTTTTGCCAATCCGCTTCATCCCGTCGGCCAGCCCGACCGTCGTCGTGGTCTTGCCCTCGCCGGCCGGCGTCGGTGTAATCGCCGTCACCAAAATCAGTTTTCCGTCGGGCGCCGGATTTTCCTTTAATAAACGATAGTCGATTTTCGCTTTATACCGGCCATACTGCTCCAGATAGCGCTCCTCGATCCCCGCCGCTTCTGCAATGCGGTCGATCGGCTCCATTACCGTTTCCTGTGCAATTTCAATGTCGGATTTGTAACCCATGGTCTCTCTCCTCACTTTGGGGCAGGCAGCGCGCGGGCCCGGCGTCAATCGACGGGACGGCGGTTTGCCTGGTCTTTGTCCGTTTGGTATTCAGGTATACTATATAATATTCCGTTTCTTTGTTCAAGGGCTTTCTTTTGTGAATTGAATAACAAAGCTTGTAATTAAAAATTTTTGCGCTTATACTATATTCTGTTGCTGTTCGCGGGGGATGGGGCAAAAGGCACGCCCGCCGCCTGGGCGCTGGCCTTCCCGGACGCGCTCTCGCTCCGTTACAAACGCAGCGGCACTAAGTTCGCACTTCGCCTGCGGCTCGCGCTCACTAAGGGCCGGCGTTTGTAAAGGGTCCGTCCAGGACAGCGCCCAGGCGGCGGGCTGTAACTTTTCCTCCTTCGCAGGAACCGCCGAAAACGGCCGGTACCCTGAAGGGCTGCAAATCGGAGCTTTCTTATCCCTTCGCGGACAATCGGTCGGAAATATCGATTGTTTTGCCAGAGATATCAAAATGTATGATTACGACTGTCACAACAATCTTCCAGGAACACCGATGGTTTCGCTTAAAACATCAAGGCGTATCCTTACAACTGTCACTGTCATTCTGCCGGGAACGCAGATGGTTACAGCCAGGCTCCCTATGCCTGTCCTGAACGGGTCCTTGGCGGACGCCGGCCCTTAGTGAGTGGGAGCAAAGCGAGCACGAACTTAGTGCCGCTGCGTCCGGCATGGAGCGAGAGCGCGCCCGGGAAGGACAGGCATAGGGAGTCTGGCGTCACTTTTCGTCTCCCTCCCTCCGGCACAATGCATTTCTACCTTTTAATCTAAGGTCACGATAAAAGAAAGAAGGTTTCACCATGTACTCTTTTCGCAACGACTACAGCGAATGCTGCCACCCCGCCATTTTAGAGCGTCTTTCCGCTCTTGGCACACAAGCAAACCCCGGCTACGGCACGGACTCCTGCTGCGCGGCAGCCGCAGGCAAAATCCGTTCCTTAATTCAATGCCCTGACGCCGCCGTGCATTTCCTAATCGGCGGTACGCAGGCCAACATGACGATCATTGACGCGCTTTTACGGCCTTTTGAGGCGGTGATCGCGGCTGAGAGCGGCCATATCCATGTCCATGAAACCGGCGCGGTCGAGGGAACCGGGCACAAGGTATTGACCGCTCCTGGCGCCGACGGAAAGCTTACGCCCGCCATGATTTTGCGTATTCTCGACAGTCACATGGACGAGCATATGGTAAAGCCCCGGATGGTCTATGTCTCCGATTCCACGGAACTGGGAACCATCTATACGCGGGCGGAACTGACGGCGATTTCGGACTTGTGCCGTGAGCACGGGCTTTTGCTGTTTCTTGACGGCGCCCGCATCGGCGCGGCGCTCTGTGCCCGGGGGAACGATCTGACGTTTGCCGATCTGCCCCGCCTGTGCGACGTATTCTACATCGGCGGCACCAAAAACGGCGCTCTCTTAGGCGAGGCGGTCGTATTTGCCGACCCGGAACTGGCCCGGGATTTCCGCTATCAGATCAAACACCGCGGCGGGATGCTGGCCAAAGGCTTTCTGCTGGGACTGAATTTTGACGTGTTGTTTACCGACAATTTGTATATGCGGCTGGCCGAACGCGCTCAATGCCTGGCCGTGCGCCTGCGGGACGGGCTGGCCGCGCGGGGCGTGCCCTTTTTGGTGGATTCCCCTACCAATCAGCTGTTTCCCGTTTTTCCCAACGAAGAGCTGCCGGCGCTGGCACAGGCTTTTTCCTATGAAGTTTCCGGCGCGGTCGACGAGACTCATACCTGCATCCGCCTTGTGACTTCCTGGGCCACGACCGAAGAAGCGGTGGACGCTTTCCTGGCCGCCGTACACTCCCGATGACGATCCAAACGCCCTGGCGCCGCGCCAACGGCGCATATAGGCTACTTACAGACAGGAGGAACTTATGCAAAAAACCACATCTGCCGGTATACCGGCCGAAAACAAGATGGGCACAATGCCTGTCAACCGACTGATTATCAACATGTCCCTGCCCATGGTCATTTCCATGCTGGTACAAGCTCTCTACAACGTTGTGGACAGCGTTTTTGTTGTCCGCATTTCTCAGGACGCCTTAACCGCCGTCTCTCTGGCGTTTCCGGTGCAGAACCTGATGATCGCCGTGGGTACCGGTACCGGCGTCGGGATCAATTCGTATCTGTCCAAATCGCTGGGGGAGCGCAAGTTTAAGGAGGCCAACCGGTCCGCTGTCAACGGTCTTTTTGTGATTCTTTTAAGTTACTTCGCTTTTGCCGTTTTCGGGCTGTTTTTCTCCCGGGCGTATTTTACCAGCCAGACCGATATCCCGCAGATCATCGAGTACGGGACCGACTATCTTTTTTACGTGACCGTGTATTCGTTCGGCCTGTTCTTTGCCATCACGTTTGAGCGGCTTTTGCAGGCAACCGGCATCACGATTTATTCGATGATTTCACAGACCGTGGGAGCCGTCACCAACATAATCCTTGACCCGATCCTGATTTTCGGACTCTTCGGCTTTCCGCGTCTGGAGGTGGCCGGCGCGGCGATCGCCACCATTGTCGGACAGATTCTCGGGATGTTAGTCGGCCTGTTCTTTAACCTGGCCAAAAACAAGGAGCTTTCGCTCTCCCTGCGCGGTTTCCGCCCGCATCTGCCGACGATCCGTTCGATTTACAAAGTAGGGCTGCCCTCGATCATCATGCAGTCCATCGGTTCCGTTATGACCTACGGCATGAATCAAATCCTTTTGATGTTTACTTCCACGGCCGTCAGCGTATTCGGCGCATATTTCAAGCTCCAGAGCTTTATCTTTATGCCGGTATTCGGATTGAATAACGGCCTGATTCCGATCATTGCCTACAATTATGGGGCGCGTAAGAAGGACCGGATCATAAAAACGATCAAAACCGGCGTCGTGATCGCTGTCAGCGTCATGTTTGTCGGCCTGGTTATTTTCCAGGTATTGCCGGAGCTTCTCTTAGCCATGTTCAGCGCCAGCGAGGAAGCCGCCGACATGGCCGCGATCGGCGTCCCGGCTCTGCGCATCATCAGCCTGAGCTTTCTGTTCGCCGGTTACAACATTATTGCCTCGGCCGCGTTCCAGGCCCTGGGGAAAGGCATGCACAGCCTGCTCGTCTCTCTTGTGCGCCAGATTTTCGTGATTCTGCCGGTGGCCTATTTCTTTGCCGTCACCATAGGGCTGAATGCAGTCTGGTTCTCCTTCCCGATCGCCGAAATATTCTCGGTCGCGCTCTGCACGTTCTTTTTGAAGAAAACCTACGATACCTGCATCCGCGATTTATGACAAACTTATATAAGGAGGAATTTTCCCTATGATCCAGCTTATTGCCAGCGATATGGACGGCACATTACTTTTACCCTATACGTCGCAGGTGTCCGATCAGGCCAAAGAACAGATTGACCGCCTGATTCAGCACGGCGTCCTCTTCTGCCCTGCCAGCGGACGCCAGTACCCCAATCTGAAAATGCTGTTTGAACCGCTCGGCGACCGCATTCCCTATATCTGCGAAAACGGCGCGGCGGTCCTGCTTCACGGCGAAGTCATCGCCTCCGCCCCCATGGAGCGGACGCCCTGCGAAGAACTGCTGCGCGATATCCAGGGCCAGGACGGCTATGAACTGCAGGTCAATGTCGTCCATACCTGTTATCTGCAGCCCAAGGACGAGGCCTATCTGCACCTGATGCGCGACCAGGTCAAGAACCATGTGACCGTTGTCGACGATATCTTTTCGATTATGGATCAGCCGATCCTCAAGATCTCGATCTACTGTGCGGACGGTTTTTCACAGCAGTATCTGGACTGGATCCAGGGTAAATACGGGCATATTTTCCAAGTCCTGCAGACAAGCCCCAATTTTATTGACGCCACGGCTCCCGGCATCAGCAAAGGCTGGGGGATGGAACAGCTGGCCCGCCATCTGCAGATTCCTTTTGCCGATACCCTGGCTATGGGCGACCACAACAACGATCGGGAAATCCTTTCGCTGGTCGGCCACCCGGTCGCCATGCAAAACGGCCTGCCGGAAATACAGGCACTGGCCGAGCGAACGATTCCGCGCGTGGAGGATTTTCTGGAGGAGCTTTTGCAGGCCATCGAAGAGGACCGGGAGGAGGCGTTTTTTTCGCAGAAGTAGATGCCCCGCCGATTGCCGCAGCACATAAAAAAGGAGGCCGCAGCACACGCCGCAGAGCGCATATACGGCACTTTCAATTGGAACATGCCATATATGACGCCAAACCGACGTGTTTGCAGCATCCTTTCATAATCCGCATATTTGCGCCTGCCCGGCCGGCAGGCTTTTTTTGAGCGGTCAAGCGTATCAGAAGATCGGTACCACCGCTCCGTCGTAGGTTTCGTTGATGTAATCCCGCACCTCACTGCTCTGCAGTGCCTTTACCAAAGCCTGGATCGCTTCGTTGTTCTCACTGCCTTCTTTGACAGCCAGCACGTTCACATAGTCGCTGCGGATGATTTCCGAATCCTTATCTTCAACGGCAATGGCATCCTGGCCTACGCTTAAGCCGTCCTGGATCGCATAGTTGCCGTTGATTACGGCAATGTCCACATCCGAAAGGACTTTGGGCAGCTGCGCGGCTTCCATCTCCACAAATTCCAGGTTTCTGGGGTTTGAGACAATGTCGATCTGCGTCGCTTCCAGGCCCACGCCCTCCTTCAGTTCAATCAGGCCCAGATCCTGCAAAAGAAGCAGCGCCCTCGCTTCGTTGGTTGTATCATTGGGAACCGCGACTGCCGCGCCGTCCGGCAGTTCTTCCAGGCTGGCCGTCTTTCCGGGGTACACGCCAAACGGCTCGTAATGCACATCGGCTACCGACACCAGATGGGTATTATTTTCCACATTGAACTGATCCAGATACTGCTGATGCTGGAAATAGTTCGCCTCCAGATCGCCGCTTTCCACATTCAGATTCGGCTGTACGTAATCCGTAAATTCCACGATCTCCAATGTGTAGCCCTGCCCGGCCAGGATTTCTCCGGCCACCTTCAAAATCTCCGCGTGCGGCGTAACGCTGGCGCCGACCCGGATCGTCTTATCGTCCGAGCCGCCCCCACCGCAGCCGGCCAGGAAGCTGCACGAAAGTACCAGTGCTAAAAGCAATGCCAATCCTTTTTTCTTCATAAATCGTCCTCCTCTTTTTTCTTGCGCTACGGCGGTTTTGCAAGCGCCGCCGTGTCTGCGTTTTTTCTCCCGGCCGCGTCCGTGCACTGACAGCCGCCGGGAAATCTATAGAAAGGGGCCTGCCGCCCTTTCTGTCACATCAACGGATCCGTTTGTCCACCACGCGGGACAGATACAGCCCCGCTTCCTGGAACACCTGGACAATTGCCACCAGGATCACAATCATAATCCACATCATTACGGTTTCGTTGCGGTAATAGCCGTAGTTGATCGCCACCGCGCCTAAGCCGCCGCCGCCGACAATGCCGGCCATCGCCGAATAGCCCAGAATCGTCGTGATGGAAATCGCCGCTCCGACCAGGAGGGACGCCCTGGCCTCCGGCAGCAGCACCTTACAGATGATCTGCATCGTATTTGCGCCCATCGACTGCGAGGCTTCGATCACGCCGGGGTCCACTTCTTTCAGGGACGATTCCACCATCCGCGCAATGAAGGGGGCCGCCGCCACAAACAGGGCCACGATCACGGCCCGCGCCCCGTAGGCTTTGCCGACGATCGCGCTGGTGACATCCCGCAGGGCAATGAACAGGATCAAAAAGGGGACCGAACGCAGCAGATTTACGATGGTTCCCAGCACGGTATTGAGCGCCGGCATCGGACGAATCCCGTTTTTGTCGGTGACGACCAGCAAAATCCCCAGCGGAAGCCCCGCCACATAGGCCAGCGCCGCCGAAATCAGGGTCATATAAAGGCTCTCCCAGGTGCTGGGAAGAATTAGCTGAAATAATTCCGGTTTCATATATCTTTTACCTCCTCAAAGCGGATTCCATGGGTGTTCAGGTACGCGTACATCCGGTGGACGGCCTTCTCTTCTTCGGGCAGTCCTACGATGATCTGGCCCATGGCCTTGCCGTCAATGTCCCGGGTGTCGGCAAACAGGATGTTGACCGGATAGCCGCATTCCAATACCATGGAGGACAAAACCGGTTCATACGAGGACAGGCCGTCAAAGACAATCCGCAGACAGCGTCCCCCTTTGCCGAACTTGATCTCCTTTTTTCCGGCCGGGAACAAAAGCTGTCGGGCAATCTTTGACTGCGGTTTCACAAAGATATCCTCCACCCGGCCCATCTCCACAATCTGGCTGTGATCGAGGATCGCCACCCGGCTGCAGATTTCTTCAATGACGCTCATCTCGTGCGTGATGACTACGATCGTCACGCCTAATTTCTGATTGATATCCTTTAGAAGCGATAAAACTCCGCGGGTCGTATTCGGATCCAGGGCGCTTGTCGCTTCGTCGCACAGGAGTACCTTCGGGTTCGTCGCCAGCGCGCGGGCAATGGCGACCCGCTGCTTCTGCCCGCCGGAAAGCTGTGCGGGATAGGCGTTTTCCTTATCCTCCAGATGGACCAGCGCCAGAAGTTCCCTGGCCCGCTCTCTGGCTTTTTCTTTCGGCGTACCTACTAGTTCCAGCGGGAAACAGATGTTTTGCAGGGCCGTCCGCTGCATCAGCAGGTTGAAGCTTTGGAAAATCATGCCGATGGAATGGCGTTTTTCGTTCAGCTCCCTGCGCCTCAGTCCCCCCAGTTCCTGGCCGTCAAAAAATACCCGGCCGGCTGTAGGTTTCTCCAGCAGGTTCATGCACCGCACGAGCGTGCTCTTGCCGGCGCCGCTGAGGCCGATGATGCCGAAAATTTCTCCCTGGGCAATTTCCAGATGAATATTGTCGAGTGCGACTACCTCGCCGTCCTTGGTGTGGAACGTTTTGTTTAGACCCTCGATGCGGATAATTTCTTTTGCAGTTTCCATATAATCGATCTCCCTTTTGAAATGGGTGTGAGGGGGCTTGCATCGTAGCCCGCAGTGCTAACCTCAATTTTGCTTCGCTCCATTTCGGTCGCGGGCATTCGCCCTATGCCTGTGTACAAAGGAAGGATTGTGCGCATATATGTCCGCAATCCTTCCTTTGTACACAGGCGCACTGCTCATTGCTTACGCGAAGAAAACGGCTTCCGTCCTTGTTTTAAAGGACGAAAGCCGTTGTGCTTCGTGATACCACCTCTATTTGTCAGAACCTCGCGGTCCGGACCTCTGCAGGTACGGGATGAAATCCGATACCCAAGCGCTGTAATGGGCGCTCCCATCGCAGCCTATCCGTTCTGGAGTCGGCTGTGCTGCTCCGAGACCATCTTCCGCCATAACCGCCGTGCTTCTTCCCACCTGTCGAAGCTCTCTGGGACTTTGTTTACCGCGTACTCTTCTCTTCTCTGCATTTTTCTATGATGTCCGATTATACCGCAGTCTGTTGGTCCTGTCAACCCCAAACGAAAAGAAAAACTGCAGCCGAAAAATGGCAACTAATTTTTACCCTTTTATAAAGAATACGCCCACAAATTCTTGATCTGTCCGTGGATTTGCTCATATGTCCAGGAAGCGCGGCTGTTCTCCACACTGTTCGGATCATGCACCAAAAACGCCCCGTCCTCATATCCGACCAGGACGATAAAATGTCCCGTATCCGTGAAATCACCGGGACGCATACTGCAGATAATCGGGTGCCCCTGCCGCAATGCTTCGGTCATGCGGCCTTCGTCCAGCGGCAGTTCTTCCCCGGTAATTCCCAGTTTCGCGGCCCCCAGCGTCATTAAATCCCATGCCGTCCCGCCTTCGGTCCGATAACCGTTTTCTTCGCTGAATACGGCCACTGCCTGCGGATGCAGGGACACATCCCCGGTTAAGCCGATCAGCACCATGGACAGGCACGTCGGGCCGCAGCCGGAAAGCGCCACGATGCTGTCGCCATAACGGCCGTATCCCCAGCGCTCGTCCCACTGGTATAAAAGCGGCAGCGTCCCTTGTGTCGTCTCGCCGCTTAAATCGATGGTCTGTTTTTCGTTCTTTTGAGAAGGATAATGAAGTACAAACGATAATGTCTCCGGGCGCTTGCTTAAAAGCTCCAGCAGCGCGTCCGGGTATTCCTCCGGATGCTCCAAAATCGGCGCTGCCTCCGGGTTGTCCTTCCACGTTTCCCGCAGATGTTCCAATATCTGCGCGTCTACCCCGCCCTGCGGCAGAACCGGCGCCTGGCCGGCCGGGATCGATCCAGCCGTTAAGTTCCCGGCCGCTGCCGTCCCGTTTTCAACCGAAGCGGACGGCGAGGCAAAAAGACTGAAAATCCCTTTTCCCAGCGCGGAAGCAAAGCCGGCTGCTTTGGGCAGCAAAAATACCAGAATAGCCGCTGCCGCGATCCCTTTTAAGAGCCGGGCCGCCCGGCGGCGGCGAATCTGCCGTTTTCTTATCCGAACCCGTTTTTCCGCCCGCATCCGTTCCGGCTGCCGGCTGTCCGAAGTGCGTCTCACCCGGCGCGCTTCCGGTCTGTCCGGACTGCGGCCCTCAATTCGGCGACGCGGGGCCGGCCTGTCTGAACTGTATCCTTCGGCTCGGCGACGCGGGGCCGGCCTGTTAGGACTGCGGCCCTCGAGCCGGCGCCCCGTCTCTTGTTCACTATAACGGCGTTCTTGTCTTTGCGGCTGCCCCTGATTTGCTCTCTTTGGCATCGCGCCCTCACTCGGCCGTCTCTGTGTCTGCTGTCTGGCCAGCTCCCGCATATGTATTCTCCCTCCTTGGTCTCACCTGTGTTTCCATAGCATCGCTGCACACTCCTGCAGCGGTCCCGCGCACCGGCAGCCATACCCGGAAAGTCGTCGTACCGGCTTCGCTAAAAGCGTCGATCGTCCCTCCGTGCTCTTTGACGATCTCCCGCGCAATCGCCAGCCCCAGGCCGGCTCCCCCCGTACCACTGCTGCGGGACGCGTCCAGACGGTAAAACTGCTCGAAAATGCGCTCCAGCTTTTCCGGGGGGATCTCCCGTCCTTCGTTGCAGATGCAAATCTGCTGTCCGTCTCCCTCTTTGACTGCCGAAATCCGGATCCGGCTGTCCGGGTTTCCGTATGCCAGCGCATTTTTCAGTACATTGTTGAATACGCGCGCAATCTTGTCGGGGTCGGCATAGATGTGCATCCCCTCCGGCACGTCCGTCTCAATCGTACATCCTTTTTTCTCCGCCATCGGATAAAACTCGTCGGCCAGCTGCTCCATCATCCGCAGCAGATTGATGGAATCCTTTTCCAGGGGAATGTTTCCGATATTAAAGCGTGTCAGCTCAAAAAATTCATTGACCAGCTTTTCCAGACGGTACGCTTTTTCAAGCGTCAGTTCCGTATACTTTCTGCGGATGTCCTCCGGCAGATTTTCCGTTTCCTCCAGCAGGCACAAATAGCCGATCACGGAAGCCAGCGGCGTTTTGATATCGTGAGCCAGATAGGTAATGATATCCAGCTTTCGCTTCGTCTCCAGCTGCATCAGCTGCCGGCTTCTCAAATTCTCCCGCTTCTGCTCGTTTAAATCCTGTTCCAGCAAAGCAAATTCTTCGTCAAGTTCCATAAACTGTTCATCCTTCTGAAAGAGAATCCCAATGTTGCGAAAAATCCGGTTCATTTTTCCCAGGCAATAGCGCTCCAGGGCAAAAAAACTGGCGAACACCACCAGAAACAGAAGGCCCATCACAAACCATTCCTCATGGCTCATCACCCAGGCGGCCGCGTTCCAGCCAAAGCGCTCCTCGACAGCGTCGATCACCGCGCCGTTAAAGGCCGCGTCCATACATACCAGGAAAAACGCCGACGCTGCCACGCACACCGCGGCCACCGCCATGTGCAGGCGAAACATTTTGTGCTGAAATTCCCGAAAATACTGCTTACCCAATTTTGTACCCCACTCCCCATACTGTTTTGATATAGCGCGGATGCTCGGCGTCCTCGCCCATTTTCTCCCGCAGATGGCGGATGTGTACCATAATCGTACTGCTGGAGTTGGAATAATACTTTTCGCCCCAGATCTCGGCAAACATCTTTTCCGCGCTGACCACCTGCCCTTTATGGCGGCAGAGCGTCCAGAGGACTTCAAACTCGGTCGGCGTCAGCGAAAGTTTTTTTTCGTTCAGGAAACACTCATGGTTTACGCGATCGATCATCAGGCCGGAAATCTGAATCATCTGGTCGTTGTTCCCGCCCGCTCCCTCGCCGGTATTGTAGTGGGTGTAGCGGCGCAGCTGGGCTTTCACGCGGGCCATTACCTCCAGCGGACGAAACGGTTTGGTGATGTAGTCGTCCGCCCCGATCGTAAGACCTGTGATCTTGTCCAGTTCCTCCTCCTTGGCCGTCAGCATAATCACCGGGAAATGGTGTTTTTTGCGGATTCGGCGGCACAGTTCAAAGCCGTCGATGTCCGGCAGCATTACGTCCAACAGCGCCAGGTCGATCCTGGTCGTCGAAATGCATTGAAGCGCTTCGGCCCCCGTATAAAATTTATAAACCGTGTACCCCTCGTTCTTGAGATAGAACTCAACCAGATCGGCCAAGGCTTCTTCGTCGTCCACAATCAAAATGTTCTTTTCTGCTCTCATACCTATATGCCCCCTCTGAACGTTTTTTCTGATTCCAACAAAAGTATAGCGGAAGCTTGTTTCAAAGTCTTTAATAAATCCTAAAGATTTTTGTGTTTTCTCTTAATCTTGCCCGGGAAAGGACGGAGGCCGAAGGCCGCAGCGCCGTTTGATTTTGCGCAGATGCGCTGCCTTCACATAAAAAAGCGGCCTGAGCCGCCTTTTATATCTCTGCTGCGCATTGTGCCGACAGGCGCCTGCAGTTATTTTGTCACCTTTTTCTCAAACGCTACCCGTCTGTCCCCGCCACGTCCCAGATAAATAATCCCCTGATAAGAAAACCCGTTCTTTACAAGCATCCGCCGCATCGAACGGTTGTCCTCATGGGTATCGATCCGCAGGCTGAATACGCCCCGCTGCCGGCACATTTCCTCGGCCTGTTCTATCAGGCGCCCGGCCAGCCCCCGGCCTTTTTGCTCCGGCGCTACCGCCACCCGGTGGACGACGCCGTAAGGCCCCTCGGACTGCCAGCTGCCTTCGTAAATCCGCTCGTAATCCGGCTCGCCGGCAAAGCTGATAAATGCCGTTGCCAGGACCTGCCCGCCCTCCTCGTCGGCAAGCACGTAGCTTTCGCCCCGGGCCATATCCTCCGCAAGGCTTTCTTCGTTCGGGTAGCCGTCCTGCCATTGGTCGATCCCGGCCTCCTGAAAGTATGTCCGGGCCTTCTGCCACAGCTCTACGACCTGCTGCCGGTCCTTGTCTTTGGTTCTGCGAAAAATCATCGTTTTCTCCTTTGCTCTTTGCCGTCGGTCAGCTTCCGAGATAATTGCGCATGCTCTTTAAGGCGTTTTTCTCCAAACGGCTGACCTGGGCCTGGCTGATGCCGATCTCGTCGGCCACCTCCATCTGTGTCTTGCCGTCGAAAAAGCGCATCCGGATGATGTTCTGCTCCCGCCGCGGCAGCCGGTCGATGGCCTCTCTCAGGGCAATTTCCTCGACCCATTTTTCTTCTTTGTTCTTTTTATCGCTGATCTGGTCCATCACATAGAGGGTATCCCCGCCCTCCGTGTAAACCGGATCAAACAGGCTTACCGGGCTCTGGATCGCATCCATTGCGAACACGACTTCCTCCCGCGTGATTCCGACCTCCTCGGCGATCTCGTTGAGCGTCGGTTCCTTGCAGTTTTTCTTCATCAGGTTTTCTTTGGCATAGATCGCTTTGTAGGCCGTATCCCGCAGCGAACGGCTTACCCGGATGCTGCTGGAGGAATCCCTAAGGTAACGTTTGACTTCCCCAACGATCATCGGTACGGCATACGTTGAAAATTTTACGTCATAGGTATCGGGCTGGAAGTTGTCGATGGCTTTCATCAGGCCGATGCAGCCGATCTGAAACAAATCGTCCAGATTTTCGTTGCCGCCGGAAAACCGCTGGATGACGCTCAGCACCAGCCTCAAGTTCCCCTTAATGTACAACTCCCTGGCTTCCTTGTCCCCCTTTTGCACGCGGCGGAACAGTTCCGTTTTCTCCGTCTCGTTTAAAACCGGCAGAGAAGCCGTGTTTACCCCGCATATTTCTACCTTGTATACTGCCATCCCAGACACCTCCGCACATCATGTTGTATTGAAATCATGCACGGTTTTGGGGTGGTTTATACAGAGAAAATGCAGGGGAATTTTACCTGTCCCGGAATGCGATTCGGGCCTTGACAAACAGCCGGCGGTCTGCTACGAAAGAAGGCAGGCCGCCGAAAAACCTTAATCCAACGCGGCCTTAAAGGCCGTATACACCTCGTCGTGGACCGCCAGCGCTTCCGCGCCGACATTCATAATAAATTCGCCCTCCGGGATTTCCTCCGTGGAGATAACTAAGCTTTCCTGGAAATCCTCTGGCAGGTATTCATAGGCCGCCTTGTTCGGGCACAGATACCATACCTGTGTGGAAATATCCGCGCCGACTTCCCCCTGCAGAATATAGTTCAAAAACTGATAGGCATTGTCCGCGTGCGGCGCGTTCGCCGGTACGAAAAGAGCGTCGCAGCCAAAGCCAAGCCCCTCCTTCGGATAGACGACTTTCAAATCCGGATTGCCCTGCAGGGCCAGCACAACCTGCGAGGTAAACAAAAACGCCACGCTCACGTCGCCGCTCAGCAGATAATCCTGTGTCTGATCGTTGCTGAGCACACGGACATTCGGCGCTAAGTCAAGGAGCATCTTTCCGGCCTGACGGATCGTATCCGCGTTTTCCGTATTAAAGGATTCCCCCATAATCTTCAGCGCAATTCCCGTAATCACGCGTTCCGTATCCATGATGCCGACGCTGTCCTCCAGCGAAGGATCCCACAGGGATTCATAGCCGGTAATCTCGGTCGTTACGCGGGACGGATCATAGACAATCAGCGGGATGCCCGGCGCGTAGGGCACCGTATACTCGTCGTTTTGATCGTAAAAAAATCCCTGGTACAGCGGATCGATGTTAGCCAGATTGGGGATCTTTTCTTTGTCCAGTTTGCCGACCAGCCCCTCTTTAATCGCAATGTCGATGATATAGTCCGAAGCCAGGATCAAATCGTAGTCGCCGCCGTCGGCGTTTTCCAATACCGACAGCATCTGTTCGTTGGTCTCAAAATTGGTGTAGTTGATGCGGATGCCGGTAGCTTCCTCAAATTCCGCCACCACGTTGTCGGGAATATAGTCCTCCCAGGTGTAGATGTTCAGTTCCTTTTCTTTGGAACCGCCGCAGCCGGACAGCAGGGACAATACCATCGCCGCTGCCAGCATCCAGGCTAACTGTTTACGTCTCATTTTTTTCCTCCTCGTTTTTTGGTATCCGGCCTTGCCGTCCGCACAGCGGCGGCCCCGGCCCGTTACAGCTTCTTTTTTTGCAGCCGGCCGGACAAAAGAACCAAAAATATCGTCACGGCCAGCATCAGCGTACAAAGCGCATTGATTTCCGGCGTCACGCCGGTTTTCAACTGGGTATAAATTTTGACCGGCAGCGTGCTGATCCGCGCCCCGGCGACAAAGATGCTGATTACCACGTCGTCCAAAGACATGGCGAACGACAAAAGCATCCCCGAGGCAATGGCCGGCGCGATCAGCGGCAGCGTGATGTCAAAAAACACCTGCCGTTCTCTGGCGCCTAAGTCGCGGGCCGCCTCGGCGTATGATTTATCGATGCCGATCAGGCGGGCCTTTACCATCATATACACATAGGGCACGCAGAAAGCGCTGTGTCCCAGGACCAGTGTCGTCATGCCGAAGGGCAGGGAAAGCAGGCTGAAAAACACCATAAATACCATGCCCAAAATAATTTCCGGAACCATGATCGGCACTAAAATCAGGTAGTCTAACATCCCTTTGGAACGAAAATGCACCCGCGACATGCCCACCGCCCCCAGCGTACCGATCACGCCGGCGATTGCGCTGGCCGAAAGTCCCAGCACAACGCTGTTTTGCAGGGCCTGCAAAAGCCCTCTATCGTGCAGCATTTCCTCATACCAGGACAGCGTAAAGCCTCCCCACACGACGGATGTTTTGGAGGCGTTAAAGGAATACAGGATTACCATCAGAATCGGCAGATACATAAGCGCCAGCAAAACGCCCAGGTAGCAGTCCGACGGACGGATTCGTTTCTTTTTACGCGAACGCGTTTTTTTCTCTTCCATCGCGCCTCCTTACAAAAGTCCTTCCAGTTCATCGGAATGGGTAATCTTGCGGTACGTCCAGATAAACAGCATCGTAAATGCCATCAGTACGACCGACAGCGCCGCCGCAAACGGCCAGTCGCGTGTGCTCATCAGCTGATCCCGGATCAGGTTGCCCACCAGCATGATCTTGCCCCCGCCCAGGATATCGGCGATGAAAAACAGGCCCATCGAAGGGATGAACACGAGGATCACGCCCGACAAAATCCCCGGCAAAGTCAGCTTTAACGTCACGGTCGCAAAGGCCTGCCAGTTCTTAGCCCCCAAATCCTTGGCCGCTTCCACCAGCGACCAGTCCATTTTTTCCGCGCTGCTGTATACGGCCAGCACCATGAACGGCAGCAGCGCGTAGACCATTCCGGCCAGCACCGCCTTATAATTGTACAAAAGCTTCAGGCTGTCCTCAATCAGGCCAAACCGCAGCAAAGCCTGCTCGGCCAGGCCGTTGCTGCGAAAGAGAATCATCCAGCCGTACATGCGCATCAGCGCATTGGTCCAGAAGGGAATCACCACCAGCAGCATGACCAGAGATTTTCTCTTTGCCGGCAGCCGGGCCATAAAATAACCGAACGGATAGCCGACCAGCAGCGTTAAAAACGTCGTCGTAAAGGCCAGTTTCACCGATTCGACAAAGGTATCCCTGTAAACCGGCTGCAAAATCTTACGATAGCTGTCCAGGCTGAAGGCGGCTTCCACGCCCCAGACCTCGGCCCGCTGCATAAAGCTCAGCGCCAGCATGTACAAAAGAGGGGCCGCTACAAACAGCAGGGTAAACACGTACAGCGGCGCAATGAGCAGTCCGTCTTTAGAGCGCTTCTTCATCGACTTCCTCCCCGGCCGCAGTCTCGTCCTTCTCCACGGGTACGCCGTGCTCCGGTCTCCAGCTGACATACAGCCGCTCTCCCGGCTGCCAGGCCGCGTCTATGCCGTGACGGCTGGCTGTAACCGGCGTGCCGTCCGTCAGTTCCAGCCCGATCCGCAGCATCCCGCCCACAAAGCTTTTTTCTTTGACAACGGCCGCCAGCGCGCCCGGCGTCTCCTGCCCGTCCAGCAAAATCTGTTCGCTGCGCACCGCCAGCATCCGGCCGTCAACGCGGATAATATTCGCATTCCCCACAAAACGGGCCACATACGAAGTACGGGGCCGGTCGTAGATTTCCTGCGCCGACCCGATCTGCACAAACCGTCCCTCCCGCATCACGGCAATGCGGTCGGACATATTCAGCGCTTCCTCCTGGTCGTGCGTGATATAGATAAAGGTAATCCCCAGCCGTTTCTGCAATCGTTTTAATTCGGTCTGCATCTGGCGGCGCAGCTGCAAATCCAGCGCTCCTAACGGCTCGTCTAACAAAAGCACCTGCGGCTCGTTTACCAGCGCCCGGGCAATCGCCACCCGCTGGCGCTGGCCGCCGGAGAGTTCGGACGGCATCCTCTTTTCATATCCCTCCAGCTGCACCAGCTTCAGAGATTCCGTCACGGCCCTGGCAATCTCCGGCCGGCTTTTTTTCTTCAGTTTCAGGCTGTAGCCAATATTGGCCGCCACATCCATGTGCGGAAACAGAGCGTAGTTTTGAAATACCGTATTCACATTCCGCTGCCAGGGCTCGCGCTCTGTCACGTCCTCGCCGTTTAAAAGCACCCTCCCGCGGTCCGGCGTCTCCAGACCGGCCACAATGCGCAGAGTCGTCGTCTTGCCGCAGCCAGACGAACCTAACAGCGTCAAAAACTCCCCGCGGGCAATCTCCAGATCAATCCCCCGCAGCACCCGGGTCTTGCCAAAGCTTTTTTCAATTCCTTCCAGTATCAGTACGTTGCTCAATGTATGCCCTCCCGGCTTGTTCTTTCCTCTGTCCGACATTCGTTGTGCCGGTCCGTTTTCCGGCGTCTTTAAATCCCTATTTTTTTAGTAGGATTTCATTTTATAAAATTATAGGGGGTTTTGGAAAGAATGTCAAGCCCTGCCAAAATCAAATCGCCGCAGGTGATCCGTGATTTTCGCATAGAAAAACTCCCCGATTTTTGGTAAGACAATTGTACCGCAATCGGGAAGCCAGGGCAAGCTTTTAACCAAATTTCACAATTTCTTTTTTCAGACGCTTCATGATCTTTTTTTCCAGGCGGGAAATATACGACTGGGAAATCCCCAGCAGATCCGCCACCTCCTTCTGCGTCATCTCCTCTCCGTCCTCCTGGTTTAAGCCGAAGCGAAGCTCGACAATCCGTTTCTCCCGCTCGTCCAGACGGTCGATCGCCAGCTGCAGCAGCTCCTTTTCGACTTCCTCTTCGATATCCTGGCCGATGATGTCCCCGTCCGTGCCCAGAATATCCGACAAAAGCAGCTCGTTGCCGTCCCAGTCCACATTCAGCGGTTCGTCGATCGACACCTCGACGCGCGTCTTGCTGCTGCGGCGCAGATACATCAAAATCTCGTTCTCAATGCAGCGCGAGGCATAAGTCGCCAATTTGATATTTTTCACCGGGTTAAAGGTATTGATCGCTTTGATTAGCCCGATCGTGCCGATGGAGATCAGATCCTCCACGCCGACCCCGGTATTATCAAATTTTTTGGCTATGTAAACCACCAGGCGAAGATTGCGTTCAATCAGTATCGAACGCGCCCCTTCGTCGCCCTCCGCCAGCAGGCCTAAATAGCGGCCCTCCTCCTCCGGATCCAGCGGAGACGGCAGGATATCGCTGCCCCCGATGTAATGAACCTCATTCTGGTTGGCAAACATGAGGTTGCGCATGCTTGGCAGCAGCTTAAATTTGAATTGCCCTGGTACGGATACTTTAATGATCATCTAGTTCCTCCTCTTCTTGTCCGTCCGTGAATGCAGCAGCATCCGGTAGTTCTTTTCTTTTGACAGCGGCGTTGTACAAAACCCGATCAAAGGCGTTTTTTCATAAAAGCCGCCTGTCCCGCGCAGGCTTTCCAGCGCCATCACCGGCAGCAGGCCGTGCGCGTCTCCCAAACTTTGACAGGGGACCAGATAAGCCGGCGTGTCTCCCCACGCATCCCCGCCGCTCTCCTGCGGCAGGCCCGCGGCCTGTGTAAGCCAGGTTAAACGGCGGCAGGTCTCTGCTCCCAGCAGTTCTTCGCAGGCGGAAAGCTCCAGGATGTGAACGGCTTTGCCGGTAAACGGGTCGTAGAGCTGGTTTCCGCTGTCCCACAAAGCGGCTACCGTCAGCTGCCTCCCCTTGTAGGTAAGGGTTATATCCTGGATATATTCCCGGCACCGGCTCGCTTCCCGGTATCGCAGGGCGCATTCCGCCGCCAGCAGGCTTGCGGCCATGGCGGCTGTCAGCAGCCAGACTGAAATGGCCTCCGCCTCCTGGCCCGCCATCCACAGACGCCAGAAACGGCCGAACGTAGTGCCGTCGTAGACGACATGGATCAGCCCGCCCAGCGCGATTGCCGACACATACAGGCAAAGCACGGCGCGCAAAAGCTCCCGCGCGCTTGGGGGCCGGCAGGCGATCCAGATCATGCCGCAGGCAGCCGGGCCCAGGCTGAGCAGACGCGTCAGCCCGCCGGAAAGCCCAAACGCAGCGCACAGACAGACCCACAAAGCGCCGCCGGCCGCGGCCGCCGAAACGGCCAGCGGACGAAATCGGCGCTTTAAAAGCCGCCCCGCCAGCAGCAAAACCGCCGCATCCATCATCCAGTTCACACAAAACAATACGTCTATGTAAAGTACAGACTGCATGGCGCGATCCTCATTACCAGCATGCAAATTTTCCAGAACATGGGAATTATTATAAGAAAGGTGAATTGAAAATACAGTCGAAAGAAGGGACAAGGAAATGGTATTCTAAACGCACGGATTCGTATTCCTGCCGGCTTATTCTTTTGCGCAAATAAAAAGGGGCTGTGAAAACCGGAGTTTCAACTCCTATATTTTCACAGCTCCCTATAAACCGTATTACCGTCTGCCGGCCGGTCGCACTCCTTTTACAGATCCAGTTCGGGCGGCACAGAAAACTCGTCGGGAACGTATTTCCCGTTCTTTTTGCGCTGCCGCACGCACTCGGTTAAAAGATACTCAATCTGTCCGTTTACCGAGCGAAAATCGTCCTCCGCCCAGGCGGCAATCGCATTGTACAGCTTGGCGGACAGGCGCAGCGGCACCTGTTTTTTCTGGTTATCGCCCATACTAATACAGGGTGCCGGAATTGACGACCGGCTGGGCGTCGTGGTTGCCGCAGAGCACTACCAAAAGATTGGATACCATGGCGGCCTTGCGCTCTTCGTCAAGCGTCACCACATTGTTTTCGTTCAAGCGCTCTAAGGCCATCTCCACCATGCCGACCGCCCCGTCGACAATCATCTTGCGGGCGTCGATGATCGCCGAAGCCTGCTGCCGCTGCAGCATGACGGCCGCGATCTCCGTGGCATAGGCCAGATAGGTGATCCGGGCCTCCAAAATCTCGATGCCGGCCTCCTCGACCCGCGCCTGGATCTCGTCGCGGATCCGTCCTGCCACGATCTCGCTGGAGCCGCGCAGGCTTCCCTCGTCGGCAATGCCGTCGCCGGTCGTGTCCACATTCGGCGCTACGTCGTAGGGATACAGGCGGACGATATTGCGCAGGGCGCTGTCGCACTGCAAGGATAAAAATTCCTTGTAATTATCCACGTTAAACACGGCTTTGGCCGTATCCACCACCCGCCAGGTCACGGCTATACCGATCTCCACCGGGTTGCCCAGACAGTCGTTGATCTTTTGACGGTTGTTGTTCAGCGTCATAATTTTCAGGGACAGTTTCTTGCTGTTTCCCTCCATGGATATGTTCATATTGCCCCCGTTGCCCAGCACGGCCAAAGGCGACTGCGTCTTGACGTCCCCGCTCTGGTTGAGCTGGGTCTTGGCCGCGGGATTGACACTCATGCAAAACGGGTTGACAAAGTAGAAGCCATCGCCCTTCAGCGTACCCACATACCGGCCGAACAGCGTCAGCACCAGCGCCTCCTGAGGCTTTAAAACCTTCAGCCCCAGCAGCGGAATCCAGCCAAGGAACAGTACCACCATGCTTACGATAAAGAGCGCCGGACTTTCCTTTGCCTCCAGCTTTATGATACCGAATATAAATCCGGCCATCGCCAGGGTATACACGGCTATTTCCAAAAGAAGAACCAGCATACCGTTCTTTTTGCCGTTTAATACTTTTTCATTCATCCTCGCATCCTCCTGTTTTTTGATATCAAAATCATATCACTTTAATTTCTTTTTGTCAAGATGCGATTTTGAAATAAACCTGCCTGCGCCGCTAACGCAGCGCACCGTCAAGGCATGAAAGCCCGATTGGCACGTAACTGCGCCCGACAGCCCTGCGCCGGCTTCTACCGCTCCATCTTCCAGTAAGCCGCGCTGTAAGCCGCAAGCTCGCTGCCGCCGCCAAAATCATGGATCCGGCCGCTCAAAAGGTCCTCCGCCTGGCCGCAGCCCGCGTCAAAATGCGCCGTAAACGGCTTATCGTCGATATTGATTGCCACTAACACCCGCTCATGCTCCGATTTCCGCTCGAAAATACACTGCAGGTTAGTCAGCACCAGCGAACGAAATCCTCCGTAATTGAGCGCTTCGCTCGACTTTTTCACACGGGCCAGACGGCCGATCCACTCGGTCAGTTCATTGGTTATCGGAATCGGCGGACAAGGCCTGAGCGCCGGATCTCCCTGGCTCTTTTGGCCCTCCTCGCCCCACTCGCTGCCGTAATACACGCAGGGGATTCCCGGCATGCCGAAGCTCAGCGCGTACAGCAGCGGCAGATGCGCCCGGTTGGTGAGGATGCTGGCCGCGCGTGTCACATCGTGATTATCGACAAAGGACAGAAGGTGCTTTCCCTTGTACAGCGTCCACCCTTCGGGTCCGAACTGGCGGTTCAGCGAATGGACGATCTCGAACATATTGCGGCTGTTCATGCTCGACCACAATCCCTTGTAGCATTCATAATTCGTCACGGAATGCAGCATCGAATCGCCCAAAAGCCGATTGTAATCGCCGTGGAGCACCTCGCCGACCAAGAAGAAATCCGCTTTCAGACCGTCGCAGAAGCTTCGCAGGCGGCGGATAAATTCCAGGTCCAGGCAATAGGCCACATCCAGCCGCAGTCCGTCGATCTGCCACCACTCCACCCACATGCGCACGCTCTCCAGCAGGTATTCCACCACGGCCGGATGGTGCAGGTTCAGCTTGACCAGATCATAATTGCCCTCCCAGCCTTCGTACCACAGACCGTCGTTGTACGGGGAATTCCCGTTAAAATCCAGATGGAACCAGTCCTTGTACGCAGAAGCTTCGCGGTTTTTAAGCACGTCCTGGAAGGCAAAGAAACCGCGGCCCGCATGGTTAAACACGCCGTCCAGCACAACGCGGATCCCGTTTTCATGCAGTTTTTTGCAGACTTTGGCAAAATCCTCGTTGGTCCCCAGGCGCACGTCCAGTTTCCGGTAATCCCTGGCATTATAGCCATGGGTATCGGACTCCAAAAGCGGAGAAAAATAGACGGCGTTGGCCCCGGTCTCCACGATATGGGGAACCCAATCCAATACTTTCAGAATCCGCGGATTGAGCTGTCCGTCGTTTTCAAAGGGAGCCCCGCAGAACCCCAGGGGATAGATTTGATAAAATACGCTTTCATATGCCCACATAATTGACACTCCTTTATATTTTATTTGAAGGTTTTTTCGCCGTGCGCTATAATCTAAGAAAGGTTTATTGTATCCTGCAAGGAGGAAATTATGAAAATAACCTATCTCTCACACAGCGGCTTTGCCGTAGAACTGCCTGTTGCCACCCTGCTCTTTGACTATTTCAAAGGCCCGCTGCCGGCTTTTTCGTCCGACAAGCCGCTCTTTCTTTTCGCAAGCCACCAGCACGACGACCATTTTAACCCGGCTCTGTTTCGCCTGGCGGCGCCTTATCCGGACAAGCGGTTTTTGCTGTCGCATGACATTGCGCGCGCCCGCAAAAAATTCCTGCGGGCCGGCGTTTTGCCGGACGATTTTGAGCAGGCGGTTTTTCTCAGGGCCCATGAAACACAAAGTTTTCCCTGCGGGCCGGGCCGCCTTACCGTCTCCACGCTTCGCTCCACCGACTTAGGCGTCGCTTTTCTCGTGACCTGCAACGGCCTGCGAATCTACCACGCCGGCGATCTGAACTGGTGGCTGTGGAGGGGCGCTTCCAGGCAAGAGGCCGGCAATATGGCCGCCAATTTCAAGCGCGAAATAGATTCCCTGCGCGGCCTTTCTCTTGATCTGGCTTTCGCGCCCCTTGATCCAAGACAGGAGGAATACTACGGCCTTGGCGTCAATTACCTGTTGGAACAGGTCGCCGTCCGGCATCTGTTTCCCATGCACTTTTGGGGGGATTACTCCGTCATGCCGCGCTATCTGGCACAATTTCCCGCGCAGGCGCAGGCCACGCAATTTCACATCGTCGAGCGGGAAGGGCAGTCCTGGGAACTCTGAGTCGCTTTCGGAAAAGAAGCAGCCGTCCGCCTGTGCGCAACCGCTGCTTCCTGGTTTGTCAAAACATAAACTCATACTCGATTCTGTGTCGGTAATTCTCGCCGGCCCGCAGTATCTTAGGCTCCAGTTCCGGCATATTGACCGCGTTGGGGAACGACTGGCATTCCAGCGCCACCGCGCAGTCCTCCGAAGAGGTCACGCCGCCGGCCAGCGTAAAGCTCTCGTCAATGAAGCCGCCGGTGTAGACGACCATACAGCGCCCGGTCGGACTCTTAATGCGCACGCCGCGCCCGCTGGCCGGGTCGCACAGTTCTGCCAGCACCTCTCCGGCCGCCGCGGCCGCCCGCACGTCAAAGGCATGGTCCAGCCCCCGCGCCTTCTGAATCTGCGCATTCTGCGGATCGGTCTCAAAGGCGTCGAACAGGATCCGCGCTTTACGATAGTCAAACGGGGTCCCGTCCACCGGCGCCAGCGCCAGCGGAAGATTCTGTTCGTCGCTGACCATATACGAGGGAGCCGCCACATACAGCCGCTGCCCCAGTGCGGAAGCGCCGAAGTTTCCCGTAAAGTTAAAATAGGCGTGATTGGTCATATCCACATAGGTATCCCGGTCCGACACGGCGCTGTAATCCACGGTCAGACGATTTTCCTGATCCAGCTTGTAGGTCGCGGAAAAAATACGGTTGCCGGGGAAACCTTCCAAATCCTCCGGAAGCACCAGCGACAGCCCTACTTTGGCTTCGCCGTCCCTGACGCAGGACTGCAGGATCGTCCATTCCAGGAAGGAGGCGTTTACCTTGCCGCCATGCAGGCAGGTAACGCCGTTTTCATTGGGGGTGAGCGGATAAATCTTATTGCCGATGGCAAAACGGCTGCCGGCAATCCGTCCGGCTACCGGAGCCACCGCCGCGCCGGCAAACAGCCCGTTGCCCGCATAATCGGCCGGATCCGCGAAATTCAGACACACATTGACCCGGCTTTTGTCGGCCCCCGGCAGTTCCACCCGTTCGATCGCCGCCCCCATCGTACCGATCTGCACGACCATTCCCCGATCGTTTTCCAGCCTGTAACCTGCCGCCTTCCCGTTTCGTTCTACTCTCGTAATCTGCAAGTCCCTCTCCTCCTTCGGTTTGTTATCGTAACTCTATCCTAGCGGATGAAATTCGTCCGCGCCGGTTTCTCCTTTTTGGGAAGGCCAAACCGCTCCTTTCCAAGCTCGATGCTCTTCATCAGGAAAGCCATATTCCTCGCCAGGGTACGCATGGTCTGCAATCCTTCGAGATCCCCTTCGGCCTCGCCGGGCATCCGTCCGTGAACGCTGTTCCAGTACTGGCTGGAGGCCACCGGCATTCCGGAAATCGTAAAAAATTTGTTCAGTTCGTCAAACGTCGCCGACAAACCGCCCCGCCTGGCCGCCACCACACCGGCGCCGACCTTCATCCGCTTGTCAAAGGGCGTACTGTAAAACAGACGGTGCAGAAACGCAATCAGCGTTGCGTTGGCCGAAGCGTAATACACCGGACTACCGACCACCAGGCCGTCGCAGGCCTCGAATTTAGGGGCCGTCTCGTTTACCAGATCGTCAAAGACACACTTCCCTGTCTTGCTGCAGCTGTAACAACCGATACAGCCGCGGATGTCCTGCGCACCGATCTGCAGAAGTTCCGTCTCGATGCCCTCTTGTGCAAAAATCTTTTCCATCTCATGCAGCGCAGCATATGTATTGCCATTGGCGTGCGGACTGCCATTGATCATCAATACCTTCATTCTCTGACTCCTCGTCTCTTAAATCAGTCCTCTGTCGCGGCACAAGGCCTCTACGCTTCTGTCATAGGTCGCTTCCGCCTCTTTGGAAAAAAAGCAGCCGGGCACGCCTTCGCCGTGGTCACGGTGATGCGCCACACAGGCACAGCATTTTCCGTGCCGCGGGCAGTCATAGGTGCAGGGACACGGTCTGTGGTTATCACAATTTGCCATCATCAATCACTCCTTTGCACAGGTACTTTTTTGAAAAAGAAAGCCGGGGAGTTTTATCGTTCCCCGACTTTTATTATACTGCCGCTTTGTGCATTCTGCAACATAATTTTCAGACATGTCCGCTAAATTCGACATGTCCGCCAAATTGCAGCGATTCGGCCATGGCGCTTCGATTTTATCAGAGCCACCCTCACTCATGCTGGCGCGTCACGTATTCATACGCCGACTCGCCGCCCAGCAGGCCGGAGGTAAAGGCCCAGCCCATGCCCGCGCCGCTGCCGGTATACATGTCGCAGTACAAGGTGCTGCTGGCGTCGCATCCGACCGCAAACAGACCGGGAATCGGCTGGTTCGTCTCGTTTAGCACCTTAAACTCGTCGTTGATGACCAGTCCCGTCACGGTTCCCAGGTTGTTGCAGGTGGATTCCACCAGATAGTACGGACCTTCGCCGTAAGCTACCAGATATTGTTCCGGCTTTAAGTACTGGCTGTCTTTTCTCGCCGCACAGCAGCTTTCATAGTCCGTAAAGGTCCTTACAAACGTATCCACGTCAAAGCCGGCGTTTGCGGCCAGTTCCTCGATCGTCTCCCCGTAAAAACCCCAGCCGCCGTCTACCATGTCCTTCATCACCTGTTCCACGCCTTCCCAGGGCGTGTCAATTTCATAGGCCGGCGCGTATTCCGGGGGCAGTCCGGGCTTACTGTCCACCCCGATCGCGGCCAGGCCGCCCTGCTCCAGTTTGTCCAGCGTAGACTGGGAAAGAAGCACATAGGTATAACCGCCGGTAAACGCTGCCGCGTTGGAGGCCGCTACCGCCGTATTATTGTTCCCCTCGTTGCGGAAGCGGGCGCCGGTCGCACTGACATTCAAGAGCGAAGGCACGTAACACAGAATCATTGGGTAACGCGTATGGAACAAATCATAGCCCTTTAAATTGGCCGTCGCCAATGTCTGGTGCAGCATCAGGCCGCCTAAGTTGGTCGGCACTTTCGCGCCGATTTCCCAGGCCATTTTCATGCCCTCGCCCCGGGCCGTATACAGCCCGCCCACAACGCCGTTGAAGCCGGTCAGTTCCTGCACCCAGGCCGCGTCGCCGCCGAATCCGCCGGTAGCGATCACCACGGCTTTGGCCTGCACCGTCAAAGTCGAACCGTCCGCTCTCTCACAGACTACGCCGATGACCGCGCCGCTGTCGTCGGTCAAAAGGCTCTTGGCCGTCGTCTCTTTGTAGACCGCCCCGCCGTTTCCGCTTACCGCCGTCTCTAACATCGCTTCGTAGGCCGGCATTCTCTGATCGTAGTCAAACAGCATGTTAAAGCCGGCGCCGAAGGCCGGGAAGCTGAGCATCCCAAAGCCATGGTCGTTCAGATAATCGACGGTCCTGCCCGCGTTGTCAATGTAGGCGCGCAGCAGGCTTCCGTCTACGCGCCAGTGCTCATAGGTGATCCACTCTTCAAAATATTCGTCCTTCAGCGTTTCTACGTCTACGCCCGCCTCCAGGTCGGCCTTCGTGCCATACGCGGTCACGCCAAACGACTGCAGGCTGGCGCCGCCCAGGATTGTTGTCTTTTCAATCAGCGCGACCTGCGCTCCCTTCTCTCCTGCCGCCGTAGCCGCCAGGATTCCCGAAGCGCCGGCCCCTACTACGGCAATGTCTACCGTCACGGTTTCATCGGCGCCTTTTTCTACGGGAATTTGCGTCCTGAAATCCGCCGGATTGCCGCCCGCCGCTTCAATACACTTCTCAACGGCGCTGCGGATGGCCGCGCTGGTAATCGTGGCGCCGGCCACCGCGTCCACCTGCGTGGAATTTGTCTCGGCAATCTTTTTCTCCATCGCCAAAACCGCCGCCGAGGTATAGACGCTCGTTTCCATGTGGTCCGTCACTTTTACGGAGGAAATCTTTTTGTCTTTGATTACCGTTTCTACCGTAAGGTCGGCGTTTCTGCCCTGGACGGTCGCCGTATAGGTCCCGTCATTGACCGCAATTTCCCCGCTCGTTTGCATCTCGGTCGATTCCGGGATTGTCTCAGCCGGCGTGCTGGCAGCCGGCTCCTCCTTTTGCGCCTGCGTGGATGCCGCCTGTGAATCCGCCGGCTGTGTCTGCGCATCGTTCGCGCACCCCGCCGCGCCAAGCGCCAGCACTGCCGCCAGCACAAGGGCCGGCCATCTTCGTGTTCTCTTCATAGCTTCTTTCCCCTTTCCTGTTGTTAGCAGCTTTACAAGGCTGTCATACAAAGAATAAACCTTGCAGTAACTGCAAGGTCAAGACTTTCACGATCTTTTTCTATTGTTCAATCGGTGCAAACAATTTAATATAATGAACGATTTCTTCCTCAAATTCCGGCAGCAAAAGAACTCCGATTAAATCTCCTGCCAGACGATACCCCCGCTCCTCCATATACGATAACAACGGTTCCAGTTCGTTTGCCGTCAGTTCCTTTTGCAGGCTTCGGACAATCGTCACCGCCATCGGCGCCGTCCGATGATACTCGCCAAAGCGCCTCAGTTCCGCTTCCACCGGCTTTCCGCGCACTTGCCTGGCCAGGATCCCCAATCCCCAGTCAAAGATCAGCCCGTTTTCTGAGCGCAGACTTTCCCGGCGGATGCGCACGGTCATGCGGGTAAAGGGAACCATATTTTGAAGCGTTTCCACCGCCTGCTCTTTTTCTTTTCGTTCGATTAAATCGTTCTGGCGCGTACCGGACAGACGGTAGAAATCCTCCCCCTCTGTCTGAATCCAGCACTCTCCCGGAGCTTTTTCGATCTGTTCGATCTGCTGCGCGAAATAGTCCACCTGCTCTTTTAGAGACAGAAGCTCCTCTGCCTGCCGCTGTAACTCCTGCGATTTTTGCCGGATCTTTTGACCGATCGTCTTTAAATCCGAGAATTGAAAATACTCCTGAATTTCGTCCAGCGAAAATCCCAAGGCCCGGTATAAACGGCAATACAGCACACGCCGGACATCTAAATCCGTGTACCGCCGATACCCGTTTTCGGCATCCCGCTCAGGCTTTAGAATGCCGAGCGTTTCATAATAGCGCAGCGTCTGCGCATTGACCCCTATGATTTTGGCAAATTTCCCGACCGAAAACTCTCCCATGACCTGTCCCTTTCCCGCCCTGTAAGCCTTTTTGCGCAGAAAGCGCCCGTTATCGACCTTCCTCCTGCCCCTTCCACGCAAGGATCGCCCGCAGGCTCTCTGCAATCTCAGCTTCCGCGCCTGCTTTGCCCGGATGGTAATAGCGCCGTCCCCGCATCGACTCCGGCAGGCACTGCATATGCGTCAGCTTTTCTTCGGTGTCGTGGGCATATTCGTATTGTTCCCCGTAATGCAGCTCCTTCATCAACGCAGTCGGCGCGTTGCGAAGCTGCAGCGGGACCGGTTCCGCCAGCTGTCTCTTGGCGTCCAGTTTCGCCTGCTCGTATGCCATGTACAGGGAGTTGGATTTCGGCGCCATTGAAAGATAGACGGCCGCGTGGGTCAAATGGACGCTGCACTCCGGCATGCCGATGAAATGGCTGGCCTGGTAGGCGTTCACCGCCACCGTAAGCGCCTGGCTGTCCGCCATCCCCACATCCTCGCTGGCAAAGCGGATCAGCCGCCTGGCTACGTACAGCGGGTCCTCTCCCGCCTCCAGCATCCGCGCCAGCCAGTAAACCGCCGCATCCGGATCGCTGTTGCGCATCGATTTATGCAGGGCGGAAATCAGATTATAGTGCTCTTCGCCGTTTTTGTCATACAAAAGCGCCTTGCCGCCGATGCACTGATCGACGATTTCCCGCGTCACGGTAGTACGGCCTGTCTTGTCAAGCTGTCCGTTCGTTATCGCCATCTCCAGCGTATTCAGCGCCGTGCGGGCATCTCCGTTGGCAAAAATAGCGATCGCAGTCAGCAGGCTTTCTTCGATGGAAACCTCCAGGTATCCGAACCCCTTCGGACTGCGAAGCGCCTGCAATAACAGTTCTTTTACGTTCTCCGTTGTCAGCGCTTTCAGCACAAACACCTTACAGCGGGACAAAAGAGCCGCGTTGATTTCAAACGAAGGGTTCTCCGTCGTGGCCCCGATCAGGATGATGCTGCCCTTTTCCACATAGGGCAGAAAGGCGTCCTGCTGCGCTTTGTTGAACCGATGGATTTCGTCCACGAATAAAAGCGTCTTGATCCCCATACGGCGGCTGTTTTCCGCCCGCGCCATGACCTCTTTGATCTCCCGTATACCGCTGGTAACCGCGCTGAAATTGACAAATTCCGCGTGGGTGCGGCTGGCGATGATGCTGGCCAGCGTCGTCTTGCCCACCCCCGGCGGGCCCCAGAAAATCATCGACGGAATCTGGTCGGAGTCGATCAGGCGGCGCAGCACCTTTCCCTCTCCCAGCAGGTGCTCCTGGCCGGCAAATTCCTTCAGCGATTCCGGGCGCAGGCGGCTGGCTAACGGATTCATTGCCGCCCGGTCGTCAAAAAGAGAGTACTGCTCCATATCAAATTCCTTTCTGAATCGGTCTCAGCGTTTCTAACAGCAGTCCCAGCTGTACAGCACATCGTCAAACCGCCGCACCTGCAAGGCTTCCCGGCCGATGAAAAAACTTCCCACACCGCAGTCGCCCCACAGGATGTAATCGGACAGGCCGTCCATCTCCGTGTCGATCTGCAGTAAAAGCGTGTCATACGGGCTTTCTTCTCCCCGCGGATCGTTCTGCGTAAAACAAGGATGCCCCAGCATATGGTGCCCCTTGGGATTGAGCGCGTCGCAGAGATATTGATACTCGTCTTTTTCAAACGACCGGTAGAGACTTGTTTCCGGCGCAAGCGCCAGCCCCTGTTCCCGGGCCAGCTTTCGCAGAGATTCCTCAAAACGCTTGTCGCCGTCCCACGGGCCGCTTCGTCCCCGGCCAAACTGCAGGGCATATGTTCCCAGCACCGGCGAGTATTCGCGGGCTTTTCCTTCCGTACTGACAGGAATCCCCAGCGCCCGGATCTGCTCTTGCGTCACCGCCGTATCCACCTCTTGATGATAGACCACGCGAAAGCCGTCCTGCCGCGTCGGCGCGTGAAAATCGGCCCCGTATACCTCGTCCGGCCGGATAAAGAATTGCAGCATGCCTTTTACGGGCAGCGGTTTTGGTATCTGTCCCTCCTCTGCCTGGTCAAAATGAATCTGCGCCAGCAACATCAGCGGACGGCCGCCGTCATCCGTCGGGTAAGGCTTCTTCAAATCCCAGTACGGCAGACCGCCGAATTTGCTGTCTAAAAGCCCCGGCTTTTGCTCCTTGCAAAGAGAGAGTGTCAGACACTCCTGCCCCGTCTGCTCCTTCATCGCCTCCACGAGCGCCCGGATTCTACGCCGGCGCTCAGCCAGTTTTGCCGGCAGTTCTTCTTCTGTTGTCAGCAGACGCACGGCCAAACACGTTTCGTTTTCTTTGCTGCCCCGGCCAAACGCTTCCTCCTTTAACTGGCGATAGCTGACTTGGCGAGCCAGCTGGTTTCCCGGAACCAGCCACAGCGAAGGTTCAAAATTCTGGCGCTTTACCTCCGGAAATGCCGGCCACAGCCGCTTAAAAAAATCCATCAGACGGTCAAAATTTTTGTGCACCAGATAATCGGGCAGACTTTCTCCCAGAAACGATTCCCGCCGGAAAAGATTTTTGGCCTGCCCGCTGTTTACCTTTAGAAACTTATTCGTATCCCATGCAAGAAAACAAACCGACTGCCGTTGCTCCTCCAACAGAAAGGCGACGTATTTTTTATATTTCAGAGCTTCCTCTTTCAGCAGCACCAGTTCAAACTGCCTGTGCCGCCGGTCGATGGAATTTGTGTCCGTCCACTCCCAGCAAAACGTCAGGCGCTTTGTTTTATTCAGCAGAAAGTCGTGCAGACGCCTTTGTATATCCAAAAAATCCACAAACTTCGCCGCCCCGCTCTCCTCCCCTGTTTGTTCTACTTCTATCATTTTGTATTCCATCGCCGCACCTCACTCGGTCTTTCGTTTCTTTGCCTGAATCCGACGGTTTCCCGCCAGTATCATCCCGGCCGGCAGAAGCTTTGCGGCCAGGCACACCAGGCGGTTGCCCACGCCCGGTACGATCCGCGTCTGCCGTCTGCGCATCCCTTTCAGAGCTGCTTTAGCCACGGCCTGCGGGTCGGCTCCTTTTACCGCTGCCCGGATGCCTGCCCGCTCAAAAAAGGGCGTGTCCACCGGCCCCGGGCACAGGACGCCTGCGTAGACCGGGCTGTGAGCGGCCCGCAGTTCTTCGGCTACGCCGCAGGTCAGGCTCACGACATACGCCTTGGTCGCATAATAAGCCGCCATATACGGCCCGCCCGGCGCAAGTCCTGCCGAAGAAGCCACATTCAGAATCCAGCCGCGGCCCTGCCGCTTCATGTCTCCCAGAAAAAGCTTCATTAACACATGGACGGCGTGGCAGTTGACCAAAAGCATCTGCCCCTCTTCTGCCAGCGCCGTGGCATCAAACTCTCCGTATACGCCGAACCCGGCGGCATTGATTAAGACGCTTACCGAGCGAGAGCGGTACGCTTCGTACAGGCGGCGGCACGCCTCTTCTTTCGACAAATCGCAGACAAAGATTTCGGCGGCCCCGCCGCGGCAGTGGATCGCTTCGGCCGCCTGTTTAAGCCGCGCCTCGCTGCGCCCGACTAAGACGACGCAAAAGCCCCGCGCCGCCAGCTGCTGTGCCAGGCTAAAGCCGATGCCGCTGCTGCCGCCGGTCACAATTGCCCGTCGCCGGGGCGTATGGGGACGCTTTCCTTTGCTTTCAGGCTGTTTTGGGGCCGAATCGCGCTTTGGGGACGGCCGGCGGTTCTTATTTTCCATATTCCAAATCCATATTCCTCTTCTCAATTCATAATCTTGTTTTAAGTCTAGCTCGTTCCAAAATATTTGTCAATCCTATTATTAACCCCTGTTTCCAAAAAACTATTTCGATTTTACAAATTTTTATTGAATATAAGTAAAAACTATTGATACCCGGATAGTTTTTCGATATACTATAAGAAAGACCAAAGGAGGCGACCCTATGATTATCCGACCGCACTACATGGATATATTGAAAACCTATCGCGATGTGCCGATTGTAAAAATCCTTGCAGGAATCCGGCGCTGCGGTAAGTCGACTATTTTGGAAATGCTTCGGGACGATCTGCAAAACTGCGGTGTTCCGGCAGACCACATTCTCTTCATGCGCTATACATCGGAAGAGTTTGACGACGGCATGACCGATAAAAATATGTATCAAGACATCAAAGAACAGATGACCGACAGTAAACGCTACTATCTCCTGTTAGACGAAGTACAGGAAATCGACCGATGGGAAAAAGCCGTCAACAGCCTGCTCGAAAATACCCATGCCGATATCTATGTAACCGGCTCCAATTCAAAACTAATGTCAAGTGAAATCTCCACCTACCTGACAGGGCGCTATGTTTCCATTCCCGTTTTCCCGCTGTCCTTTGCCGAATATCTGGATTTCAAAAAACAAAGCAAGTTTTCCGCAAAAGAACTTTTGAATCAATATATCCGCATGGGAGGCTTTCCTATTGTTGCGCTTGGCAGCTTTGACGAACGCACGGCCTATCAGATCGTAGAGGGGATTTACCATTCCGTTGTCACGAACGATATTACAAAACGCCATAACATCACGAATTTTGACCTGTTTAACCGCGTTGTGAGATATATTGTTGAAAATGTAGGCAAAACTTTCTCTGCCAATGCGATTGTGAAGTTTTTGAAAAGCGAGGGGCGATCTCTCTCGGTGGAATCTGTCTACAACTATCTGGAATGGCTTGAAAAAGCCTTTGTGATCTACCGCTGTAAGCGCTATGATTTGCAGGGAAAATCCGTACTGAAAACACAGGAGAAATTTTATCTTGCCGACGCTTCTCTGAAATACTGCCTCCTGGGCTTTCATCCAAAGTCGATCGCCGCCATGCTGGAAAATATCGTATATTTTGAACTGCTGCGAAGAGGCTACCAGGTTTATATCGGAAAAAACGAAACAAAAGAAATCGACTTTGTAGCCGTGCAGCGCGACGAACGTATCTATGTTCAGGTGTGCCGCAGCCTGCCAGAGGAATCCGACCGGGAAATTGCCAATCTGCTCGCCGTCAAAGACCACTATCCGAAATATGTAGTAACGCTTGACGAACTTGCCGCAGGCAATGTCAACGGTATTAAAATCGTGCATCTGGCCGATTTTTTGCTGCGCAGCGAGTACTAAAATTCTGCAAAAAAATCCGGAGACGGCCGCAAAACAAAGCTTCAAATACCATACATGACCTTCCCTCGGCCATACGTTGTATTTTCTCTGCGTTTTGCGGCAGTCCCCGGCTCAGGATTATCTATTTTCCGCCCCGCCTTTTATCGACCATTCGATAGAGTTTTTTCAGGGCGTGCTGAATTCCGCCCACCTCGTCGATCAATCCCTCTTTTACGGCATCCTCGCCGATCAGGATCGTTCCCAGATCTTTTGTCAGTTCTGCCGTATTGATCATCATCTCCTCCAGACGCTTCTGCGAGATCCGACTGTGAGAGGAAATAAAACCGGTAATCCGGTCTTGTGTCCGTTTAAAATAATCGTAGGTCTGCGGCGCGCCGATCACCATACCGCTCATGCGCACCGGATGGATAATCATTGCCCCGCTGGGAACGATGAACGAATAATCCGTAGACACCGCCAGCGGCCCGCCAATCGAATGACTGCCGCCCAGCACCAGCGACACCGTAGGAATGCTCAAAGAAGCGATCATCTCGGCGATCGCCAGGCCGGCGTCCACATCGCCGCCCGAGGTATTGAGAAGCACCAAAAGCCCCTCCACCTTCTGGTCGTCCTCAATCTGTGCCAACTGCGGCAGTACATGATCGTATTTGGTCGTTTTGCTGCCCGAGGGCAGGTTTTCGTGGCCTTCGATTTCTCCGACAATACTCAGAAGATGGATTCGGTAGTGTCCCTCGCTGTTTTCTAACATCGTCTGCCCGTACTCGCTGATCTTCTCGTCCTTCAGCTTTTCGTTTTCCTTGCGGGTGTTTTCCGTATCGGCCTTTTCCTGGCCCTCTTTCTTTTTATTTTCCGTTGTTTTGTCCTGCGCCATAACTTCCAGCTCCTCTTTGCCTGTTTTGCGAAAATAAAATGGGGATTGCTGTAACAAGATAAAAAGCAATCCCCTAGATGAAAAAGGGTTATAAACAATACGTCGGTTCATAACTCTTTCTGATCCCTAGTATAGCCGTATGCATTTTTTTTACGCTGGAAATTTCATCCATCGGCGCTGAGTATGCCGTCCGGTGGACATTCAAACAAGGGTCTTTGCCTGAATATGCTCCCGAGAGCACACGCGGCCGGCATTCTCTTTTGGCCTTTCACAGATGTTTTTGATAAAATCCGTGGACATTTACGCCCTGCTGGAAAACGACAAAAGCCTGCGGGTCGTATTCCTTTAAAATCTGCTTCAGTATGCCGGTCTCATATTTGGAGAGAATCACGTAGAGGATCGTCTTGTGGGTTTCTTTATAAGCCCCGACGCCGTCCCAATGCGTTACCCCGCGCTTGAGCCGGTTCATTACCGCCCGTTCAATCGCGATCCCGTCCGTTGCCGTGATAATCATGGCCTGCATATTGATGTTCTGGGCATGCACCCGGTCCACCACCACGCCGGAAAAGGTCGCGTATATAATCGAATAAATGGCGACCGATACGTCGAACATCAGCAGACAGATTCCATAGATCACAAAATTTACGACCATGCCCAGGCGTCCGACGCTGATGCCCTGGTTTTTGCGCGCCAGATACAGGCTTACAATATCCATGCCGCCCGACGAGCCGCCAAAATACAGAATCAGGCCGATTCCCAGGCCCGTGAGGATCCCGCCGATGATCGCCGAGCCCAGTACGTCGTCCTCCAAAAGCGATACCGGGACCTGCACCAGCGACAAAAAGAAGGTGCTCGCCGCCACGCAGATCAGAGTTTTTATAAAAAAGGCCCGGCTCATATTTCGGTACGCAAGCCACAATACCGGCAGGTTGAGGAAAAAATACAGGATGCCGGCAATGTCAAAGGTTCCGAAGGACAGGCCTGCGTAATCGGTTAAGAGCGTGCGCAGAATCTGGCTGATTCCCATGAATCCGCCGCTGTACATCCCGCTGGGCGAGGTAAACAAACCGATGCCGCAGGCATAAATCAGGCTGCCGGCCACACAGGCGAGCAGCCGGATCGGCTCCTCCGCCAGTAAACTCTTTTCTTCTTTCATTTTGCAAGCTCCAGCGCAATCTCCATCATTTCACGGAACGATACCTGGCGGTCCATCGAAGGAAGCGCTTCTCCGGTAAAGATATGATCCGAGATTGTGCAGATGCACAGCGCTTTTTTCCCGGCCTGAATCGCGTTCAAATACAGGGCGGCCGACTCCATCTCAATCGCCAAAACGCCCATATCGCGCCACTTTGCGGCCGCTTGCGTATCGGCATTGTAGAACGTATCCGAGGAAAGCAGATTTCCGACCACCGGACGGATACCCTTGCTCTCGGCAATTTCCACCGCCCGGCGCACCAGATCAAAATCGGCAATCGGCGCGATGGTTCCCGGCAGCTGATACTGGGCCGCGTAATGAGAGTTGGTGCAGGCGCCCATTCCGATTACCACGTCCCGCAGCTTCACATTTTTGCCGAGACCGCCGGCCGTGCCGACGCGGATAATCGTTTCTACCTCATAAAAATGGTACAGCTCATACGAATAAATCCCGATCGAAGGCATGCCCATGCCGCTGCCCATGACCGAAACAGGACAGCCTTTGTAGGTTCCGGTAAAGCCGAACATATTGCGCACGGTGTTAAAACAAACCGGATTTTCCAAATACGTCTCCGCGATAAATTTAGCCCGCAGCGGATCTCCGGGCATTAAAACGGTCTTGGCGATGTCGCCGGGTTTGGCCTCGATGTGAGGAGTAGGTGTGTTTGACATAATTTTTCCTCCTTAGTGCCCATAGTCTCAGGGCCGTTTGTCCTGGCAGGAATCCTTGCCATAGTTCCTCTGTCTGCCATGGTTCACAGGGCATTTTATGCGTGGTTTTGTCTTTTTTAGTATACCGTATCCTGCTTATTTTTACCATCTCTTTTGCACCTTTTTTCAAGATCGCATACTATTTTTCACTTCTCCTGGGCATACTCTTTTCAAAACCAATCCATTCAATCATCCAAACGAGGTATTTTCATGGAATCAATCTGGACCAAAACCTGCCGTTTACCGGAATACGCCCCCATAGACCACAGCACCGCCGCCGACGTCGCAATCGTCGGCGGCGGTTTGACCGGCCTGCTGACCGCGCGGCTTTTAAAGGACAGCGGCCTCTCGGTCCTGGTACTGGAAAAGGACGCGCTGGGCCGCGGCGCCTCTGCTTTTACCACCGCCAAGATCACCAGTCAGCACGGGCTGATCTATACCAAGCTTCTAAAAACCCTCGGCACAGAAGGGGCCCGTCAATACGCGGCCGCCGCGCAGAAAGCCATCGCCTGCTACCGGCAGCTCATCAAGAAAGATCAAATCGACTGCGATTTTTCCAATCGGCCCGCCTTTCTCTACAGCACGCTGGAAAGCGAAACGCTCAAGCAGGAGGCCGAGAGCGCCCGCCGGCTGGGACTGCCGGCTGCCTTTACCACCGAAACCGAACTGCCCTTTCCGGTTGCCGGCGCCGTCCGTTTTGACAACCAGGCTCAGTTCCATCCGCTCAAATTTCTGGCAGGGCTTCTTCCGGGCTTAACGATCCATACACATTCCGAGGTCCGCAAAATCCACGGGCACACGCTGGAGGTCTGCACCCCGGAGGGTTCCTTTGAGGTGCGGGCAAAGCAGATTCTCTTGACCTCTCATTTCCCGACCCGCAATGTCCCCGGGTTTTATTTCCTGCGCCAGCATCAGGAGCTTTCTTATGTTTTAGCCCTCGATCACGCCAAACCCGTGGACGGCATGTACTTTTGCATCGACCAAAACGGTCATTCCCTGCGTTCCTGGGAAAATCTTCTGCTGGCCGGCGGTCTCGGCCACCGCACCGGCAAACTCCACCCCGGCGACTCCTACCGGCAGCTCTGGCATACGATCCGCCAGTGGTATCCCCGGGCGGCAGTGGTCGCGCACTGGTCCAACGAAGATGCCGTTCCGCACGACGGGTTTCCGTTTATCGGCCCCTTTTCCGTCTGGACGCCTCATATTTACGTTGCCACCGGTTTTTGCAAATGGGGGATGACCCATGCCATGACCGCCGCGACGATCCTGGCGGATAAAGTGTTAAACCGTCACGATATCCAGCACGACGTATTCGCGCCCCAGCGCCTGCACCTGCGCGCGGCCGCCGGCCCCTTTTTCACCGATGCCGCCAGCTCCGTGATCCACCTTGTCCTGCAAAAGCCCTTTGCCCCGCATACCAAAAAACGTGCCATCCAAAAAGGCTACGGCCCGACCTGTACCCACTTAGGCTGCACTCTCTCCTGGAACCCGGCCGACCATACCTGGGACTGCCCCTGCCATGGCTCCCGCTACACCGAGGACGGCCGGCTGCTTCGCGGCCCGGCTTCCCGGTCGTTATGCGGACTGCACGACTCTTCTGCGGATTTGTAAGTAGCTTTCACAGCCCCCTTACAAAAATTCAAACAAACTCATTTGCCGGCCAGACTCCTTATTTTTACCAACCGATACCTTTTCCCTGCTAATCCATTCCGGCGAAATTCCTTCCAAAAAAAGCGTCGGCTCCTGGGACGCCGTAAGAATCAGCGTCTCCCTGGCCCTAGTTAGGCCAACGTAAAACAGACGGCGTTCCTCCTCCAGGGAGGTTTTCCCGCCCACAAAGGGGATGCGTCCTTTTCCTGCCCCATAAATCATCACCACCGGAAACTCCAGCCCCTTTGAACCGTGAAGCGTCATCAGCGTCACGGCGCCGGCCGCATACTGCCTGCCCCCGCAGCGTTTCAGATCGCTCTCCACGCCCCGTTCCAGCGCTTCCAGAAATTCCGGCATCTTCTGGTAAAAGACGGCGGTCTGATACAGCTTCTGCATTTCGCTTTTCTGCTCCAGCCCCCATTCCTTTATCCATTCCTCCAAAATCTTCTGCGGCTTTCTCCGCTTAATCTGCGGCTCGTACTTTTTGGCCAGCGCTTCATAGGGAGCCGCCGCATTCCCCGGCCACGCGTCCCACAAAAGCGTGCGCGCCGTGCAGGCGGCCAGCTGGTGCTCCGGCTGCAGCAATGCCTTGAAAAAGCAGATGGTCCCGCGCACAGTTTCCTCCTGCAAGAAGTTCTCCCTTCCTGCCACCACATAGGGAATCCCCTCTTTTTTCAGGCAATCCTCCAAAAGCGCGGCCTGGCGGTGGGTCCGGTACAAGACGGCAATGTCCTCAAACGTCCAGCCGTGCCCCTCTCTTGCGGCAAACAATTCCTGCGCTTCCAGCATGCCGATTCCGCCGGCCAGACGGTTGATCTCCTTTGCCACAAATATGGCTTCGGCGCGCTCGCTGTCCGCTTCGACCATTTGAACCGCGTTCCCGGCCGCTCGATGGGCAAGCAGGCTTCGTTTTTTGCCCGGATTTTTAGAAATCACTTCACAGGCCGCTGCCAGAATCTGCGGCGTCGAACGGTAGTTTTCCTCCAGGGTGACCTGGCAGATCTGCGAAAAATCCTCCGCCAGCCGTTCAAAGCATCGCGCATCGGCTCCCCTGAATCCATAGATCGCCTGATCCGGATCTCCGATCACAAACAGTTCTCTTCCGCCCTTGTTCCACGCCTGAATCAGCTGGTACTGCAAGGGGTTGATATCCTGAAACTCATCCACTAAAAGATAGGAGAAAGGCCCTAAGCCGTCACGCTTCCCGGCTCTGCCTTCTTCCTCCTGAGCCATCCGCAATGCTTCCAGCAGGATATCGTCAAAATCCAGGGCCTGCCACTTTCGCAGGCTGCTCTGATAGGCTTCCAGGACTTCTTTGGGCAGGCACGAATCCTGCTCGCCCATTGCGGTTTTTTCCTTCGATATCTGTGTGAGAAGTTGGGAAACCGACTGTGTCAGACCGTATTCCCCGCGGATTTTACCAGCCAGTTCTCTTGTCTCCGTCTCCCCTGCCAGAAAAAATTCTGCACCGCTGTCTTTGAGAATCTTCCAGGCAATCGAGTGAAAGCTTCCGATCTGCAGCTTTTTGGCAGATGCTTTTCCCAGCTGCTTTTGAATCCGTTCCCGCAGTTCGCGAGCCGCCTGGTTGGTAAACGTCACCGCGGTGATGCAGGACGGACTTACCCGCCTTGTTTCCAGCAGATGCAGAATATGGGCGGCCAGCGTCCCCGTCTTTCCGGTGCCGGGACCGGCCTTTACCACGGTAACACGCTCGACGGACTCGATCGCCTGCCGCTGTTTTTCATTCCAGACGGGCTCGGGCCGCCCGCTCTTTACAGGTCTTTCCGAGGAGGATGCCGGAGATTTTCTTTGTTTGTGCGCATCTTGTGTCGGAATCGTATGTATTTCCATTTCGCCAGAAGTACCTGCTTGTGGATTATGACACTTTTGTGCCCCCACCGCGTGGGTCGGCGGTTGGGACGGCTGCTCGGTCGACGGTTGGATCGGCTGCCCAGTCGACGGTTCGAACGGCTGCCCGGTCGGCGATTCAGTCGACAGTTCGGACGACCGCCCGGTCGGCGATTCAGTCGACGGTTCGGACGACCGCCCGGTCGGCGATTCAGTCGACAGTTCGGACGACCGCCCGGTCGGCGATTCAAACAAGCTCATCTGCCCGTCCAGCTGTTCTACCTCGCTGCGCGCAAACAGACGGAGACTCCCGTACTCGCCGTCAAAACCGGGCCGCCATGCAACCTCTCCCCTTCTTAATTTTCCGATTCCGTCCGCGATCCGCCTTCCGGATATGCCGCCGATCTCCTCCAGGGGAATCTCCCGCAGGATGGAAAACTCCGGGCCCAGCTTTTGCAGCATCGCCTGATACGCTTTTCCTACTTTAACACTGGCAGACGAACACCCCAGCGAAGCGCCGATCAGTTCCGGCAGCGGGACCAGGCGTTCAAATGCGGCGGCCTGTTTTCGCGCGTATCCCTCCGGACGATCCGCAAGCTGCTCGATGCGGTGCGATACCCCGATCGTCAGTTTTCGGCCGCAGACCGGACAGATTCCGCCGTAGGCTTCGGTTTGCACAGGGGCCAGGCAAAGACCGCATTTCCGGTGTCCGTCGTAGTGATATTTTCCTTCCTCCGGGAAAAATTCAATGGTGCCGGCCAATCCTTCCCCGGTCTGAATCGCTTTTTTCAACGCTTCATACGACAATTCCGTCTCCAAAAGATTGGCCTCCCGGCCCAGCTTTGCCGGCGAATGTGCGTCTGAGTTGGAGATCAGCTGATAACGGTCCAGGGCCGAGACCCGCCAGTTCATCGGAGGGTCAGAAGAAAGCCCTGTCTCCATTGCAAAAATATAGCGTGACAGGTCGCCAAAGCATTCCTCCACCGTATCAAAGCCGGAGAAGGCCCCAAACAGGGAAAAATGGGGCGTCCAGATATGCGCCGGAACATAGACGGCCTGCGGGCACAACTCCAGAAGGATTTCCAGCAGATCATGGCAATCCAGTCCCAGTATGGGCCTGCCATCCGAATGAATATTTCCGATGGTCTCCAGTTTCTGGGAGACCTGTTCTGCCTCTTCCAACCCGGGCAGCAGAATCAGGCTGTGTACCTTTCGGACCCGGTCGTATTTCTTATAGATGGAACTGATCTCTCCCGTAATCACAAAATGCGGCCGGATATCGTCTCCCGCCGCAGCATCCCGGATCCGATACTCCTTTTTCAGGACATATAGTCCATTGCCGGCCGGCTCCAGCTTTTTCGCCAGTTCCTGCCGCCAGGCCGGATGCGTAAAGTCTCCGCTCCCCACGACGGAGATTCCTTTACGCCGCGCCCACAAATCCAGGTATTCCGGTGTGCAGTCTTTGCTGGTTGCCCGCGAATAGTGCGAATGAATGTGTAAATCTGCAATGTACATAAACCCTGTGCTCTCCTCCTGTACGGCAAGGTCTTTTGTATCGGTTGTGTATCAAATGTTGTCACAAGGCCTCGCCGACCAGTGTTTTTATAAATTCCTGTTTTGCAAAAAGTTTCTGTAGTAGTTCATTCTCCTGCTGCCAGTTCAGCGGTTCGCTATGACAGCAGGTATTGCGCAGCTTGCGGAATTCCTCTAATCCCTCCGCATACGCTTTCCACCACGAATCGTCACAGATCTGTTCAAACAAAAGAACCCTGCGGGAAGCCAGCCGGGACCGCACTTCTTCTTGATTGAGCAAATACGTAAAAGTACCTGTCGTTACTCTATGGTCCTTAATATCCCTAAATTTGTTTTTGTTTATCGGCTTGTCCGCAAACAGCGTCTTTAGTTTCCCCAGAAGCATTTCTTTCAGCATCGATTCCATTGTCTTGCAGAATAAAATCCCAGCACAAGATGCGTCCATATCCTCCAGGTTATATCGCTCTCTCATCCTGGCAAACAGCTCATGCAGCAGAATGCTGCTGGTAAGTCTCTGCCGGATCGTCGGCGGGAAACGTTTCATATCCGATGGCGAAAGGTCAAACGCCGCTAATTGTTCCGGTGTGAGAGAACGGTCTCTCCACAAACCGTCCAACTCTTGAAAAAGCGGGGCCACCAGGCCATCGTCCAATTCCCCGTCTATTGTTAAGGACGCAGCGCCAGGCACTTCTTGCAACAAATGTTCGATCTGTTTTCCGTTTTCCGGCGTCTCGGGATTATCCGCTGCTTCATGCAGAGCACGAACCGCATAGCTGTCCAGAATTCCCTTTACTTTTCTAAACAGGCCGGAATGCTTCCAAACGGTATAATCACCGATTATGTACAAACGGTACTTGGCTCTGGTGACCGCCACATTAACAATATTGACGTTTACCCACCGGACAGCCGACAGAGCATTCTTGTCGCACCCAAGTAGAAAAATAACCTGATCCGCTTCTTTTCCCTGGAAAGTGTGCACGGTTCCGATGTTATTTTCTGCCCAATCTGCAAAGCGCTCATCCTCCCGGTACTCCGGCTGAGATCGAATCATCTTTTTCATGCCGTCCCGCACAGTAGTAAACGGAGTGATAACAAAAAGGCTCGGTATTTCTTCGGTTAAGCGAAAAAATTCCCGGATCATCTTCCACGCTTCCCGTCCCTGCGTTTCCACAAAATGATCCTTGCCTGCTCTGCTGTTCTCGTTTCCGCTTACATTGATCCAGCCGGACTTTCTCCGACCGAATTTGGCTTCTTTTTCAGGCCCCGGCCGAGCGGTCTGCTGTTTCATCCTGTCGTTATAAGATAACGCGTTGGACAACTCAAACATGGGGCTGATACAGCGTCGATGCACAAGCAAGGGACACCCTACCCATGTTTTCTGTTCGCCCTCCACATAGGTTGCCCCCACAGTGTTCAATCGGTCGGCAAATCCCTGGACGGAGTGGGTTTTGGATTGATAATAGCCGGTGTAGTCATTTTGGATCACCTGTTTCATCAAGTCCAGTTCATCCGTCACAACCGGTTCCACCTGCCTAGGATCGCCAACCACGATCGCACGACGACAGCGAAACAGTGAGCCTAAGGCCATCTGCGGGGCCGCTTGTCCGGCCTCGTCAATAATCAGGCAGCCGATTTCTCCCGGTTTTCGAATAGAATACAGCATGTTACCCGCCGACGCAAACGTAGTGGAAAGCACAGGGGTCAGCAAAAACACCGTGTTCAGCAATGAGCCAAACGCCGCTTCCCGATCGCGCTTGGAAAAGGCTACAGGATTCTTTCCATCATCGCCTGGTTCTTTCCAAAGCAGTAATAGATTTTTGAAATTCCATAAACAAGCTTTGGATCCCAGCAAAAACGCCTTATGAAGCTTTAACGCTTCATAAAACAAGCGCTCCCGCTCTCGATTATAGGCCACCGTGTGCCAGGGATTGGCCACCTGCGCTGCCGTGGATTCTTTGTCCGCTTCGCTGTCATACTGGCGGAAAAATGCTTCTCCCAATACCGTCATCGCCCGCTCACCGCGCCGCTCGGAAGCCTCCCTCAAAAGCGAGCGATAAGACTCTTGTGCCCTTGCAACCTTCTTTAGGCACTCCTCTGTCTGCCGGCGCAGCCGATTTACCTGCTCAAGACAAGTCTGTCGTTTTGTCGATAGCAGGTCGCGTTCGTTTTCAAGACCGCTTATTACTTCGCTCTGCGCATCGCATTTCCGGCTTTGCCGCTGCCACTTCTGTTGCAGCAATTCCGTCTTAGCCGTCTCATTCTGAAGAACCTGTTCCGCCTTTTCCAAGGCTTGATACTGCTCTTGTATGGTACGAGACAGCATCGTCGGGCGACGGAAAAATTCAAGAATAATGTCAAGGAAACGGCGGCGGTTTTCCAGTTCCATAATATGCTGGCGAAGTTGCTGAATTTGATTTTCGACATTCGCCTGATTTTCATCCTGCAAAGATTTTCGATGTCCTAAATCCGCCAATTCTGCCTGATACTCCTTTAAAGTCTGTGCCGCCCCCTCTGACTGCCGGGCCAGATCCTGCAGGTTTTGCAATATCTCCTCTGCTTCTTGCTCGTTTTTCGCCCGAAGGGCTCTTAACTTTTCGGCGTCTTGGTGCAGCAATGTTCTTTGAGTTATAAAGTTATTCCTGGCGCCGCTGATCTGCTGAAGCTCTTGTTCCATTTGGATGACCTTTTCATACTGCCTTTTGAAACGCTCAGCAGCGTTTAAATACGCTTCTTTGTGCTGCTGAATGCTGTCGTTGGAGCCAAAGCTTCCAATATAAGTCTTTAAGACAGCATACATATATTCTTTCAGATTGCTCATTTTCCCAAATGGTGCGGAAATCAATCCCCAACGATCCCATTCCCCGTCTTTTCTTTTTGCCAGATCGTTGGCCAGCTTTGTAAAATAGATATCCGGATAGCTCTGAGATTCGTATCTTTCCTGCTTCCATACTCTATAGGTTTCTTTATCCGCTTTATCGATTTCAAATAATTCCTGTACGTCCAAAAGACCTTGGCGAACAGCCTGATCCTCCTTCTTACCGGGTTCGAGCCCTTTTTTAAGGGCCGGCCCGTCCGGCAACTCCTTGGTGATATTCTCCACAGCCGCGTTATTGCAGGAGGCCACCAGCATCCCGTAATCTTTAAGCCGTTCGTCGGCAAAATCATAATACCCCCAGCAGTACTGCGAATATCCTCTGTGCGCCTTATCGCCATCCTGAAAGCGCCGCTGAATAAAGGCGTCGTCCGGATCCTGATATTGGGCAAGCAAATCCGCTCGTTCCACAATATTGCCGGCTATGATTTCTTTCAGCAAAGTCGTCTTTCCTGTGCCCGGAGGGCCGTTGACAGAGAAAATCGGCGGGCTGTCCGACGACGGGCGCCAACTCAGATTGACCGCCAGCTGCTGCATCAAGCCGGGCATAAATTGGGACGGCCATTTGCCCAGAGGGGCTTTTGCAACATCTAAATGGCAATGGAAAAAGTCCATACGTTCTTCTTCCTGTCCATTTTTCCATGCCCTGTGCACATCGATACGTTTTTGAAAATCGAGCCAATGCAGCTTTTTGGTTTCTTCCGCATATGTCCCGGTTATGTAATCCAGTATCGCCTGTTCCAACGGAGTCTTGCCAAACGCTTCGCCGCTGATCGCTTTTTCCACCATATGTAAATCATCTGCAAAAAAGCTGTTCGCCAAGTCACTGTCGCGAAAAACATCCGGATCCCGTGCCTTAATCTCTTCGGTCCGGTATCGGCGGTAAATCATAACACCGTCCCAGTTTACTTCCTGTTTTGGTTTTATAATATTTGCTAAGTACTTCCCTTCTACTTGATTCCTGACAGAATTCAGCAAAGCCGATGTAAGCAATTGTCCGACGCGCCCGGTCTCCGTCACCTCCACCAACTGCAGATCCAATGATTGCATGTCGGACTCATAGGCCTCCATGGATAAAAAGTCTGCCATATTCTCTTTTGTCAATTGATCGACGTGCTCTAAAAGCCGGTCAATCCCCCAAGCTAGCGGAGACACCCGCATGCTGCCCGGGATATACTTGCCTTGTGGATCACACTTCAGGCCAAGCAGGCACACTGGTTTATGATTTTTCTCCGGCAGCTCCAAATCCTGGTGAAAGGCTTGCTGTAAGCGTTCGGCAAAAAGACAACGTTCCATCTTTCCTAAACAAATATGGATTTCATCCGATATCACTCCATAGGAAGCATACACATGCGCATCGTTTTGCAACGCTGTATACGGTCCCCAGGAAATCGATTTTTGATCTTCGGCGGACATATCCGTTTGATCGGATAGCACATGATACACCGTAATCTGTTTTGTACGCGCTTGTCCTTTGGCCGCTTTTGAACAAAGCATACGGCTGTCCCGGCTTTGTACGGGAAAATCGGCTTGCTCCAAAAACTCCACCAGATACCAATACTTCACGATCATAGAGGCAAAAGTTCGTTTATCCATTTCTATCATCCCTTGCTACTTCTTCATCGGGAAGCTACCTCAAATCTGTGCCAAAGCCATCTTTGAGAGCTGCTGCGGATCGGTAAACAGAGATACCGTCCGGAAAGACCAGACGATTATCTGAAATCCAAGCTCTTTGAATACAGTATACCACCACATCGGGACAAAATCAAACAAAGCACAGCTCCATTGACAAAAAGCGACCGTTTCGATCGTATTCTAACAGCCATCCAATCCATTTTAAAAAAGGAGCTGCTGCAAAACAAAGATTTTATACAATACATGGCCTTTGTGCGCAAACCGGCACAGCCATATTTTGTGTTTTATCTACGTTTTGCAACCGCTCCTCTGCGTCCGGCTCTTTAGTTTCCTGTCTGCCTTTTGCTGCAATACACAGCAATCGCCTTTTTTATAAATTCAGCCGTCCCCTCTCCGCCCGCTTTATCAATATTGTTCTGGAAGCGCTCATCACATACATACATTTCACCCAATCCGCCAAGGATTTCATCGGTACATACGTAATAGTTATCGGTTATAAATTTCTGTAATGCGGCGATTTTCTTTTGCACTTCATCGGCATCCGGCGCTGCCTGTTTTAATGCTCCTAATTCAGAAAACAGTGTCATTAGTTCGCCGGCAAGCTTACTATAATCGCCTTCCTTTCGGGCAATATCCTTTTGTTTGTACTCCTGATACGCTTTTGTATTGCCCCATTTTGCTTTGACTTCCGCTTCATACTTTTCAATTTCGCTCTTATCGAAAACATCAAAATTCATTGTTGTTACTCCTTTGTTTTGAATTTCACGGGTAAAGGCAATCAGTTCCCCTATGTGTTTGTACTGTAATTCCAACAGCTTAATCTGCTGAGCGATTGCCTCGGACGGATCAAAATCAGGGCTGTCCAGAATCACTTTGATTTCCTTTAAAGGAAACTCCAATTCACGAAACAATAAAATAGTTTGCAGACGGCTAAGCGCGGCATCGTCGTACATTCGATAGCCCGCCTCGGTTACCTTCGCGGGTTTCAAAAGCCCGATTTCATCATAATAATGAAGCGTGCGGGCAGTGACACCGGTCAATTTAACAACTTCATGGACCGACAGAGTTTTTTTAATCATTCCAAAAGTCCTCCACATCTTCTAAAATTTCTTTTGCAGGTAAGAGCGTCGCTTCAACCACGCTTTTTCCCGTTTTTTTCAAGTAATGCATAGCCTGGAATACCACCGTCGCCACAATAGCCCCTCATAATTTTTGAATAAACACCGTCCGAACGTACAGCAGATACTTTCATGTCGTCCGCCTCCTTTTCTGTTTTCCTCTATAATAAACTATTACGTAACGTGAAGGTCAAGAGGTAATTCAAAAAAACAGGAAAATTGAACAGGAAAATCAAAGTTTTTAGGACTGCGGTACGGTCGGCGCGGATAAGACATAAAAAAGCGGCAAGAAAGCACACGCTTTTGCAGGCTTTCTTCCGCTCAAAATTTTCACCCAATATACATGGCATCGCCAAAACTAAAAAACCGATACCGCTCCCGCACCGCTTCTTCATAGGCCGCCATCACATGTTCCCGCCCGGCCAGCGCCGACACCAGCATAATCAGCGTAGACTGCGGCAGGTGGAAGTTCGTAATCAGCGCATCCACCGCTTTAAAGCGATATCCCGGGTAGATAAAGATCTCCGTATTGCCGCTGCCGGCCCGCACCAGACCATCCTCGCCCGCCGCCGATTCCAGAGTCCGGCAGCTGGTCGTCCCCACCGCGACAATCCGCCCGCCGGCCTGTCTCGTCCGGTTGATGATCTCCGCCTGTTCCGGCTCAATCTGGTAATATTCGGAATGCATGTGATGCTCTTCTACTACCTCTACTTTCACCGGGCGAAACGTGCCAAGACCCACGTGCAGCGTAACCTGGGCAATCCTTACTCCCTTCGCCTCAATCTCCGCCAGCAGTTCTTTCGTAAAATGCAGACCCGCCGTCGGCGCTGCCGCCGAACCTTCATATTTGGCATAAACAGTCTGATAGCGGCCCTTATCCTTCAGCTGGTGCGTGATATACGGAGGAAGCGGCATCTGTCCCAGTTCATCCAGAAGCTCCTCAAAAATCCCCTGGTAATCGAAGCGGATCAGGCGGTTGCCGTCCTCCACCACCTCCAAAACCTCTGCCCGCAGCAAGCCGTCCCCAAAGCTTAAAATCGTGCCCGGCCGCGTTTTCTTGCCGGGCCGGGTCAGAACTTCCCAAATATCGTTTTCCCGACGCTTTAACAGCAAAACCTCGATCGAGGCCCCCGTCTCCTCCCGGATGCCGAACAGGCGGGCCGGAATCACCTTCGTATTATTGATTACCAGACAATCACCCGCCCGCAGCTCGCTCGCGATATTCCGAAATACCTCGTGACGTATCTCTCCCGTTTCTTTGGAAAGCACCAATAAGCGCGAAGAAGAACGATCCTCCAACGGATCCTGGGCAATCAGCTCCTGTGGCAGATCAAAATCAAACTCTTTTACATCCATATTTCTCCCCTTATCCGCTGCAAGGGGGACGTCCGATACGCCCCCCTTGCTTTTCCTGCTTTAAATTTTGACACAATCGATTACTTTGTAATCAGATAGCTGCTGGAGACATAGGCCTCCTCTCCGTTGTAGGTTACCTTGCTCCAAAGGCTGTTGTAACCGATTCGCTGCAGTTCCTCATTCGGTTCTACTTTTCCGACGATGTTGTCATCGTTTTCCGTGGTCGGTGTGCTGCGGATCCGCACCGTCGTGGTGGTCAGCACTTTCTCGTCCCGGTCCTCAAAGGTCATCTGATCGACATCTGTCACAACCGTCTCCTCCGGCACCGTCTCCTCGACATAAGAGCCGCCCTGATTCAGCCATTCTACGACCCGCGCCAGCTTTTCATCCGCTGCCATCGCATCCTTCATCTTCTGATCGGTGTCTGCGATCAGCGTGCGCACCTGCTCGTCGCTGCTGACCGTATTGATATAACCGGTCAGCTCCGTATCCAGCGCGCCGGAATTGATATACATGGTGCCGTCCTCATTCGTGCACACGTAAAGCTGGATCAGCGCCGGACCGGGCGTCTCCACATTGCGGAATTTCACCTCGTAATAGACATAGGTTACGTAGGTCCCCTCTGTCATCCCCGGCTTCGTGTAGCAACTGATATTCTGGTAGTCCTCAATGTACTCCCCTTTCTTCTGCAGCTTCTCCACGGTCATGTCGTCGCCGGCCACCACATTGGAATATGCTTCGGCATCGCAGTTTTTCATTGCTTCAAAATATGTATGAATCAAGGTATTGAGCTGCGGTACCGCATCCTTCTTCAGTTCATAATCCTCCGTCTCCTCGGGAACCGCTTCCGTTGTGCCTACAATAATATCTTCGGTCGGCACGGCCGCTGTCTCGTCAGGAACACTCGTATTGTTTTTTCCCATTAAGGCGATCAGCAATACGATAATCACTGCCACCAATATGACTATTACAAGATTCGTTTTATTCTTTAACAAGGCTGTCGCCTTTTCGATCGTATCCGTAACCGCGGAAGATACCTCCTGTTCTCCACGAGAAGTTTTTGTATTTTTATTCTTGTCTCCGTCCACGCGTCCAGCCATGGGGAAAACCTCCTTTTTCTCTTCTTATGTCAAGGTAATCGTCAATCAAAGATTCTTTTCTATATTAGCAGACATTCCCCCAAAAATCAACCGCCATTTTGTGACATTTCGTTGAGCAATTTCTTAACGGTTTGTAAACAGATTCCGGCTATTGCAGACGACCGCTCTCCCAGTCAAAGCAGTAGA
>JAAWCS010000022.1 GCA_022793375.1 Lachnospiraceae bacterium
AACAATTTTCTCGGAAAATGTTGCATTGTTCCCTGTTTTAGCGTATAATAACAAAAGTTTGAAAGGAAAACTATCTATAGGAAATCTTGTTTTCCACAGATTTTTCGGGTCGCGCTTTCGTAAAATAGATTATTTTACGAAGCTACTCCCCGCAAAACGATAGGAGGGAGCGGAAGATTGGCGCTGTATCTGTATGAGCACAACCAGAGAGCATATGAAGCAGCAGAGGCTATGCTGGAAGAGTCCGGTAAGGCGGCGATAATTCATCCCACGGGAAGCGGGAAATCGTTTATTGCTTTCAAACTGGCGGAAGAACATCCGAAAGCACGAATTTTCTGGCTGTCGCCCAGTTGCTATATTTTCGAGCAACAATGTGAAAATCTTAGGAAAGCGGATCCGGGTGGTGAAATTCACAATATTGAGTTCATGACATATGCTCGCTTGATGGCGAACAGGGGTCGTGTTTCGCGGATTCAGGCCGATTACATCATCTTAGATGAATTTCACCGTTGCGGTGCCCTGGAATGGGGCAAGGGTGTAAGAGCATTATTAGACACTCATCCGGCGGCTAAAGTGATGGGGCTCTCTGCTACCAGGCTTCGCTATCTGGATGAGCGGCGTGATATGGCAGAGGAGTTGTTTGAAGGAAAAATCGCATCTGAAATGACATTAGGAGAAGCGATTGCCCGGAATATTCTGGCGGCGCCGAAGTATGTTATTTCTATCTATCGTTATAAGGAAGAGTGGAAAAGGTATCACGCCAGGGTGCAGTCGATGAAGCAGTCTGCGCGGAAATCATTGGCGGAAAAACAGCTTTACCGTCTCCGCAGGGCATTGGAGCAGGCAAAGGGGCTGGAGCATATCTTTAAAAAGTATCTACGGCCAGATGGGAAATATGTTGTGTTCTGTTCAGGTGTGGCGCATCTGGAGGAAACGCGGCGCCATGCAGGGGAATGGTTTGGTTCGGTGGGAGAGGAATGCCGGCTTTATACGGTGTTTTCAGAAAATCCACAGAGCGATATGCAGTTTAGAAATTTTAAAGCGGATGAGAGGAATGGTTTGAAGCTTTTGTTCTGCATTGATATGTTGAATGAGGGAATCCATGTGGAAAACGTGGACGGTGTGATCTTGATGCGCCCGACAGTATCACCGGTGATTTTTAAGCAGCAGATCGGACGGGCTTTAACAGCGGGCAGGAAGGATGGATTTGGAGAGCGAACAGCCCCTTTGATTCTGGATGTTGTCAATAATTTTGAAAATCTGCATAGCATTCATTCGATTGAAGAGGAATTTGAGGATGCTTTACGGACAGGCTGTGGTTCTGTAAAGGAATCGGAAGGGAGAAACTGTTTTTTTGAAGTTGTAGATGAGACACATGAGGCCGGAAAGCTTTTTCAGGAGTTGCAGAAGAAGCTGGAGGCTGACTGGGAGGATTATTACACGGAGGCGGAGCGTTATTATAGAGCAGAAGGGAATCTGGAGATTCCAATGAGTTATTTGTCGCCGTCCGGATTACCAGTAGGAACCTGGCTGCAGACCCAACGCAGGATTTATATGGGGAAGATTCCCGGCTTTCTGAGTGAGACACAAGTGGATAAGCTGAATCAGTTAGGCATTCGCTGGGAGAGTTATTCGGATCAGCAATGGGATCGCTATTATGCACAGGCCAGAAAATATTATGCCAGGACAGGGAATCTGGACGTAAAGGTATCGTATGTGACAGAAGATGGTTTCCGACTGGGGATCTGGCTGAATAATATAAGACAGTATCGGTTGAATGGAAGCCGAGTGCTGAGCGGGCAGAGGCAGAAGCAATTGGAACAGATCGGTATGATCTGGGACAAGTTTACGTATAAATGGGAGCGAGGCTATGAAGCAGCCATGCAATATTTCCAGCAGAATGGAAATTTGGATGTGCCGGCAGGTTTTGTAACGAAGGATGGTTTTCGCTTAGGCAACTGGGTGGTGGCCCAGCGCCAGAATCGTAAGGGTGGAAATCGGGGAGCCTTGCCGTTGACAGAGGAACAGGTGACCCGCCTGGATCAGATTGGAATGGATTGGAACGGAAAGCGTATGGAGCGCTGGGAACGGTGCTATGAAGCGGCAGTCGGGTATTTTCAGAAAAAAGGGACATTGGACGTACCATATGACTTTGTGACAGAAGAGGGGGTCTGTTTGGGAAAATGGATTTACCAGCAGAAGCTTTTTTTTAGAAAGAAAGACGGACAGAGAACTTTGTCAGAGAAAGAACAGCATCGGAAAGAACGGCTGGCGGCCATAGGGATAGTCTGGGGAAATGACGCCTGGACAGAAAAATGGGAATTGGCCAGGCAGTATTATGAAAAACATGGGAATCTGGATATGCCGCAGAGTTATGTGACAGATGATGGGATATGGCTGGGGAAATGGCTGTATTTGCAGAAGGAGCGGTATCGCCGGATGAGGCAGGAGGAAAGCGAAGAGAAGCAAAGGTCTGGAAAGAATGGGCTGAGCGAAGAGCAAATTCAGGCGCTGGAGTCAATTGGTATTGATTGGCTGACGCCGAATGAACGCGCATGGGAGAATGCGTTCTTGCGGGCACAGGACTTTTATGTAGAAAATGGGCATTTGAATGTAGAAAAAGGATATGCGCTGACAGATGGGTTCCGGTTGGATTTGTGGCTGGGACGGCAGAGGAAGTGCTATCGGGAAGGAAACCGAAAAGTGCTGTCGAGTGAACGGATTGAGCGCTTAGAACGGATGGGGATGGGATGGTAGAGAATAAAGGAACTGAGGTGAATGAATTTTTATTTTTTAGAAAAAAATTAAAATTGTAAAAATAGAAAAAGCGTTTTGATTGATAGTTTCTGATATGGAATTGTTTTGGATTTTTGAGATCAGGACTGTTTCTGGAAAGGCCTTGAAGCATGGGCACCTGGACTTTTTGGAGCATGACATATTCGCGGATGGGAGAGTGTTCGATTCCTGAGAGCGGGCAAGATTTTGGGCTGGCTTGGTGAGCATGATTCCGGACGGGGACTGCGGCAAATGGAGCTGAGGCTTCATGGGGCGTGGATGGCGAAGCATGCGCAGAATATATTGATTATTATATGCCAATTTTCCTGGATCGTTTTGGGAAATGCAAGTGAGCGGAAAGATAAAGGAGTGATTTGTATGTATTATGTAATACAGGTTTCTCCGGGGACGGAGGAGCAGACAGAATGTTTGATCCGTGGCAGAGTTGATGGAGATTTGTATGGCCTTTGCTTTCATCCGATCCGCCATGTACGGAAGAAATTTCATGGTGCGTGGAAAGATGTGCACGAAAAGCTTCTCCCGGGGTATGTGTTTTTGACGAGCGATCGGATCCGGGAATTGTATCTGGCGCTTCAGAGAGTTCCCAGGCTCACGAAGGTGCTGGGGAAGGATGAAGAATTGTTTGTGGCCCTTAAGGATGGAGAAGTAGAGTGGCTGGTGAAGTTGACTGGGGTATATGAGACAGAAGGTAAGAATGATAGTATGGTGACTGTGCCGGAAATCGGTTTATCTCAGGTGCTGATGGAGCAAGATATGGTGACGATTTTATCGGGGCCTTTGAAGAGTGTGGAAGGGAAGATTAAGAAAATCAACCTTCATAAACGGATGGCGGAGGTAGAGGTGGAGTTTATGGGGAGGAAGACGGTAATTTATCTGGGGGTTGAGATGGTGGGAAGGAAAAACGCAGATGAAATAGTTTTTGAAAAACCATTTCACAAATAGTAATTAGGAGTAGAAGCTGTATGGATTTTCGAACAGATAAAAGATTTGAGGGAATCGAGAGAACCTGATAATAATGAAACCACTGTGAATATCACAATTCTGCTAAGAAAATGGGCATGGGAACGGAAGTGCATCTGTTCCCGGAAATTTAGAGAAGCATAGTTCTCAAAAACAATTATACATATCATAAAGGGCTTAATCACTTATCAGCGGCTTCGACGGACACAGTGTTCTTAAGCTCATATAGAGCAGATGGGCGGATAAGTAATTGAGAACCCAGATGACCATACTGATTATAAATACTAAGGAGCAAATTCGATGAAAATTGCAGTAGCGGGAACAGGATATGTAGGACTTTCGTTAGCTGTACTGTTATCTCAGAATAATGAAGTAACAGCTGTGGATATCATAGAGTCCAAGGTTGAGAAGCTGAATAACTGGGAGAGTCCCATTCAGGATGAATATATAGAACGTTATTTAGCTGAGGCTAAAGATGGATCCCGCCAGCTCAACCTACATGCCACTACAGACGGTACAAGTGCATATTCTACTGCCGATTTCGTAATCATCGCGGCTCCTACAAATTATAATCCTCAGAAGAATTTCTTCGACTGTAGCGCCGTTGAGGCCGTTATAAAACTTGTTCTGGAGAGCAGTGAGAAAGCTGTAATGGTTATAAAGTCCACCATCCCTGTGGGTTACACAGAGCGCGTTAAGAAGCAGTTTAACACAGATCGCATAATCTTCAGCCCAGAGTTCCTGAGAGAGTCTAAGGGTCTTTACGATAACCTCTATCCTTCTCGCATCATCGTTGGATGTGATGAAAAGACCCGAGAGCAGGCCGAAACATTCTCAAAACTCCTCGTTCAAGGTACGTTGAAGGAAGATATAGAAGTATTGCTTATGGGCACAACGGAAGCAGAGGCTGTGAAGCTCTTCGCCAATACTTATCTGGCACTCCGCGTCTCATATTTCAATGAGCTCGATACCTATGCTGAGATGAAGGGGCTGGATACACAGTCTATCATCCGTGGCGTATCACTCGACCCGCGTATTGGTGACTTCTACAATAACCCGTCATTCGGTTATGGTGGATACTGCCTGCCGAAAGACACAAAGCAACTCTTAGCAAACTACGGAGATATACCTCAAAACATGATGTCGGCAATCGTGGAAAGCAATTGTACTCGCAAGGACTTTATCGCAGACAAGGTATTAACCATGGCCGGTTATCACAGCTATAGTGAAGGCGTCTATGATACCAGTAAAGAGAAGCCTGTGGTTGTTGGTGTATATCGACTGACGATGAAGAGTAATAGTGATAATTTCCGGCAGAGTTCGATCCAGGGTGTCATGAAGCGAATCAAGGCTAAAGGCGCTACTGTGATCATATACGAGCCTACACTTGAGGATGGAAGTACATTCTACGGGTCAGTCGTGGTTAATGATTTGAATGAGTTCAAGCGAAAGGCTGATAGCATTATCGCTAACAGATACGATTCAGTTTTAGATGATGTGGCTGAGAAGGTTTATACGAGAGATTTGTTTAGAAGAGATTAGATTATGACATATAAGTTGGAACTGGGAACTGGAAAGATTGTGAGTTCAGTAGTTCTTATTTTACCGGAGGGAGCTAAGGAAGAGTTTGCCTCTGGTACAGAGGTGTGCGAGAAGTCATTTGATCGCAAGTATGTGGTTGAGGAGATTTGTGCTGTGAACAGTTCCATAGAAATAACATTATCGGAAGCTGATTCACTTAATGACGATGAATCCTTCTTTTGAGTATATAGATAATTCAGCCGTTAATCGGCATATGAAATAGAGGAACACAAAAATGGAAAAACGACAGATTTCTTTCAGTCCTCCGGATATTAATGAATTTGAGATAGCTGAAGTAGCGGAAGCTCTGAGAAGCGGATGGATTACCACGGGTCCGCGTACAAAGATGCTAGAATGCCGTCTGGCGGCGTACATAGAGACTGGGGATAATAGCATTGATTGCTCCACAAGAGAAGCAATTGCCCAGTACAGCCAAAAGGTGGTATGCCTGAATTCGGCCACAGCAGCAGAAGAGTTGAATCTTAGGGTTCTCGGTATTCAGCCCGGTGACGAGGTTATCGTACCAGCTTATACATATACGGCATCAGCATCTGCCGCCATCCATTGCGGAGCTACGGTGAAGTTTGTGGATATCCAGAAAGATGGAGATTCGATTACTCATGCTCCTGAAATGGATTATGAGAAATTGGAGCAGGCAATCACAGAAAAAACAAAGGCTATTATTATCGTAGATCTTGGTGGACTTGTGGCTGATTATGATAAAGTTTTTGAGATTGTTGAGCGGAAGAAGTTTCTGTTCACGCCGATGGAGAGCGATGGTAGTCCGTTGTCTGACCTCGGTAGCAAGATACAGAGAGGCTTAGGGCGTGTGGTTGTTGTCTGTGATGCTGCTCATGCTTTAGGGGCAAGCAGGAAAGTCATAAATATTGGGGCTGGCAAGCTAGCGTTTCCCGAGAAGAAATATGTAGGTGCTATCGCTGATTTCACAAGCTTTTCATTCCATGCTGTGAAAAACTTTACTACAGCTGAAGGTGGAGCTAGCACTTGGTGTTTAAACCAGTCTGTGTATGATTCTGGTGTGACAGATGCTGAGATATATAAAATATATCAGCTCCTATCCTTACACGGACAGAGCAAGGATGCATTGGCGAAAACAAAGATCGGCGCTTGGGAATACGATATCATTGGTCCATGGTATAAGTGCAACATGACCGATATTATGGCTGCAATAGGACTTCGGCAGCTTGATAGGTATCCGGAGTTGTTGGCTCGGAGAGAGCAGATTATCGCTGTATATGATAAGGCTTGTGATGAATTGGGAATCAGTCATCTCGTGCATCACACTGATTATATGGACAGCAGTAATCATCTTTACCTGATAAGAGTTCCGGGCGCAACGGAAGAAACTAGGAACGAGATAATCACAAAGATGGCTGAGAACGATGTGGCTACCAATGTGCATTATAAGCCGTTACCTATGATGACGGCGTATAAAGAGATGTCTGGTGGAATAGAACTTTATCCAAACGCTTATGATTATTACCGCAATTTGATTACGCTTCCTCTGCACACTTTATTATCTGATGAGGATGTGGCATATGTAGTGGAGACGCTGAGGTCAGTTATTACAGAGGTTAGATAAATGGAGCGAAGCTTATTTGATGAAATCTGGAGACAGGTTGAGGAACTTCATATTTTACTAAGTCAAGCTATAGATCACGTGCCAGGGTGTTATCGGATTCCGTGGTTTTTTAGGGAGTACTTCTGATTTCTTGATAAATGCCCTGGCTTCAATAAAGCAAAGTCATCGCAGGGTGTAGATGGCGGTATCCTGATTGACAGTTCAGGATTACCGAGTGAAATTTATTTTCCCTTCACTGCTGTCAATAATCATAACGGTGTGGTCAGCGAGGAAATAAGACTCATCTATGTGGTACAGCAGCATTCCGGGATGCCCCTCTTCTTGTATGTAGCTGGCAATGTTGTAGATGTCAGTACGATCACGAGGACAATTGCTGAGCTTAAAGCAAACGATGTCAATACAAAATTTGCCATACTTGATGCCGGATATTACACAGGTGTCAATGCCGACGCCCTTTTGGATGTAGGCATTTCTTTTATGGCCCGGATGAAAAGCAACTTCAAGGTTTATCAAAACACGTTGAAAACATATCTGAAAAACCTTGAATCAAAGAAAAATGCAGTGCTGTTTAATAAACGCCTTGTGTATATAAAATGTGTTCCATGCAAGATCGGGCAAAAGGAAGACCGTCCGGCTTATGCATATCTATGCGAAAACATGTCCATGCATAATGAGGAACAAAAACATACCATTGAGTGTGCCAATGACGAAAATCTGTCGGGAGCAGATATATTTGATGACCTGCAGAAACAGGGCGTGTTTGTATTGATAACCACACATAAGCTTGCAAAGGAAAAACCATTTTCGCTTTATTACATGAGAAACCAGGTAGAAAAGATTTTTGAAATCTGTAAGCAAGGAGACAAGATTCTTCCGATCAATGCAGAAAACGAGGCTACATTCTGCGGACATCTTATAATGACATTCATGGCATCTGCGATACTGAAAATGATGTCTGAAAAGTTAAAGAAGACATCACTTACGATGGAGTCCATGCTTATGAATCTACATGAGCAACAGCCATTGTATATGGAAAAGGAATTTATCACTACCGAACCCGTAAAGAAAATGAATGATGCGTATAAAGCTTTCAAGGTACAATGCCTGACAACAATACCACGCTAAGCAAAATCAAAATGTAGACTGAAAAACTTTCGGGAACTCAGGATCAGTTAGCACGTAGAACTCCAAATGAGGCAGCTCAAATAGTTTCATCTGCAATAGATGAAATCAATACAGGTTCGATAGAAACTATGGATAGCATTGTTAAACATAGATTGAAAAAGGGGAGCAAGCTATGCTTAGAGATTGGGACGAACTCCCTGATTTCATGAAAACACCAGAGGTAAGACAGTATTGGGAAATACTGAATAAAAGGCGTGGTCAGCTGGCACTTAAAAGAGCGTTTGATCTTGTTGTTAGTGTACTGATACTTGTTGTCTTAGCCATACCTATGGCTGTAATCAGTATCTGGATTAAACTGGACAGTAAAGGACCGGTGTTATATCGTCAAGAGAGAGTCACAACTTATGGAAAGCACTTTAGAATTCACAAGTTTAGGACTATGGTGAGTAATGCTGACAAGATTGGTACTGCCGTCACAGTTGGAAACGACAGCAGGATTACGAGGATCGGTAGCAAACTTCGACATTTACGGCTGGATGAGCTTCCGCAGGTTTTTGATGTAATAAACGGAGATATGAGTTTCGTTGGAACGAGACCTGAGGCTGTTAAGTATGTAGAGAGGTATAAACCTGAATATAATGCTACACTGCTCATGCAGGCAGGGATTACAAGCGAGGCGTCGATACGCTACAAAGATGAAAATATGTTGCTAGATGCCGCAGACGATGTTGATGAAGTATATGTAAGTCAGGTTCTTCCGGAGAAAATGAAATGGAATTTAGAGTCCATAAAACGATTTAGATTTCTAAGGGAGATACTTACTATGTTCAGGACTGTCGCAGCAGTTTTTGGGAAGGAATATAAGTAAAGGTATGTCGGTGGACTCCAACAATGTTAAGTGTCGTTATTTCAATACCAGAGGTGAATTATGAATATTCAGGAGAATAATTCTCAAATTGATATCTTGTTTTTTGAAAGACCAATAGCTGATCTTAAAAAATTTGCATTCAAAATAGCAAGAGTCATTAAAAGCGATAGACCAGAAATAAGAATGGGTGCCATCTGCATTGAATTGCCTACAGACAATAATATTATAGAAGAATTTTATCATTGGGATGAAGTGAAAAATAGAATCGATGAATTTCTGAAAGAAAAGAGGGTAAGGATTGTTATTTTTTCAAATTATAGGATTCCGGATATAGAGTTCATTCTTCACGCAAAGAGATTAGGAATAAAGACACTATTAATTCAGGAAGGGCTAATATACGACGGAATTAGTATTAATGATGTCAGCACAAAAAACATTCTAACTTCCTTTGTTTCATATTTCGATAAGAGTATATCTTACATTAATACCATTTTTAGAATGTGCAATTACGAAAAGAGTAGTAAAGCAAAAGTGCTTGCAGGTATTGTTAAGAATAAGAAGAATATAACCATATCATTGGCAAATTCCTTTTCTTTTCCTCTACGTGCTGATTATGTCTTAACAATGGGAAGACATTGGGATACATACTATACAGAAACGGTCGGGTATGATCATTCACAAATACGTCTGGTAGGCGATCACGATCTTGATGACTTTGAGGTACAAGAGGAAAACGAAAACGCAATTTGTTATATTGCAACCGTTCTTGTTGAAGATGGAACAATAAAGAAAAAAGATTTCATCAACTTTATAAGGTTTCTTTCTTCATCAATCCCGAATAACATAAAAACTTATGTGAAGTTACATCCAAGAAGTGATCTTTCTTTGTATAGTGCTATTCAAAAAGACAATGTTGAATTTATTGACCAATCGGGATTCCTACCTAGCGTAAATCTCTATATTGGTCATCGTGGTTCCTTAATTGGGAAAGCGCTTTATGAGAGCGATAATCTTATCCTGTGGCAGTTCCCAAATGAAGACTATTGTTTCTACGAGGAATTTGCAACTGCTGTCGTAAGGGATAAGGGTGATTTAAAGACAGCAATTAAAGATATTGATATAACAAAGAAGACTAATAAGAAGCGTGATCAAATTGAGGATTTCTACTGGAAGAATCCCGATGGAGCTATTAACTCAATAACTAATTACATTCTTAACTATATGCATGACAAAAACATTTGACGGAGGACTAGATTAGTGAAAATAGTAGCGATAGTTCCTATGAAGTTAAATAATAGACGATTGCCACAGAAAAACACAAAATCATTTACTAATGGTAAACCACTTTGCTATTACATCCTTTCGACGCTTCTTATTGTAGATGGTTTGGACGAAGTATATGTTTATTGCAGCAATCCAGATATTCAGGAGTTCATCCCAGAAGGAGTGAAATACCTCAGGCGATCAAAGACTCTTGATCAAGATACAACGAGCATGACGGAAGTGTTGACTTGCTTCACTAAAGAAGTTCCTGCTGACATCTATGTTATGACTCATACGACTGCTCCATTTATTTCTAGAGACTCTATTGAAAAGGGATTGAATGCTGTTAAGAACGGAGAGTATGATTCTTCTTTTACAGCTAAGAAACTACAAGATTTTCTGTGGAAGGATGGAGTGCCGTTTAATTACGAACTTTCAAATATTCCTCGAACACAGGATCTTCCAGCCCTGTTTGAAGAGACGAGCGGTTTCTATATCTACAAGCATGATGTGATGGCAAAGCTCCATCGAAGAATTGGAGAAAAACCCTATATAGTAGAAGTTGGGGAAATAGAGGCTGTCGATATCGATACGCCTGAAGATTTTATGATTGCTGATGCAATTTATAATCATATTGTGTTAAGGAAAGAGCAGGAAAATGAATAACATACATATTTTAGACTGTACATTGCGAGATGGTGGCTATTGTAACGAGTGGCGATTTGGATTTGAAAATACAAGAAAAATAACCTATGGATTACAAGAAGCAGACATCGAAATCATTGAATGCGGTTTCATTACAAATCGTGTTTCTTATGATCCGGATGTCACAAAGTATACTAACATAGCGGAAGCTTCAAAGGTCATTCCAGAAAACCGAGATGGAAAAATTTTTGTCGCTATGATGAACTATGGTGAGTTTAATATCAAAGACTTACCTCCATATGATGGGTCTTCTATTGATGGTATACGAGTAGCTTTTCATAAGAAAAATCTGGAAGAAGCTCTGATATTATGTGAGCAGATAAAAGCAAAAGGATACCTTGTATTTATTCAGGCTATGGTGTCACTAGCATATTCTGACGAAGAATTTCTTTCAATGATTCATCGTGTTAATGAGTTCAAGCCATATGCTTTCTATATTGTTGACAGTTTTGGAATGATGAAGGGGAAGGATTTTACTCGCCTTTTTTATATGGTAGAACATAATCTAGATGAGGAGATTTGGATTGGGTTTCATAGCCATAACAATATGCAGCTTGCATACTCTAATGCCCAGAGGCTTACAAACGTCCAGACAAACCATAATCTGATCATTGATTCGTCGATTTATGGCATGGGTCGTGGAGCTGGCAATCTGAACACGGAACTATTCCTTGAGTACCTTAACGAAAATACTGGCAAAAACTATCAACTCAAACCTATTCTCGTGTTAATAGATGAGATTCTTAATGGATTCTATCAGAGAAACTACTGGGGTTATTCACTTCCAAACTACATATCAGCAGCGCATAATGCTCATCCGAATTATGCGGGCTATCTTGACGATAAGAAAACTCTAACAATCGAAGGTATGAATGATATCTTTGACATGATGGATGAAGACAAGAAAGTTTCGTATGATAAGGAATATATCGAAGAGTTATATGTTAGGTATATGGCAACAGGAAAAGTTCATGAAAGCCACAAGAATGAGCTCAAAGAGAGGCTCATCGGGAAGAAGATTCTTTTAATTGCACCAGGTAAAAGCTCTGTGGATGAACTTGATTGTATTAAGGCATTTATTGACAACGAGACAGTTGTTATTAGTGTCAATTACGCTTTTGAAGACATTGTACCGGATTTTATATTTTTATCCAACCTAAGACGTTTTCGTGAACTTGCAGAAGGTAAAAAAGGAAAATGTATCGTAACATCCAATATTCCTGCGGACGGAGTGTATTTCCAAACAAAATATAGGGATTTATTAAATAATGAAGATTCTGTTCGTGACAATGCAGGACTAATGGCAGTCAAATTCCTAATGGAATATGATATCGAAGGTATCTATTTGGCTGGCTTTGATGGCTATTCTCATGATGTTAAAGAAAACTATGGGAGTAGTGAGATGGCATTTATCACAAGAAACGCTGTTCTTGACGCTATGAATATAGGAATGAGTAGAGTTCTAAAGCTGTACAGGGAAAAGATAAAGATTGAGTTTATTACTAAGCCACGATTTGTGGATATTGAAGTGGATTGAAAGATGAAGGTTGTAGCATTTGGAGAGCTGCTTCTTCGTCTTGCAGCACCGGGATATACAAAACTCTTTCAAAAGGATAGCTTTGATGCCACGTTCTGTGGTGGCGAAGCTAACGTTGCCGTTTCACTATCCATCTTTGGCGTGGATTCGACGTTTGTGACGAAACTCCCAGATTCCGATGTCGGCTATGCGGCAGCTCACTCTCTGGATTATTTCAAAGTAGATACATCCAAGATTGTTTATGGCGATGGAAGGATGGGACTCTATTATCTTGAGAAGGGAGCCTCACAACGTCCATCGAAGGTTATTTATGATCGTGCGTACTCTGCAATCGCGATGGCAAAGCGCAGTGAGTTTGACTGGGATACGATCTTTAATGGGGCTGAGTGGTTCCACTGGACAGGCATCAATCCTGCCTTATCAGATGACCTTGCTATGATTTGTGAGGAAGCATGTAAGGTTGCAAAAGATAAAGGATTAACTATTTCATGCGACCTTAATTACCGTGGAAAGCTATGGACACCGGAAAAGGCACAAGAGGTTATGAAACCTCTTATGAAGTATGTGGGCGTTTGCATCTGCAATGAAGAAGATGCGGAAAAGGTTCTGGGGATAAAGTCTGAAGGCACGGATATAGAGGCAGGCAAATTAAGTGATGCTGGATATGTCCACACGGCAGAGATGATTTATAGCCAATATGGTTGTAAGTACATAGCGACTACGTTGAGAAAGAGTTATTCAGCTAGCCGAAATGGTTGGAGAGCAATGCTCTATGACACAGAGGCATTGGAAAGCTATTTTTCTCGTGAATACGATATCCAACTTATAGATCGTGTTGGCGGAGGAGATAGCTTTAGTGCCGGATTAATATATGGCATTGGAACAGGCATGGGATGTCAAGGCGCTATTGAATTTGCCACAGCTGCAAGCTGCTTGAAACAAACAATTGAAGGCGATTTCAATAGAGCATCAGTAAAGGACGTAGAAACGCTACTAAAAAGTGGCGGTAATGGTCGAGTCCAAAGATAAAGTGGAGGAGTAACCTTAGAATGGAAGATTTGGTTGTTATATTAATGGCAACGTATAATGGAGAAAAGTATCTTCGTGATCAGATTGACAGTATTTTAAATCAGAAAGATGTGAATGTAGAGTTGATAGTTAGAGATGACGGATCCAAAGATTCTACAATTGCGATATTGCAAGAATATGCAAATAGAGATTCTCGCGTATTGTATTATTCAGATGGAAATCTCGGACCAGCAAAATCTTTTCTTGATTTAGTAAAAAAAGCACCCGAATCTTCATTCTATGCTTTCTCTGATCAAGATGATGTATGGGATCCTGATAAGATTAGTGTGGCCGTCAAAGCAATAAAAAAATTGGATCTTAATAAACCTGCGATGTATTTTTCAAATTTAAAAATAGTTGACCAGAATCTTCAATTTTGCAGAATGTCACATTCATATTCACAATTTCAGAAAAATAAATATGCTTCTTTAGCGGAATATATGCCATCTGGGTGCACAATGCTGTTCAATAAGGCGGCGGCAAATCTTATCAACTTGAAAGAACCAGAGTGGTGTACCATGCATGATGTGTGGATTTATTTGATTTGTATGTTTTTCGGCTCTACCACCTATGATATTGACGGACATATCAATTATAGACAACATTCAAATAATATAATGGGGGCATACAAAAAGAAAACAATTAAACTGTATTTTGAGAGAATAAAACGCGCACTAGATAGAAATCAGCAACCCAAGTTTAACAATGCAGTGAATTTTTATAAATGCTATGGGGACATGTTAACAGATAAAGACAAGGAAAAAGTTGAAGAAATAGTTCATTATAAAGATAGTTTCAGAAACTGGATGAAGCTACTATTTGACAAAGATATTAAAGCTACATCTTGGTCAAGAGATATAAGAAACAGATTGCTGATATTGGCGAGAATATTTTGATGGGAAGATAACATGAGTGCATTATCAATATATATAACTCTGATATTTGGAACATATCTTCTGTTTTGTATACAGAACTCATTGTCACATGCAAATATTAGAGTGACACAGCATACTAAGATTCATAGAAATAGTAAATTAAGAATTGTTTTTTTTACTGTTATTGCGATGGTCCCAATAATCTATGTATTAACGAATCGGTATATGTTCGGTACAGATTATAAGAATTATTACCGAATGTATAATGATTATTTTGCATACGGATTCAGTAATGTTGAAGTAGGTACAATTGTTCTTTTTAATGTATCTAAATGGCTAGGATGGGATTTTAAAGGTTTTCTGTTTTTAACATCTGTGCTTGAAATGATAGTGCCTGCTCTTGCAATAAGACGACACTGCGAGAGAAACGTATACCCACTGGCGATTTTGTTTTTTTTGACACTATATTTTGGACCATCAACTAATATCATTGCTCAAGTGTGCGCCCTTTCCTTCTTGATTTTTGCATATGAGTACATGATGAAGGAACAATGGATTCCGGTTATTATTTTCTGTTTGATTGCAACAATGTTTCATCTTTCAGCTATAGTTGGGATAATCATCTATTTGTTATATGTTTTTGATAATCGTAGTCGTGTACGGATTATATCAGTAGTTGTTTTAGCTGTTGGATTATTGCTTGCTTTTTTTCCAAATATCTTATATTCAATACTAAATTTGCTTGGGTCTGGATATGCAAAATATGTAGAATACGTAACCTTCGATAGAATAAACACCTTCTTTTATATTCTTGTTTACAGAGTTCCTCTTTATGTAATAGAGGGTATATATCATAAACAAATTGTAGCATCAAAAGGAATCAATCGATTTTATTACCTTTTAATAATTTTGGAAATTGCTGGTTGTATTATGGGTATCAGTATGGCATGGATTGGTAGACTTATTTATTTCTTTTCAATCGGGCATGTGTTTTTATGTTGTGAACTTATTAATTCAGTTAAGAACAAAGGAACCAGAGTCTTTATATCTACATTGTTTGTCTTTTACTATTTTGTTGCCTTTGGCTTTATGCACTTTTTTAGTGAATTTGATGGTATCATGAATTTTCAGTTGATTTAAACAAACAATGGAAAGGGAGACTTTGATGAAAGAGTTAGTGTCTGTTGTAATTCCTGCATATAATAGGGAAAATACTATCATACGAGCTATAAATAGTGTTCTTAATCAAACTTATAGTGATTTAGAGGTTATTGTGGTAGATGACTGTTCAACTGATAATACTAAAGAGGCTGTGCTGTCGATATGTGATTCAAGAGTCAAGTATCATAGATTGGATTGTAATTCTGGGGCATGTGTTGCACGGAACACAGGGGTTGCTTTAGCAAATGGAGAGATAATTGCGTTTCAAGATAGTGATGATTTTTGGCATGAGAATAAACTTGAACGCCAGTTAGCTTATATAAAAAAAGAAAACTATGATTTTATTACATGTGGGTTTTATAGAATTATTGGAGATGAACGCTATGCGATTGGTATTAAAGAATGCCCCGAAGATTCTGTGCAATTGTGGTGTGAGTTGTTAAACTATAATTGGGTTTCAACACAGACAATCGTTTGTAAGAAGGCGTGTTTTGAGAAAATCTCATTCGATCCGATAATAAAAAGATTTCAAGATTGGGATTTGGCATTACAAGCAGCAAATTATTTTAAGATTGGATGTTTGAATGAATGCCTTGTAGATGTTTATCTTCAGGAGAATAGCGTTACAAAGACTGTAAAGAATTATGAAGCAATGTTGGCAGTCATTGAAAAACATAAGGTAGATGTAAAAGTAGGTAATAACCTAATGCAAGCACAGTATATGAAGTCTCTCGCTGATGTCCACAGGGGGAAAGAAGGAATGAAAGCCGGGTGTGAATACTTTAGAAGTTTTGTTTTAAAACCGAATTATAAAATATTGATTTTATCACTTTTGAGCACATTTGGGATAATGAGATTTTACACAAACAGGCATGAATAAGATTTTATGGAAAATGTAGGAGGTTAGTAGGTTTATAGGAATCTACATTCGGGACATGAGCCGTAATAATTCTAAAGCACTAAAGTCAGGAATATGGTATATGATTTCAAACTTCTTGGTGAAAAGCGTTGGATTTCTAACAACTCCGATTTTTACGCGATTATTAACAAAAGCTGATTTTGGCGCATATAATAACTATACTTCCTGGCTTTCAATCATTTCTGTTTTTTTGACATTGAATTTACATGCAACATTAATTAGCGCAAGATATGATTATGAGGATAGATTTGATCAATATATTTTTTCGATGCTAGGTCTTAGCTCGTTAGTCTCTTTTATAGGACTTGTAATAGTTAATGTTTTCCCTGCTCAAATATCTGCTTTTTTTCAGATAGATATTAGATACATGAATGCAATGCTTGCATATTTGCTGTTTTTTCCTGCTATTACGATGTTTCAAACGAAAGAAGTATACTTGTTTGAATACAAGAAATCAGTTTTTTGTAGCTTGCTTCTTGCTATTTCAACGGCATTGTTATCTGTTGTTTTAGTAGTAGTGATGCATGATAAATTAGAAGCTAGAATTCTGGGTTCAGTTGTACCTACAATTGTTTTGGGAATTATATTATTTGTATTCTTTGGGATGAGAGGGAAAAAGATTATTACATCATTTTGGAAATATGCCTTACCTATTTCTCTCCCATATATCCCACACTTACTATCCATGTCGTTACTTAATTCAATGGATAGAGTAATGATAACTCGTTATTGTGGCAACGAGCAAACAGCTCTATATAGTTTAGCGTATAGTTGTGGCGCAATAGTAACAATATTATTAACAGCAATAAATAATGCATTTGCACCATGGTTAGCTAATAATTTGAACTGTAAAAACTACAAAGAGATTAGATCTTTTTCCTATAAATATATTACTATCTTTTTTATACTTGTTGTTGGCATTATGCTTCTATCGCCAGAAATACTTCTAATACTAGGAGGAAAGAGCTACATGGAAGCAATATATGTGCTAGCACCAGTTTCAATGGGATGCGCATGTCAATTCCTTTATACAATGTATGTTAATGTTGAGCAATTTTTAAAAAAAACTGTAGGTATGGCGATTGCAAGTGCTGTAGCTGCGTGTGTTAATTATGTTCTAAACTATATTTTTATTAGAAGAATTGGATACTTAGCTGCGGCATATACTACACTGGCGGGATATTTGTGCCTCCTTGCTATACATATATATTTGGTCAAACGTTTAGGAATGTCAGATGTGTTTAATGCTAAATATGTTATTGCAACAGTAATAGTGGGAGTTGTGATAATGGTTGGCATAACGTGGCTATATTCATACTCTATAATACGACATATAGTAATAGTTGCCTATTTTGTTGTATTAACAATATTTTTGTTTGTCAACAAACATAACATAAAAAGAATCCAAATGATTTTAAAATAAAAGGCGAATTATGGATAAATATTTCTTAGAAGATGTACAAGAACAAATTATTAATAATGAATCGCTAAATTTTATTGCATATGCTGTAATACCACTTCATGTAATCGGTATTAACGCTATAATTAGATATTTGAACGATAATGGATACAAGTTAAGAGGTTATATTTATATAATTACTCACCACACAACAGGAAAGCATATTTCAGAAAATGATTTTTCAATAGGGAATAATCTTATAAAAATATATGACGGAATAATTGAGTTTAAAAATATAAGAGGGATTGCAGATAAGATTCTAACAAGGCTCCCGTTTTATAATCATTACAATTGTTCTAAACGAAGGCTGTTCTTTGCTGTCCCTTCTCCTAATTATGCCATCAATGCCATAACTGCAAAATGTAATTGTGTGCCCCATTTCATTCAGTATGATGATGGGTATGATTCGTATGTGAAGAGAATCAAATCGTTGTATGAATATAAGGTAATGTATACTAAGAATAATTCTTTAGTGGAACGCGTTTATTCCGCTATCAAAAGTGTTGCTGAAGGATGTTCACTGGAATTATTTATTCGAAGATTAAAGAAGAACAAACTATTGACTGATTTTAGAATGTTTAGTGATAATTCTATTGAAGTAAATCCTTTGTCAATAAAGTATTATATGGATTCTTTCAAGAATTCTTACACGGGAGAATTTGAAGAAATCAGAATCTTTGAAAGATGTATTTTGTTTAATACACAATGTTTGATGGAAAATAACATCACTGACGGGAAAGTGGATTTGGAAATATATAAAGAAGTAGTTGCTATAGCAAAAAGTATTGGGTGTGAAGTTGTGGTTAAACCACATCCCAGAGAGCATAATGTTGAGAAATACATAAATATGGGATGTAAAGTATATGCCGGTAAGTATACTCAGGAATCTATTTTAGCCAGTTTGCGATGCTGCCCTTCATGTATTGTGAGTATACATTCTTCCACTCTAATTAATGCAAAGGGACTTTTTAATATCCCTGTTATTAGCTTGGGCAGAATATTACTTCAAAGAGATATATCTGATCTGCTTAGACGTCAAATATCAGACTACATAAAACAATATAGCGATATCGTGTTATTTCCTGAAAGCATTGAAGAATTAACTCAAATTATTAAGGTGATAGTTTTAAATAACTCAATGAGTCAGTAAATGCTACAAGAGATTACATACGAACAATATAAAAAGTTAGAGGAATTACCTGAAGTAGAAGAGATGCCATTTTACCCTGATGATGGCTCTATTAAAATTATAGAAGATATAATTGTGGTGAAGTTTGGAAGTAAACAGTAGGAGGAAAATTAGATGCTCAATAACAAAACCATTTTAGTAACTGGCGGAACTGGCTCTTTCGGACATCATTTTGTGGACTATGTCCTGCAGCATTACCAGCCGAAAAAAATCATTATCTACAGCCGTGATGAATACAAACAATTTGTTATGGACAATGCCTATAAAGAGTATAGGGATGTTCTGCGTTATTTTATCGGTGACGTCCGAGATGAAGAACGCCTCCGGATGGCAATGAAAGGCGTAGACTATGTGATCCATGCCGCCGCGTTAAAACAGGTGCCTGCCTGTGAATACAATCCCAACGAGGCGATCAAGACAAACGTCAACGGAGCCATGAACGTAATCAACGCTTCCCTGGCGGCAGGCGTCAGGAAAGTCATAGCCTTATCTACCGATAAAGCTGTCAACCCGGTCAATCTATACGGCGGAACCAAGCTGGTTTCGGACAAGCTGTTCTGCGCAGCCAATTCCTACAGCGGAGAAGAGGGACCCCGGTTTGCCGTGGTCCGTTACGGCAATGTGGCAGGCAGCCGCGGGAGCGTCATTCCTTTTTTCCAAAATATCATTGATAACGGAGGAAAGGAACTCCCGATTACCGATTACCGGATGACCCGGTTCTGGATCAGTCTGGAACAGGGAGTGGAATTGGTGATCAAGGCACTGGCAGAGGCCAGAGGTGGTGAGACATTCATTTCCAAAATACCTTCCTTTAAGATTACTAATCTGGCTCAGGCCATGTTGCCGGGATGTGAGATGCCGGAAGTCGGAATTCGTGAAGGTGAAAAGCTTCATGAGATTATGGTAACACGAGAAGACTCTCTCTATACATATGAATATGAAAAACACTTTATTGTATACCCTCATTATAACTGGTGGGGTGAGAAAGATATTATACCAGGAGGAAAGCCAGTAAAACCGGAATTTGAATATAGTTCAGGTACAAATACAGAGTGGCTGAGCGTGGAGGAACTGAAAGAAAAATTGAAATCAGATCTGGACCGGCATTAGGTCTTTTTTTATTGTAAAAAACGGCAGGAGAGAAAAGAATGGAAAAATTGGCAATAGAAGGCGGTTTGCCTGTAAGGAAAACGAAGCTGTATTACGGGCACCAGTGGATTGACGAGGAGGATATTCAGGCAGTCACAGACGTAATGCGGGGGGAATACCTTACCTGCGGCCCCTATGTGGCGAAGGCGGAACAGGCACTGGAAAAGTATACGGGAGCAGGCCATGCAGTGGCGGTTTCCAACGGAACAGCGGCGCTTCACTGTGCATGCTTGGCGGCGGGCGTGGGTCCGGGTGATGAAGTAATTACTACGCCGATTACTTTTGCGGCCAGCGCCAACTGTATCTTATACTGCGGTGCAAGGCCTGTTTTTGCAGATATAGATCGGGAAACATACAATATCGATCCGGATAGTATCGCAAAACACGTTACACCGAGAACAAAGGCAGTAATAGCGGTCGATTTTACCGGTCAGGCAGCAAAAATTCGTGAGATTCGAAAAATATGCGATAAATACAATCTGATTTTAATTGAAGATGCGGCACATTCAATTGGTACAAAATATGAGGGAAGAATGGTCGGAACTCTTGCAGATATGACATGCTTCAGCTTTCATCCTGTAAAAACAATTACGGCAGGCGAAGGCGGCGCTATTTTGACAGACGACGATACACTGTATAGGAAATTGCTTCTGGCCCGTTCGCATGGAATTACACATGATGAAGCGCTTATGGTAGATGCGCCACATGAAGGTTCCTGGTATTATGAAGAGATTTCTTTGGGATATAATTACAGAATGACGGACATCCAGGCAGCATTACTGGAAAGTCAATTGCAAAAAATAGATTCATTTATTGCCCGTAGAAAAGAAATTACAAAACAATATAACGAAGCATTCAGCGATTGCCGGGAAATTATTCTGCAAAAAGAAATACAAGAATCGAACACATGCCGACATTTATATATTATTCGTTTGGATTTGGAACAGCTGGATTGTACAAGACGTCAGTTTTTTGATGCCATGAGCGCTGAAAATGTTCAGTGTCAGATTCATTATATTCCGGTTTACTGGTTTCCTTATTATCGGCAGCTGGGATATGAGAAGGGATTATGTCCAAATGCAGAAGAAATTTATCATGGGATCATGAGCATCCCCATATATCCCAAAATGACATCTCAGGATGTTGAAGATGTTATTCATGCAGTAAAAAAGGTGATAGAAAACAAAAGAAGATGAGAACCAATGCGAGAAAAATGTACTATATGGTTTGACGGATTGCAGGTTTTAAGAGCATTGCTTTTTATTTTGGTGTATCTGTCACATTCGGGAAAGTTTTTTAATACGTATTCTCAATGGGGCGGAGGAGCTGTTTATGCTTTTTTTGTTTTGTCAGGTTTTCTCGCGGCGATCCATTTTGACAGAGAGCAATATAGAAAAGACGGATTGATAAAAAGCTGTTTTCATTCTTTGGTGAAACGGTTGAAAAAATACTACCCGGTTTATTTTTTCTTTCTGCTAATTGCTCTTTGGACTAATTTTTCAAATTGGACGAATTTTATAAAATGCCTGTTCCTGGTACAGAGTTACTTTTTTGATTCCGCATCCGCCCTGTCTTTTAATTGGCCTTGCTGGTTTTTATCAAGTATGATGCTCTGCTTTTTGTTAGAACCGATATTATGTAATTTGTCAGAAAAATACGTCGGGGGGGGGCAAAAATATTCTGTATTCTTCTGATTTCATTGTTTTTGAGTTTTTGGGGAATGCATTGGAACCTTGAAATGCTGGAAACGGGAATCGGATATTATTTGGTTTATATTTGCCCCTATATCCGATTGCTAGATTTTATAGCAGGAATTTTGTTTGGGCAGTTATATATTTTGCTGGGGATGGAACGATTCAGCAATGATTTAGTAGATCTGGCAATTATAGTTGGCTTTGCTTTTCAGCTATTATTGTGCAAAAGTTTTCCGCCGGGAGTCCAATATACGATCTCCTGGATGCCGGTAACATTTGCATTGATTTGGATTTTTGCTAAAAACAGGGGAGTTATCAAGGGTTTTACCAGATATAACTTTCTTAAACATATTGGAAATATTTCTTTTGAACTTTATATAACTCACCGGCTGATTCTCCTGTTTGTAAGTCGAAGAGATACATCGATAATAAGTTGGGCAGTTACAACTTTTATAGTCTTTTTTGTGGCTGAATTCAGCTACCGGATCAGATAATTATCTGGTAATAATGGGAGAAAGAGGAAGGAATAGACAGAAAAAGGTGTTAAATATGAAATTGTGTCTTGGAACAGTGCAGCTTGGAATGAGATACGGAATCCACAACCAGATTAAAAGGCAGCCCACAAAGGAAGAAGCATATAAAATATTATGGTCAGCAAAAGAGTATGGAATTAAATGTCTGGACACGGCGAGCGCATATGGCAACGCGGAAGAATTGATTGGGGAATCCGGCGTTTTAGACGATGGGGATATCCGTATAATTACCAAACCTGATGCGCAGAGCCGTTTGGGAATCCGAAACGAAGTGGAGCAGTCGTTGAAGAGGCTGAAACAAGAATGTATCGATGGTTTGCTGCTGCATGACGTTTCGTGCTATTATGATGAGAAAAACTTGGCGGAACTCTTGAAAATAAAGGAGGAAGGATTAGTAAAGTGTGTAGGAGTATCTGTATATGAACCCGAAGATGCGCTTCGTATTGCGGGCGATGGAGAGATGGATTATATTCAGATTCCATACAATGTTTTTGACCAGCGTTTAGATCAGACCGACTTTTTTGAGAGAACTGAAAAGAACGGGGTTACCGTATTTGCCAGAAGTTCTTTTTTACAGGGGTTAATTTTGATGGAACCCAATCAAATACCAAAAAAACTTTGGGAAGCGAAACTCTATATAGAGAAATTTAAAGCAATCATACAAGAATACGGCTTTTCTGCCGCAGAAGCAGCAGTACTGTTTTGTTATACCAATGAAAGGATTGACTATGTAGTATTTGGCGTAGATACAATAGAGCAATTATCAGAGAATATAGAAATCACTAAAAAAGCAGATTTGTTTAGGGAGTGCAAAGAAGCATTGATAGGAATAACGGACGGCATCCATGAACATATCCTTAATCCGGGATTATGGGAGGTGTAATTTGAATTCGGAAAAATTATTTGACCTGCATGGAAAAACGGTTGTAATTACCGGCGGCGCAGGATATTTAGGAAGTGCGATGAGCGAAGCACTTGCCGCGTATGGGGCGGATCTGTTTATACTGGGGCATAATCTGGAAAAAAATAAGGAAAAAGCGGATACGCTCAAAACCTGTTTTGGATTGCCTATTTGCGAAAGTTATCCTTTTGACATATCTGATACGGATCAGATAAGAAATACTTTTGCACGGATCGAAGAGAAAACAGGAAGAATAGATGTCCTTATAAACAATGCCTATTATTTAAATGCTGTTAAACCGTTTGAAGATTATACAGCCGATGAGTGGAATCAAGGCATGGAAGGGACCTTAAATGGCACTGTTAAAGTAACACAAGAAGCTATCCGCTATATGCTTCGACAGAAATCCGGAAATATTATAAACATTGCATCGATGTATGGAATGGTTTCACCGAATATGAGTATTTACGCAGACAGCGGGGAAAACAGCCCCGCAAATTATGGAATAGGGAAAGCCGGTATTATACAGCTTACAAAATATCTGGCCTGCGTGTATGGGGAGAAGGGAATTCGCTCTAATGCGATTTCTCCAGGGCCGTTTCCAAATAAGGAGGTCCAGAGGATGGAATGGTTTATTCGGAATTTGCAGGAAAAGGTGCCGATGAAACGAATTGGAGATCCGGAAGACTTAAAAGGGGCAATTATATTTCTTGCATCGGATGCCAGCCGATATGTAAACGGACAGAATATTGCGGTAGATGGAGGATGGACGGCATGGTAAAAAAGGTTGGACTGATTATTCAGGCGCATATGGGATCGACCAGACTGCCTGGGAAAGTAATGAAAAAAGTAAACGGAATCTCTGTGCTTGGACATGTGATTATGCGTTTGAAGCGTGTAAAACACGCGGATATGATTATTGTAGCAACCAGCACACTTCCAGTGGATGATGTGATTATAGAGGAAAGCGAGAACTATGGTGCAGTTGTTTACCGGGGAGATAACGAGGATGTATTGTCCAGATATTATGAAGCGGCAAAAAAATACGGGATTACAGACATTGCCCGTATCTGCTCAGATAATATGTTTGTTGATCCGGATATCATCGAAAATGAGATTGAATATTTTCTGAATCATGATTACTCTCTTGTTACCAGCGGTAAGACAGTTCCGCTTGGGCTTGGAACCGAAGTGTTTTCATTTGGTGATCTAGAAGAGGCGAATCAAAAAGCGATGTCATCTTATGAGCATGAACATGTAACACCATATATCTATGAGCATGGTAAGGTTTATTACTGTGAGTTGGATTGCAATTATGGAAAATATAGGCTGACTTTAGATACAGCAGAAGACTGGCAGTTAGTAAATGCTGTTGCTTCAAAATTAGATTCTGTACGATGCAGTTTAGGGGATATTATAGGTGTGTTGGAAGAAAATCCGGATTTTTATGAGTTGAATAGAAATGTAAAGCAAAGGTCATAAGTGATTTGGAAAAGGGTATCGCATAAAGGAGAAATCAAACGTGACATTTCAAATCGGAAAACGGAAAATCGAACAAGACGGTTTGCCTTTCATCATCGCAGAGGCAGGAATCAATCATAACGGAGAGATGGCGCTTGCAAAGAAAATGATCCGGGCGGCCAAGGAAGCTGGCGCCGACGCCATAAAATTTCAGACATTCCGGACAGACGAATTCATACAGGATAAGACGGAGATGTACACCTATTGGTCTCAGGGGGTCGAGGTAACAGAATCGCAGTATGAGATGTTTAAGCGCACAGAATTTACGGAAGAAGAATGGAAGGAAATCAAGAATTTCTGTGACGAGCAGGAGATTACCTTTCTTTCTACCGTATCCGGGATCGATGGGATGGAGCTTCTTCTTCGGATTGGTGTCGATGCTGTCAAGGTGGGTTCGGATGATTTTGTAAATCTTCCACTGCTTGGGAAATACGAAAAATACGACCTGCCGATGATTGTATCCTGCGGAATGGCAACAGAAGAGGAAGTGGCGGCGGCGCTTTTGACGCTTCGGGTAAAAGAGGGACATCCAGTCTGTCTGATGCTGTGTACATCGGAGTATCCGACGCCGCCGGAAGACGTAAATGCCAGAAAACTGCTGACTATATCTGAACGCTTTCCGGAAGTCATGCCGGGGCTGTCGGATCATACGCAGGGCAATACGGCGGCTGTTGTAGCGGCGGCTTATGGGGCCAGAGTTTTTGAGAAGCATTTTACGCTGGATCATGAGTTGCCGGGGCCGGATCACTGGTTTTCCGCAAATCCTGCTGAATTAAAGGCGTGGGTAAAGGAAATTCGTACAGCCTGTGTGATGCTGGGCAGCTCTGAGCTGAAACCAACACAGGCGGAAGAGGCACAAAGATTTGTGATGCATAGAAGTATTGCTGCGGCTGTGGATATCAAAGCAGGAGAGCGATTGACCGAGGAGAATCTGGTTCTTCTCAGACCAGGAGGAGGGATAGAACCGAGAGACTGGGATCATGTCATCGGCAGGAAAATAAAGAAAGATCTTTTAAAGGGAATGAAACTGACATGGGAGGATATAGATGACCAGGGATGAATTTCAAAAGAGCTTTACGGAATTGACAGAGATACCGGCAAATCGTTTTCATCCTCTTGTATGGATTGGCGGCGAACCGGAGATTGGTGAAGAGGTTTATATCGGTGGGATGTCGGAAATCTATGCCAAAGGGGCGCGAGTTGTGATTGGAGATCATTGCGACATTGCTTCCTTTGTATCGATTAACTGTTCGGATTCTCATAAACGGTGTATCGGGCTGACAGCGGAGATTGATAAGCAGGATATTGTGATTGAAAATAATGTGTATATTGGAACGCAGAGTTATATTGGAGGAGGGGTACACATTGGACATCATAGCGTGGTAGGCGCCGGGACAATCGTAAGGCGCGGAGAATATCCGCCGTATTCACTGATTGTGGGAAATCCGGCAGTGGTAAAGCCTGGATACTATAAGGATAAAATTTCCTTGGGGGAGGATAAAACATAACCTTGTTTTTGTGAGGAGAGAAAAAAGCTGCAAGAGGATGTAGCGTGAAGATTCTTTGTTTATACGGAAGTGAATGAGCATTGGAGCTGTTTTAGTGGATTGCAAAACAGGACAATGACATTATACAGAAGAATTGATACAAGGTAGCAGAAAGAATAGAAAAAATGGAGAGAAATCTGTAGGGAGGAAAAGATGTTAGAGAATCGTCTTGTCATTGTATTTGCCATGGAACACTATAACCCGTTAGGCTTGATTCGGACGTTAGGGCGGTATGGAATCCATCCGGTATATATTGCGGTTCGCGGGCGGGGCGTAGCATCTTCCAAGAGCCGGTATATCCGGAAAGTGCATTATGCAGATACTATAGAGAAAGGATATGAAATTCTTTTGAAGGAGTACAGCGATCTGTCAGAAAAGCCGTTTGTACTTACCACGGACGATGATATCCAGAGCATTTTGGATTTGCACTATTCGGAATTGAAAGATAAATTTATCATGTACAATGCCGGTGAGGACGGACGTGTTACCGCGTATATGGATAAAAAAAGAATTCTGGACATTGCCGAAAAACATGGTTTAAAGGTTCTTCCGACGGTTGTGACAGATCGGGGTGTCATTCCGGAAGGACTCGAATACCCGGTGATTACGAAAGCCATGTCTCCGACGGAAGCCAACTGGAAAAAGAATGTGTTTATCTGTGAATCCGAGGAAGAATTGCGAGAGGCTTCTCAACAGATCGCCTGTTCTAAAGTATTGATTCAGAAGTTTATTGAAAAGAAAAATGAGCTTTGCCTGGATGGATTTACGATTGATCGGGGACGTAAGAGTTTCATTCCGATGGGAACCAACTATAATTATCTAATCCGGGGTTATTACAGTCCCTATATGACGGCCTTTAATTTTAAAGATGAGGAAATGAGAAAATCTCTGAACGAAATGTTCGCAGAAATCGGGTTTGAGGGGATTTTCTCTATTGAATTTATCATAGATCAGGACGATACCTGTTATTTCAGCGAAGTGAATTTCAGGAATTCTACCTGGAATTATATTGCAACGCACATCGGTATGCCGATTCCGGTGTTATGGTGTGAAGCGATGCTTACCGGGACGATCGACGAAACCTGGAACAAACCGTTCCCGGAGCATTTTACGGCGATGACGGAACCGATTGATTACAAGATACGGGTAGAAGGCGGCCGTGTGGCTCTGGCTCAGTGGCTGATGGATTTTAAGACAACAAATGTTCCGTTTTATCTGGATACAGACGATCCGGAACCGTTCCGGGCGATGGTGGAGAACTGGAGAGCTTTCAGTTAAAGAGAGTACTTTCCATACAATTTGGACAGGAGCCGGATAACCGGACAAAGCAGAAGTAGCAGTGATCAGAGGGGAGAGAAGACATGCCTGACAAAAAGAAAAAGCAAAATTCCGTATTTATGATATCTTTGATTCTATCATTGGGACTCACCGTTTTTGCAATTTGCCTGAAAGAATCCTTCAGCGCATTTTCCAACGCTTTATTTTCTGGGATTACGGAGAATTTTGCCTGGGTATATCTTCTGGCAATGCTCTTTTTTGTTTTATTTGTACTGATAATAGCCTGTACGAAATATGGAAATCTGCGGTTGGGGGCGGACGATGCAAGGCCGGAATACAGTACGTTTTCGTGGTTTGCCATGCTGTTTTGTGCTGGGATGGGAGTCGGCCTTGTGTTCTGGGGAATTTCGGAACCGATTTCTCATTATATGAATCCGATGGCAGGATTTGAGGCCGGCTCTTTGGAGGCGGCAGAGTTTGCGATTCGGGCATCTTTTATGCACTGGGGGATTCATCCCTGGGCAAATTATGCGGTAGTCGGGCTGTCTCTGGCCTATTTTCAGTTTCGGAAAGGAAAAGCAGGCTTGATGAGTTCTACGCTGGAAGGGCTGATCGGAGAAAAAAGAACAAAGGGCTGGATGGGAAAGACAGCTGATATTCTGGCGTCTTTTGCCAGTGTGGCAGGTATTGTAACGTCTCTGGGACTGGGCGTTCTTCAGATCAACAGCGGACTGAACACGATGTTTGGCGTACCGAATACTCTGACGGTTCAGATTCTCATTATCGCGGTTGTAACGGCAATCTTTATGTGGTCGGCCGTATCCGGAATTGATAAGGGCGTAAAAAATCTCTCCAATTTCAATGTCGGTCTGGCGATCGTTCTCATGGTGGGTGCGGTCATAGCCGGTCCCAGGCTTGAGATGGTAAATAATCTGGTAAACGGGCTGGGCGGCTATATCGGGAATTTTTTTCAGGACAGCCTGGCGCTGCCTGTGTATGGGGATGCTTCCTGGGTGAAAGCCTGGCGGGTATTTTATTGGGCCTGGTGGATTGCCTGGGCGCCGTTTGTCGGGATTTTTATTGCGAGAATCTCAAAAGGAAGGACGATCCGGGAATTTGTTCTCGGTGTGGTAGGCGCGCCTACGCTGGCTTCGGTCGTGTGGTTCGCCGTTTTTGGTTCGATGGGTCTGCACCTTGGCGCCAAAGGGATTTTGTCTGTGGAGGAACTGCAGCAGGTTGCGGCGGTTCCGGAAGCGGGCCTGTTTACGGTACTGGCGCATTATCCGATGGGAATAGTTTTGTCTCTGGTGGTCATTGTTCTGCTCTGTACTTTTTTTATTACATCGGCAGATTCTGGAACATTTGTTCTGGCTATGCTTTCATCGGAGGGGGAAATGAATCCGCCTCTTTTTAAAAAGGTGATCTGGGGACTGGTGCAGTCCGGACTGGCCATTGCTCTGCTGGTGGTAGGGGGCCTGAAACCGCTGCAAACGATATCCATCGCGGCGGCTTTTCCGTTTATGTTTATTATGGTGGGGGCGTGCGTGTCGTTCGTCAGGGCGCTCAGACAGGAGAAAATGGGGTGAGCCGTTTTCCTGTTGCTATTCTGCCGGGATTTTACCGTGGATATGCGAAGAACAGGAGTAGGATGTACGGATAAAAATGGGCTTTCGTAAGTAAAAATTAGGGGTTGATATGGGAAAGAAGGAGGGTAAAATCGTTGACAGACAGACAGACAGACAGACAGACAGACAGACAGACAGACAGACAGACAGACGCTATCGTTCTGTGGATTTTTTAAAGGGGGTTTGCATTCTCTTTGTTATCTCGACGCATTATCCCTGGGGAGATGAGATTCGGCTGAAATATCTTTGCCCTTTCTGGATTGACATGGCGGTTCCGGTTTTTATGATTCTATCCGGTTTTGTAGCGTCAAAATCCTTTTATCGGCATAACGTGGATTGTTTGGAAAAGGCATATTGTTTACAGAATCTGTATGGACGGATGCTGCGCTATACGATTCCTTTTGGGATTGCATTTGGGATAGAAGAGTTTCTTTTTTTCTGGAAATCAACAGGACATCGTTTCGAAGAGATTTTCTGGCTTTTTCTGAGAGGTGGTCAGGGGCCTGGGGGTTATTATTATCCGTGTATGATGCAGTTTATATTCTGGTTTCCGATTATCTTTTTTCTGATAGAGAAAAAGGGGAGAAAAGGCTTATTCCTGTGTGGCCTGATCAACTTTATTTTTGAACTGCTGAAAACAGCATATGGGATGGACAGTGGGTGTTATCGATTATTAATTTTTCGATATACGCTGGTGATTGGATTTGGTTGTTATCTGGCTATTTCGGAAGAAAAGGCAAGCTGGCGTCAGGATATCTTGTTGATGGGAGCCGGGATACTGTATATTTTTTGCTTTGTCTATCGGGGATATACGCCGGTTATAATGGAATACTGGACGGGCACCTCTTTTTTGGCATGTCTGTTTATTCTGCCTGTTTCCAGAAAATTGATATACAGCGGCAGTCTGCGGTGTAAGCCCCTGGAATGGTTGGGGAAGGCATCCTATCATATCTATTTAACGCAGATGGTGTTTTATATCGGGGCTAATTCTTTGTATCATCGGATACCAAACAGAATGTGTCAGGTTATTTTAAATTTTACAATCTGTCTGATTGGGGGTTTATTATTTTACAAAATAGAAACTCCGATCAACCGGTTTATAGAAAATCAAATCGGAACATGGATCGGCAAACGTGCTCTAAAATGAGGAAAACAACATGAAAAAAGTTCTTGTATTTGCGGCGCATCCAGATGATGAATTGCTGGGGGTAGGAGGGACGGTCTGTCGTCTTGCAAGGGAAGGGATCTGTGTCCGTGCGGTAATTTTGGCGGAAGGACTGACTTCCAGAGGAGATAAACGAAGTGATATTGACCCGTCAGAATTGGAGGATTTGCAGAAAGATGCCTGTGCAGCCGCCAGAGAGGTAGGCTATGCAAGCATTGATTTCTGCGGACTTCCGGACAATCGGATGGATGAAGTCGATCTTTTAGATATTATAAAAATTGTCAGCAGCTATATTGAAAAGTATGAACCAGATACGATCTTTACGCACCATCATGGTGATTTGAATATTGATCATCAGAGGACATGTGAAGCAGTTCTGACGGCCTGCAGGCCGGTAGGAAACTATAAGGTGGAACGGATTTATGCGTTTGAAACGCCATCTTCCACAGAATGGAATTTCCGATACGAAGAACCGTTTCGGCCGAATGTGTTTTTTGACGTGACGGATACGTTGGAGGCAAAAATCCGCGGTATGGCATGTTACCGGACAGAAAGTACTGTATCGCCTCATCCGAGAAGCCCGAAGATGCTGAGGGCGTTGGGGCAATACCGGGGAGCGTCGGTTGGATTTGAGATGGCAGAAGGTTTTGAATTGCTGCGGGAACTGGTTGCGGCAAAGAAACAGGATAATTGACATAGCAAAGAGATTGGAGAACAACCGTATATGATCTTTTTTCGTGCAGATGGAAACCCGGAGATCGGCGCCGGCCATGTGATGCGCTGCCTCGCAATAGCAAACGCCGGGCGTGCTCTGGGAGAAGAATGCCTGTTTGTTACTGCGGAGCCGCATTTTTACGATGTAATTACGAAAAATGGACATGAAAATAAGGTTTTGAAAACAGATTACAGGAATATGCCGGCAGAACTTGAAATGCTGGAGGAACTGGTAGATCAATATCGTCCGTCGGCTTTGTTTGTAGATTCTTATTATGTATCTGCCATGTATCTGGAGATGCTTTGGAAATATTGTAAAGCCTGCGGCTGTCGACTGATTTATATCGACGATGTTTTCCAATTTGCTTACCCCTGTGATATTTTGCTGAATTATAACATTTACGGACCGGAAATGGATTATGAAAGTTTGTACAGGGAACATAACGTCGTCCTTCCCAAGTTGCTGCTTGGAAGCGGATATGCTCCTCTTCGCGCCGAATTCCGGCATCTTGCGAAACGGGTTGTCAGGAAAAACGCTAAAAATATACTTGTTTCTACCGGCGGCGCCGATCCGGATCATATTGCGTGGGAAATGGTCCGGTTTATTGCAGATCACGAGGTTCGGATTCCGGATGTCTGCTTTCATGTGATTATTGGTTCGATGAATGAGGACCGGGATAAGATTGAGAACATGGCGGGATGCTGCAAAAAAATCATACCGTATTATAGTGTCCAATATATGCAAAAGCTTATGAGTGATATGGATGTAGCTGTTTCCGCGGCGGGCTCCACGCTTTATGAACTATGTGCGACACAGACGCCGGCTGTCACCTACATTCTTGAGGATAACCAGGTGCCAGGGGCAGAATGCTTTCGTAAACACGGTATTTTGCGCTGTGCGGGTGATATACGAGAGAAAAAGGCAGAGTTTCCTGGTTTGCTGATAAGCGAGACGTTGAAACTAGCAGAAAATTATGATGAACGGGTAAAAACGGCAGAAAAGCAGCGGCTTGTCGTAGATGGAAATGGGGCAGAACGAATTATGAAAGAGGTTGGTAGGACAGCTTACCCTTGACAGACAGTATAGGCCCGTAGATTTATTAAAAAGTGTTTGTATTCTATTTATCATACTTACAGGAATCCCTTTCTGCAAAGACAAATGCTCCGGCACTTTTGGATCTTCATTTTCTATTTTTTTTCTGCAATACAACCGCATCCTTAATTTTTTCGGGAGGCGTCGGAAAAGCATCCGTCCATTGAAATAAATTAGGAAGTATTTTGAAAAGAATATCGCCTATAATCAGCTTATCCAAACCCGACCAAAACCGATAGGTATCCCATGTACCAGCGGCCAATTTTGCGATGACGACCTTTTTATCATTCGCGTTCATAAACTGGCGTATTAAGATTGGTACGCGTGATAATTTTGCTCTGTTAAAAGAATCTTTATGAGCGCTTGTCAGCGCATATATATTTGTAACCACGTCGTTGATCTTTGCTACGTAATTCTGTAGCGCTTCCGTGTATTCATCCAGGTCAAGGATTCCCTCCCTAAAACGGGTAATCTCCGCTTCCCATCTGGAATATTCCGGCGATTCCCAAATGTACGTCAAATGACTGACAGGGAGCTTTGCAAGGCCATAGACATTAAACGAAAAATCGCAGTGCACAATACGTTCATGGAGCAGTTCCAGTTTCCAATCCTCTTTCCGCGAAGGCTTAATATCCTTCAAAGGCATGCAGTAATCCAGGTTTTCTATGAGGGGATTGCTGTCGTATGCCCTACGCAGCAGTCCGCGGATATATTTATATCGATCATCCTCTTTGGTGTACTTATATTCATTCAAAAGAATGGATTTTACCCCGTTATAGGTGATAAACTCTTCATCGGATAATCTGCGAATAAGCTTTTCAAGCACCTTCGCGTTTTCAGGAAGTATATTGTGGTTTTTATATAAATCGTCATTCATAAAACGTATGAATTTAGAAGTGAATCTCCGGGAAATCTCATCCAGATTATACCAATACACATACTTATCGGAAGATATTTCGTCTATTTTCTCTGTATAATTTTTTCCAGGCAAATCTACGTCGGTCATTTTCTCCTGTGACCTCCGTAGTGCATCAGAAAAATTCCCTTTGTACTTGTCTCTGGCAGCAAAGCGGATATGCCCCGTCTTAATCAGTATGTCAAAATCTGCCTTGTCGGGTAAATCATCCCATGCAACCTGTAGGCCTTCCTCATAGTCCACCAATGTTCTAAATGCCCGGTTCAAATTTACAGATGTATCACTTATGACAAAATATGGCTCGAAGCAAAGAGAGGCCATGATATAAGCCCGCAGATAAGTACAGGCTTTACGTTTTGGTATCCCGGCATTCAAAATCATTTCGTCTTCAGAATTTGTGATTTTATCAAACAATGCGTATTCCATACACACAATCTCCTACATAAATGGTCACCTAAAAATATTTTGTTATCCTCACATGCCGTTTCTTTTATATTCACATTTTCATCCTACTACAAATCTCCTGATTTTACAAGTACTGGGTCAATGACAAGAATTGACAAGTTTCCGAAAGTTGTTGACAGCTTATATATTCGGAAAAATGTAGACCTTTACATCACCGGTTCCAATGCCTATATGCTTTCAAGCGAAATAGCTACCCTGATTTCCGGCCGATATGTGCAGATTGAAATGCTTCCGCTTTCCTTCAAAGAATACAGCTTCTTTGATTCCGGAAATAAGCCGTCCAAGGCAGTACAGCCGGAGCGCTTCTATCATGGTTTTGTCCTGGGGCTGGCGGCGGATTTGGCGGGGAGGTATTATGTCCGCGCTAACCGTGAAAGCGGTTTCGGATGGGTTCTTTCCCCCTTCAAGTTACAATTAAAATAAAGGAATTTTTTCAAACCTACAGCCGCCGTCCAGGGCATTTAAAGTAAATTACATTTCCTTTTCCACCTTCTCAATCACACAAGAATGCACCTTCTTTTTTGAATCATAATTGATTCCAATCAAAAGCACATCGCCCGCATAATCCTGTAGCCAGGAAGCATATTGCCGTTCTTTAATCTGATTGATAGCGCTAATAGCGGATCGGTTCCATTTTAACTCCACAACCAAAGCCGGCCGCTTAACATCCTGCTTCGGTAAATAGACGATATCTGCAAACCCCTTACCGGCAGGAAGTTCCCTGAGGGGGGCCTTATAGTAGGCTTTAGCACTATAATAAGCCATAAGAAGGGTGCAGGAAAGGGAATTTTCGTTGTTGTATTGCAGCAAAGAGGCTGTTTCGTTGTGGATCGCCGCAATTCCCTCAGCCACAGTATCTCCGTCTAACGCCCAAGTGCTTTTTAGAAGTTCCTCCGAACGCTTTAGCGCAGATATCACCCCATCCCATCCGCCGGTTTTTATAGACCGTAGAAACTCCTGCGCAATCTCCTGATTTGGAATAAAAACCTCATCCCTTACTTCGTCAAAGGCCAGATAACCAAGGTGAACCAGAAGTGTGAGCACGTCATCCCTCGTTTTTAGAGTCGTCATATCATTTTGAAACGTAGTAGGATCCACGCTGACGCGTCCGTTTCCCAACATTTCAATAATCGTTTCTTTTAGCCCGTCAAAATTTAAATCCATATAGATTTTTAAAGCCTCATACGTCTCCGTGCCGGTCCAATAACTTTTACAGCGTTTCCACATCCAGGCATCAGCCACAGATTTGGGGTTGTAGATGGAGATGCCGTTTAGGAGATATCCATCGTACCATTGTTTGATTTCCTGGGGATTGGCGCCATAGCGTTGGCAGCCGGCCAGCACCTCTTCGGTGGTAAAGCCAAAATACGTGCCAAGATTTTTGGGGTCAATCATAGAATACTCATCAAACATATTGATGGCGGAATGTTCCCCATATTTTTTGATTGGCAATATGCCGGTCATATAAGCGAATTCGACGTAGTCGGCTCCTTTAAAAAGGCCGCGCAGAAAGTCCAGATATTCTTTTTGTTTTTCCGTAGATTCCCTCGCAACCCGGAAAACATGATCCCATTCGTCTATGATAAAAACAAACCGGCTCCCGGTTTGGCGGAAGATATCATCAAGTACCGTTTTCAGGCGATTATTCGCAGGAAAAGGGACGCATTGAGGAAAAACTTGTGCTAACTCTGCGATTACGCAGCACTGTACCTGTGAGATGAACGTCTCCAGATCTTGTGTTGTTTCCAGAAAGCGCTGCATATCCAGACGGATCACGGAATGTCGGTTCAGATGAACTTCAAAGGTTTGGTCAGATGCGATTGCGAGGCCGGAAAATAAAGCGCGGGAATCGCAACCGGCACTGTAATAGGCGCAGAGCATATCGGCTGCCATAGACTTGCCAAAACGGCGGGGGCGACTGATGCACATGTTTTTTTGCTTCGTATTGAGGGCACGGTTGGTGCAGAAAATCAAAGCACTTTTGTCAACATAGACCATGGAATTTACTGCTTCCTGGAAAGCGGTGTTTCCTGGATTTACATAAATGCCCATATAGCTCCCTCCCCCTGCTTATTTTGAGAATTGGTATCTGCCGATCTTTATTGTGGCAGATATCCGGCTCTTTGGATTCAAGCTTCATCCATAGTATAGCATTGTCGCCAGGGCTTTGCAAGGCTTGCGTCCGGAGCAGCAGTTCCGCCTTTTAATAGGGCTGTTTCATAAAGAAATAAACAACTGAATACAGCATTGATTAAAAGCCAGTTTAGGATTTGTACTCATGCAAACGAAAATACTGGCTTCTTTCAAGTAGAGTATAATATATTCATAAGCAGGAATATATTATATTCATACGAGGAGCGTTCTTATGATGGAAAAAGTATATCCGGATTGGGTACAGGAGCAAAAAACGAAAGGGACAACCATAAAAAAAGTCGGTAATAATTATTACCTCTATAAACATTCCTCAAAACGGGTACCGGGAAAGAAAAATCCTGTCCCGGTAGACACATATATTGGAAAGATTACCCCGGAAGGGATTGAGCGGAGCAATTCAAAAAAGGTGGACGTAAATTCCTCGGAGGCGCTTGTAAAAGAATACGGGTTTTCGAGGGCGATCGAATTGCTCTATCCGGCCGCTTATGACTATATATATTGTGCGTATTGCGGGGAGGAGCCTGCTTTCAGCGACATCTGATGAACAGAAAGAACTTCTGGAGAAATTAAACCTGAAGCTGGAGGTGGGCTAAGGCGGCATACCAGACCCGGTCTCTGGCAGTGGACACTATAGCTGGAGCGACGATTTCCAGCCGTGCTATGCTGTCGGCGGTCAGCGACTGCGTGACTCAGGCCGGCGGCGACCTGCAAAAGCTTCAGACAGTGCCGCAAAAGACCGGAGGAACGGAAAAGGAGATGAGCGCGGATGTGGTAATCGTCGTCGTCGCTGATTGAGGCGGCACAGAAGGAAGTGCCGGTGAGCGATGAGTGCAGAGAACTGCAAAAACAGCCGGGATCGGTTTTATCAATTGTTTTACGGAAGCTTTAGAGAACCGTGACGCGCTGTTTTATATGCTGGAAAGCAGCGATGTTATTACGGATCCGGAAAATACGTTTGATTTGTCCGGAGTACCTTTGTCTGAGCTTTTAAAGTCCGGCGACGTGATTGTGGGAGAAACGCTGGAAGAACTGTGCGGCAAGGTAGGCTGGGATTATGCGACGGTGCAGGACGAGATAGATCGCTACAATGCCAACGTAGCAGCAAACGCCGTGACAGATGAATACGGCAGGGCGCTGTTCAGCATTCGGATGGAAAACGGCCCTTGGTATGCAATTCCCAGAACACCCTCGGTTCACCATACGATGGGCGGTGTGGTGATCAATACCGAAGCGCAGGTCCTGAATGAAGCCGGTGAGATTATACCAGGCCTGTATGCGGCGGGTGAGGTGACGGGAGGAATCCATGGAGGCAACCGCCTGGGCGGCAATGCAATTGTAGATTGTTTGGCATTTGGCCGGATCGCTGGCGAGAACTGTGCCCGGTTTGGAGCGTCGGCTGGCGCTTTGGAGTAACGTATGTATTTGTAAAGAAGATAAGCGGTGTTCAGCGAGCCGATTTAAAAAGGCATTTTCTGTGAGGAAAGCGCGGTAAAAGTCACAGAAGAAACGGTCGGTTTTACGCAAAGGAGTTCAAAACAGGGAGTAAAGATGGAATATTACAGTAAAGATGTGGCCCGGGAAACGGGAATGTCTACGGAGGGTCTTCGTTATTATGAAAAGAAAGGAATTATCCGCTTTCATAAAAACAGTGAAAACGGTTACCGGACGTATCCGATTATGCAGGTACCGCTTTTGCGGATGATAAAAATATTGAACAGCTATGGCATACCTCTGGCCGAGGTAAGCCGTCTGCTGCATCAAGGTGACGACGAGCTGATCCAGCTAAAAAGTACGATGGAAACGGCGCAGGCGGAAAAAAACCGAATCCGGACGCGCGAGGCGGTGGCTCCGCTGCTTCGCGCAGCGAAAGAAAAGGACCTGCACATAACCGGCGATATTTATTTTATGTCTGTGGCAGCTACGGAACCAGAGCCGACGGAAACCCGCCTGTATTATCAGATCATGGCGCCAGTGGTCGGAAGCGGATGATTCGGAGCCTCGCAAAACCAGGCCAAGTTAGTGGCGGGCCTTCTGCATCGGGCAGTTTAACATCTAAAAATGTATTGTTTTTTCTGGCAGATGGCCATCTGCCTTTTTGTGTTATTTGACGGAAGATTAATAAAACAACATTACCCTTGAATCCCATTCACTTCCCTTGTATAATAACAGAGAACCCATTGACGCGGCAGGCAAGAATGCCCTAAAAGAGATTGAGTCAAATCAGTATAGAGTGGCATAACGACAGTATAGGATGAAATTCTTATATACATGGAATGGCCTGCTATAAGAAAAAATGTAAAGGAATAAAGCGTGAAGGAAGCAAAGACTGCAAAGGAGCCCCACATGAAATACACCCTCCTTCTACTGGATGCCGACGATACCCTGCTCGATTTTAAAAAGACCGAGGCCCATGCCCTGGAAGCAACCTTCCGGCAGTACCGTCTTACTTATAATGAAGAAATCCATACCCTGTACCATACGATCAATCATCGCCTGTGGCGGGCCTTTGAGGAGGGCGCCATCACCAAGGACCAGATCCTCAGGCGGCGTTTTCGAAACCTGTTTGCCGAACTGGGAATAGAGGAGGCGCTGACCGGCTTTGAAGAGGAATACCAGCGGGCACTGGGACAGGGCGGTTTCCTGTTGCCGCAGGCCCTGGAGGTCTGCCGTGAGTTGAGCCGTGACTGCCGGCTCTATATTTTGACCAACGGCGTGGAGGCCACGCAGGAGAGCCGTCTTACATTAAGCGGCCTGCGGCCCTATTTGTCGGGGGTATTTGTTTCGGAGACAACCGGGTATCAGAAGCCGCAGAGAGAGTACTTCGACTATGTTTTCTCGCGCATTTCCGATTTTGATAAAGGGCGCGCCCTGATGATTGGAGATTCGCTGAGTTCGGATATGAAGGGCGGAGAAGGGGCCGGGCTTGCGACCTGCTGGTACAACCCGGAGCATGCGCCAAACCATACCGATGTGAGAGTGGATTACGAAATTCAAGAGCTTCGGCAGCTATACGAAATCGCAAGAGGAAAGTAAGATGGCAGCGGTACAAAATCACAGGGACGAGAGGACAGCCGTTTTGTATAATGTTCCGGATAAAACGAATCTAATAAGTTTCTAATGCTGTAATACCAAAGGAAAGGGATATAAAGATTGAAAAAAATACTAAAGAAGATTCTGAAGGCGCTGACCAGCCGCGTTGTGATTGTAGCGGTTCTGCTTTTTGTGCAGCTGGGCTGGATTAGCATGGCGCTGCTGCGCCTTGTGAGTTATTCCGTGCCGATTTCCATATTCTTTCTGTTTTTGAGTATGCTTGCGGTAGCTTATATCATCAACGGCAAGAGCAATCCGTCGGTGAAACTGGCCTGGATTGTGCCGATCCTGGTATTTCCGCTGTTTGGCGGGCTTTTGTATTTGGCCGTAGGCGGCAAGCGCCCTAAACGGAAAATGCGGCGGGCGCTTGAAAAGGCCGGCCAGCTGACAGAACCTTACGTACCGCACAACGAGGCGCTGCGGGAGCAGATCGGTCGGGAGCACCCTCATTTGGCCGGGCAGCTTTTTTATCTGGAAAAGCAGGGCTATCCGGTCTACGACCATACGCAGGCGGAGTATTTCCCGCTGGGTGATTTGAATTTCCCGGTCATATTAGAAGAACTAAAAAAAGCCGAGCATTACATTTTCCTGGAATATTTCATTGTCCAGGAGGGGACGATGTGGAACAGCATGCTGGAAATTCTCAAGCAAAAAGCGGCGGCCGGCGTGGATGTACGCTTCATCTACGACGATGTGGGAAGCCTTTTCAAGCTGCCGGGCGGCTATTACCGTGCCATGGAGAAGGCCGGCATTCGATGCATCTGCTTCAATCCCTTTGTGCCGTTTTGGTCGATGATTATGAATAACCGCGATCACCGCAAAATCCTGGTGATTGACGGACACACGGCTTTTACCGGCGGGATCAATCTGGCGGACGAATATATCAATATCAATTCTCCTTACGGCCACTGGAAGGACAGCGGCCTGATCCTGCGCGGCGAAGCGGTATGGAGCCTGACGCTGATGTTTTTGCATATGTGGAATGCGTTTCGGCCAACGGATGCGGAGCTGGAATCCTTCCGCCCGTCGGTATGGCATCCGCAAGAGTTCGCCGGAGACGGCTATGTCCTTCCCTATGCCGATACGCCGCTGGATGAAGAAACAATGGCGGAAAACGTATATATGAACCTGATTAACGGGGCGACAAAGTATGTATACATCTTTACGCCCTACCTGATTACGGATCATGAGATGACGACCAGCCTGTGTCTGGCGGCCAAGAGGGGCGTGGATGTGCGGATTATAACGCCGGGGATACCGGATAAAAAGACGGTGTATCAGCTGACGCGCTCGCATTACCCGGAACTTTTAGACAACGGTGTACGAATTTTTGAGTATACGCCGGGATTCGTTCATGCCAAATGCGTGGTATGCGACGACTGCATCGCGACGGTCGGGACCGTGAATTTTGATTACCGCAGCCTGTATCTTCACTTTGAATGCGGCACGCTTCATTATAAAAATCAAGTCGTATCGCAGGTGAAAGAAGATTTTCTGGATACGCTGGAAAAATGCCGCGAAATAACGGAGTATCAGAAGGAGAATATCTCGCTGAGACGGCAGCTTTACTATGCCGTTCTGCGCCTGTTTGCTCCTTTGATGTAAAAGCAGGATGCGCTCCCTGTTCCAAACGTGTAAGAAAACCGTAAGGGGATTTTCCATATATTTCTCCGGAAATGTGGTATGCTACAAGTAAGTACGCCGGATACATGGGTTTGACGAGGAACCATCGGCGTATCATATACGGCACATGGAAAGGCGCTTTATGGGCGCACGACTGAAACAGGGAGCGTAAGAGATGAAAAGAGACAAAAAAAGAACCTGCAAAAATAGGATTTTTCCGCTAAAAGTATTCGTCTGCACGCTGGCAATGGCGTTTGGCTTGGCCGGCTGCGGTGTTTTCGGCGGTGGAAAAGCGGAAGTCAAGGTGGACTTTGGCCAGTACGGGGATACCGGAAACGGATCGCCGGCGACCGGAGCAGACACCGGAAACGGATCGGCGGTGACCGGAGCAGACACCGGAAACGAAACCGACGGTTCGCAGACCGGCGGCGAGACCGACAAACCGCGAGAAAGCGAGAGCGCGACCGGGGATGAGGACAACGGCGGGCAGTCCGGATCAGCCGGATCGCCGGGAAAAGACGACGATACGGACGACGGCCGGACGGAGACGCAAAGCGAGCCGGAAAGCACCGACACGGCCGCAGGCGAAACCTCCGCAAACAGCGGGGGCCCCGAGATCGAGGCGCCAAAAGAACATCGCGAAGCATTTAATAAGAGCGAATTTGCCGCCGAACTTTTAGATTATCTCGCATCGAACGGCCGAGGAGAGGAAGCGTTTTCGGAACCGATTTTTGATTCGGAAAAGAAAATATACTCCCAAGAAGAGTTAGAAAAGCTGTCCGATGTGATGTGCAAAATTTTCCGCAATGAGATTTACGCGCGCCACGGAATGATCTTTGGCGATGAAGATTTGAATCAGCTGTACGGAGCCTTTTCGTGGTACGAAGGGACGATCGGATTAAGGGAATTTGAAGCGCAGGCAGAGCTTCCCTTCAACAAAACGGAGTATGCAAATATCTCCAATGTAGTGGCCGTGGAAAAAGCGCGCCAAGGACAGAGCGGAAATTAAAACCTCAAACATACATTTCCCCCGGCACATGTGCTGCAATAGCACGAAACCGGGGGATTTTTATGCCGTATACTGTTAGAAACCCAACCGGCAGAAACCATTTCAAACCTGCCAGTCAAAATCAAAACCCAATGGCGGCTTATATTTCCCACCGTCCGGAGCAGCCGCAAGGCAGCGCCAGCCGGCTTTCGCGCACCGGCAGTCCGATCTCCTCAGCCTGGACCTGTCCGCCAAAGCGCGCGGTCAGCTCGGTATTCATCATGTAAGAAAGCACGGCCGGCTGCAGCCCGGTCGTATAAGAGTTAATCAGAAAAAAGAGCGGCCGCGGACTCAAGATAGCCGCGCAGGCGCGAATCAGAGGATGAATCGCCTCTTCAATCTTCCAGATTTCTCCCTTGGGACCGCGTCCGTAGGAGGGCGGATCCATGATAATGCCGTCGTAGACATTGCCCCTGCGCTGTTCCCGCTCGACAAATTTCATACAATCATCGACAATCCAGCGGATCGGGGCCTGCTCCAGACCGCTGGTCTTAGCATTTTCGCGTGCCCAGGTCACCATGCCCTTGGAAGCATCCACATGCGTGACCGCCGCGCCGGCCGCCGCCGCGGCCAGGGTGGCGCCTCCGGTGTAGGCAAAAAGATTAAGGACCTTAACCGGCCGGTCCGTCGGCCGGGCCGCCTGCCGGATTCGTTCGGAGACCCAGTCCCAGTTGACAGCCTGCTCCGGAAAGAGCCCGGTGTGCTTAAAGCTAAAAGGTTTGAGCTGGAAAGCAAGGCTGTTGTAAGAAATGCTCCATTGCTCGGGAAGATCAAAAAACTGCCATTGTCCGCCGCCCCGTTCGCTTCGGTGGTAGTGGGCATTGGGGCGTTTCCATCCGCGGTGGGTCTTGGGCGTATTCCAAATCACCTGCGGGTCCGGCCGGATCAGCAGATAGCGGCCCCAGCGCTCCAGCTTTTCGCCGCCGGAGCAGTCAATGACTTCGTAGTCGGTCCAGTTATTGGAAATCCACATGGAAAGAGTCCTTTCTTTAGAGAGAGTGTAATTATTTGGTAAGTTTTATTATAGAGGGTTTGGGGCGGGACGTCAACAGGGTGGGGGAAAGGCACGCCGGGCGACACCGGTATGGGGTGAGGCTTTGGGGCTAAGGATTCGGAACCTGGAATGTCTAATGGCTGTCGGGATGCTGTTAAAGGCCATATAGGAATCGTGCAAACTCGCGCTGCGCGCTCAGACAGCACGATTCCTATATGAACACAGCCTCCCGACAGCCAAAGACATTCCGGCTCCGAATCCATGCCCCTCCGCGCTCACCCCATACCGGCGTCGCCCGGCTGTCTCCTTTCTTCGTTCGCATATTCTGCGGGGGAACTTGGAGCAGCCTTTTAGAACCGTTTGTGGCAGCCTTGTTTTGCTTGTGTGAGGCTGGTCGCTCCGCGGTAGCGGGAAAGCATTAGCAACAATCCCCAAAAGCAACCATACGAAAAGGTGCAAAGTAACAGCCAGCAATCGGAGTCTCTCCCCCGCCCCCGATTACTGGCGTCCCTTTCGCCCCCACCCCACATTTAGATAATTTTCTAAATAACCCTTGCATTTTCCTAAAAATATGCTATCCTATATTTAGACATGAATCTAAATGTCAACAACCGAAACGGAGGAACAACCATGCTGGAAATCAGGAATTTAACGAAAGTCTATAAAAACGGTAAAAAGGCAGTAGACGGCCTGTCGCTGACCGTATCCGACGGCGACATCTATGGTTTTATCGGCCACAATGGCGCGGGGAAGAGTACGACGATTAAATCGGTTGTGGGAGTGCTGGATTTTGATGCGGGGGAGATCCGCATCGACGGTCACGACGTGAAAAAAGAGCCGTTGGCCTGCAAGCAGGTTACGGCCTACATCCCGGATAACCCCGATCTGTATGAGCATTTAAGCGGGATCCAGTACCTGAATTTTATCGCCGACGTATTTGGAGTGCCGGCCAGGGAAAAAGAACAGCGGATTCGGGAATACGGGGAGCGTCTGGAAATTGTGGGGGCTCTGGGGGATTCCATCGGTTCTTATTCTCACGGCATGCGTCAAAAGGTGGCGATTCTTTCGGCTCTTGTACACGAACCGCGGCTGATCGTGCTGGATGAACCCTTTGTAGGACTTGACCCCAAGGCCAGCTTGACTTTGAAGGAAATCATGCGTGAGCTGTGCGGTCGGGGGAGCGCGATCTTTTTTTCGACGCATGTGCTGGAGGTGGCGCAGAAGCTTTGTAATAAGGTGGCGATCATTCGTGGGGGACGGCTGGTTGTGGACGGGGATATGGAAAGGCTCGTGCGCGATCATTCGCTGGAGGAGCTGTTTATGGAGGTGACGGAGCATGAGTAGGCAATTTGGCTGGCTTTTGAGGGTGCAGCTTCTGGGTGTTCTGCCGTTTGGCCGGCAGAAGGGTAAGGGGCTTTTGCGTTTTTGGGCGCTGGGAGTGCTTTATGTAGGGCTGGCGGCCATGCTTTTATGGTATTGCTATATGCTGGCGGCGGGGCTGGGGATGATTGGGCTGTCGCGGCTGATTCCGCTGTATGCGATTACGCTGGGGAGTCTGGTGACGATCTTTTTTACGTTTTTGAAGGCCAACGGCGTGTTGTTTGGCTGCCGGGATTATGAGCTTTTGACGGCGCTGCCAGTTCCGACAGTGCTTGTGATCAGCAGTCGTTTTGTGGTGATGTATTTGTTTAATATGGCGCTGTCGGTGGGAGTGATGGCGGCAATGGGGATTGCATATGCTCCATATGCGGACGGAATGGCAACGTGGGTATTTTGGGTTTTGGGGGCGCTGCTTGCGAGCTTGATCCCGACGACGGTGGCTTCGCTGGCGGCGGCGTTGGTGGCCGCGGTGTCCTCGCGTTTTCGCTACAGCAATGTGGTAACGATCGTGATATCGCTGGTGCTGACGTTCGGTGTTTTGGTGCTGACGATGCAGGTGGGGCGGATGGAGGACTCGGTGAGCGTGGCGACGGTGGCGGCGCTGGGGGACCAGATGGCGGCCATCCTGACACGGGTGTATCCGCCGGCCGGCTGGTTCGGACGGGCAGTGTCGGAGGGGAGCGCGGTTTCGTTTGCGGCGTTTGTGGGGGCTTCGTTTGGAATCTATCTGGTGTTTGCCTTTGGGTTGTCGGCAATGTATCAGAGGATACAGAATGGTTTGACCGTGCACGGGGCTTCGCGGGAATATAAGGTGGGGCGGCTGGGGAGCCGTTCGGCGCTGGCTGCGCTGTATCAGAAGGAGTGGAGAGGATTTCTCTCTTCGCCGATCTATGTGCTGAATATGGGGATTGGTATGCTGATGGCGGTGGCGGCTTCGGCGGTACTGTGTTTTATGGGGCCGGAGACGCTTTTGGGAGTGACGAATATGCCGGGATTGGAGAGTTGGTTTTCACGGCTCGTTTTGTTTATTCCGGTGGTGATCCTGCCGATGAGTAATACGGCCTGTGTCTCGCTGTCATTGGAAGGGGATCGGTTATGGATCCTTAAATCGCTGCCGGTGGGGTTGCGGGAGGTGTTTTTGGCGAAAATTCTGGTGAATTTGACGGTAGGGCTGCCGGGCGCGCTGCTTAGCTGCTTGTTTTTATGGGTGGGGACAAAGCCGGCGGCGGCGGATGCACTGGCGATGCTGGCGCTGTCGGCAGCAGTGGTGTGTTTGACTTCGGTAGGCGGGATCTGGGTTAATCTGAAATTTCCTGTCTATGAGTGGAAAAATCAGATACAGGTCGTGAAACAGAGCGCTTCGTCCATGTGCGGTGTGCTGGGCGGCCTGGCGATTGGCGTGGGGCTGGCCTTTGCGGCGGTGAAATGGCAGCAGTATCCGCTGTGGATGATCGGTGTAGCGGAGTGTCTGGCGGTGGCGGCGGTGACGCTGGTGCTGTGGGGCAGGCTGCTGCGGGTAAAACGATTGTAAGCCGACGCAGGAGCTGTTGTGTTTTGTGAGCGGTGTTAAAGTTGGTGTGCTAACGCGGGAAACGGCGGCGGGAACGCCGTACCATATAGGCATTTGCCTGATGCTCCGGTTCGTCCGAAAGGGGCTTTAGGCGGATGCCGTTTCCGTATTTTCGTTCCAGGGCTCTCGTGAGCAAATAGTCGCAGATTTCCGGGTTTTTGGGCAGGAGAGGGCCGTGGAGATAGGTCGCGAGAAGGTTTTTGTACAGAAGCCCTTCATAGCCGTGGGAGCCGGTATTTCCATAGCCGCTGCGGACTTGTCCCAGGGGAGCGTAATCTCCGATGTAGGTGCGGCCGGCGTGGTTTTCAAAGCCGGTGATGGGCGAGGAGAAAAAGGGGCTGTCGATGACTGTGTCCTGCACCAGGCGCCGGGGTTCCCATTGAGTATAGATGTCAAGGATCCGCAGGGTATCCCAGGATTTGCCGGGCGGGTAACAGGCGCCCAGGAGCTGGTAGCCGCCGCAGACGGCTAAAAGGACGCCGCCGTCCTCGATCCAGGCTTTGAGGTCCGGGCGGAGGGCGGGGAGTGTCCGGCAGGCCAGCTCCATTTCCCGGTCGGAGCCGCCGCCAAAAAGGAGCAGGTCCAGCTGGGAAAAATCGATTGGCTGGCCGGGTGCCAGGGACAAAAGCTTTGTGTCGATGCCGCGCCAGTTCAGGCGTTTTTGGAGGCAGCAGAGATTGCCGCGGTCGCCATAGAGGTTTAGAAGATCGGGGTAGAGATAGCCGAGGGTAAGGTTCATAGCGAAACTCCTTTCTTTTTGGTTTGGCGGCGTTGCCAGGCGCGTAGCATTTGATGTATTGGCTTCAGGCCGGAGTAGTTGACAAGGATATAGAGGTTTTTAGTTCCCTGGGTAGTCAGCCGTCTGAGGGAAGAGCGGATTTGGGTGGTTGTTTCGCAGGGGATATTTTCGTATTTCAGACGCAGAGCCATATCCAGGCGGCGGCTGCCGGCTGAGACGAGTGAGAGTAAATGGGAGTCGGCCAGGAGCTGGAAATCTACGTCCCAGAGCCAGGATATGTCCCGACCGTCCGGCGGGGCGTCGTTAATCACGAGGATCAGGTCCTTGGGCTGGGGGTCTGCTTGGAGCAAGGCTAATTTTTGCTGAAAACCGATGGGGTTTTTGGCCAGGTGGAGCTGTATGCGGGCTTGATTGATGTGGAAGGTTTCCTCTCGCCGGTTGGTAAAGTCAAAGCGCCCGGCCAGAGCGGTAAAGCGGGCAGACGGGGCCTTTAGGGCTTGCAGGGCGGCGTAGGCGGCTAAGATATTATAGAGATTGTAGGGGGCCAGGAGGGCGGCGCGGGCGGGAACGGTATGCTGGTGTCGGCCCAGGCGGAAGCGGTATTGGCCATTGTGTGCCTGCACCTGGGAAAGAATGTAATCGGGCGTTGGCCGTTGCCATGCGCATGTGGGGCAGCGGTAAACGCCCAGCTGGCCGTACTGGAAAAAATCATAGTGCAGCCGTTCTCCGCAGAAGGGGCAGAATACGCCTTCGCGGCTGAGCGGCTGATGGGCGCGCTGAAAGGCCGGTTCGGGTATTCCGTAGGTGACCGACGGGTTGGGGCATTCGGCCAGGACGGCCGCAGCCAGGGCGTCGTCACAGTTTGCGACCAGCACGGCATGGGGGACTTGTGAGGCGGCTTTTTGGAGTTCTTCGCAGGTTTGCTCGACCTCGCCGAAACGGTCAAGCTGATCGCGGAATATATTCGTAAGCACGATACAGTCCGGGGACAGCAGGGGAAAAATCCGACGGGCCGCCAGCTCGTCCACCTCTATGCAGGCATAGTCGGGCAGGGAGCGCCCGGGCCGGGCGTTCAGGACGAAGGCGGAAACAATGCCGTTTAGGAGATTGGCGCCGGTTTCGTTGCTGAGAACCGTTTTGCCTTCGGCGCGCAGTGCCTGGCAGAGAAAGCGAGTGGTCGTGGTTTTTCCGTTGGTGCCGGTAACGACGATGCGTTTTTCTTTTATCATAGGTGCGAGGGTCGAAAGAATATCCGGGTCGATCCGCCGGGCCAGGGCGCCGGGCAGAGAAGCGCCGTTGCCCAGATGAAAAAAGCAGATGGCCGTATGGACAAGCCGTGCGCAGATTATGGCAAGAACGGTTCGTAGCTTCATAGAAATAATTGGGCCTCCTTTCTCTCCGTTACCCGTGTTCACAGGGGGCTGTGAGCAATTACAAAACAGGGGATTGATTTACATAAGTGGATTTTAGGGCAAAAAAATAAGAAGGGCAAGTATTTTGCCCCAAAGGAAGAATCCATGCCCCAAGGGGTGTGCTTCTGCTTCGTTCGGGCAGAAATCGTTTCACTCAGGCAAGCTTAGCGGGGGATTGTCCGATTATGCGTAGTCAAGACACTATCGGTCTTTTAAAAGCACCAGGCACTGTACAAAGCCTTCTTCGGTAAAATAGGAGTTTAGAAACAGGTTGGGATAACGACGAAGGATTTTACCGGCGATCAGCAGGCCCTGGCCGCGCCCGAGTCCTTTGTCGGTTGTTCCGGGAACGATACCGCGGGAACGGATGTCGGGGCGGACGTCGTTGGCAATGCGAATCCGCAGCTCTTTTTCTGTTTCGTCAATGTCCAGAGAAATTCCGCCCCTGATTTGCAGGGCTTCCTCCGCGGCGTTGTCAATGAAAATGCCTAAGAGACGGATCATATCTCCGTATCCGATTTGCAGGCACATGGGGGAAGCAAGGGAAAATCGGACCGGGACGCCTTGGTTGGTTTTTTCGAGAATCTTATAATAAAGAAAGGATTTAAGACAGTCGTCCCGCAGAAGCTTTAGCTTGCTTTGCAGTTCATTGCGAATCAGGGCGTCATGCATGAAGGGAACAATATTTTTTTGATAGAATTCCTTCATGGCGGCGTTATTACTTTGTTCCACAAAACCGGCCATCGTAAGGAGCAGGTTTTTGGAGTCGTGACGGATTTCATGCAGGCTGTCAAGCGTGTTTTCCAGCTCGGAGTTGTAGGCGGAAAGCAGACTTTTATCCTCTTCGGCCAGCTGCATTTTTTCGCGGAGGGACAAAGTTTTAAGCAACAGAAGAAGGTAGGCAAGATTCATAAAGAAAAAGAAAAAGGGAATGACCGCCACAAAGTAAGGAAGATGGTCGTATACGTCGGTGAGAAACAGACGGTATTCCAGAACATGCCAGAAGAGGATCGTAAGGATGACTAGGATCAGAACAAAGGGACCGAGCTCGTAAAACCGCCGTGAAAGGAGGGAAAAGTGCTCCAGCCAGCGCCGAAATACCCGGGCGAGAAGCTTTAGGCAAAGGACATAAAGGAGTAGGAAAACGAGACCGGTTCCGGCTAGCAGCAGCGATTTTTGCACGGGATCCAGATGGAACCGGCGGCCAAGGGTATAGTAAATCGGCGTCAGCCAATGGGAAAAGACGTTATATCCAAGCAGAAAAAAGCCGGCGGTCAGCCCGGCGGCAGACAGCTTTGCAAAGTAAGGGCGCAGGCGGCCGGACTGCAGGAAAAGCAGAAGGCCCATATCGAATAAAAGGAACAAGGTAAGCGTTGCCATATGGGCGACATACGAATACAGGGACAGCGCCTCGATCGCTAAAAGCGGCCCCAGCAAAAGGTAGGAGAACCGGCTCAAGGGAACCTGGTGTAAAAGGGCGGGGAGCAGGGTCAAAAGCAGGACCGCGGTGAGCTCGATGCCCATACTGGTATGGAACGGACGGCGCTGCCAAAAGATATAGGAAGCCGTCACGTATACAAGAAGCAGCACGGCAACGGACAGAGCCTGTTTTTTTGTTATATTTACCTTTGATGGATCCATCGCTTTACCTCCGTGCGCATCCGCAGAGAACAAGGGATTTCCTGCTGTCCGGACAAAATCAGGGCATGATCCTTTAGAGCAAGAATGTGGTGTTTGGCGACTAAAAAAGAGCGGTGGACCCGCAGGAAACCGTCGCCCAGCCGTGCGCGCTCGGCATCTAAGGAACCCAGGATCGTAATCTGTGAGCCGTTTATAGTGTGATAGGTAATACCGTGGGAAATACTCTTTTCTGCTTCCAGGTAGAGAATATCGCATAAGCGCAGTTCGATGATCTCGCCGGCGCCGACGGTAAGCGAAATAATGGCTTCCGGCTGTGTCTGGTTCTCACTGGCACGAACCGCCATGCGCAGATAGCGCCGCAGGCCGGCCGTAAGCGGTCCGACATCCGTCCCTTTTTCCAGGAAACCAAAGGGCGAAAGTCCGTTTTTCAGGACATCCATCGCCATTTCCTGGTGATTCGTCGTGAACACAATGCGACAGCCCGGTTCCCGCGCCTGCAAAAGCGTGCCAAGATCCATACCGTTTGGCAGCCCTCGGCCAAAATCCAGATCGAGAAAGACCAGATCCACGCCGGGATTATTTTTTATAAAGGTAAGAGCTTCGCCGGCAGAACTGGCCTGGCAGACGACGGCGGCATTCAGATGATCGGCGGCAATGATGCGTGAAAGCCGGCTGCTTTCAAGAGACAGAAAGAAGGGGTCGTCGTCGCAGAGGAGAATTCTGAGCATGCAAGTTCCTTTCGTTATACAGTGTTTGAGGAAGTTTTATGCACCTTGACGGTGTTTTATCTGTCCGGTTCGCGTTGCCTTGGAATTTATGTATACTATAACATGGCCGGCGGCAGGAAGGCAAGAAAAAGTTGAAAAAGAATAGCTATGGGAAAAGAAGAAATTGCAGCCGGAGGTTTTATCGCTCCCCTTGACCGAGGCCCGGAAAACGGCTATAATACTGCTAGATTTGGAAAATGCAGCCCGGGACGGCCGCCGTGCCGAAGCGTGGTATGCTCTGAAAATTTTGCAGGAAGGGAGTTAGTTCAATGAGCGAATGCAGCCATGATTGCGGCAGCTGCAATGCCAGCTGTGCAGAACGGGAAGGAGCGCCGGATTTTAGCGCGGCGCCCCATAAGTGGAGTAAGATAAAGAGGGTAGTCGGCATTGTCAGCGGCAAGGGGGGCGTGGGCAAATCCCTGGTCACGTCGCTGATGGCCTGCGCGATGAAGGAGCTGGGCAACAACGTAGGGATTCTGGACGCCGATATCACGGGACCGTCGATCCCCAAAGCCTTTGGCATCCATGAAAAAGCGCTGGGCAACGACGACGGTATCTTTCCGGCGCAGAGCGCGACCGGGATCGATGTCATGTCGGTCAACCTGTTGCTGCAAAACGAGACCGATCCGGTCGTATGGCGCGGCGCGCTGATCGCCAATGCCGTGAAGCAGTTCTGGACCGATGTAATCTGGGAGGATGAGGATTACTTGTTTGTGGATATGCCGCCGGGGACCGGCGATGTGCCGCTTACGGTCTTTCAGTCTCTGCCGGTGGACGGGATTATCATTGTGACCTCGCCGCAGGAGCTGGTGTCGATGATTGTCGGCAAGGCGGTGAAAATGGCGGAGATGATGCATATTCCGATCCTGGGCCTGGTGGAGAACATGTCGTACTTCCGCTGCCCGGATAACGGAAAAGACTATCAGATTTTCGGCGAGAGCCATATCGAAGAGGTAGCAAAGGAGCATGGCCTCACGGTGCTGGGACGTCTGCCGATCGATCCGAAGATCGCCGAAGCCTGCGATGCCGGCCGCATCGAGTATCTGGAGGAGAATCCGCTTAAAGAAGTGGCGGATACCATTGAGACGTATTTTGTGGAGAAGAAGGCATGAAGCTGTTTATCAGTGCGGATATTGAAGGGACCGCGGGTGTTGTAAACTGGAAGGAGACGGAGCCGGGCGACCAGTATGCTTACTTTGCCGGCCAGATGACAAAGGAGGTCGCGGCGGCCTGCGAGGGTGCGCTGGCGGGCGGCGTGGCGGAGATACTGGTGCGGGATGCCCATGATTCGGCCCGCAATTTAAACCCGGCGGCCATGCCGCGGCCGGTGCGCCTGCTGCGTGGCTGGACCGGCGGGCCGGCCAGCATGATGGACGGGCTGGACACGACCTTTCAGGCGGCGGCGATGACCGGTTATCACACCTGCGCCGGCAGCACGGGCAACCCGCTGGCCCACACAATGAACTTGGGGGTTGAGAAGGCCGTTTTAAACGGGATGCCCTGCAGCGAATTTACGATCAATGCCATGTACGCGGCCTATCTGGGGGTGCCGGTCGTGTTTATCAGCGGGGATCGGATGGTCTGCGAGATGGCGCGCGAATTCTGCCCGGGGATCACGACAGTGGCTACCAGCGAGGGCCTGGGCGGCGGTTCGGTCGGACTGCATCCGCAGGAAGCAACGGAGCAGATCCGGGGACAGATGGAGCAGGCGATCCGGCGGTTTAGGCAACAGCAGGAAGCCGGGGAACCCCTGGACGGGCGGATCGCCCTGCCGGAGCATTTTTCGATGGAGATCTGCTATCGGGAGCATAAGAAGGCCTATACGGCTTCCTTTTATCCGGGCGCGGTGCGCACCGGGGCCAAGTCCGTGGCATTTGAGGCGGGCGATTACATGGATGTTTTGCGGTTTGTGATGTTTTGTATGTAAAAGCAAAAGAAGGGCAGCATGCTGTCCGGACTAGATATAATCCGGCCAGGGCAATGCTGCCGGAATGAAATAACAATGGCTGCACAGATGAAAAAATAATCGGCGCAGCCATTGCTATTATTTTATGCGGGTAATGAGCTAAACAAGGGCGTGCAGGCTCTCAGCTTTTTACTTTGTCAAGTTCTGTGAGGTTGACGCCCAGGCTTGACAAAGTAACCTTTAATTCAAGATACCTGTCGTGCATGGAATCGTAGGTAACGGGATCCTTGTCTTTTATGGCAAGCATCCAATTTTGCAGCCGGGAAAATTCAGAAACATAGTCTTTGATAATTTCAGCTCCATTAGGCATCGTTTCACCTGCTTTCTTTCTATAAGGTTTGCATGCTGCTTTAATTATAGCAAAGAATGAGATTTTGTGTAAAGCGGTTTTTGCTTTCTTTGGAAGTTTTCTTTTGAAACAAAACAATGTTTACAACTGCCTGATAAATGTAGTAAAATAAAAACAAGGATCGTTTGTGTAACCATTGACGGCAACGGTAAATCCATTGCCTATGTGCGCGCAGGCGGACATGGGCAGAGGAGGAAGGATATAATGGGGATTTATGTAAATCGCGGGAAGGGAAGTTTTGCCAGAGCAAGAAAATCGCAGATATATGTTGACAAAACAGGGCTTCTTGCATTTACGAATGAAGTACTGGATACAGAGCAATGCTACATCTGCAACAGCCGGCCGCGGCGCTTCGGCAAGACCATGGCTGCGGGGATGATGGCTGCTTATTACGGAAAGGGCTGCGACTCAAGAGAGCTGTTTGCGGATCTGGAGATAGCAGACAGCCCTTCCTTTGAGGAACACCTGAACCGGTACGATGTGATTCATCTGGATATCGCTTATCTGTTGGTGCAGAAAAAGGATAGTGCCCGGACCGTATCGTTCCTGCAGAAATGTGTAATCGACGAGTTGAGAACCATCTATCCGGGTGTCGTGGAGGAGGAGATCCGGGAACTACCGCTCGCTCTGTCGGCCGTGCAGGCGGCGACCGGGGCAGGTTTTGTGATTATCATCGACGAATGGGATGCGATATTTCGGGAAGAGCGGTTTGACGAACAGGGCCAGCAGGATTATATCCGGTTGCTTCGCGGGCTTTTTAAGGGGGAGCGGTCAAAGGATTTTATAAAGCTTGCCTATCTTACGGGCATCCTGCCGATTAAAAGATATAAAAGCGAGTCGGCCCTGAACAATTTTAAAGAATTTACGATGTTAAACCCCAAACGGCTTGCGCCGTATATTGGCTTTACGGAAAAAGAGGTGCGGGCTCTTTGTGAAACGTATCACATGGATTTTGAGGAGGCGGCCCGCTGGTATGACGGGTATGCGTTTCCGCAAGTGGAGCATGTCTATAATCCCAATGCCGTTGTCAATGCAATGCTGGACGGGGAGTTCGACTATTATTGGACCAATACGGTGTCCTATGAATCGCTGAGAGACTACATCAGCATGAACTTTGACGGTCTTAGGGACTGTATCGTGCAGATGCTGGCCGGTGGGCGATGTCCGGTGAATGTAAGAACCTTTCAAAACGACATGACCAGCTTTCAGAGCCGGGACGACGCCCTGACGGTATTGATCCATCTGGGCTATCTGGCATATGATGCCCGTTCCAAAGAAGCCTACGTACCGAATGAAGAGGTGCGCTCCGCGTTTGCCAATGCCATAGAGGGGACAGACTGGACGCCGGTCATTCAGGCCATCCGGGATTCGGACCAGCTGCTGAGAGCGACCTGGAACCAGGACGGAGATGCGGTCGCAAAAGGAGTGGAGCGGGTACACCAGCAGAATACGTCGATTTTGCAGTATAATGACGAAAATGCTTTAAGCTGTGTGATTGCGCTGGCGTATTATAATGCGGTAAATGAATATACGGTGATCCGCGAACTGCCGTCAGGAAAAGGGTATGCAGACCTGGTGTTCCTGCCGCGCCGTCATTCTTCGAAACCGGCAATGGTGGTAGAACTGAAATACAACGGCTCTGTCGAAGGTGCGCTTGCACAGATTCAAAATCGGCAATACCCGGAAGCTCTGAAAGAGTACCAAGGCAGCCTCCTGCTAGCAGGCATCAACTATAATAAGGAAGATAAAAAACATTCATGCCGGATTCAGGCGTGGGACAAGACAGAGCAAACCGTTTAAAAGCAGGAGGCCGCCAATGGAAATTCGCCAGCTTAGATATTTTCTCAGCGCCGCCGAACACCTGAATTTTACCAAGGCGGCAAAGGAATGCTGTATCGTACAGACGGCAATGACACAGCAGATTGCCAATCTGGAAAACGAGATCGGTACAAAACTCTTTGAGCGCAACCGCCGCATGGTGCGCCTGACACCGGCGGGCGAGGCGTTTTTGCGGGAGGCAAAGACGGTGCTGGCCCGGGCGGAACAGGCTGTGAGACAGGCCCGCAGCTGTGCGGCCGGTTATGAGAGCATGCTGCGCATCGGTTATCATGGGGAACTAGTGAAGCGGGATCTGGCGGCGCTTTTAAAGATATATCGGGCCGGACATCCGCAGATCAAAGTGCTTTTGTACCAGCAGACCCAGGAAGAATTGATCGAAGCATTGGAAAATGAGGAGACGGATTTTGGCTTTTCGCTGCACAGCGGCTTTTATGATACGCTGCCCTGGCTGTGTACCCGGATATTGGGGGAAGAGAAGCTGAAGCTGGTGGTATCAAAGGAGCATCCGCTGGCCGGGTACAAGCAGGTGTATCTGGCACAGGTAAAGGACGAGCCGTTTATTTTTTTCGATGAAAAAAGCATGGAAGAGCGGGAAATTCAGATGGCGGAAAAGGGCGTGTTTTTAAAGCGCTACGGCGAGATCTGCGATCACACCAGCGGCGAGCTGCTGATACGCAGCGGCTATGGGATTGCCATTTGGGCGGAAAGACTCTGCGATGAGAGCCGGCTGTCGGATCTGGCATTTTTGGATATTCTCGATCATCTGAAAACAGTCCCACTGTGCATTTCCTGGAAGAGCGGAGAACAAGGCGAGCCGATGCGGAGTTTTTTAGAGCTCGCAGACCGATATTTTGGCATAAACGAAAGGACCGGCGCGACAACACATGTACATCTCGACAAATGACCTGCCTGAATTTCTGTCTGCGGCGTTATCCTCCATCAAAGGCGCCGCGGCATTGACTCGATAATGACATATCAATATTTGTGATAAGCTCTTCACATTTTTTTATTTCTCTTCCCGAATTTCTTCTATTATAATAAAGACACCCGGATATGCTTGGAAAGCATGGACAGGAAAAAGAAAGAAAGGGAGAGAAAGGCAATGAAAGAGAGAAACAAATGGCTCAGCGCGCTTTTGATTGCGTGCATGGTGCTGTCGCTGGGCGCCTGCGGCGCGGCGGCAGAAACGACGGTCTCTGCGACGGAAGCGCCGCAGGAGACTGAGACGACAAAATCTCCGGCGGAAACGGCGGTACAGACGGAGGCGGCAGCAGGAATGTACACGCCCGGCACGTATACGGCAACGGCCAAAGGGTACGGCGGGGATGTGACGGTGACGATGACGTTTGAAGCCGACCGCATTGCGGAGGTGACCATCACAGGCGACGGTGAGACGGCAGGAATCGGATCGGCTGCAATCGAGGAGATGCCGGCGCAGATCCTGGAGGCACAGAGCGCGGAGGTGGACGGCGTATCCACAGCCAGTTATTCGACAAAGGCGGTCAAGACGGCGGCAGCCGACTGTATCGCGCAGGCAAAAGGAGAGACAGCAGGGGCTGTGAAGATGGCGCCCGGCAGTTATACGGCGTATTCGGAGAGCTATCGTCCGGGCGACGGCCTGAACGTGACGGTGACCGTATCGGAGACGGCGATTGAAACGATTACGGTGGATACGGAAAATACCTCGGATACCTGCACGATTCTGCAGTCTGCGATCGACAATATGATTCCGCGTATGATTGAACATCAGTCGGTCAGCGTGGACGCAATCTGCGGCGCTACGGTTTCGAGCAACGCGATCAAGGCGGCGGCGGAGAAAGCTCTGGCCGAAGCGCTGGCGGCCGGCGGCAGCGAAGCCTCCGCTATTTCCAATTTTTATGTAGATCCGCCGAAGGACGGCGGCCAGCAGACCCTTGAGACGGAAGTCCTGGTCGTCGGTATGGGCGGTTCCGGCACGACGGCGGCGCTTTCGGCGGCAGAGACCGGCGCACAGGTACTGGCGATTGACAAGGCCGGCAAGTACGGCGGGACTTCTTCGATTACTTCGGAGGGCTTGTTTGTAAATCCGCCGCGCTTCCAGGAAGAGCATAACGGCGGCGAGGACTATACCGACGCAGAGGTGATGCTAAATGCCTGGCTGGAGTATACGGAGGGCGATGCCAAAGAAGAAATTGTATCGCGGATGATTCATGAGTCGGGCGAAGTCCTGGACTGGCTGGTATACGATCATAACGTAGGCTTTGCAGAACCGCAGACCGGCTTTACCGAGAGCGATGTCTACGTGACCAAATATCAGTGGCTGCCCAACGATATCATGTATAATAAAGATGCGATCGGGCGCTATTTTGACGGGCTGTACGAGGATTTCCAGGCGCTGGGCGGGACCTATCTTCTGGAGACCGAAGGCTACGAGCTGATTTACGACGAAGCCACGAATACCGTCACCGGCGTAAAAGCCAGAAATCTGGCCGACGGCACGGAATATACGATCCATGCCAAGGCGGTTATCCTGGCGACCGGCGGCTTTGCCGGAAATCCGCAGATGGAGGAAACATTGCTGCGCAACGATTACTACCCGCTGCAGGGCGTTTGGATGCATCTGGGTTCCAAACAAAACGACGGCAAAATGATCGAGGCCGCGATGGCGATCGGCGCCGGGCTTTACAATGAGAGCATTCCTCCGGAGGTACATAATTCCGGCACAATGTCCTGGCTGACCGGCCAGTTTGAAGTACATGCGCTGGAGGGAGAACTGGGTAAGATTACCGGCCGTCCCGCGATGTGGTCGGAGGGCGACCTGCCGGCGAATATGGGCTGGTCGGCCGACAGCCTGGCGGTAGATGCCGCCGGCCGGCGCTGCATTTCCGAGACGCAGGTATCGTTCCTGGGCCCCTGGATTTTCGGACCGAATTACTACAGCATCTGGAGTGAGAGCCAGGTAGAAAAGCTGGTGAACGAAGGCTTTGATACCGACCGTTCCGGCCCGTCCTCCGAGTTTTTAAGCTATGGTTCACAGATTCCGATCGGCACGCCGATTCCCAATGCGCACGAAGTTCTGGCGGCAGCTGAGGAAGCCGGAATCGTAGTAAAAGCGGATACGATCGAAGAACTGGCAGAAAAAATGGGCATGGACCCGGCCGTACTAACAAAGACCGTAGAAGATTATAACAGCTATTGTGCAAACGGTACGGACGAAGAATTCGGCAAGCCGGCCGAACTGCTGGACGCGATTGGCGACGGCCCCTACTACTGCGTAATCATGGCGTCCTACTGTTACGGCACATGCGGCGCGCTGGATATCAACGAGCACTTCCAGGTACTAAAAGACGATGGAGAGACACCGATCGAAGGCCTGTATGCGGTCGGCACCGACAGCATGGGCGTACTCTTCACCGAGAAAAAGCCCTACGTAACCTACGGCGGCGCCAATAACGGCTGGGGCATGGTCTCCGGATACTTAAGCGGCCGCGAAGTCGGCAAAGCCCTAGGCTACTAATAGGTTATTAACCCAGTCTCTTATATAACAGAGCTAGGCATGACAAAGCGCCAGCCCAGCGCAGGGGAAGGGGTCGGACAGGGGCGGCGGGCGTTAAGGTGTGCCCGCCGCCCCTGTCCGACCCCTTCCTCTGCGCGTGCCTGCCGCATCCCCATCCCTATGTTTTTCAAAAAATACAAAAATTTTCTTAAAAATAAGTAAATTTCCCCTTGCAAAATGCACCCGCATCGGTTATACTGATTCATGCTGTGACATTGATAGCGAAGAAGCGTGAGGTTGCTGCCCGGTCGCGCCATAGACCGCCGCAGGTTTTTCCGTGGAGCGAATGTCAAGTTAGGAAACTGACGACAAGTCACTGTACAAATTCAGAAACCGTCTGCCGATGCGCAGAAACGACGTGTGCGTTTAGGACACACACGGGAGAGTGTACAGTCACCGCTTGTCGTACTTCAAACATAAGTGCGAAAAGGAGGCGACTTTTTTTATGGCAAATCAAGTAATGAGAATCACCCTGAAGGCCTATGACCACAAGCTGGTGGATCAGTCCGCGGCCAAGATCATCGACACCGTAAAAAAGACTGGTTCCAAGGTGAGCGGCCCCGTACCGCTGCCGACGAAGAAGGAAGTAGTCACGATTCTGAGAGCGGTCCACAAGTATAAGGACTCCCGCGAGCAGTTCGAGCAGAGAACTCACAAGAGACTGATCGACATCATCGCTCCCACTCAGAAAACGGTCGATGCGCTGTCGAGACTGGAAATGCCGGCCGGCGTGTACATCGATATCAAGATGAAATAAGCCCGAAGAGAGATTTTCGCAGGAAACTTTTTTTTAAGAGAAACGGGTTTCCGGCACCACACCATTCAAAAATCCTGGATGCTTAGATATAGAAGCAACAAACCATTTGTTCCACTTATGTCTTGCTGAACTAGGATGATTGCGAGAGCAATCCGCTGTAGATTAACAGGAGGTAAAACAATGAAGAAAGCGATCTTAGCAACAAAAGTTGGTATGACTCAGATCTTCAACGAAGAGGGTATCTTAACCCCCGTTACCGTTTTACAGGCCGGTCCCTGCGTCGTGACACAGGTAAAGACGGTTGAGAACGACGGCTACGAGGCGGTACAGGTCGGTTTCGTTGACAAGAGGGAGAAGCTGGTAAACAAGCCCCTGCAGGGTCATTTTAAAAAGGCCGGCGTGTCCTACAAGAGATACGTGCGGGAGTTCCGCTTTGAGAACAGCGCCGATTACAAGCCGGCGGACGAGATCAAGGTGGATATTTTTGCGGCTGGCGACAAGGTAGATGCCACAGCCATTTCCAAGGGCAAAGGCTTCCAGGGCGCCATCAAGCGCTTCGGCCAGCACAGAGGGCCTATGGCTCACGGTTCCAAGTATCATCGTCATCAGGGTTCCAACGGTTCCGCCACGACGCCCGGCCGCGTATTCAAGGGCAAGACCATGCCCGGCCATATGGGCAACGTACAGGTGACCATCCAGAATCTGGAGGTTGTGCGCGTGGATGCAGAGAACAACGTAATCCTCATTAAGGGCGCGGTTCCCGGGCCCAGGAAATCCTTAGTGACGCTGAAAGAAACAGTAAAAGCCTGACGCTTTTATGAGAAAGGAGGAACACACAGATGGCAAACGTATCTGTTTACAATATGCAAGGCAATAATGTTGGCTCCATCGAACTAAGCGACAGCGTATTCGGCGTGGAGGTCAACGAACACCTGATGCACCTGGCTGTGACCGCGCAGCTGGCCAACAAGCGTCAGGGCACACAGAAAGCAAAGACCCGCTCCGAAGTAAGCGGCGGCGGCAGAAAGCCCTGGAAGCAGAAGGGCACCGGACATGCCAGACAGGGTTCGACCAGAGCACCCCAGTGGACCGGCGGCGGCGTCGTATTTGCCCCCACTCCCCGGGACTACACCATTACCCTGAATAAGAAGGAAAAGAGGGCGGCGTTAAAGTCGGCTCTGACCAGCCGGGTGAAGGAAGAGAAGCTGATTGTGCTCAACGAACTGGTCCTTGGCGAGATCAAGACAAAGAATTTCCAGGCAATGCTGAACGCGCTGAAAGCGCAGAAGGCGCTGGTGATCCTGGAGGATATGAATCAGAACGTGATCCTGTCCGCGCGCAACATCGAAGGCGTTAAGACTGCGCAGGTAAACGAACTGAACACCTACGACGTGCTGAAGTACGGCACGGTGATCGCTTCCGAGGCAGCAGTGAAGAAGATCGAGGAGGTATACGCGTAATGGCCGATATTAAGTATTATGACGTGATAAAGAAGCCTGTTATCACCGAGAAGAGCATGAACGAGATGGCCCTGAAGAAATACACCTTCTTAGTCCATCCCGAAGCCAACAAGAGCATGATTAAAGAAGCCGTTGAGAAGATGTTCGCCGGCACGAAGGTGGCCCGCGTGAACACGATGAACTACGACGGCAAGGAAAAGAGACGCGGCATGGTCTACGGCCGCACTGCCAAGACCAAGAAAGCCATCGTCCAGCTGACCGCAGACAGCGCCGACATCGAGCTGTTTGAGGGACTGTAAGGTTCCTTATCTGAGTCAGCCAGCTAAACGCCGACAGGCGTGATATGAAAAATGTAAAGGAGTGAAAATCATGGGAATCAAAAAATATAATCCCTATACCCCGTCCAGACGGCATATGACCGGTTCGGATTTCTCGGAGATTACCAAGAAAACCCCGGAGAAATCCTTGACGACTTCCTTAAAGAAGAATGCCGGCCGCAACAACCAGGGTAAGATTACCGTGCGTCACAGAGGCGGCGGTTCCAGAAGAAAATACAGAATCATTGATTTTAAGAGGAATAAGGACGGCGTTCCCGCTACCGTAATCGGTATTGAGTACGATCCGAACCGCAGCGCCAACATCGCCCTGATCTGCTACGCAGATGGCGAGAAAGCCTATATTCTGGCTCCCGAAGGTTTGACCGACGGCATGAAGGTCATGAACGGCGAGACGGCCGAAGCCAAAGTCGGCAACTGCCTGCCCCTTCAGAATATTCCGATCGGTGCCCAGGTGCACAACATCGAGATGTACCCCGGCCACGGCGGCCAGCTGGTTCGTTCCGCCGGCGTGAGTGCACAGCTGATGGCAAAAGAAGGCAAGTACGCGACCCTGCGTCTGCCCTCCGGCGAAATGCGGATGGTTCCGATTGTCTGCCGCGCCACGATCGGCGTAGTCGGCAACGGCGAGCATTCCCTGATCAATGTAGGTAAGGCCGGCCGCAAGCGCCATATGGGCATCCGTCCTACCGTTCGCGGTTCCGTTATGAACCCTAACGACCATCCTCACGGCGGCGGCGAGGGCAAGACCGGTATCGGTCGTCCCGGTCCCAGCACGCCTTGGGGCAAGCCTGCTCTGGGTCTCAAGACCAGAAAGAAGAACAAGCAGTCGAACAAGTTGATCGTAAGAAGACGCAACGGTAAATAATGAAGGAGGTAGACCCATGGCACGTTCATTAAAAAAAGGACCCTTTGCGGATGAGCATTTACTGAAAAAGGTGGATGCGATGAACGCATCCGGCCAGAAGCAGGTCATCAAGACCTGGTCCCGCCGCTCCACCATTTTCCCGCAGATGGTTGGTCATACAATCGCAGTTCACGATGGCAGAAGACACGTACCGGTGTATATCACCGAGGATATGGTTGGTCACAAGCTGGGTGAATTCGTGGCAACGAGAACTTACAGAGGCCACGGAAAAGACGAGAAGAAGTCCCGTCGTTAATCGGGGAAAGAAAGGAGGTTTTATCCATGGCAAAAGGACACAGATCCCAAATCAAGAGAGAGAGAAATGCGAATAAAGACGCAAGACCTTCCGCAAAGCTGTCTTACGCGAGAGTATCTGTTCAGAAGGCTTGCTTTGTACTGGACGCCATCCGCGGCAAGGATGTAACGACCGCGCTCGGTATCCTGACATACAATCCCAGATATGCTTCTTCTTTAATCAAGAAGCTGTTGGAGTCCGCGATCGCCAATGCGGAGAATAACAACGGCATGAACGCCGAGAACCTTTATATCGAGGAGTGCTACGCGAATAAGGGGCCGACGATGAAGAGAATCAAACCGAGGGCACAGGGCCGCGCTTACCGCATTGAGAAGCGGATGAGCCATATCACCATTGTGCTGAACGAAAAGTAAGGAGGGCGAACATGGGACAGAAAGTAAATCCTCATGGATTGAGAGTCGGAATCATTAAAGACTGGGATTCCAAGTGGTATGCAGAAGCGGATTTCGCCGACAACCTGATCGAAGATTATGAGATCCGGACGTTTCTGAAGAAGAAATTATACGCGGCCGGCGTTTCTAAGATTGAGATTGAGCGGGCCAGCGACCGCGTAAAGGTCATCATCTACACGGCGAAGCCCGGCATCGTGATCGGCAAGGGCGGCGCGGAGATCGAGAAGCTGAAGAGCCAGGTTCAGAAGATGACGGAAAAGAAGCTTTTCATTGATATCAAGGAAGTAAAGAGACCCGACCGGGATGCTCAGCTGGTGGCTGAGAACATTGCCGCTCAGCTGGAGAATCGTATATCCTTCCGCAGGGCCATGAAGTCCACCATGCAGCGGACCATGAAGGCCGGCGCCAAGGGCATCAAGGCCTGCGTAGGCGGCCGTCTGGGCGGCGCTGAAATCGCCCGCAGCGAGCACTACAGCGAAGGCACCATCCCGCTGCAGACTCTGAGAGCCGACATCGACTACGGCTTTGCGGAGGCTGCCACCACCTACGGCCGTCTGGGCGTCAAGGTGTGGATCTACAAGGGCGAGGTCCTTCCGACCAAAACTAAGGAAGGGAGCGAGAGATAATTATGTTAATGCCTAAGAGAGTAAAACGTCGTAAGCAGTTCCGCGGAAGCATGGCCGGCAAAGCCACCAGAGGCAACCGCATTACCAACGGTGAGTACGGCCTTGTCGCTACCGAGCCCTGCTGGATTAAGTCGAACCAGATTGAGGCGGCCCGTGTTGCCATGACCCGTTACATCAAGCGTGGCGGTAAGGTCTGGATCAAGATCTTCCCCGATAAGCCTGTGACCACAAAACCTGCTGAGACTCGTATGGGTTCTGGTAAAGGCGCTCTGGAATACTGGGTTGCCGTTGTAAAGCCCGGCCGCGTATTATTCGAGATCGCAGGCGTACCTGAAGAGACGGCGAGAGAAGCACTGCGTCTGGCAATGCATAAGCTGCCCTGCAAGTGCAAGATCGCTTCCCGTGAAGACTTAGAAGGCGGTGATGACAGTGAAAACGAATAAATATGTAGAAGATTTGAAGAAAAAGTCGGCTGCCGAGTTAAACGACGAGCTGGTGGCTGCGAAGAAGGAACTGTTCAACCTGAGATTTCAGAACGCAACAAATCAGCTGGATAATACCGGCCGGATCAAGGAAGTCCGCAGAAACATTGCCCGTATCCAGACCGTGATCACTGAGAAGTCCAGCGCTGTTTAAGTATCCTGAAAGGAGGAGTTTGTTGTGGAGAGAAATTTAAGAAAAACCCGTACCGGCAAGGTAGTGAGCGATAAGATGGACAAAACCATCGTAGTGGCCGTGGTTGACCACGTAAAGCATCCGCTGTACGGCAAGATTGTAAAGCGGACCTACAAGTTAAAGGCCCATGACGAGAAAAACGAGTGCGGCATTGGCGATACCGTAAAGGTCATGGAAACTCGCCCTCTGTCTAAGGATAAGAGATGGAGACTTGTGGAGATTATCGAGAAAGCGAAGTAAGGACGAAATCCCCATTCTGAAATACCGCAAGGGTATCCCATTATGTCCTGGGAACACGGACATAGTTAATGAAAGGAGTAAAAAGGCATGATTCAGCAGGAGACCAGACTGAAGGTAGCTGATAATACAGGCGCCAAGGAATTGCTCTGCATTCGTGTTATGGGCGGTTCCACCAGAAGATATGCCAATATCGGTGATATTATCGTGGCCAGCGTAAAAGATGCAACGCCTGGCGGAGTTGTTAAAAAAGGCGATGTGGTGAAAGCCGTAGTCGTTCGTACCAAGAGCGGCGCCCGCCGTCCTGACGGTTCCTACATCAAGTTTGACGAGAATGCAGCCGTTATCATCAAGGATGACAAGACCCCCAGAGGAACCCGTATCTTTGGGCCTGTGGCCAGAGAGCTTCGTGAGCATCAGTTTATGAAGATTGTTTCCCTGGCTCCGGAAGTATTATAAGGAGGAACCCCATGGCGACCAGTAAGATTAAAAAGGGCGATACCGTAAGGGTTATCGCCGGCAAGGATAAAGACAAAGAAGGAAAGGTTACCCTGGTAGACCGCAAGTCCGGCAAGGTGACCGTAGAGGGCATCAATATGCGGACCAAGCATACGAAGCCCAGCGCTGCGAACCAGAACGGCGGCATCGTCAACGTAGAGGGGCCGATCGACGCCTCCAACGTGATGCTGATGGTAAACGGCCAGCCGACCAGAGTCGGCTTCAAGGTGGAGAACGGCAAGAAAGTCCGCGTAGCCAAGAAGACCGGCGAAGTGATTGACAAATAAAGGGAAGGAGGTTCGGAAAGTTGAGTAGATTACAGGAAACCTACAAGAATGACATTGTACCGGCACTGATGAAGAAGTTCGGCTATAAGAACATCATGCAGGCGCCGAAGTTAGATAAAATCGTGATCAACATGGGCGTTGGCGAAGCCAAGGAAAACGCCAAGGTGTTGGAGCAGGCCGTAAAGGATCTGGAGACGATCACCGGTCAGAAGGCCGTGATCACCAAAGCCAAAAAGTCCGTTGCCAACTTCAAGGTCCGCGAGGGCATGGCGATCGGCTGCAAGGTAACGCTGCGCGGCGAGCGCATGTATGAGTTTGCAGACCGCCTGATTAACCTGGCGCTGCCCCGTGTACGTGACTTCAGAGGCGTAAAGAGCAATTCCTTTGACGGCAGAGGAAACTATGCCATGGGTGTGAAGGAGCAGCTGATCTTCCCTGAAATCGAGTATGACAAGATTGACAAGGTAAGAGGGATGGATATCATTTTTGTTACCACTGCTAGGACTGACGAAGAGGCCCGCGAGCTTTTGACCCAGTTCGGTATGCCTTTCGCAAAATAATTAGGAGGAAATTTTCATGGCTAAGACTTCAATGAAGATTAAGCAGCAGCGCGCACCGAAATTCTCCACCAGAGAATACAACCGCTGCCGGATTTGTGGACGTCCTCATGCTTATTTGAGAAAATACGGAATTTGCAGAATCTGCTTCCGTGAGTTAGCATACAAGGGCCAGATTCCGGGTGTCAAGAAAGCAAGTTGGTAAAAAAGAAAGGAGGACACTGTCATGGCATTGACTGATCCGATTGCAGATATGCTTACAAGAATCCGTAACGCCAATATGGCGAAACACGATACGGTGGATGTTCCCTCTTCCAAGATGAAGCTGGCGATTGCCGACATTTTGGTAAAGGAAGGCTACATTGCCAAATATACGATTGTGGAGGAAGGTTCCTTCAATACCATCCGCATTACCTTAAAGTACGGCGCGGATAAGAACGAGAAGGTCATCAACGGCTTAAAGAGAATCTCCAAGCCCGGCCTGCGTGTCTATGCCGGAGCGGCCGACATGCCGAAGGTATTGGGCGGTTTGGGCGTAGCGATCGTTTCCACCAACCAGGGTGTAATCACCGATAAGGAAGCCAGAGCCCGCAACGTAGGCGGCGAAGTGCTTGCTTTTGTATGGTAGGGTGTGAGCCCCCCACGAGCATGAGGTAAAGCCACATGCGAATCCGCATCACCCCTCTGTGACCCCTGGTAAGTTCTGCCCGGGGCGGCAGACGAGCTTGGCAAAACGGAGTTTTCCAACAGGTTAATAATGCAGAGTGAAAGCCGGCTCAGTGATAAGCCCCCTTTGCTCGCAGGCACAAGACGGCAAATTATTAACGAACAAGAATTCACTAATTTCAAGGAGGTACGGGCATGTCACGTATAGGTAGAATGCCGATCGCGATCCCCGCAGGCGTTACTGTGGAAATCGCAGAAAATAATCAAGTGACTGTAAAAGGTCCCAAGGGTACGCTCACGAGAGTGCTGCCTAAGGAGATGGAAATTAAGAAAGAGGGCGAGGAAGTACTCGTTTCCCGTCCCAATGACTTAAAGAGAATGAAATCTCTGCACGGTTTGACCAGAACGCTGATCCACAACATGGTAGTGGGCGTAACCGAAGGCTACCAGAAGGTTCTGGAGATCAACGGTGTAGGTTACAGAGCAGCGAAGCAGGGCAAGACCCTGACCTTGTCTCTTGGCTACTCCCATCCGGTTGAGATGACGGATCCCGAAGGGATTGAAACGACGGTGGAGAATCAGACCAAGATCATTGTCAAGGGTATCGACAAAGAAAAGGTCGGTCAGTTTGCTGCTGAGATCCGCAGCAAGAGAGGGCCGGAGCCCTATAAGGGCAAGGGCATCAAGTATGCTGACGAAGTGATCCGCCGCAAGGTTGGCAAGACCGGTAAGAAATAAGAAAGGAGTGGACAGAAATGGTTAGCAAAGAATCAAAAGTTGAAGTTCGCAGAAATAAGCATAGAAGAATCCGCAATCGTTTTTCTGGCACGCCTGACAGACCCCGCCTGGCTGTATACAGAAGCAATAATCACATGTACGCCCAGATTATTGACGACACGGTTGGCAACACGTTAGTATCTGCTTCTACCCTGCAGAAAGAAGTAAAGGCCGAGCTTGAAAAGACAAACAATGTAGACGCTGCCGCTTACCTGGGTACGGTAATCGCCAAGAGAGCCCTGGAAAAGGGTATCACCACGGTTGTATTTGACAGAGGCGGTTTCATCTATCAGGGCAAGGTTCAGGCACTGGCCGAGGCGGCCCGTGAAGCCGGCCTGGAATTCTAATAAGGAGGGAAGATACAACATGAAACGTACGATCATTGATGCCAGCCAGCTGGAATTAAACGATAAAGTAGTAGCGATCAAGCGTGTATCCAAGACCGTTAAGGGCGGACGCACAATGCGGTTTTCTGCTTTGGTAGTTGTAGGCGACGGCAATGGCCATGTAGGCGTCGGCGTCGGCAAATCCGCAGAAATTCCGGAGGCGATCCGCAAGGGTAAAGAAGACGCTATGAAGAATATCGTGGAAGTGCCGGTTGACGAAAACAATAGCATCCCCCATGATATCATCGGCCGTTTTGGCAGTGCCAGCGTGCTGTTAAAGAGAGCGGATCAAGGTACCGGCGTTATCGCCGGCGGTCCGGCTCGTGCCATCCTGGAGTTGGCGGGCATTAAAAATATCCGCACCAAGTCTTTGGGTTCCAACAACAAGCAGAACGTTGTACTGGCGACCCTGACCGGTTTGAAGAGCTTACAGACCCCGGAGCAGGTGGCTAAGAAGCGCGGCAAAGCCGTAGACGAGATCACTGGTTAAGGAGGGAAAGATAATGGCAGAGAAATTAAAAGTAACGCTGACAAAATCTCCCATTGGCGCGATCCCCAAGCAGAGAGCCACGGTAGAGGCCCTGGGCTTAAAGAAGATTGGCGCTGCCAACGAACTGCCGGACAATGAGGCGGTCAGAGGCATGATCTGGCATGTAAAACACCTGGTCAAGGTGGAAGAAATCTAAAGACAGGAGGTGCAGGAAAGAATGGATTTATCAAATTTAAAACCCGCAGAAGGGTCCAAGCACAGCGATAACTTCAGAAGAGGCCGCGGCCACGGTTCCGGAAACGGCAAGACCGCTGGCAAGGGCCACAAGGGTCAGAAGGCACGTTCTGGCGCCCCCCGCCCTGGTTTTGAAGGCGGTCAGATGCCTTTATACAGACGTATTCCTAAGAGAGGTTTTACGAACCGTAACAGCAAGGAGATCGTGGGAATCAATGTAGACGCTTTAGAGAGATTTGAAAACGGTTCCGTCGTGACCGTAGAGACTCTGATCGAGAGCGGCGTGGTAAAGAATCCCAGAGATGGTGTCAAGATTCTTGGCAACGGTGAATTAACCAAAAAGCTGACGGTTAAGGTAAACGCCTGCAGCGAGGGCGCAAAAGCAAAAATCGAAGCGGCTGGTGGAAATGTAGAGGTGATCTAATATGTTTCAGACGCTTCGAGACGCCTTTCGGATCAAAGAGATCCGAAAAAAGCTTCTCTACACTTTTGGTATCATCCTGATTTTCCGATTGGGCTGCGCACTCCCGGCGCCGGGCGTTAATACCGCCTACTTTACCGCCTGGTTTGCCAGTCAGGCGGGGGATGCCTTCAATTTCTTTAACGCGGTGACCGGCGGTTCCTTCTCGGAATTGTCGATCTTCGCGCTGAGTATCTCCCCCTACATCACGAGTTCGATTATTGTACAGCTTTTAACGATCGCGATCCCCAAGCTGGAGGAAATGCAGAAGGACGGTGAGGACGGCAAAGAGAAAATCAATAAGCTGACCCGTATCTTGACGGTTGTGCTGGCGATTGTACAGTCAACAGCGATGGCCGTAGGCTTCGGTGCGCAGGGGATGATCCTGAACTATACCTGGTACAACGTACTGGTAGTTGTAGTGACCTGGACAGCCGGCGCTTCGGCCATTATGTGGCTGGGCGAGCGGATCACCAAAAACGGAATCGGCAACGGCATCTCGATGATTCTGTTGATCAATATCCTTTCCTCGATCCCCAATGACTTTGCGAAGCTGTACTATACCTTTATGGCAGGACGCTCTGTGTTGGTGGCGGTGATCGCGGCGTTAGTGATTCTGGCCGTGATTTTGGCAATGGTGATATTTACGGTGGTGCTGCAGGACGGCGAGAGACGGATTCCGGTTCAGTATTCTCAAAAGATGCAGGGCCGGCGGATGGTGGGCGGACAGTCCAGCAATATTCCGATCAAGGTCAATACGGCCGGCGTAATCCCGGTAATCTTTGCCTCGTCTTTGATGAGCACCCCGGTGATCATTTCCCAGTTTTTCCCGGTGAACGCGGAGTCCTTTGGCGGAAAGCTTTTAAAAATGCTTTCCTCCAACAACTGGATTAACCCGCGGGTTGGCTGGGGATACTCGATCGGCCTGGTGATTTACCTGGCGCTGATTATCATGTTTGCATATTTTTACACAAGCATTACCTTTAATCCGATTGAGATTGCGGGCAATATGAAAAAACAGGGCGGCTTCATTCCCGGTATTCGTCCGGGTAAGCCTACTTCGGAATATATGGACCGTATCCTCAATTATATTGTGCTCATAGGTGCGATTGGCCTGATTATTGTAGCGGTTGTACCGATTGTGATTTCCGGCTTGTTTGGGATCGCCTCCCTGTCCTTCTTTGGGACATCCCTGATTATTATTGTAGGCGTAATCCTGGAGACGGTAAAGGCGATTGAGTCCCAAATGCTGGTTCGCAATTATAAGGGCTTCTTGAACGATTAAAGGGGGAAGCATGAAGATTATCATGTTGGGAGCGCCTGGCGCCGGCAAGGGCACACAGGCCAAGAAGATTGCCGACCGTCTGCAAATTCCTCATATCTCAACAGGGGATATTTTCCGGGCCAATATTAAAAACGGCACGGAACTGGGAAAAGAAGCCAAGTCTTATATGGACGCGGGAAATTTGGTTCCGGATTCCGTGACGCTTCGCCTGGTGATGGATCGAATCGCGAAAGAGGACTGTCAAAACGGCTATGTGTTTGACGGTTTTCCGCGGACGATTCCCCAGGCGGAGGCGCTGGAGGAAGCGCTTAGGGCGATCGGGCAGAAAATAGACTTTGCCGTTGATATTGAAGTGCCGGATGAAAATATTGTCCACCGCATGGGCGGCCGCCGGGCCTGTCTGGCCTGCGGAGCCACTTACCACACAGTTTATGCCGCTCCGAAAAAAGAGGGGGTATGCGACCGCTGCGGCGCGGCTCTTATGCTCAGGGAGGACGATCGGCCGGAAACGGTAAAAAAGCGTCTGGATGTGTACCATGAACAGACACAGCCGCTGATTGACTTTTATCAGGACAGAGGCTGCCTGAAAAGGGCAGACGGAACAAAGGGTGTGGAGGAGGTTTTCCTTCAGATTCTGGAGCTGATAGGGGTGTAAGATGGCGGTATCGATTAAGTCTCACAGAGAACTGGATTTAATGAGAGAAGCGGGGAAGATACTCAATTTTACCCTGCGGACCCTCGAAAAAGAAATACACCCGGGCATGTCCACATGGGACATTGACCGGATCGGAGAGGAGACAATACGCAGTTTCGGCTGCGTTCCCTCCTTCCTTAACTACAACGGTTATCCTGCTTCCATCTGTGTGTCGGTCAACGACGAGGTGGTTCATGGAATTCCCGATAAGCGCCACATTTTACAGGAGGGCGATATTGTCAGCCTGGATGCCGGCGTGATTTATAAAGGATACCATGCCGACGCGGCCCGCACGGTAGCGGTTGGAGAGATCAGCGCCGACGCGCGGAAGCTGATGGATGTGACAAAGCAGTGTTTTTTTGAAGGAATCAAGTATGCCAGGGCCGGGAATCATCTGAACGACATCTGCAAAGCCGTTGCCAACTATGCGGAGAGCTTTGGCTACGGTGTGGTGCGTGACCTGGTAGGCCATGGGATTGGGACACATCTGCACGAAGATCCGGAGGTGCCTAATTTCAATATGAACCGCAGAGGGATGCGTCTGAGACCGGGCATGACGCTGGCGATTGAGCCGATGATCAATGCCGGGACCTGGGAAGTAGAGTGGCTGGATGACGACTGGACAGTGGTAACGGCCGACGGGGCGCTGTCCGCTCATTATGAGAACACGGTTCTGATTACAAATGGTGAACCGGAAATCTTTACATTAAACGACTCGTTGTAGGAGGAAAGAAGATGTCGAAATCCGACGTGATTGAAATTGAAGGCCGGGTGGTAGAGAAACTGCCGAATGCCATGTTTAAGGTGGAGCTGGAAAACAAACATATTGTTCTCGCTCACATAAGCGGCAAGCTGCGTATGAATTATATCCGTATCCTGCCCGGCGACAAGGTTACTTTGGAATTGTCCCCCTATGATCTGTCCAAGGGCCGGATCATTTGGCGTGACAAATAGAAAGTCCAAAAAACCGCAAATTGTGCTTGCTTTTGGGCAGGGACAATGCTATAATGGTATGCGGACTTTTTGCGAAAGGAGTGAAAAAACTTATGAAAGTTAGATCTTCCGTAAAACCGATCTGCGAAAAATGCAAAGTTATCAAGAGAAAAGGCAGCATTCGCATTATCTGCGAGAACCCGAAGCATAAACAGCGTCAGGGCTGATCGCTTGGATAACAGGCATGTCCCGCAAGGGACGCATTACTATGGAAATTAACTATGGAGGTGTAACACACAATGGCTCGTATTTCTGGTGTTGATTTACCGAGAGAAAAGCGCGTCGAGATCGGTCTCACTTACATCTACGGCATTGGCCGTGCAAGTGCGAACCGTCTTTTGGCAGAGGCAAACGTGAACCCGGATACCCGCGTGAGAGATTTAACTGACGACGAAGTCAGAAGAATCACTGCCGCCATCGAGAACGATCATCAGTTGGTAGAGGGTGATCTGCGTCGTGAAGTGGCGATGAACATCAAGCGGCTCCAGGAAATCGGCTGCTACAGAGGCATCCGTCACAGAAAAGGTCTGCCGGTTCGCGGTCAAAAGACCAAGACAAACGCGAGAACTCGGAAGGGTCCTAAGAAAACCGTTGCGAATAAGAAGAAATAAGCATCGCTTTCCTTCTGTTTATGGCAATGGGCATGGCGTAATGTCATGCAGTATTTGCATGTCTATTCGGCGCTGGTTATTTCTGCCTGTCAGGACAGTGCAGAGGCAGCATGCGGCAAAAGCATCGTATTTTTATAGAAAGGAACCTGTATAAGGAAAGGTTAGTTTAGAATGGCTAAGAAAGTGTCAGCAAAGAAAGTGACAAAGAAACGTGTCAAGAAAAACGTTGAACACGGACAAGCGCATATCCAGTCTTCCTTTAACAACAC
>JAAWCS010000023.1 GCA_022793375.1 Lachnospiraceae bacterium
CCGAGCGGCGCGAGCAAAGAGCCGAACGAGAATGTGAAACATTCTCACTCGGCGAATGCCGCGTTCAGCGAGGCAAAAGCCGAGCGGCGCGAGCAAAGAGCCGAGCGGCGCGAGCAAAGAGCCGAACGAGAATGTGAAACATTCTCACTCGGCGAATGCCGCGTTCAGCGAGGCAAAAGCCGAGCGGCGCGAGCAAAGAGCCGAGCGGCGCGAGCAAAGAGCCGAACGAGAATAAGATACAACTTAGCAACACATCGTTAAGTGAAATGTAAAACACATCCTGCCGAAATTTGTTATAATAAAATCGTTCAGAATCCTGCCTTCAGCGTTTTGGCAGGACTTTATAGGGAGAGAAGGGAGGAAGTTTTAGATGAAATATCTGCGGCGAAGGTTGATTTTTACATTATGTCTGTGTTTGATGCTGTCTCTAATAGGGTGCGGGAAAACGGACGAAGAGGGGACCGTGACTCAAACCACGGCTTCAGTACAAGGCTCCGATAATGTGCAGGGCACAGCCGCTTTAAATAGCAGTCCGGAAAATCCGGCAAAGGAAGCTTATCTGTATGTGCCGTCGTTTGAGACAGTGGAAGGGATCCTGGATCTGGGACCGGAAGCGTCCCTGTGCGGGAACACGCTTTATACGGAACAGCGGACTTACGGAGAGGCCAAAGAGGATTTACGCTACGAAATCTGGTCGCTGGAGCTTACGACGATGGAAGCCAAACAGCTTTCCCGTAATCTGGGGGAGAATGAGTATGCTATGAGTTTTACGAAGCTGGCCGATCAGACCCTGGTAATACTGACCATGATCTCAGGGGGCGAGCGTTCGCAGGAGAGCAGCCGGTTCTTTCTGGTTTTTTGCGATGAAAACGGCCAGGAAGTAAGGCGGTCGGAAATCACGGAGGCTGTAAACGGGGACGGCAAGTGGGAGGCGGACGAGCTCTATCCGGAGGATTTGGAAGCTGACCGCGAGGGCAATATTTATGTGATGCTTGGCGGTATGGATACGGTGCTTCTGGGGTTTGACCCGCAGGGGAAACTGCTTTTTACCGTGGAGGAATCTGGTCCTGGCGACGGGCTTTATCGCAGCGAAAGCGGCGATGTATTCTGCATCGGGGATAAACGCGGCGCCGGCGAAAGCAGCTGTGTTCTGCGTCGTCTGGATGCAGCGTCCGGCGGTTTTGCCGAGACGTGGGAGGGGCTGCCGGGCCTGGTAGATCAGGCCTGCTTTGCAGGGGAGGATACGCTGCTTATCTCCTCCGGCAACACGCTGTACCGCTACGATATGGCGTCTAAGTCCCGGGAAGAGGTCTTAAACTGGATTAACATGGATATTTTGGCGAACGATATCCTGATGCTGACGATGCTGCCGGATGGCCGCATCCTGGTATTGACCAGACAGTATAATGGAAATGAAACGCAGCTGGAAGCGGCGTACTTAACCAGAATGCCGGTCTCGGAAGTGACGCAGAAAGCGCTGGTGACGATAGGCGGCCTGAGCATAAACTACTTTATATGCGAGCAGGTGATTGCCTTTAACAAGCGCAGCGATTCCTGCCGCATTCTGGTGAAAGAATACGGAGAGGATGAGGCCGGCCGGATGAGACTGCAGTCCGATTTGCTGGCGGGAAACGGGCCGGATATCCTTGATCTGGCGGCAGTCAATGCGGACGCCCTGATTGCCAGAGGGTTTCTGGCCGACCTTTATCCGCTGATGAATGAGTGTCCGGATACGGCGAAAGAAGATTTCCTGCCGAATGTTCTTTCCATTTATGAGCAGGACGGTGGATTGTATGGGATTGTCCCCGGCTTTCATATTGAAAGCCTGATGGGAAAGGTGTCCGTAATCGGAGACGGGAGCGGATGGAGCATAGAGGAGGTCCAGGCGCTTCTTGAAGAGAAGCCGGGGACACAGCTGATCTATGGGGCTTGGAGCAGCAGAGAGATGGCGCTGCCCAAACTGCTGATGCTGAATATGGATCATTTCGTTGACTGGAGCAGCGGAAGCTGTTCGTTCGACGGCGAGGAATTCCAGAACGTTCTCGAGTTTGCGAGCATGCTGCCGACGCAGGCCGAGGCAAGGCGGGACGATGATTTTATGGACAAGATTGCGCGGGACGAGCTGCTTTTAGTGGAGTTTAATATCATCAGGGTGGTCGATTATCAGCTGCAGCACGCTTTCTTTGCCAATGAACCGGTAAACTGCATCGGGTATCCGTCGTCGAACGGACGGGGGACACTCCTGGAGCCATGGCTTTCTCTGGGGATTCTGGAGTCGTGCCAGCATAAGGAAGCGGCCTGGGAGTTTATCAGCTGGCTGCTGGCCGACGAGTTTCAGATGCTTGCCCCGGGCTTTCTGCCGATTCGTGAAAGTACGCTGGAAAAGCATTTTCAAGCGGCGATGGAGAGCGAGGGGACAAAATATGGCTATAACGGCATGGGCTTTGATCTTCCGCCGGCGACCGAAGCGGATGCTCAGGCAATCCGTGGGATGATCGATGCGGGCCAGGGGGCCTCGATGGCGGATACGATGATTTTGCAGATCATCGATGAGGAGGCGGCGGCCTATTTCACCGGGCAGAAAACAGTGGAAGAGGTGGCGAAGATCATTCAGAGCCGCGTGCAGCTGTATGTGGATGAAAACCGTTGAACATGGTAAAAAACACGGCCGGGGCCGGCGATGTGCCCTGGCCGTGTTTTCCTTCCTTGACTTTCCCCGGCCTGAATGGTATACTGCATCCAGTCGGAATTTCAAAGCAGCGAAGGCGAAGGGCCGGCTTTGAGGAAAAGCCGGCTTAAAACAGGCCGAAACGACACTTTGTATATAAGAGAGGAGCGCTTTATGTTTGCAGATCGCGCAAAAGTATTTATAAAATCAGGCAAGGGAGGAGACGGCCACGTTAGCTTCCGCCGGGAATTGTACGTGCCCAACGGCGGGCCGGACGGCGGCGACGGCGGCAAGGGCGGCGACATTATTTTTGAAGTAGACGAGGGATTGAATACGCTGACCGATTTCCGCCATGTACGCAAGTATGTGGCAGAGAGCGGGGAGGAGGGCGGCAAGCGCCGCTGTCATGGGGCCAACGGGCAGGATTTGGTGATTAAGGTGCCGGAGGGTACGGTGGTCTACGACGATGAGTCGGGCAAGGTAATCACCGACATGTCGGGTGAAAACCGCCGGGAGGTAATCCTGCGGGGCGGCCGGGGCGGGTGCGGCAACATGCACTACGCCACTTCGACGATGCAAGTGCCGAAATACGCCCAGCCGGGTCAGCCGGCTCAGGAGCTGTGGGTGCGCCTGGAGTTAAAAGTGATTGCCGATGTGGGCCTGGTGGGCTTTCCCAATGTCGGCAAGTCTACGTTTTTGTCGCGGGTGACGAATGCGCGGCCCAAGATTGCCAACTATCATTTTACAACGCTGAACCCCAATCTGGGCGTGGTGGATCTGGAGGAGGGCGGTTTTGTGATCGCGGATATTCCGGGTCTGATCGAGGGAGCCAGCGAAGGCGTGGGCCTGGGACATGAGTTTTTGCGCCATATCGAGCGGACGCGCGTACTTATCCATATGGTGGACGCGGCTTCGGTTGAGGGGCGCGATCCCCTGGAGGATATCCGCAAGATCAATGCGGAGCTGGCGGCGTATGATCCTTCGCTTTTAGACCGGCCGCAGGTGATCGCCGCCAACAAGATGGACGCTCTCTATGTCGAGGAGGGCGGGGAGGATCCGGTGGAGCGTTTGCGCCGGGCGTTTGCGCCGCAGGGAATCGAGGTCTTTGCGATTTCGGCGGTGAGCGGGCAGGGACTGAAGGAACTGCTGCACCATGTGAGCGGGCTTCTGCATAAAACCGACTTAAAGCCGGTGGTCTTTGAGAAGGAGTTTGATACCAGCACATTGCGCGGCGACAGCAACCTGCCGTATGAGGTGACTCGCGACGAGGACGGGGCGTTTCGTGTGGAGGGCCCCCGTGTGGAAAAGATGCTGGGGTATACGAATCTGGATTCGGAGAAAGGCTTTGAGTTTTTCCAGCGCTTTTTGAAGGAGACGGGGATTCTCGCGGAATTGGAAGCGGCCGGGATCGAGGACGGAGATACCGTGCGCCTATATGGGCTGGAGTTTGATTATTATAAGTAATAAAACAAGGTGTAAAATCTTTATTCACGTACTAAGGATTTTACACCTTATTTAAGTTTATTTATTTCTCTGAATCGGCGTCGGCCAGAGAGATCGTTTCAATCAGCAATTCACGAAGAAGGACTTCGGATTGTCCCGGATTCGTGTTGTGGATTTCGATCTCGAGGTTGCTGACGCCTGCAGGCAGATGAATTTCAAAGGTTACCTGAGAGGGGCTTTCCTCAAAATGCAGGAGTTCGTAACGAAGGGCGCCGCCGTCTGCGTAGCTGAGGAAGGTATTTCCGTCGAGATTTTCCCCGTGGATCGTGACGCGGTAGTCGCCGGCGGGAGCGTAGGCATAGGGGCCGTAGGAAGCGCCGTCCGGTTGAAGGCAGCGCACGCCGTCCTTGTCATAGCCGCCGGCTACGTTGGCGCCGTCCCCAAAGCCAACGCGGCAGAGTCCCAGCGATTCGTCATCGGGGGCCAGAGCGGTAAGACCGGCAAGAGGGGTCATGGAACCGGCAATATAGCCGTCGATGGCGTAGTAACAGAGCCGGGGATCGGCGCAGGCCAGCGTACTGCCGGCTTCCCAGACATAGAGCGTATCTTCCCGGGGATCGATGAAATGGGTCAGGGACTCGGAGCGGATATCGGCGTCGACGCGCGCCATATAAAACTGGTTGATGGTCCAGTCGTTTTTCAGCGCCAGTTCGGCAAAGGTTTTCAGGTGATCCCAAGGAAGCTGCGGATAGATTAACAGATGACGCAGCTGGCTGTTTTGCGGCAGGGCGTCCCACTGACCGGAAAAATAGGGGTCTTTGAAGGTGAGGACAGTAGAGAACCAGCCGTGCCGTTCCTGTAAAAGCGGCGAGATGTCAACCAGCTGCAGCGAAAGACTAAAAGCCAGGACAGCTGTCTTTACGCGGCGCGGGCAGAGACGCACGTCGGCACAGATGGCAAATAGGAACAGGAAATAGACGCAGATCCAGGCAAAACGACCGGAACTGCGGAACGCATCCCATATCTTGAGGAGGATTTCCGGGACGCGGTACTCAAAGAGGATATGCTGTCCCCAGGTGACGCGGAAGGAGGCGGCGACGATCAAGGCGGCCAGGCAGATGAGGGATGAGCACAACAGCAGGGGGGCTTGTCCCCGCAGAGGAGCCGGGCCGGTGCGGCGGCGAAGCCGTGCCCGGATGAGGTTTGCGAGGGTGACGAAAAGCAGCGTGAGCATGCCGACGCCGAGATAGGCATAGCCTTCGTACTGGTCGGGAAAAGAGGGCAGGGCCGGCAAAAAGAAACCGGTGTCCATGGAGTCGAAAAAGCTGTTTAGGTTAAAGCTGAAGTCGCCGAGCGTGCTTGTCAAATAGGAAATTTCACCGGTAAAGCCGCCTAAGAGGAGCAAAACGGCAAAGGCGGCGGCGACGTAGACGCCGGTAAACAGAAGGGCGCGTCCTGGTTTTTTGGTTTTCAAAAAGTCAAGCAGGCAGAACCCCAGCAGGACGATGCCGCACATGGGGATGAAATACAGATGAACAGAGCTGCATAAAAAGGCCAGGACAGCCCAGTAGAGCACGCCGGTTTTTGTGCGGCGAAACCAGGCGTCATGGTAGACGAAGGCCAGCACGGCCAGCAGGATCAGCCAGTGGGCGGCCAGCGAAGTATGGACAAACAGGCGGGAAACGGCCTGGAATGAGAGAATGAAAAAGGCGCTTCCCAGGAGAACGGAAGCCTCGCTCTTGAGATAGCGCTGAAGGATTTTGGCGGAAACGGCGCCGTTTAAGGCAAAGCAAAGAAGTCCCCAGAAGCCGAAGTACTGGAATACGGGGGGCAGCAGGGGCGACAGGCACTTGAAAAATATCGCCAAAAGCGGGATGGAGTCGGTAAAAATAATGCTGACCGGGTAAGGGTAGACGAGGTTTTGCGTCATGCCCAGAGGCAGGCTCCAGGGAGCGTTTCGGTAGCCGACCCAACCGAGATAGTGCTGAGCGCGGTCGCCGCCTAGGATCAGCCAGTCGTCGTAGCCGGGATCGAGGACATGGATTCCGTAAATGCATAAAAATACAAGGCTGCCGAGCGCGGCGGAAAGGATGACGGCTCGATTTTGCCGGACTGCGTTTCGCATATGGGTGCTGCCTCCTGTTCAATCGATGTGCCGGCGCGTGTGCCGGCAGGCTTTATTATACTTTACCGGGGGGAAAAGCACAAGGATTTTCTGGCCCCTTGCGCTGGCGCGGCAAGTATGATAGGATAAACGATAGTTGAAGATGCTTTTGGAAAGGGGGCGTAAAAGGGTTGGAACGAGGAAAAAAGCTGCCGGTTGGTATTGAAAATTTTGAAAAAATCCGTACAGAAGATTTTTACTATGTGGATAAAACCAGTATGATCCGAGAACTTTTAAATAATTGGGGAGAAGTAAATCTGTTTACGCGTCCAAGGAGATTTGGCAAGTCCCTGAATATGAGCATGCTGAAATGTTTTTTTGAATATGGCTGCAATGAGCGGATTTTTGAAGGGCTGGAGATTGCCGGAGAACAAGAACTTTGCAGAAAATATATGGGGCAGTTCCCGGTGATTTCAATCAGCCTGAAGGATGTGGGGTTTAAGAGTTACCCGGCGGCGCGTGAAATGTTGTGTTCCATCATCGGGAATGAAGCCCTGCGGTTTTCGTTCCTGCTTGAGAGCGAAACGCTGTCAAAGGGAGAACGGGAACAGTATAAGCAGTTGGCAGCGGTAGGAGAAGGGGGAGGCCCGGCGTTTGTGATGACGGAGGAAGTGCTGGCCGGGAGTTTGCTTACCTTGTCAAAGCTTCTTTGCCGGCATTATGGGAAAAAAGTCATTTTACTGTTAGACGAGTACGACGTGCCGCTTGACAAGGCTCAGCAGGGCGGTTATTACGATGAAATGCTGGACTTGATAAGAAAACTGTTCAGCAGGGTATTAAAGAGCAATGAAAACCTGTATTTTGCGGTGCTGACGGGCTGTTTGCGGATTTCAAAGGAGAGTGTTTTTACAGGGCTTAATAACTTGAAGGAGCATTCGATCGCCGATGTCCGCTATGACGACCAGTTTGGTTTTTCAGACAGGGAAGTAAGAGCGCTGCTTACGTATTATGGGCTTGAGGACCGATATGAGACAGTCCGGGATTGGTATGACGGGTATCGCTTCGGCAAGGCGGAAGTGTACTGTCCTTGGGATGTGATCAGCTACGACGATTTACTGTGTTCGGATTCGACAGCGGAACCGAAGGCATTTTGGTTAAATACCAGCGGAAACGATATTATACGGAAGTTTATCCGCACGGCGGGACCTAAGACAAAGCGGGAATTGGAACAGCTGATGGACGGTGGGACCGTAACAAAGAAAATAAACCAGGAGATGACCTACCGGTATTTATATTTGGATACGGATCATCTCTGGAGCCTGTTGTTTTTGACAGGTTATTTGACCCGACGGGGGGATGCGGCCGGAGGATTTTGCCAGATGGCGATCCCCAATCGGGAGATTCGAACCATTTTTGCGGAACAGATTATGGAGTGGTTTGAGCAGGAAACAGGGAAGGATTTTGTGATATCCTTGTAGAAATCGAGGAGACGGGGACCGGCGTTGTCATTGAGGTAAAGGTTCCGGAAGGCGGGGATTTGGAGACCGGCTGCCGCGAAGCGCTTAAACAGATTGAGAAAAGAGGATATGCGACGCGGCTTAAACAGGACGGAATGCGTATTATACGTAAATATGGAATTGCCTGTTGGAAGAAAAACTGCCGTGTACGGCTGGGTGAGCAGGAACGCGTCTAAGGCCGTTTTCCAAGGCAAATAACAAGGCCGTCGGGCTCTCAAACGCTGCTATGGGGGCATGAGAACCGACGGCCTTGTTTGTCCGTATCCTGTATTCTGCGAAAACTTCAGCTGAGTTCTGCCATCCGCGTAATCGCCACATAGAGTTCGGAGACTTTGTACCAGGTCCGGTAATCGACGACGCCGGATTCGGGCAGGCCGAAGATAGACTGGAACTCGCGCACGGAAGCTTCGGTCGCAGGGCCGAAGATACCGTCGGCCGCCAGGGAGGGGATCGCCGTGTAGACGCTGGCGATGGCATTCAGTTGTTCCTGAAGCTGGCGGACGGCGTCGCCGCGGGAGCCGCGGGTCAAGTCCTGGCCGGGCCAGGAGGAGGGGATACCGGAGACGATTTCGGCGGTGTTGATGTACATATTATTTCCGTAATAATTGCGCAGAATTTCAATCGGGGAGTAACCCTTGTCTCCGAGGGCCTTGGAACCCCATTGGGAAAGCCAGTTGGGGCAGCTGACGCGTTTGCCGTCGCAGTATTGGGTGAGGATCGGCTGTTTGACGTCAGGGCGGGAGAGGTAGTTGGTGAAAATGTCATCGACCACCTGGGAAATCTGCTCAAATACGTTGCGTCCGTAAATCCACTTGTGGTCGTAGGCCGTGGAGGAGGTAATCGTAAAGTTATAGCCGCGGTTGCGGTACCACTCGGTATAAATCCGGTTCATCGTAAAAGAAAGGATCGCCAGTACATTGGCCGTGATTGTGGACTGCGGCCAGGTGGCGTAAATTTCACTGGAGGCTACGTTTTTGATGTAATCCTTGTAGGGGACATAGTAATTGGGGGCGGAACTGTTGGTGGGCGCGCCGTCGTGGACGACGATCGTTTCGGGGACGACGACGCGGCTGAGGACGATTTCGCCGCTTTCACCGACGGGTTTAATTTCAGGTTCGGCAATTTTGGGCGGATATTCCCCGTAGAGCGTATGGTCGGGGATCAATACGTCGTCGCTGGGCGAGGGCCCCATATCCAAAGGGCGCAGTTGTACCGGCTGCAGTGCCAATACGTCGGGGAGAATTTCCGTGCCGGTAATCAGTACGGGTTCAAAGCCGGGGGCGGTGACACGCAGGGTATATTCGCTGTAGGGCCGCGGTTCGCCCGGCTCCATACTGTATTCAAGGGGCGGGGCCGGCAGGGAGATTTCGGGCGTCTGGCCGGAAGCGTTGGTGCCGACTTCCTCCAGCGTCTGATCGGGCTCTTCGGTTTCGGCGATCGAAACGGTGGCCTGGCTGATCGGGAAATGGTTGGCGGCAGAGACGACATTGACTTGCAGAAGGCCCTGGCTGCCGGGGACAGCGTCACATTTTCTTATTTTCATAGGGAAGGAGATTCCTTTTTTAATCATGTTATTACATTCATATGGGAGATTGGGGAAAATATGAAAGGTTCTGTGAGAAAGAGAGGAAGAATGGACTCTACGATCCGTAGGTTGCGCAGGTAAAAAGCAGGCGGTACAATCGATGTATAATTTTGAAAGAGAGGCGCTTGCCGATGGGCTATGTAACAGGAACAACAATTAGGAGATTAAGGGAAAAGAAGAAGGTAACACAGAAGGAACTTGCGGATCGAATTGGCGTGAGCGATAAGGCGGTGTCAAAATGGGAGACAGATAAGGGGCTTCCTGACATCGGGATTATCGAAGAATTGGCAAAAGCGCTGGGCGTTTCGATTGCGGAACTGCTGACAGGAGACTTGCGGGAGAACGAAAACCGGTCGGCAAATATGCGGAGGATGTGTTTTTATGTCTGCCCGATCTGCGGGAATATTATCACGTCCGTGGGGCATGGGGCTTTTTCCTGCTGTGGGATTACCCTTTGGCAAGCAGAGGCGGAAAAAATGGATGAGGACCATCAAATCTGCGTGGAAACAGTGGATCAGGAGCATTCCGTAACCCTCAGCCATCCGATGGAGAAGGGGCATTATATTTCTTTTATTGCGTATGTGACCTCGGATGCGCTGGACCTGGTAAAGCTGTATCCGGAGCAGGGCATTTCCGTGAGGTTCAGGAAGAAGGGGCATGGCGCCATCTATGCGTACTGCAACAGGCATGGAATGTTTAAAACAATGTCTAAAGGGACAAACTTTAATACAAAATAAGCCTTCCGTTTCGGAGGGCTATTTTTCTGCAAGTCTTGAAAAAGCCTTATTCTGCGGGCTTTCTTGGATGTCATTTCTTTCTATGATTTGTGCTGGCTTCTGAAATTTCCATAGAATAATGAATCTTCAAATCAGAGGGATTGCATTGTACTGGCAGATGCACACCCCTCTGAGGGCAGTAGGGGCAAAAATCAATATCC
>JAAWCS010000024.1 GCA_022793375.1 Lachnospiraceae bacterium
AGGCGCAAAACAATACCGACAACAACGTGCAGCATTTTTGACAGGATTGTGCATTTGCAGACAGCACTGCGCAGTCAATAGGATAAATGTCGGAAAAATAATTCGCTGTTTGCGTCTCCCTCAATTTGCCGTCCGACATCCATGACCTTTGATGCCAACAGCATTACCGATGCGGTTGTCGACGTATCCCGCGAAGATCCGCCGAATATCTCCGACAAAGAACAGCTGGCCGCTTCTTTCCAGGAAGCAATTCTGGCTGCCCAGAGTGCGGAGTTTGACGCCGTGGCCGGCGCCAGCGATATCACCAGCCCGGCTGTCGCCAAAGCGGCCGCCAAGTGCATTGCCCAGGCCAAGGGCGAAATCCCTATTGAAGTTATTACCGACAATACCGATGCCGGCGGCAGCGAAACCAAGGACGGCAGCGACTGGCTGGGCGCAGAGCCGGAAATCGCCGACAGCGAAATCGTCGAGACATACGAAACCGAAATTCTCGTCATCGGCTGCGGCACCGGCGGTATGTTCACGATTGCCGCGGCCGCCGAAGAAGGCGCCAAGGTCATCGGCATCGACCGCTTCAAGACCGGCGTCGGCATCCGCGACGACCTGGGCGCAATCAATTCCCGCTATCAGCAGGAGTGGGGCACCAAAATCAATAAATTTGACTACATTACGATGGCGACCCAGTATGCGGCCGGACATATCAACCAGGATCTGGTCCGCCTGTTCTGCGACGAGTCCGGCGCTGTCATCGACTGGTACGGCGACCGCCTGGCTGAGCGCGGCGTTGAGCTGTGGCATGAATCCGGCGATTCCGTAGACGATGCCCGCTACGAGCATTTTGCCACCGGCCATTCTCCCCGCTGGGCCGGCAGCGACAACGGAAACGGCGAGACGTTAGACGGCAACGCCGTACTGTATGACTATGCTACCGGTCTCGGCGCCGAGTTCCACTACAATACCAAGATGATTAAGCTGGTCCGCGAAAACGGCCGCGTCACCGGCTGCATCGCTGAAAACGGAGACGGCAAATACGTCCGTTACACCGCCAGCAAAGGCACGGTCGTCTGCACCGGCGGCTATTCCCTGAACTACGAGATGATGGAGGCATTGCAGCCCTGGAACCTGCGCATCATCGGCCGCAACGGTTCCGAGCCCGGCGCGTTTGGCGACGGCATCAAAGCTTGTCTGTGGGCGGGCGCCAAGATGGACGAAACCCACTCCATGATGATGTTTGACCGCTGCGCCCTGCGTCCTGACCAGGAGACCGGCACCGAGACCGCTAAATCCGGCGACAACGGCTTCTTCTGGATGGGTTCCCAGCCCTGGCTGAAAGTCAACGCCGACGGCAAACGCTTCTTCAACGAGTCCGGCACTTACGAGGGAATACTCCATGCCGATGAGTACCAGAAGGGGCACTGCCACTACACGCTGTTTGACAGCAACTGGACGACGTATGCCCAGCAGTTTAAGATGCACGGCTGTTCCCGCCTGTATCCGTTTGAAAACGGGGCGGACCCGAACATTCCTTTCCAGGCCATTGAGGGCGGCATGCTGCCGGGCCTGATCGAGAGCGGCTTTGTCGTCCAGGCCGACACCGTCGAAGAACTGGCTGAAAAGCTGGGACTGCCCGCGGACGAATTGAAGGCTACCGTAGACCATTACAACGAACTGGCCCACGCCGGCGAGGACACCGATTTCGGCAAAGAAGCGTTCCGCTTAACGCCGGTAGATACGGCTCCCTTCTACGGCGCCAAGAACACCGGCTACGTGCTCTGCACGATGGATGGTATCCAGATTGATACCTCGATGAACGCCATCGATACGGAGGGCAACCCCATTCCCGGCCTGTATGTGGTCGGCAACGACAGCGGCTGCTATTTTGCCAACACATATCCGAACCTGTCCACCGGTATGGCCTGCGGCCGCACCGTGACCTTCGGACGGCTGCTCGGAAAGCAGCTGGCTCAAATGTAAAAGCACCGTCCCCGCCGGAGAATTTCTGATTTTTCCCGCAGCGGGGCCGGCAACTCTTTCATGGCTGCCGCAAAACAAAGCGCTAATGCAGGAACCGGTCTTTATATACGGCCGTTTCCTGCGTCAAAACCGCGTTTTGCGGCAGCTCTTTTCCTTCTAAAATTCCCTTCCCCCTTGCGCCCCCGCCCATTCCATAGTAAAATATTTCTAAATTTACATGTGCCTGGCGGCGTGCCGTCAAGGCATGAAAGCCGATCACTCACATGATCGCTGCTGGAAGGGAGTCTGCACATGTCCATTGAGCATTACAAAAAAGCCCTCAAGGCCGGCGAAAAATCCTACCGCGCCCGCCTTTCCCGCGGCGAGTACCCGTATCCGCCGTCCCTGGAGGAAATCCTTCCCAATATAAACCTTTATACCCCGGAAAAGCTGGGCGTCATCCAGATTCCTTCGGAGCTGATGGTCGGCACCAGCACCTCTGCCCGCAAGACAGCCTTTGCGCCGAATTTTATGCCTCTGCTGCCGGCAGATACCGAATTTGCCGCCAAGTGGATCGATCTGTGCAAGGCGCACGAAGCGGAGGGTATCCGCGATCCCGTGACCGCGTATGAATACATGAACCACTATTACGTTACGGAGGGGAACAAGCGGGTCAGCGTCCTCAAATATTTCAACGATCCGGTGATTATGGGAACCGTGACCCGGCTGCTTCCGCCCAAAGACGACTCCTTTGAAAGCCGTCTCTACTATGAATACCTGGATTTTTATAAGGTATCCGGCGCAAATTACCTGATGTTCAGCCGCCCCGGCGATTACCGCCTGCTGCTTTCGCGCATGGGCAAGGAGCCCGACGCGCTCTGGAGCGACGACGACCGTCTGAATTTCCGCGCTTTTTATCTGCGCTTTCGCGAAGCGTTTTATGGGCTGGGCGGGCGCAAGCTGCCGATTACGGCCGCCGACGCCATCCTTGTATATCTGAAAATATATACCTCCTATGACACGGCCAAGGATAAACTGCCCGCTAAGCTGCGCGTTGAGCTCAGTCGGATCTGGGACGATGTGCTGCTTCGCAGCCAGGGCAATACCGCCAACCTGCTGATGCAGCCCTCCCAGGAACCGAAACGCTCGCTTCTGGAACGCCTGCTGCCAAAGGATGAGCCAAAACTGCGGGCCGCGTTTCTCTACGGCAAGACGCCGCAGACCTCGCGCTGGACCTACGGGCATGAACTGGGCCGGCTCCACCTGCAGCGGGCTTTCGGCGACCAGCTGAGCACCTCCGTCTACGAGAATCTTACCGTGGACACGGCGGAAGCGGCCATCGAGGACGCCATCCGCGACGGGCATACGATCTTGTTTACAACGGCCGCCGATTTTATCGAACCCAGCCTGATGGCCGCCATCCGCCATCCGGGGGTTAAAATCCTCAATTGCTCCCTGAACTGCTCGCACCGCTATATCCGCACCTACTATGGACGAATGTACGAAGCGAAATTCTTAACCGGCGTCATTGCCGGGGCGTTTTCGGAAAGCGGCCGCATCGGCTACACGGCCGATTATCCGACCTACGGCATGGTCGCGGATATCAACGCCTTTGCCCTGGGGGCCAAAATGGTCAATCCCCGCTCTGTCATCGATCTTCATTGGTCCACCACGCTTGACTGGGATCCCCAGGCGCTCTATCAGGCCAACGACACCGCGTTTCTCGCTATTCCCGGCGAACCAGAACCCGGCAAGGCTCCCGGCCTTTTCGGTCTCTACGCCATCCGCGACGGACGCCTGCAGGATATTGCCCTGCCGATGTGGCACTGGGGTCGATTCTACGAGCAGCTTCTGCGTAGCGCTCTTGGCAGCTCCTGGAAGGCCGACGACCGCTCCGGCTCCTTCAAAGCCCTCAATTACTGGTGGGGCCTGTCGGCCGGCGTTGTCGATGTCATCTGCTCCCGCAGCCTGCCCGCCGGCACGGAAAAGCTGTTTTCTCTGCTTTACCAGGCCGTCTCCTCCGGCGCCCTTCATCCGTTTTCCGGCCGTCTTACGGCCCAAAACCGGGTCATTCAGGACGATCCGGCCGCCTGCCTGAATCCGATCGATATCATTACCATGGACTGGCTGTGCGAAAACGTCCGCGGCCATATCCCGACCCTTGACGAGCTCATCCCCTCGGCCCGCCCGATGGTGCGGCTTCAGGGCGTCGGCTCCCAGGAACAGCAGTGGAACCGGTAGGCGCGCCATGAAGATTTTAGCCATCTCCGATCAGGAATCAAAGTATCTGTGGGATTATTATGATAAAAGCAAGCTGGAGGGAATCGATTTAATCCTCTCGGCCGGCGACCTGGCGGCGGAATACCTGTCGTTCCTCGTCACGCTGTCACACGCCCCGGTACTCTATGTCCACGGCAACCACGACGACTGCTACGAGCAAAAACCCCCTTACGGCTGCACCTGTGTGGAGGATCAGATTTACGATTATCAGGGCCTGCGCATCCTCGGACTGGGCGGCTCCATGCGCTACAGCGCCGGCCTCCACCAGTACACGCCCGCCGATATGGCCTGGCGCGTCCGTCGGCTGTGGCTGCCGCTCGTCAAAAACGGCGGCTTCGACCTCCTGCTGAGCCACGCGCCCGCCGCCGGCTTAAACGACGGCGAGGACTTGCCGCACCGCGGGTTTTCCGCCTTCAACCATTTGATGGATAAATATGCGCCGGCGTATTTTGTGCACGGACATGTGCACATGAATTATAATCCGGCGCAGAAGAGATGGGATCGCTATCAGAATACCACGGTGGTCAACGCGTTCGAGCGCTGTGTGTTTGAGGTGGATTTGCAGGCGCTGCTTGAAAAGCGGCGGAGGGGCCGCAGCGGGTAGATGTGGTTTAGGTTGTATAAACGGTCAAAATAGGCTGTACGGATCGTCAAAGGTCCGTTGTCCCTCCTGCCGGTTGGCAGGAACGAAAAACCAAGGGAGGTACGTATGTATTATCTGAACACCGACGGCCCGGTCAAGATGTTTGGCATGGTATTGCGGGATGAAATTTATGTGGATAAAAGTCTGCTGGCGCAAAAGGTTTCGCAGTCCATCGGGACATGGAACCGCTTTATCTGCATTACCCGCCCCAGACGCTTTGGGAAAACGATGAACGCCAACATGCTGGGCGCTTACTATACAAAAGGATTTGACACCTCCTCTTTATTTACGTCTCTGGCGCTCTCTCAAACCCCTGAATATAAAAAGCACCTGAATTGTTACAATGTGGTTCACATTGATTTCAGCGCGCGCCCAGATTTCTGCGACTGTTATGAAGATTATATCCGTGACATCCTCTCCTCTCTGAGAAGCGACCTCGCAAACGCTTATCCGGCGCTTAAAGGCCGGGAGTACTCCAGTATAAGCCGTATGTTCCAGGAAACCGGAGATTCTTTCATTTTTATTTTTGACGAATGGGATTCCGTTTTCTGTGAACCTTATATGACACGTCAGAATAAAGAAGCATTTTTGCGCTTCCTGAAGGGACTTCTCAAGGACAAGCCGTATGTGGCTCTCGCCTACATGACCGGCGTGCTGCCAATCGCCAAATATTCCAGCGGTTCGGAACTCAATATGTTCCGCGAATACAATTTTATGAACGATCAGGTCTTTAAAACGTATTTCGGCCTGACCGCTCAGGAAGTAAAGATTCTCTGCGATACCCACAAAGGCGTAAGCTACGAAGAATTGAAGCAGTGGTATGACGGCTATTATATGAGCGACAGCCAGGGCCTTTTTAACCCCCGGTCTGTCTGCTGCGCGCTGGCGGAAGGAGTCTGCCGCAATTACTGGACCGAAACAGGTCCGATGAACGAGATTGCCGACTGCATCGAGCATAATGTCAGCGAAGTCCGTGAGGATATCGTACACATGGTCGCCGGGATTCCGATTGAAATCCAGCTAGACGGCTACAGCGCTGCCGAACAGAGCCTTACTCACCGCAACGAAATCCTTTCCGCCATGGTGGTGTATGGCTTTTTATCCTACAATGACGGGGTTTTGCGCATTCCCAATCATGAACTGATGGAAAAATTCCAGCAGGTATTATCGCGTGACAGCATGGGAGAGGTAAAGCAGATCGTTGAAACCTCAAAAAAGATGCTGGAAGCGACCCTCGCCATGGATGAACAGACCGTAGCCCATATCCTTGAAGAGGTTCATGACAGGGAAATTCCTTTTTTAGTATACAACGATGAAAACGCTCTGTCCTGTGTAATCACGCTCTGCTATTTATATGCCAGAAAGGACTACCGCATCGAACGGGAAGAAAAAACCGGCAAAGGCTATTGTGACTATATCTTTTATCCAAAAAAAGCACACAAACCAGCCATCCTGCTGGAATTGAAAGTAAATGAAAGCCCTGAAAACGCCCTCATGCAAATCCACAGCAAAGGATATTTGCAGAAGGCAGCGGACTGCGGCGAAGTTCTCCTCGTGGGAATTGGTTATGACAAAAAGCAAAAGCTTCACCAATGCCGGATCGAAAAACAGACCCCCGGCCATACCCTGGTCTGAGGTGTCGGATAAAACAAACGAATTAAATCTCTTACAAGCAAAAAGGCAGGAGAAAATCCACTCTGGTTTTTCCCCTGCCTTTTTCGTTCATGCGCTCCGCACTCTTTCAAAAACATACTCCGACTGCGTAGACAATGCCGTCCTGAACACATATCCCAGCCTGTCATACCTGCGGATTTCCTCCGGGTCCTCTATGCCCTTCTCCGCCATAAACCGTACCATATCGCCTCTGGCCATTTTGGCATACGTGCCCTTTGTGACGAGTTTACCTGCGGATTTTTCGCAAAAGGTGATTGTAATATAGCGATCCTGCCCTGTGAGATATTTCTCAATGCACTTTGAGTATTCGCGGGACGCGAGATTGATAATAAGCCCGCTGTCGTCCCGGACCGCTTCATACAAATCTCTTCCCCACAGCGCATACAAATCCTTGTGTCCGCCAACGGAGGCTTTGGCCTGCATTTCCAGCCGATACGGCGTCACGCCGTCCATGGGTTTTAACACGCCGTAAAAGGCGGACAGGATCCGCAAATGCTCCTGTATATAGTCATACTGCCTGTTTTCAAACACCGCCGGCGCCATATATTGATAGGCAATGCCCTCGTAGGAAAGCACGGCCGGCGTCAGTCCGCTTTTTAAGTCCATACGCTTAATCCGGCCGATATTCTGCCTGGCGATCTCGTCGTTGCATTTCCAGAGACGTTTCAATGCCTCCGGGGATTGCCCCCGTAACCAGTCCAGAATATCGGCGGCCCGGCTGATAAATTCCGGAAGGCCCGCGGACGGCAGGCTGTCCAAATCCGTTTTCATCCTCTTAGCCGGCGATAATATGATTTTCATTCTACTTCACGCAGCATTTTTTCGGGGTCCTCCGCGGCTTTTACCTTATCGTTGGCCTTAATGATGACGCCCTCCTCATCGATCAGATAGGTCGTCCGAACCACGCCCATCGATACCTTGCCGTAATTCTTCTTTTCCTTCCAGACATCGTAAGCTTCAATGACCTTGCGCTCCGGGTCCGCAAGAAGCGTAAACGCAAGCCCATACTTTTCCTCAAACTTTTTGTGCGACGCAACGGTATCTTTGCTGATTCCCAAAATCACGGCTCCTTTTTCCGTAAATTGCGGAAGCCTTTCGGAAAAACCGCAGGCCTGCTTCGTGCATCCCGGGGTATTGTCCTTTGGATAGAAATATAAAATAACCTTTTTTCCTGCGTAATCGGATAGCTTATGCATCGCTCCGTTTTGATCCGGTAATTCAAAATCCGGCGCTTTTGTTCCTGTTTCCAGCATAGGAAATTCCTCTCTTTCTTTGTTCTCGTGCAGCGGTTGGCGCACGAGCGGTTTTTCATACCAGTATGCCCATGTAACCTTTGTTTCATTACATAATTGTCCGTGTTTGCAAGGCAGACAGGACACCTCATGGCGTTTCCTTCAAATTATATAGCAAGAAAATAAAATTCGCAAGGGCCGGATCAATTTTAAAAAGAATCGATTGACCGCTGAAAAAATCTGTGTTATAGTTAACCCAAGTTAATAAACCGCAAGAGACTAAGAGCAATGGTATGAACCCCCTTCATTTCCATTGCTCCTTTTGCGTGCTGGCAATGAGCAGTGCGCCTGTGCGGAAAGGAAAGGAAAAACATTATGTATGACATTTTAATCATCGGCGCCGGCATCACCGGCACATTCCTGGCCCGCGACCTGGCCCGCTACGACCTGCGAATCGCCCTCGTAGACAAAGAGGACGATATCGCCTGCGGCGCCACGATGGCCAACAGCGCGATCATCCACTCCGGCCATGACCCCAAACCGGGGACGCTCAAAGCCCGCTTCAATGTCCGGGGCAACGAAATGTATGAGGACATCTGCCGTGATCTCGGCGTCGCCTTTCAGCGCTGTTCGGCCCTTGTCGCCGCCGCGTCCCCCGAAGAGGAAACGATCCTTGAGACCCTTCGACAGCAGGCCATCGATCGCAGCGTACCTGTGCGCTGTCTGAGCCGCGAGCAGGCCCTGGCCCTTGAACCGCATCTGTCCGATTCGGTCACGCAGGCTCTGGAACTCCCCAGCACCGGGATCATCACCCCCTGGGAGGTAGCGATCGCTCTGGCCGAAGAAGCGGTTTTAAACGGAACCGACCTGTTTCTTTCTCACCGGGTTGAAGCCATTGAATCGCTTTCCCAAGCCGGCGGCCGCCCCGAAAATTCCCATTTCCGTGTGACCGCGCGCACGCCTGACGGGCAGATACATACCTTTGAAACCCGTTACGTAATCGACGCGGCCGGCGTATACGCCGACCAGGTTTACGCAATGGTTTCCCCGGCTCAGGCCGATCCTGCGACGCGGCGTTTTTCGATCACCCCCCGCAAAGGCGAGTATTTTGTCATTGACCATGAAAAACGGCCGCTGTTTGAGCGCGTCATCTATCCGGTTCCCTCGGAAAAAGGCAAAGGGGTGCTGGTCGTCCCGACCATCCACAACAATCTCCTGATCGGCCCCAACTCCGATTTTACCGACGACAAGACGGATGTCGGCAACACCACGCAGGCCCTTGCCTATGTCCGGGAGCAGATCGCCAAAACCGCGAAGGACCTTCCCTTCCACAAGGTAATCCGCAATTTCTCCGGTCTGCGGCCCACCGGCGATACCCATGATTTTGTGATTGAAGAAGCCGCCGATGTCCCGGGCTTCATCCTGGTCGCGGCCATTGAATCGCCCGGATTAACCGCCGCTCCCGCGATCTCCGAATACGTTGTACATACGCTGTTGGCCCCGAAGCTTGCGCTTAAGCCCCGCACCGCTTATCAGCGACGCCGGCCCTTCCTTTGCCTAAAGGATCTGACCCCGGCCGAGTACAATGAAAAAATCCGCGAAAACCCGGCCTTCGGCCACATTGTCTGCCGCTGTGAGCAGATTACCGAAGGCGAAGTCCTCGACGCGATCCACCGGCCCGCCGGCGCACGTACTCTGAAAGGCGTCAAAAAGCGCTGCCGGCCAGGCATGGGACGCTGCCAGGGCGGTTTCTGCGAACCGTTGATTACGGAAATTCTCTGCCGCGAACTGGGGCTTTCGCCGGAAGAACTTCTGCATATTAAAAATGAGTGCCTTTAAAAGGAGGATCTTCTATTATGAACACCTGTGATTTAGTGATTATCGGCGGCGGCAGCGCCGGCATGGCGGCGGCGATCGGCGCATATAAAAAAGGCGTCCGCGACATCCTGATCCTGGAGCGCGATGCCGAACCCGGCGGAATCTTGCTGCAATGCATCCATAACGGCTTCGGCCTGCACACCTTCGGCGAAGAGCTGACCGGCCCTTCCTACGCGGAGCGCTTCACGACGCAAATCGGCGAGTTAGGAATCCGCTGTGTTACCGGCGCGCTGGTACTCCATCTGCACGCGGACAAGACGCTTGACTATATCAGCCCGCAGACCGGCTATCAGCAGGTAAAGGCCCGCGCCGTCATCCTTGCCATGGGCTGCCGCGAACGGCCCCGCGGCGCGATCGGCATCCCCGGCACACGGCCGGCCGGCATTTGGACGGCCGGGACTGCCCAGCGCTATTTAAACCTCGACGGCATTATGCCCGGCCGCCGCGTCTTTATCCTCGGCAGCGGCGACATCGGCCTGATTATGGCCCGACGCATGACGCTGGAGGGCGCAAAGGTCCTCGGCGTAGCCGAGCTCATGCCCTATTCCAACGGGCTGCAGCGCAACATCAAGCAATGTCTTGAAGATTTCGACATCCCGCTCTTTTTATCGCATACGGTTACCGATATCCGCGGACGCGAACGGTTGAGCGAGGTTGTCATTTCTCAGGTCGATGAAAATCGCCGGCCGATCCCCGGCTCGCAAAAAACCTTTGCCGTCGATACGCTGCTGCTCTCCGTGGGCCTGGTTCCCGAAAACTACCTCAGCGAAGAAGCCGGCATCGCCCTGCATCCCCGCACCCGCGGGCCGCTGGTGGACGAATCCCTGCAGACGACGGTTTCCGGTATTTTTGCCTGCGGCAATGTGCTGCATGTGCACGATCTCGTGGACTTTGTAAGCGCCGAGGGCACGCAGGCCGGCGAGTCTGCCGCCTGCTATCTGGCCGGGGGCTTTGCCGACAGCCGTTCGATCCAGGCCGCGCCGGCCGACCATACTATTGGTTACGTCCTGCCGCAGACCGTACATCTTAACCGGCTTGACGCTCCGGTCGAGTTCAAGTTCCGCGTGACCGACGCCTACCGCAACGTCACGCTGCAGGTTTTAAAAGACGGGCAGGTCTATAAAGAAATCCGCAAGCGCGTACTGCTGCCGGCGGAAATGGAAAAGCTGACGCTGAAACAAGAGGAACTAAACGACGTAAAACACGAGCTTGCGTTTCGCATTGCCGCCGGCGACGCCGCTGTGTGATGCGGGCAGGCGTATTGCTTTTCGAGAAAAGACCATGAAAAAAGAAAGGATTTTTCCATGAAAAAAGAACTCACCTGCATTATCTGCCCAATGGGCTGCCGCTTGGAGGCCGACTGCCAGACGGCAAAAAACGGCTCTCTTTCCATCCGCTCTGTCACCGGCAACACCTGCCCCCGCGGAGAAAAATACGCCCGGGCCGAGCTGACGCACCCCGAACGAACCGTCACCAGCACCGTGGCCTTGCAGGACGGCCGCTACCGCCGGCTGCCGGTAATCACCTCCGCCCCGATTCCCAAAGAACGGATTTTTGACGTGATGAAGGAAATCCGCGCCGTTTCGGTCTGTGCACCGGTGAAAATCCATGATATAATCATAGAAAATGTGTGCGGGCTCGGCGTAAATATCCTTGCTTCCCGCAGCCTGTAACCGCGTTAGGAGGAGCATAATGGTTTCTTTTTCACAGCCGCTTTTGCTGGCTGTTTCACAGATCCGGGAGTTTGAACGGTTTTTAAAAAGCCCGCTGGATACCTGCATTCTAATGGATATGCACATCAACCAGCTGCCGGCCCTGATGCGGGCGGCCCGCAGCGCGGGCAAGCGCGTTTTTCTGCACGCCGACCTGCTTCACGGGCTGGCTGCCGACGAATACGGCTGTGAATACATCTGCCAGCATCTGAAAGCGGACGGCATCATCTCCACCAAAAACCGTGTCCTGGAAACAGCCCGCCGCAACCATACCGCAACGATCCTGCGGCTGTTTCTGATCGACACCAAATCCCTGGACAAAGGCGTGGCCCTGATCGACAGCCTGCGCCCCGACTACGTGGAACTGCTGCCGGGACTGGCCTGCGAAGTCATTCCCGATCTGAAAAAACGCCTGCGGGAGAAGGGCGCGCCGGAAATTTCCCTGCTGTGCGGTGGACTGATCCGCACGCCGGAACAGATCACACGCTGCCTGAGAGCCGGCGCTCACGCCGTCACGCTCTCCGACCGCCGGCTGGCCGAGACCTTTCTGGCTTCCATTCCCGGCTAGGCGGCTGAGGGGTCGCGAGGGGCAGAGCAATCGGCTTTCATTCCTGGGCGGCGCGCCGCACCGGCCGCGCATACAGGTTTAAAGACAGGAGGAGGATTTTTTATGGAACAGTACATACTTGCCATCGACCAGGGCACGACCAGCACCCGGGCGATTTTGTTTGACCACGAGACACACATTGTCGGCAGTTCACAGAAGGAATTTACACAGTATTTCCCCCAGCCCGGCTGGGTGGAGCATGACGCCAACGAAATCTGGCTGTCCGTGCTCTTTGTAATGATGGACGCAGTGCGCGCCGCCGGCATCCGGCCGGAGCAGGTCGCGGCCATCGGCATCACCAATCAGCGGGAGACGACCGTTGTCTGGGATAAAAATACCGGGATTCCGGTCTGCAACGCGATCGTCTGGCAATCGCGCCAGACCGCCGAAATCTGCGGCGAACTGCGCGCCGCCGGCCACGAACAGCGGATTCGCGAAAAGACCGGGCTTCTGATCGACCCCTATTTCTCCGGCACCAAGATCCGCTGGATTCTCGACCATGTAGAGGGCGCCAGAGAGCGGGCCGAACGCGGCGAACTCTTATTCGGCACCATCGATACGTGGCTGGTCTGGAAGCTCTCCGGCGGCGCGGCCCATGTGACCGACTATTCCAACGCTTCCCGCACCATGCTCTACAATATTTATGATCTGTGCTGGGATCCCGAGCTTTTAGAGCTTTTGCAGGTTCCGGCCTCCATGCTTCCTGAGGTAAAACCCTCTTCGTGCGTGTACGGGACGACAGCCCCTTATCATTTCTTCGGCCGTGAAGTACCGATCGCCGGAATCGCCGGCGACCAGCAGGCGGCTTTGTTTGGGCAGGCCTGCTTTGAACCGGGCATGGCAAAGAACACCTACGGCACCGGCTGCTTTATGCTGATGAACACCGGCGAACAACCGATCCGCTCGCGCTTCGGCCTTGTCACTACCATTGCCTGGGGCTATGACGGGCGCGTCGAATACGCCCTGGAGGGCAGCATCTTTGTGGCCGGCAGCGCCATTCAATGGCTGCGGGACGGTCTGGAGCTGATCCGCACCGCCCCCGAAAGCGAAGAGGTGGCCGCCCAGGTCGAGGACAGCCAGGGCGTGTATGTGGTTCCGGCCTTTGTGGGGCTGGGCGCGCCTTACTGGGACGATCAGGCCCGCGGCGCGGTCTTTGGCTTAACACGCGGGGCTGGGCGCGCTCACTTGGTGCGCGCCACGCTCGACTCTCTGGCCTATCAGACAAAAGATATTATCCTGGCAATGGCCGCCGACAGCGGCATTGACTTAAAGAAACTCAAGGTAGACGGCGGCGCGGTCAAAAACAACCTGCTGATGCAGTTCCAGAGTGATCTGCTGGGTGTGCCGGTTGAACGGCCTGTCGTCAACGAGACAACCGCCCTCGGCGCGGCCTGCCTGGCCGGGCTGGCGGTCGGCTTCTGGGAGGACCGCCGGCAGGTGAGCGAGAACTACCGCATCGACCGCGTTTTTTCGCCGCAGATGGAAAAGGCGCGGCGGGACAGTCTTTACCGGGGCTGGAAACGGGCGGTAAAAGCAACGCAGGCGTTCCACGAGGAATAAAAGGGCCTACGCCATGCTATACAGATAAAACTCGCAGGCTTCTGCCGATTTGCAGAAACCTGCGAGTCTCGTTTTGCCCGATTCCGTGTCTCCCGCCGATTACGGCGCTTACAAGGCCGGTATGCCCCCGCATTGTTTCAAATAATCGATGAGCGGCGTTAAATAGTCCGGATCGGTCCAATCGCAATTTTTTCCCACCGCACACATAAGAGCCTTCATCCACGGTTCGTATGTGTCGGGATCTTTTTTGGCGACCGATTTTTGCAGCATTTTGCACATAGTTCGGTCCATGAATTTCATCTTGCTTTCATCCCACGCGCCGCGCCCGTAAAAAAGCGGAATCTCCCTTAAATCACCGGTCAGATTGCGCGCCTTTATTTCCGCAAACGCTTTCTCGTCAAAGGGGGAGGCGCCTACGCAGAATATCGCGATTTTTTTCTCTTTCCATCTGCCAATGTTCTTTTTTAGAAACGGCAAACCGGCGATTCCGGAGGCGTATATACTGCCGCACAGTATCACGGTTTCGTATGGATCTACCTCGCTCACCGCAGTTTTTGCCGTCTCGGCACAGGAAAAATCCGTCATGTCCCTAAGCCATTCGGCATATTTTCGGGCGGCTCCATATTTAGACCGATAGAGGATGATTCCCTTTTTCATAGTGCATTCCTTTCTTGTTATAATTTATTTATATAAATAGTTTATATAAATTATACCTGTGCAGAGATGCTTTGTCAACCCCGCCGCCAAACCCTGTATGCGATTGAGGGTATGCGACTGACGCTTTGTCAAAAAATCCGTCCACTTGTGCCGCTGCGTTAAATATGATACACTAAATCGGGTTCTTTCTATCGTCTGCCATGTGATTGCCGGATTGTTGCAAAATCCCCGCCCATTGACGGGATTTTCCCTAAAAGAAACGGAAAGGAGACTGGCCGCCGATGATTATCCAGACCGGCCTGCGTACCGATATCCCTGCTTTCTACGCCCCCTGGTTTGCCAACCGGCTGCGGGAGGGCTTCGTTCTTGTGCGAAATCCGTACAACTATCATCAGGTTACCCGCTATCGCCTGAATCCGCAGGTCGTAGACCTCATCGCCTTTTGCAGCAAAAATCCCGCCCCTCTGCTCCCTTATGGAGAGCTGCTTGCCCCTTACGGGCAATACTGGTTTGTGACGATCACGCCCTACGGGCGGGCCGTCGAACCGCATGTGCCGGACAAACGGGCGGTCATTCAGTCCTTCCGCGAATTATCCCGCCGCTTAGGTCCGCACTGCGTCGGCTGGCGCTACGATCCGATCTTTCTTTCGGACGTTTACAGCATAGAGTATCATCTGCATGCTTTTGAAAAAATCGCGGCGGCGCTTGCCGGCTTTACCCATACCTGCGTCATCAGCTTTATTGACCTCTACCAGAAGGTGCGGCGCAATTTCCCCGAGGCCCGAGAGGTAAGTCCCGCCGACCGGCTGACGCTCGGAAAAGAGATGATCCGCATTGCCGGGCGCTATGATATGGTCCTCAGGCCCTGCGCCGAGGGCGACGAACTGGCCCCCTACGGCGCCGACTGCGGCGGCTGTATGACCATTGCCGTCTACGAATCCGCCCTCAGGACGCGCCTTCGTGCGCCGAAACGAAAATCCCCCCGCAGTGAGTGCGCCTGCTTTATGGGAAATGATATCGGCCTGTACGATACCTGCCCGCACCTGTGCCGCTATTGCTACGCCAACAACGACCCGACGGCCGTCGCCCGCAACCGCAGGCGGCACGATCCGCTCTCGCCGTTTTTGATCGGGACCGGCGAAGCGGGCGACATCCTCCATGAGGCCCGGCAGGAAAGCTGGGTGGACGGACAGCTTACGCTGGAATTTTGATTTTTGTTTTGTGTTGAATTGCCGCGCTCCTTTTTACTCCTGGAATCTGTCGTTTATCAAAATGATTTTCCAAAACAGTGGACTCCAAAAGTAAAAATCCCTAAATTTTGTTGGGTTAATCAAAAAATAAGCTAACTAACTTACAAAATAACCAAAGTAATTCCCAAAAGTCCTAAAAAATATCCTAAAACTGTTTGCTTATTTTTTCAAAATGCGAAACGCATGGTCCGTCCGATTTTTACCTCTCTTACAACTAAGCAGGGCAGTATTGTCTCGGCAGAAATACCAGGAACCGATTTGACGGAGCGCCCCTGCTATTACGGCGGCGTGGGACGGACAAAGGGTTCTTATATCCGTGTCGGCGATTCCGATGAGCCTATGAGCGATTATGAAATCTACAGTTATGAGGCTTTCCGCAAAAAATATCAGGACGACATCCGCATCCACCAAAATGCAACGCTGGCAGCCATCGACGAGACTCTGCTGGCACAATATCTCGATCGGATCAAGGCCCGCAACCCCAAGCTGGCCGCCCTTCCTGAGACGGACATCCGGCGGTTTTTAAATATGGTGATTGACGAAAAACCTACTCTGGCCTGCCTTCTCCTGTTTTCACTGTACCCGCAGATGTTTTTCCCGCAATATACGATTAACGCCACCGTTATTCCCGGATATGAAAAAGGCGCGGCCGCGGCAGACGGCACGCGTTTTCTGGACAACGAACGGATCGAAGGAACCATTGAAGATATGCTGGACCAGGCCATTAAGTTCCTGATTAAAAACATGAAATTCCGTACTATCATCGATCCGGCTACCGGCAAAAGAAACGACAAGGCCGAATACCCGGTCGTCGCCCTCAGGGAAGCGCTGTTAAACGCGCTGATTCATCGGGACTACAGTATCCACACCGAGGCCATGCCCATCGAACTGACACTCTATAAAGATCGTCTGGAGATTCGCAATCCCGGAGGACTCTATGGCAGGGTCACGCTCGATACCCTGGGCAAGGTTCAGCCCGACACCAGAAATCCGGTTCTGGCCCGCGCTCTGGAAACGCTGGGAATCACCGAAAACCGCTATTCCGGGATTCCGACCATTCAGAGAGTCCTGCGGGAAGCCGGCATGAGGGAGGCCGTATTCACCGATTCCCGCAACGAATTTGCCGTCACTTTTTACAATGGCGATACGGCCGGCTCCCCACAGGCAGATACGCCGGCCGCCGCCGCAATCCTGGATTTCTGCGCAATACCGCGCTCCCGAAAAGAAATCGCGGATTTTTTGGGTATTTCTACCTACTATTATATGATGCACAATTATATCAACCCTCTTTTGGAGGGCGGGCAGTTGCGCATGACAAAGCCGGAGACGCCGCGGAGTAAAAATCAAAAATATGTCCGTGTACTCTGACCCATCTCTGCAAAAAAATAACCGTCCCGGCATGGCTCCTGACTCTTACCCCATCTTCGGCAGGAATCAGGACCGATGCCAGGCGGTCGTTTTTTTACCAAAGGAAGATCGCTCTCCTTCAGTCTAAATCGCTCCCATTAGAAGCAATTACCTTTTGATACCAGTAAAACGAATCCTTGCGGCTGCGCGCCAGCGTGCCGTTTCCGTAATCGTCCTGATCCACATAGATAAAGCCGTAGCGCTTGCGCATTTCGCAGGTCGCGGAACTTACAATATCGATACAGCCCCACATCGTATAACCAAAAACCGGGATTCCTTCTTCGACCGCCGTCCGCATCTCCTCGATGTGGTGGCGCAGGTATTGGATGCGGTAATGGTCGTGGATTTTTCCGTCCTCTGCGATCCGATCCATTGCCCCCATCCCGTTTTCGGCCACAAACAGCGGCTTCTGATAGCGGTCATAGAGCTGCATCAGACTGATGCGAAGCCCCAGCGGGTCGATCTGCCACCCCCAGTCCCCGGATTCCAAATACGGGTTTTTGCCGCCCACATGCAGGTTGCCCGGAACCAGAGCCACATCGTCCCGCGTGGAAGTCACAAACGAATTGTAGTAGCTGAAAGACACAAAATCCACGGTATTTTCCTTTAAAATCCGCTTTTCCTCCTCGGTAACGGCAAGGCGGATCCCTTTTTGGGCAAGCATCGGAAAGAACCAGTACGGGTACGCCCCGCGGGCCTGCACATCGGTCGCCAAAAAACATTCCCGTTCCATCTCCAGACAATTGAGAAAATCCTTCGGGTCGCAGGTGTAGGGATAATTGGTATGCTTTGTCCCCATACAGCCCATCCATGCCCCCGGAGCCAGCTTGTGCAAAAGCCCGGTCGCCCGCGCGCTCGCCACCAGCTGATAGTGCAGCGCCTGATACAGAACCTGTTCCCGGTTTTCGTCGTTCAACGTCTCCTGTAAAATCCCCGCCGATTTAAGTGGGTGCCGCGTAATGCTGTCAATCTCGTTAAATGTGAGCCAATATTTCACCCGCGTTCCAAACCGTTCAAACAGTACGCGGCAATATCGCAGGAACAAATCCATAACGACCGGATTTGCAAACCCGTTGTATTTTTCAGCCAGCGCCAGCGGAAATAATTGCCGCTCCCTCCAGCTCTTCGTTGATCTCACGTATCATAAGCCGTATCGTTTTGCTGCTTACCGCCATAAAGTCCGCCAACGTCTCGCCGGTCTGAAATTCCGGCCGGTCCAGACGCTTTAGAAGTTTTTGATGCTTCTCCTTCATTTATATCACCTACAGTATTGTGCACGCTCCTGTGTTGTGGCTTTATCTTAGCATGCCCGCAAACAAAACTCCAATGCCAAAAACTCCTTTCAACCCGGCCCTTAAACGGAAAAAAATGTCCCCCGGCCCGCGCCGTCTGCGGCGGTACGTGCCAAAGGACATTTTTTGTTGGCGTTGTTTTTCAGGTTAGCGCTTCTTTTTCCGGAAAGCCGGTCCGGCTCATGCTTCTGTCAAATCTTGTATCGCTTTCTTTTACGGCTCAAATCCCTCAAAAATAAAATAGTCAAACGCCTCCCGGCAGACTTCAAGTTCCGCCTCGCTCTTTACCGTCCAGGCCACCGCCGGACAGCCAAAGAGATTGCGGCACAGCGTCAGCGAAAGAGCATGCCGGTCGCGGCAGTCATAGGCGATAAAGTCCGGCGCGGTCAGAAAATTCGTCAGCAGGCCGCGCATGATATAATGCGCCGGCGACCGCTTGCCTTCATGCTTTATAAAATTGCCCGACAGCTGCCCGCGGCAGACTTGCGGGCGGTTTAAGCGATACCAGAATACCGCCGCCGGGTGAAACGACTCCACGCAGTACACGCCGCCATATCCGCGAAGCAGGTGGTCCGTCAGCTCGCAGACCAGGCTGCGGCTGTTCTTGTATTTCAGCTCGACGATCAAGGGCACTTTGCCGTCTACCAGCTTCAGCACATCGGCAAACAGCGGGACGGTCTGTTCGCTTTCGTATAGCGGATAATGGCACAGCTCATGGTAGGTCAGCGTATCGATATCGCGGTCCACGCCGCAGATCCGCTTCAGGTTAAAATCATGCGCCACGACCACCTGCCCGTCGCCGGTCACCTGCACATCCAGCTCGATCCCGTAGCCTTTTTCGACCGCCTTTGCAAAAGCCGCCAGCGTATTTTCCGGGGCATCGCCCGTATTGTCATGCAGGCCGCGGTGCGCATAATATACGTCCGGCATCCGCTTGGGGCGGTGAAACAGACGCGGCGTGATTGCCGCCGTATAGAGGGCCGCCGCCTTCAGTGCCAATTTCGTTATTTTTTTCATTTTCGATCTGTCCTCCTGTGGTTCTGCGCTTAATCTTCTACATCAAAATGCTCGAGCACGTTTTTCTTTGACACCGGCTTTGAGTCCCCGTGACGCACCTGGCTCATGGTAAAAAGCGCCAGAACCGTAAATACCGCCGCGTAGGGAAACAGCGCCCGATTTTACCGGCTACGATGCCGATCGGAATGTAGCTGATGATGGCCGCCACGGTCGCTACCATCATGCAGTTGGCAAAGCCGCCGCCCTCGATCTGCCACACAATGCGCGCATAGCGCGAAAAAGCGGTCGTCACCGCGTTATAGGCCGTAAACCAGAAGAAGATCGACAGTAAAATGAAGATCAGACTGCGCTTTACGGCCGGCGCCAGCACGGTTTTGCCGGCCGCGGCTGCCGGCTGAACGGTCGTTGCCGGCACCTCCCCGCCGTCCTTCTCCTGTGCCGCCAGTTCCGCTGCCAGCTTTTTCTCCCGCACCGTAATCACCAGCACCACCACTGCCGCTACCATTAAGATTGCCACGCCGGCAAAGAGAATCGTGTAGTCCGGCTTTGCTTCGTCGCTCAAAAGCAGGCTGATCAAAAGCAGCGAGTAAATGCCGCCAACCGCGCCCATCAGGTTGATGACCGCGTTGGCCTGGCTGCGCAGGGGCTTTGGCGTCAGATCCGGCATCAGCGCCACTGCCGGCGAACGGTACAGCCCCATCGAAAGAAGCACGGCCCCCAGGCTGAACATAAACAGCGGCAGGCTGCGGCGGTTGTCCGCTGCCGGAATCAGCATGATAAAGGCCACGGCCAGCGCCGTGCCGGCTACAATAAACGGCGTCCTCTTGCCAAAACGCGTATCGGTCCTGTCCGACAATGCGCCTAACAGCGGCAGAAGCACCACCGCCAGGACATTATCGGCCGCCATAATCGCGCCGGTCACCGTCTCATTCAAATGAAAGGTGTTTTGCAGCATCAAAGGGATCAGGCTGTCATACATCTGCCAAAACGCGCTGATGGACATAAAGGCCAGGCCGATAAAAAATGTTCTCTTATAATTTAGCTTCAAGCAAATTCCCTCCCTGTCGGCGTGCCGGTCTGGCACGCAGGTCGTTTATCTATGATATTCTTTAACAGTATAGCACAAAAAAACCTTTTACCACACCCTGAAATTGGTAATTTTTCATTGTTTTTACAGCGCCTTTTTTGTATACTCTAAAGTATAAGGCATATGCCGCCAATGCATACATACCGTTTTCCTTTACTTCCATCTCGACAAGGAGGATTCCATGAATATAAAAAACGCCTTACATGCCCTTTCCATCAACAAACGGACCGCCGCCCCGCAGCCGCTTGACACTCCCTGGAGCGACCGGGTCTCCCCGGAAAACGCCTGGCAGGAGTATCCCCGCCCGCAGATGAAACGTGACAGCTATATCCCGCTCAACGGCCTGTGGGATTACACGATTACCGAACGCCGTACCCGGCTTGCGCAGGGCCGCATTCTTGTGCCCTTTTCCCCGGAAGCGCCGCTCTCCGGCGTCGGCCGGCAGCTGCTGCCGGGGCAGACCCTGCATTACCGCCGCCGTTTTCATCTGCCAGAATGCCCGGCCGGCAAACGGCTCCTGCTGCATTTCGGCGCGGTGGACGAGCGCTGCCGCGTCTTTGTAAACGGGCAAGAAGCCGGCCGCCACCGCGGCGGTTATCTTTCCTTTTCTTTTGATATCACCAGGCTGATCCACTCTGGTGAAAATACGCTGCGCGTTTCCTGCCGGGACGACAGCGATCAGAGTTTTCACAGCCGCGGCAAGCAGATGCTTCGGCGCGGCGGGATTTTCTATACGGCGCAAAGCGGGATCTGGCAGAGCGTCTGGATGGAATGGGTGCCCGAAACCTATATCGAAAGCCTCCGTTTAACCCCGGACTATGACCGGGAGACTCTCCATGTCCGGGTATCGGTCTGCCCAGACGGCCGGCTTTTGGACGGTTCCCGCATTGAAGCCCGCGTCTCTTCTAAAGGCCGGACGATCGCCGAATTGTCCACCGCGTCGACCGATTTTTCGCTGGTTATCCACAATTTCACTCCTTGGACGCCGGATAACCCCTTTTTGTACGATCTGGAACTGCGTCTTATTTCTTCCGTCAAAGAAGCCGGCCGCCAAACCGACGTTCTTTTCGTGGAGGAAACTGCCTGCCAAACCGACGTTCTTTTCACGAAGGAAACCGCCCTCCAAAACCAAGAGATGGGGGCTTCCTCTGTCTGCGACTATGTTACCTCCTATTTTGCGATGCGCTGTTTTTCGGTTGAGCGCGACGCGCAGGGAATTGCCAGGCTTTGCCTGAACCACACTCCCTTTTTCCAGAACGGCGTCCTCGACCAGGGCTACTGGCCCGACGGACTCTATACCGCTCCCTGCGACGAAGCGATGGTCTATGATATCCAAACCATGAAGGACGCCGGCTTTAACATGCTGCGTAAGCACTGCAAGCTGGAACCCCTGCGCTGGTACTACCACTGCGACCGCCTGGGAATGCTCGTCTGGCAGGACATGGTAAACGGCGGTTCTGCTTATGATATGATGCGCGTTTGTTACCTGCCGACCGTATTCCCTGCCTATGGGGCCTGGCCCGGTAAGCGGCGCAGCGCCAGCGGCCGCAAATCCTTAGAGGGGCGGGCCGAATGGCTGTGTGAGGTGCGCCATACCATTGAGCATCTCTACAATTGTCCCTGCATTGCCAGCTGGGTTCTCTTTAACGAAGGGTGGGGACAGTTTGACACCGGACAGGTGACCGCGCTGGCACGGTCGCTTGATCCGACGCGCACAATTGACCAGGCCAGCGGCTGGTTCGACTGCCAGGGCGGCGACATGCGAAGCGTCCACAATTATTTCCGGGCGCTGACTTGCCCGCAGATTAACAGCCAAAGCCGGGAGTCGGACGAATACTCCCGGCCGCGGGCCGACGGACCAGCCGCCCCGGGCAGCGGGCCCGAGACCGCAGGGACTTCCGCCCGCCCTTATGCTTCCGCAAACCGCTGCGGCCTGCGAGCCGCCGTAATTTCCGAATACGGCGGGCTTGCCCTGCCGCTTCCCGGCCATACGGCTTCGCAAGCGGTCTTTGGCTACCGCAGTCTCAGATCGCCCGCCGAACTGCGCGCGCGTTTTGCCGCCCTGCAAAAGCAAATCCGCGCGCTTTGTAAAGCCGGGCTCTCCGCCGCGGTCTACACGCAGGTATCGGATATTGAGGACGAGGTGAACGGGATTTTGACGTATGACCGCCGTGTGAATAAGCTTTTGCAGGATTAAAAGCGGCTGTGGGCATGCTCCCTTTTACGAGCCGGAACAGGCACGGACGGTTTATCCTTTATGGAGCGAAACAGGACGGGAACGATTTTTTCGCACCGCTTTTCCGTCCACATTTATAGATAATATATTAGCCAAAGGTTGATTTTTTATGGAAAAAGGGATAAAATAGAAGCCATGGAGATATTTAATTTTGAGAGAAAAACTTCCGTTGAAATCAGCCGGCTTCTGGCCGGACGCATCCGGGCGGTCCGCCGCCGCCGCCGAATCTCCCAGCAGCGCCTGAGCGAAGCGTCCGGCGTCAGCCTGGGTTCCCTCAAGCGCTTTGAACAGACCGGGGAAGTCGCCCTTCTGTCTCTGATTAAGATTGCCATCGCCCTGGAGATCGACGACGAACTGCTGCATCTATTTGAAGAAGTGAAGCCCCTTTCCATAGAGGAGATACTTTATGAACAGGATCAAACGCCTTGATGTGCTGTACCATGATAGAAAAGTCGGGACGCTGGCCGTTTATAAGGAATACCTGACTGCCTTTGAATATGACAAGGACTGGCTGCACGACGGCTTTTCCATCAGCCCATTTTCCCTACCTTTGCGTTCCGAAGTATTCATTCCGCGCCTTCAGCCATTTGATGGTCTTTTTGGCGTTTTTGCCGACAGCCTGCCGGACGGCTGGGGACGACTGCTGGTGGACCGGCTGTTGCGCCGCCATCGGATCGATCCCTCCCGGATGAACAGCCTGGATCGTCTGGCAGTCGTCGGAAGCTCCGGAATGGGCGCTCTGACCTATCATCCGGAAGCTTTTCTGTCAGCCGGCACTCCTATAGCCGACTTGGACGTCCTCGCCGCAGAGTGCCGCCGTCTTTTGCAAACGGATGACTCCTCCCGGCTGGATGATCTCTTTCGCCTGGGCGGCTCTTCCGGCGGCGCGCGCCCCAAAGTCCTCACCCAAATCGACGGAGAGGAATGGATTATTAAGTTTCCTTCCTCCTGCGATTCACCCGATATTGGCTGTCAGGAATACGCGTATTCGCTTTGCGCCAGGGAATGCGGCATCGAAATGGAAGAAACCCGCTTATTTCCGTCCGCTCTTTGCAGCGGCTATTTCGGTACGCGCCGTTTTGACCGGCACGCAAGCGGCAGCGAATCTGAGCGTCTCCATATGTTGTCGGCCGGCGCCCTTCTGGAGACCTCGCACCGCATCCCAAATTTAGACTACGATACGCTGATGCGGCTTACGCTGGCTTTAACGAAGGACTCGGCCGAGCTTTTGAAACTGTACCGCCGGATGTGCTTTAATGTATTTGCCCACAACCGCGACGATCATTCCAAGAATTTTTCCTATCTGTACCTGGAAGCGGAAAAGCGATGGCGTCTGTCGCCGGCTTACGATTTGACCTACAGCTATTCGTTAAATGGCGAACATGCCACCGCCATACACGGAAACGGAAATGCTCCTGGCCTTTACGATCTTCTTGCGGTCGCAAAGGACGCCGGCATCTCTGCCAGGACCGCGCGCCGGATTGCCTCCCAGGTACAGGAGTGTGTCTCGGCCCGATTAAAAGAATACCTTGAACGCCAGGCATAAATCCGCATATTTGCATATTGAGCGGCCCATTTGTGCCACAAACACGAACCCCTTTAAGGAGAATACACACATGCTTACTTTGCAGGAATTTTTCCATAAACACCCCCGAACGGCACTCGGATTTTCCGGCGGCACGGATTCGGCCTATCTGCTCTATGCCGGGCTTCACTACGGCGCGGAAATCCGGCCTTATTTTATACGGACGCCGTTTCAGCCGCAGTTTGAACTTGACGACGCCCTGCGGCTGACCGATCAGCTGGGCGCGCCGCTTACCATTCTTGAGTATAATATTCTAAAGGCCCCAAACGTTGCCGCCAATCCGGCCGACCGCTGCTACCACTGCAAGAAAGCTCTGTTTGAACACCTCAAAAAACAGGCGGCATCCGATCACTACCCGGTTTTACTGGACGGCACAAACGCGTCGGATGAGGCCGACGACCGGCCGGGCATGCGCGCCCTTGATGAACTCAATATCCTGTCGCCGCTGCGGCTGTGCGGCTTGACAAAGCCGGAAATCCGGCGGCTGTCGCAGGAGGCCGGCCTTTTTACCTGGGACAAGCCCGCCTACGCGTGCCTGGCGACCCGCGTTGCGACGGACACGCCCCTGGATGCGGAGATTTTAAGGCGCGTTGAAGAAGCCGAGGGCTGCCTGAACGCGATCGGATTTACGGATTTTCGTATCCGCATCTTTCACGGAGCCGCCCGTATTCAGGTGACCGATGCGCAGTTTGCCCATGCAGCGGCCTCCCGGGAGCAAATCCGTTCCCGGCTGAAACCTTATTTTGACACGATTCTTTTAGATACGGAGGTGCGGCCTTGATGGAACAGAAGGAACTGTACGAGGTATTAAAGCAGGTAGCCGGCGGCCGCCTGTCCGTGGACGACGCCATGCGTCTCTGCCGGGAAGCGCCTTTTGCCGCAGACGGCGGTTTTGAGGAATTGGGCTTTGCCAAGCTCGATCATCACCGCGCAATCCGCCAGGGGATCCCGGAGGTCATTTACGGGGCCGGGAAAACGCCGGTACAGATTCGCGAAATTTCTTCTGCAATGGCCGCCCGCGGGCAGAAAAATGTCCTGATTACCCGCATGAGTCCGGAAGCGGCTGCTTTTTTGCAGGAAAATCCGCCCTCCGAAACGCTTCCGTTTTGTTATGACCCGCTGTCCCGCGCAGGTATCCTCGGCGCAATTCCGGTTCCCGACGGACGCGGCAAAATCGTCGTTGCCACCGGCGGCACCAGCGACATGCCGGTCGCCGAGGAGGCGGCTTTGACGGCCGAAGTCCTCGGCAATCAGGTTGTCCGTCTCTATGACGTGGGGGTCGCCGGCCTGCACCGGCTCCTGGCCCACATGGATGAAATTATGGGCGCACAGGCTATCATCGCCATCGCCGGCATGGAGGGCGCGCTGGCCAGCGTCATCGGCGGCCTGGCCTGCTGCCCGGTTGTCGCCGTCCCTACCAGCGTCGGTTACGGGGCGTCGTTTCACGGTCTGTCCGCGCTTTTGTCAATGCTTAATTCCTGTGCCAGCGGCGTGAGCGTGATGAACATCGACAACGGCTTTGGCGCAGGGTATTATGCCAGCATGATTAACCATATCGGCGTGGAAAAATAGACGGCGGCGTAAGTCTTGTCGTACTGCCGCAAGAAAAAGAAGGGAGATTGTATATGAAAACACTATATCTGGACTGCGGCATGGGTGCGGCCGGCGATATGCTGATGGCCGCCCTGCTGGAACTGCACCCTGACCCGCAGGGGTTTATAAAAAGATTGAACGAGCTGCACATTCCCGGCGTATCCGTTGCCGGCGAACCGGCGGTCAAGTGCGGAATCACCGGGCTTCATGTATCTGTTAAGGTGCATGGGATGGAAGAAGAAAGTATTGACGACGGCGTGGGGGCTGGGGAGCATGAATGTTTTCATGAGCATGGACATTCCCATGAACACGGACATTCCCACCGCCATACCGGATTCCACGCCATTGAGCATTTGCTCTCCGGCCTCGCCCTGCCGGCGCAGGTTGCTCAGGATGCGCTCGATGTGTACCGGCGGATTGCCGAGGCCGAAGGGCGGGTCCACGGGCGCACCGTTGACGAAATCCACTTCCACGAGGTCGGCAATATGGATGCGGTCGCCGATATCGTCGGCGTCTGCCTGCTGATCCATGAATTGGGGGCTGAGCAAATCCTTGCTTCTCCGATCCATGTGGGCAGCGGCCATGTCCACTGCGCTCACGGCATCCTGCCCGTACCGGCGCCGGCCACGGCCTGCCTGCTAAAGGGCGTTCCGGTCTACAGTACCGAAATCCAGGGGGAGCTCTGTACGCCTACTGGTGCGGCGCTGCTTACACATTTCTGCCAGGAATTCGGCCCGATGCCAATCATGCGCGTTTCCCGCATCGGCTACGGTATGGGACGCAAAAATTTCCCCCGTGCCAACTGTGTGCGCGCCCTGTTTGGCGAAACCGAGGACGAGCGCAGCCAAATCGTTGAGCTGTGCTGCAATCTGGACGATATCACGCCGGAGGCAATCGGCTTTGTGACCGGTATTCTTCTGGAAAAAGGCGCGCTGGACGTCTATACCGTATCGGCGCAGATGAAAAAGAACCGGCCCGGAACGCTTTTATACTGCATGTGCCGGCCCGAAAAAAAAGAAGAAATGCTGCACCTGATCTTCCTTCACACGACTACGCTCGGCGTGCGCGAATATCTCTGCAACCGCTATACGCTGGCCCGCCAGACCGAGGTCGTCTCCACCCCTTACGGAAAAGTGCGCGTGAAGCACGCCGAAGGGTTTGGAGTATGCCGCAGCAAACCGGAGTTTGACGATCTGGCCCGCATTGCGGCGGCCCAGGGAATTTCGCTGGCGGAGGCGGCCGCGTTGGTGCCTTAAGATTGGCCCGCGTTGGAGGCAAGCGTCCGCTCCCTCCGCTCGCCCAGGCGCTCCAACACCAGCACCACCCCGGCCAGCGCCAGCGGCAGATAGCCGTAAAAAGCGCCCCTGAACCCGCTTTCTCTCACTGCCAGGCAGCCCGCATAGCCGCCCAGCAGGTAACTCACAATCGCCAGCGTATAGATTCTGGCTCCGGTACGGCTCTCGGCCTCACGCTCTGCCAGGTAGTCCAGCCAGCTGGTGACGCAGTTTTTCAGATTCCCGGTCAAAAATAAGCTCGCGCTTTTATAGCGCCCCACACCGTCAAAGGTACCCCACTGAAAGCTGGTCGCCAAAAACAGCGGATACAGATGGAAAAACGGATACATCTGCCCGGGCAAAAAGGCGGAGGCCGCCAGTGCTGCCGCATCGGTCAGCAGGCACATTTCCCGCATCGGCAGCACAAAAAAACGCTTCAGCAGCCAGGAAGCCGCTATCCCGGCGCAGAACAGGACAAAACCGCCGGCCCGCACCGCGAAGTCAAAGGCATTCCCGCCGGTAAAATCCACGATCATCGACATCAGGTTCCCGGTCTGCGCCGAACCGTAATTGCCATAGGCGCAGATCGCATACAGCCCCATAAAACCGCCTGTAAAAGTCATAATATAATGCAGAATCTCTTCCTCATTTTCCCATATCCATTTCATATTGTCTTTTTCTCCCTGTCCGCAGACATGGCGGCTGCGGTTTGCTGCGCGCCGTCCTACGCACTGTGAACCAGCTTTCTGCATACGCCCTGACGTCATGGCGGCAGGACATGAAAGTATTGTTCTTTTCGGCGTTTTTTGCTATACTAAAAACATTCTTTTTCAAAGAGGTTAAAACTATGAATGCAATCGGCCGCAAACAATATATTATTCAAAAACTTCAGCTGGAAAACTATGTCGATACCAATCAGCTGGCCTCAGAACTCTCGGTCTCTTCTATGACCATTCGCCGCGATTTAAACGCCCTGTCCGACGACGGTCTGATCACCTTACAGCATGGCGGAGCCATTTTAAATAACGGCTCTCTGTTTGAATTCAATATGTCTATGAAAAACGAGAAGCGTGTCGCGGAAAAAATGGCTCTCGCTAGGCAGTGCATGGAGTATGTTCATGAAGGGGATTCCATCTACTTAGACGCCGGTACAACGGTCAGCTGTCTGGCCCTTCTTTTGAAGGAAAAGAAAAATATCCTTATCATGACCCACTCCCTGCTGGCGATGAATCAGCTTTCGGATTCCAAGAACCTGCATGTCATTATGTGCCCCGGCGAATACCGCTATGACTCGCAGGCATTTATGGGCCCCCTGACCGATGATTTTATCTCCCAGTTTAAAATCGACACCCTCTTTCTCGGTGTCGAGGGGATCGACTTAAAATGCGGCTTTACCGTGCCCAATATCGCCGACGGCGCGACCAAGCGCGCCCTTGTGCGGGCAGCCAAGCGGGTGATCTGCATGGCCGACAGCACGAAGCTTGACACCTCCTACTATTACAGCATCGCGCCCCTGTCAGACGCCGATCTCATTGTCACCGACCACGAAGCCGATCCGCTGCTGCTGCAGCGCTATGCCAATGCAGGTATCAAATTGGTTGCCGCCGCTCAGCCGTAGGCCGCAAAACACGTTTGGCTTCCCATACCAGCGCCGCATCCTTTTTCAGCAGATACGGGCGCAGATAGGCTACGGTTGAGCACATCGGCAATACCTCTTTTGGCAGCGGGATACCCAGGGTTTCCTGTAAATACATCCGACGGGCCTTTATCCGCTCCCAAAGTTTGGGATACTGTTTTTCAATTTCCCCGCGCAGCGTTTCATCCGCCAGGGCAATCGTGCTCTCGGCGCTGACTCCGCCGTAGCCGGGCACCGCCGGGATAATATCGATCTGCAGAAGCATTCCGCTGCGCAGGAGCTCCTGGGAATCCTTGCGGATCGGCGAGCAAAGCCACTCCTCCTCAGCCGTCAAATGCCCCGGACACAGGCCCCAGTGAAATTCGGATTTCGGCAGGGTTTCTTCCACCAGGCGGTACAGCTCTCCTCCCGCCATCCCCACACGGATGGCCGACAGCCAGTGCGCATAACTGTTAAAGTACGGCGCCGCTACCCGTTCCAGGTAATCCTGCGCCCCTTTCGGCAGTTCCTCCCGATTGCGCACCGCATAGCCGGCACGGCTTGACAGCCCGCCCCGGTAACCGACCGTCAGGGAAATCGTATCGCCCGTCTTTACCGTATTGTCGGTCGGATACATATTGGCCTTGACAAAGCGGGGGCCGCTCGAGGCAATCGTGACCACGCTGTTGCGCTGCCCAAAGCGGTTCAGATGACTGCCCAGTTCCATTTCCGACACGCCTTCTTCCATAGCGTCCATCGCTTCAAGCATACAGTCAGAGGCCAGGGCCGCCGCAAACTCATAGTGGGCAATCTCATTGGCATTGTTCGTCGTGCGAACACCGTCCGCACCGATAAAAAGGACCGTGGCGTTTTGCACCATTTCTTCGCCGGCAATGCTGCGGATGCTGTCTACGATAAACGCAGGGACGTCAAACAGCTTTTCATTTTCTTCATAGGGACTGGTGAACAGTTTCCAGCCCGCGATACCGGTACGTTTCCCCGGTTCGACGCCGGCTTCTATCAGCTGTTCACGCAGCGTTTTCGCCACCTCGCAGGGCTGGTTCGGCAAAGAAAAGGCCGGGACATGCACGCAGCCGGCCTCTACGCGGGCCTTCGGCGCCTTGTTCAGGTTTTCGTTTCCCAGTACCAGGTTCATCCGTCCGTCTGCCTTAATCACCAGAAGCCCTTCTTCAAAACGCGTGAAAAAGCCAATCAGATACTCAAAATTGCCGCTGTGTTCGGTGTCGCCGTATACAACCAACTGCTCTATGCCCGCCTTTTCCATCCGGGCCAGTACCTTTTTCTTTCGTTCCTCGATTGTCGCATCGCTTAACGGTACCGGCGTCTCAGGACCGTCCTTCTTCGGCGCTTTTACTGTTTTATATTGCACCTTGTATTCCTTCATTTTCCACTTCTCCCTTTACTTCACATTATATTTGCCCTCTTTTTTCGGACAGAACGGGATATCCTAAACCTTTTATAGCAGAACTCTTTGCCTGCGTCAAGAAATCCACCGCATAAACAAGAGGATTGCCGCCGGCATAAAGGTAACCGCATAAACCGCCCGGTATCCTGCCCAGGCGACCGCCAGCGTAATCATCAGCGCCTTCATATCAGATATCATCGAGCGGCCAGATCGGACGCTGTACCGTCTTGTAAACCAGCCGTTCCGTCCGCTGCATTGTCGTCCCATCGGTCAACGACATCACATAGTGTTTGGCCCGCGCCTTCAGCTCCGGATACAGATAGCCTTGCTTGACAACAAAGAAATTGTAGGGCGTCATATCGACGTTGGCGCAGTCGTATTGGTACTTCTCGGCAAAGGACACCGGGAAATTCCCGACGATTACGGTAATCGGCACATTGTCCAGGCGGATGGTACAGCAGGCGCCAACCACCGCTTCGTTGTGATAGTGGTGATGCAGCTCGCCAAAGGAAAGGATGGTTCCAGAGATTGCTACCTTCGCCGACAACTCGGTTTTTGCCGCTCCCAGTTCACATGCCACATGGTCGCCGGGCTTCTTCGCGCTTAATACATTGTCGTACAGTTCCTTATCATGGATCCCAGCCACGAGGATATTTTTATCCTTATAATCCTTTAGGGCCAGCAGCTGGCGCAGTACAAAGGTATTCAGGCCCTGAGCCCCGGCGGTTACATTGTCGCCGGAATCGGTTAAAAACACCGGGCCGCCTTCTACCTCCATCATCGCTGCCAAGGCCAAATCAGGATCATCCGCATAGCCGGTAAAGTGAAAGTCTCTGTGCCTCGCCCATACAAAATCATAGATTTCCTGTGCTTTCTGCCTGGCGTATTCCTCGTCCGCCGGCATATTCGGGACGACTACGACCGCCGCCCCGCATTTGGCACTGTCATGACGCAGGTAACCGATATGATAGGAGCATGTCAGGATACGAGGATCGGCTTCGATCTCGTTTAGCAGCCGGTTAATTGATACCAGCGGTTCATCGGTGGATACGCAGCGTTCCCCGCCCAAAAGGATCGGCACCTTCTTATAAATGGGGTGGATTTCCCTGCGATGCTTCAGCACGTCCGCCAATGCGCGAAAAACGATCTGATGCGCCTCCTTGCGGTCGGTATGCGGGCTGTGCCGGAAAGTACGGATAATATTGCAGTTGTCCGCCTGCTCCTGCGAAAGGTTGCCGTGCGGGTCAGCCACCATCGCCAACGGCATATAAGGGCCGGTGATTTTGCGGATTTCACGCACCAGCGCATGATCGCCCGAATCTCCCTCCAGGTCAATCACGCTCGAAGCGCCGTGGAAGAAGAAAAACATGCCGTCGATCTCATGTAAATGCTTCTTTACCTCTTTTTTAAACTGCGCCAGAATATAGTCAAACGTATCCTTCTCCACACGGCCGCCTCCGCCGCCGTAGGCCATCAGAGCCGGCACAAGCTCGGCCCCGCATTCGTTTGCCGGCTCGCGGACATACAGCAGATCCGCGATCGTGTCTCCCCGCGTAAGGACGAAATCCTCCAGCATCATCGGCTTATCTACATAGGCGTTGCACTCCGCCACAAAACCTCCGATTAGAATCTTCATGTTCCGTTCCTCCTCGTTTTTTCAAATATTTTTCTGCACCTCAATGTATTTCCTGTGCCGACAGCGGCTTTTTTGTCGTGCGCCGTCTCTGTCGATCGTCAAAGTATGCACGCCGGTTTCTCCTTTTAGATTTCATCGATCGGATACATCGGCCGCAGGATCCGCTTAAACGGAATGGCCGCCGTATTCTGCGGCGTCGCTCCGTCGGTTAAGGACATGACATAGAAGGCCGCCGCTTCTTTCAATTCGGGGAAGATATAGCCCTGCTTGACGACCGTAATGTCATAGTCGTTCCAGTCCACGCCGGCCCGCTCAAAGATTATTTTGCTTGAGAAGGCCTTTTCGCTGCTCGCTACCACGATATCGATGCCGGTGCCTTCGACGTTTACGGTCACGCAGCGGCCATACAGCTTTAAGATTGTCGACCCCATTGTTCCGGCGCGTACAATATCCCCCTTGCTCTTTACAAGGACGCTAAGCTCTACCGGTGCGCTCATTGCGTCGTGGTTTACTCCCAGCGTAATCTTGACCCGGGAACCGATCTTGGCCTCCTTCAGGCTTTCATAACAGTTCGGGTCGCAGATCGAGGCAAAAAGTATTTTCTTTGTCAGGTTTTCTTCCTTCAGCGCCTGGCGCAGGATATAGGTATTCCAGCCTGTGGCCCCGCTGGTCACATTGTCGCCGGAGTCGGTGATAAAGACCGGACCCTTTTCCTGGGAAAGCGCCATCGAAAGAGCTTTCTCAGGCTCGGCGGTCAGCCCCGTATAGTGGAACTCATGGCGTTTGTTCCAGACATAGGCTGCCAGTTCATCGGCTGCCAGTTCGGCGTATTCCTGGTCGGCTCCGGTGGCCGGTGTGACGACAATCCCGCAGCCGGCTATGTCGCAGTCGTGACGGATGTAGCCCACATGCCAGCTGGCGCTTAAAATACGGGCGTCTTTCTCCATCTCGTCCAGATAGGCATTGATGCTCTTCACTGGCTCGTCGGCCGATACGCTCTGTTCGCCGCCTAAGATCAGCGGCAGCTTGCGGTAGACAGCATGGATGTTTTCACGTTTTTTCAGGAGTTTACACAGCATACCGGCCACAATCCTGCGCGTCTCTACGCTGTCGGTATGGGGCGACTGCCGATAGCTGCGCACGACCTGCGCGCTCTCTACGTACTCTTTGCACAGGTTCCCGTGCGGGTCGCAGGCCACGAGGATGGGGATATAGGGGCCGACGATTTTGCGCAGCTCTTTTAAAATATGATGGTCGCCGGAGCCAATCCCTTCGACCTCGCTCGCGCCGTGCAGCATCAGATAGATGCCGTCAATCTCCTCCCGGCGCTCTCTCGCCGTCCTTGTAAAGCAGGCTTCAATGTAATCAAAGGTATGCCGTTTGATCACGCCCGAGGCGCCGGCCACGGCATAGACGGCGGGAATTACCTCGATACCTGCTTCGGCAAAGACCTCGCCCACGCACATTTTGCGCACGCACTCGCCGCCAAAGGCTATGTCATAAGCGGTAATCTCGTTTTGATAAGGAACATTTTCATTGGACTCTGTGATAAATTCACCGATCAATACTTTCATGCTGTCTCCCTTTCTTACCCTGTTTTTATACGCAAAGAGCGGCGCTGCCCGTCTGGTCTGGCAGAAGCCGCCCCGTTTTCCGTTCTCAGTTGGCTTTTCTGCCCTCCCGTGTTAAGAATATCCTTGTGCTTAAAAACGCTGCGGCAATCGTGATGACCGCTACGGCCGCCGCAATGGTCACATAGTGCATGCTGCCCTTCTCATCGATGTACATGATAAAGGTCATCAGGCCTGGGCAGCCCATCTGCACGAATTTTCTCAGGCCGAAGATCCCGGCTACCAGGCCGCCGGCCATCGCACCGCAGGCCGTTCCCATCAGGGCCTTCGGCCGGGAGATCAGAGCGCCATAAAAGGCAGGCTCGGTAACGCCGCAGAGGGCCGTTACGCCGAAGGAGCTGTAGAGGCCCTTCATAGCCTTGTTTTGTTCGCCCTTTAAGGTGGTGGCCACCGCCAGGGTCGTTGCGCCGACTGCGATGTTGGAGATAAAGCCCATGTTGGCAAAGATCACTTCGTATCCCTGTTCGGCAATCATGGCAATCGAAATCGGGCTGATGCCTTTATCAATGCCGAACATAACCATATAGGGGTATACCGCCGCCAGGATCGGCTGCGTAATGAAGCCAAGCGTGCTCTCCAGCCACATGAAGAAGCCGGCGATAGAATCGCTTAAATAGGTGCCCAGCGGGCCTAAGGCGATCAGTTCGACCGGGACGACAATCATCATCGTTACCAGCGGCGTTGCAAAATAGGTAATCACCTCGGGCATGATCTTCTTGACGAACTTATAGACAAAGTACATGAAGAATACGCCCAGCATGACGGGGAATACCGTCGAACCATAGGACACCTGCGGGATCGGGATGCCCAGGAAACTCAGACCCTCTACGCCGTTGATGCGATCGCATACCAGGACCGCGCCCAGGAAAGCGCCGTATATCTCGGGCAGCTTCAGCTGTTTTGACATCGTATAGCCGACATAGATCGGGAAATATGTAAACCCGGCCTGGAACAGGGCCATACAGATATTAACGGTGCCGGTGCTGGTATCCAGTCCGAAATAGTTGATACCAACGCGGGCAATTGCTAAAATCATGCCGCCGACGATCATCGCCGGTACGATCGGCATAAAGACGGGCGCCATAAAGCCGGCAACCTTATCCATCACCCACTTTGCGTTGTGCGGTTGATTGGCGGTCAGATCTTCAACTTCGGCATCGGCGTTCATGCCCGGCTTCCACCCGGAAACCGCCAGGAATTCATTGTAGGCGTCATTTACCTTCGGCCCGATGATGACCTGAATCTGACGGCCTTTGTCTACGATACCGGCCGCTTCCGGGATCGTCTTTAAGGCTTCCATATCAAGGACACTCTTTTTCGCCACCTCAATACGCAGTCTCGTCGCACAGTGTGTCACATTTGTAATGTTCCCGGCCCCGCCGACATGTTCCAGGATATACCTGGAAGTTTCTTCAAACTTACCCATATTCACTTCCTCCTTAAAATATTTAAAAACGATGCTTCGCATCCGTTTTTAATTTATTTTAGCATTTGTTCGCTTTTGTTGTTAATCACTTTACTTTTTGTTCGTTTTCGTTTTACCATATCTCCTCCTGTTTGTCAACTCCTAAATGTTGATTTTTTATACTTTCTTACAAAAAATTTTGTATTTCTAACTTGTTTTAACATTTATCCTCTGCATAATTCACATTTTTTAATATTTTTCTTGCTTTTCTTGTTTCATAGTGTATAATAATAGTCAAGGCAGCCCCTTCTTTTATATGTTTTTTCTCTATCCAGGTTTCAGAGAATCCTTGGGAACAGGAAGGTTTTTTCACATTTTCAAACAATTGCATGGTGTTTTTACGGAGGGATATATATGGACAGGCTTTGTATCGGTATGATTTTTGTTCTTTTTGATCTGAATTTTGACCTCTTCGGGGTCCGTATCCCTTTGCTTCCTGACTGCATTGGCTATCTGCTCCTGCTTAGCGGGTTCATGCAGTTGCAAAACGAGAGCGCCGTTTTCTCCCGCTCCCGCCTGCCAGCCGGCCTGCTTGCCACCTACCGCTTTGCTTGCCTGACCGGCTCGCTGACCGGGTTTGCGGCAAATCCTTTCCTTATTTATGTCCTGAACGCAGCCGGCGCCGTTGGCCTGATGTTTATCGCCTTCCAGCTAATCCGCGGTTTTCAGGAACTTGAGGCATTCCGGCGCATCGAACTTTATTCCGCCCGTCTAAAAAAATACTGGGCCCTGATGGTTTCTTTCCAGGTCTTTTCCCTGCTGACTATCACTGCCCTGCTTTTGAGCATCCTCTGCAGCATCGTCGGCTTTTTCATAAGCATTTTCTTTCTCTTTACCCTGAACATGGCGCGCATCAACTGGAAAAACGGGATCGCCAGGGAACTGCCCCCGGCATCTTATAAATAAAAAGGAGGAACGTATGAACGGCAAAGTAAACAAAGATTTCTTATGGGGCACGGCCAGCGCAGCTTATCAGTGGGAAGGCGCATGGGACGAATGCGGCAAGGGAGAGAGCACCTGGGACCGGTTCTGCCACAGCAAAAAAAACACCAAAGGCATTACCGGCGACGTGGCGGCGGATTTTTACCATCATTATAAAGAGGATATCCGCCTTTTAAAGGAGGGCGGCCACAATACGCTGCGCTTCTCCCTGTCCTGGACACGCATCCTGCCAGCCCGCGACAGTAGCGTCAATTTGCAGGGCGTGGCTTTCTATAAGGATGTCCTAAAAGAATGCCGCGCAAACGGCATCATCCCCAACGTCACCCTGCTGCACTACGATATCCCGGCCTGGCTTGAGGAAATCGGCGGCTTTCAGAACCCGGTTTTTTCCGATGAATTTGCCAAATACGCCAAAGTCGTGTTTGAACAGTTCGGCGAGGAAATCCCGCTCTATGTAACGATCAACGAGGCCACCCACAACGGCGCCTGCTCTTACTTAACCGGCAATTACCCGCCGAACAAGCACGATGTACAGGCCCTGGCCCAGGTTTCCTACAACTTCGTGGTCGCCAATGCCAAAGCGATCCGCGAATTCCGCCGCATGGGCTTTAAACACGCGCAGATCGGCATCGTGCATACGACCAACACCGTACAGATCCTCAAGGATACGCCAAAGTACCGCCTGGCCCAGAGACGCGGCGACCTCTTTAAAAACAAATGGGTCACCGACCCGGCCATCCTCGGGCATTTCCCGGAGGATTTAAAGCCGCTGCTGATTGAAAGCGGCATTGATCTATCCTTTGTAAACGAGAAAGACCTGGCGATTATCCGCGATAATACGGTCGATTTCCTCGGCCAGAACTGCTATACCCGCACCCTGGTAAAGCCCTACGAAGCCGGCGAAACCAACTATTATCCCAACAATGTCGGGGCCGGCCAGAAAAGCATCGAGGGCTATGTCGTCAAGGGCTGGTTCCAGACCGACGTGGATCCTTCGACGCCCAAAAACGCCTGGAGCCGTGAAATCTATCCGAAAACCGTTTATGACATGCTGATGGGCATCAAAAAGGATTACGACGACATCCCCGTATACATCACGGAGAACGGACATGCCCTCTATGAGCAGCCTGACGAAAACGGCGAACTCAACGACGATGAGCGCATCGAGTTCATCCGCTCCTACTTAGACTGGCTGATCCGCGCCCAAAACGAGGGCTGCAATGTAAAGGGCTATTACGCTTGGTCCACGACCGACTGCTACTCCTGGATCAACGGCTACGAAAAACGCTACGGCCTGATCTACGTGGACTTTGACGATCCCGGGCGCCGGCGCATCCCGAAGAAGAGCTACTACTGGTACAAGAACTATATCGAAGAGCATACAGAGCAATAGAAAAACGCGGCCTGTGGATTCGCAAAAAAATATACATACTTTGAGAAAGGACTGCCAACATGAACAAAGACACATTCCTCTGGGGCTCTGCCACCGCCGCCTACCAATGTGAGGGCGCATGGGACAAGGACGGCAAGGGGGCAGGCATCTGGGACGATTTCTGCCACTCCATGGCTAATACCACCGGTATTACCGGCGACGTTTCCTGTGATTTCTACCACCATTATGCCGAGGATATCCGCCTGTTGGCCGAAGGCGGCCAGAATACCTTCCGTTTTTCAATCAGCTGGCCGCGCATCGTGCCGAAAAAAGACCGCGTGGTCAATCCAGCCGGCTTAGCTTTCTACGACCGCGTCCTTGACGAATGCGAGCGATACGGCATCGTCCCCAATGTAACGCTCGTGCACTATGACCTGCCGGATTATATCGGCCGCAAAGGCGGCTGGTGCTATGAAGGTATTTCCGACGAATTTGCCTACTACGCCTCCGTCGTATTCCGGCATTTCGGCGAGCGGATTCCCCTCTATGTAACGATCAACGAGCCGAACCACAACGCCTACTGCGATTACTGCGTCGGCAACTATCCGCCGAATGAGAAAAACAATCTTCAGCACTACAGCCAGTGCGCCTACAATATGATGGTCTGCAACGCCAAAGCCATCCGTGCGTTCCGCCGCATGGGCTTTAAACGCGCGCAGATCGGCCTTGTGCAGGGCTGCGGCCCCGCCACCGCCCTCAAGGACGCGCCCGAATACCTGGAAGCCGTCAAATACTGCAATTATTTCTGCAATTTCTGCTTCCTCGATCCGGCCATCCGCGGCTTCTACGAACCGGAACTGATTGAAGCGGTCCGCGCGCGCGGTATCGATCTGTCCTTTATGAAGCAGGAAGATTTGGATATCATGAAGGATAATACCGTCGATTTCCTTGGACAGAACATCTACAGCCGTTTGCTGGTCAAGCCTAACGAATCGGGAATCACTGCCTTCACCGTAAACAATGCCGGCAACAACGACGGCACCGGACGGACGGCACGCGAGACCCGCGCCATCGCCGGCTGGTTTGAGTCTGACCGCGACCCCTCCACACAGCTCAATAAGTGGGGACGCGAAATCTATCCCCGTTGTGCCTATGATACGCTGATGCTTCGCAAGGAGCGTTACGGCGATATCCCGATCTATGTGACGGAAAACGGCCATGGCTGCTATGACGTGGCCGACGAAAACGGATACGTGGAGGATGACGAGCGCATCGCGTTCTTGAACGACTACCTGCACTACATCCTCAAGGCAAAGAAAGACGGCGTCAACATAAAAGGCTATTACGCCTGGTCTGCAATGGACTTGTACTCCTGGATCAACGGCTATAAAAAGCGCTACGGCCTGGTCTATGTAGATTACGAGGACAAGCGCTTAAAGCGCACGCCCAAGAAGAGCTACTATTGGTACAAAAAATTTATCGAAGAACACAAGGACATCTGACTATGATCGACGGAGACGTTTTAATCCGGGTGGAAATGCAGGTGCTTCTGTATTTTGCCATCGGGATGATCTTAAAAAAAATCCGGCTGGCCGGCCCGCAGGAGGACCAGTTCCTCTCAGAACTGCTTATGGGGCTGATCCTGCCCATGAATGTATTCGTGGCCTTCTACCAGCCTGCCTACGCCGACGAACTGGCCGCCGGCGGGCTTTTAATCCTCGCCGGCAGCCTTGTCGTCGTCATCGTGCTCCTGATCGCCCGCCTGCTGCCAAAACGAATTCCCCCCGGCAAAAAACGAATCGCCGAATACTGCATGTTAATTTCCAACGGCTCCCTGATCGGCATCCCGCTGATCGAGGCACTGTGCGGCGCAGCCGGCGTTTTTTATGCCAATATCTTCATGACGCCCACCCGCATTCTCTCCAACGTAGCCGGCCAGAGCTTCTTTGACGTCGAAAACCAGGAGAGCGGCTGGCGCGCAGGGCTGAAGTGCTCCCTCACCAATCCTCTGATCCTCGGCATGGCAGCCGGCTTTTTGCTCAACCAGCTGCACATCCCACTGCCGGTCCCTGTAATGAATGTGTGCAGCGGCCTCGCGGACTGCATGAGCCCGCTGGCGCTGATCCTTGTGGGTTCTACTTTGTACGACGCTTTTTCACAGGTGACCCTTACGCATATGTTCTCCCTGCCGATTTTTTTAATCAGCCTCTTCCGCCTGCTGGCTGCGCCCTGCCTGACCTTTTTGGCCTGCGTAGCCCTCGGGCTTGACGGCACGCAGCGGATCGCCGCCGTCTTAGTCAACGCTACCCCGGTTGCCAGCACCGCCGTTATTTTTTGCCAGAAGTACCACGGAGATATCCGTTTTACAAGCACCTGCGTCTTTATCTCTACCATATTGTCTTTTATAACCTTATGGCTGGTTCGTTTTTAGAAAATAAAAGGAGTCCTTTATGAAAACAATCCTTGTTGCTAAATTTGTTCTTGAAGCCAACGAACATGTCCCCATGAAATGCTGCCATAAAAACGTTGCGATCTCCTACGGGCAGAAGGCCTTGTCCCATATGCAGATGGGCGACGTATTTGACGATCCGGACAGCCGGGTGATTCCGGTGATTTGCGCCGACGCCGCCTGCAGCGGCGTCATGACCCGAAGCTGCTTCGACTTCATTGAGCAGGCTGTCCTCGCAGCCGTGTCCGAGCATCTAAAGGAACTCGACGGCATCTATCTTCATCTGCACGGCGCAAGCTATGTAGAGGGAATCGGCTCCGGCGACCATCACATGGTTGCCGCTATCCGGGAGCTGGTCGGGCCTTATTTTCCGGTCGCCGTATCCTGCGACCCCCACGGCAACCTGACCGAAGCCTATGTACATAACACGACCTTTCTGCGCAGTTACCGCGAATCGCCGCATACAGATATCGCCGCTACCGTACAGCGCACCTGCCGCACTCTGCTTGACCTGATCAGCCGCCCGCGCTCTGTTACGCCGGTTTACCGCAAGCTGCCGCTGATTTTGGGCGGCGAACAAAGTGTTTCCGCCGATGAACCGGTACGCTCGATCAACCGCTATATGGATGATCTGGAAAAAGATCCGCGCATCCTGAGCGCATCGTGGCATGTAGGTTACCTGCGCCATGACTGCCCCGAGGCCGGCTGCGGCATTGTCGTCGTCCCGAACGATGCCGCCAGCCGCGCTTATGCCGAAGAGGCGGCCGACCGACTGGCTTCCTTTATCTGGGAACGCAGGCATGAATTCCACTATACCGGCATCACCGCCGCCCCGGAGGAGGCGCTGCAGATGGCACTCTCCTGCGACGGCAAACCCGTCTTTTTAACTGACTCCGGCGACAATGTCACCTCCGGCGCCATGGGCGCCAATACATCCCTGCTGCGTCAGGTGCTCGCCCTGCCTGAGCTGTCCAAACGCTTCCTTTTTGCCGCTGTCAACGATCCTGCTGCCTGCCATTTCCTGCTTACCCAGCCAATCGGCACGACAACAAATATTACGCTGGGAATGGGCGCGGACGCTCACAGCGCGCCGATCCCTTTAACCGTGACCGTCCGCTATAAAGGCACACAGGAAGGAACGCATATGTATGGAGAACATGGAGATTACGGCGACCTCGTCACCGTATCCGCAGCGGGAAAACCGATCGACATCGCTATTACCGACAACAATCATTCCTTCGTCGAAAAGCACCAAATCGACGCTTGCGGCGTGGCTTGGGACGATTACGACGTCATTATCGTCAAGCAGGGCTACATTCACCCGGAGCTTAAAGAAAAAGGCGCTTTAAGCATCATGGCCCTAACCGACGGTGCTACGCCGCAAAACACCCGGCTGATCCCCTTCAAACGGATTATGCGGCCCATGTATCCCCTTGACGACATCTGATCCGTATTATAAAGAAGGGTACCCTGTCTGCTCCGGGTATCCTTTTTTCATACGGCCGGATGGCATGGAGAACGACCGGGCCAGCCGTCATTTTCTGCCAGAAGTACCACGAAGGTATCCGCAGCCAAAGGGAACCGATCGCTATACACTGGCGTTTGGCCCCGCCCCGCACCTTTCTTTGCAGGGGTATGGTCAAGCGCATGAAAATGTGATACACTCAGTCCACAGAAAATTTTTCGGGACCAAAAAGCAGTGCGCCGCCGCCTATACCCGCCAGGCCGCGCTGCAGTTGCCGCGCCGGAACGATTCTGTAAAACACCATGAAAGAGACCGATACCGCTATGCCGCTGCTTCAAAATCTTTTGTTTGGATTCCTGGATACTTTGACCGGGCACCTGATGTTAGTCTCATATCTGATGGCTGTGACCGATGAACAGGCTGTATGGAAAAGGCTGAAGCGACTGCCTCCGCTTCTCTTGTCACCCTTGATTGCCTCCTTGCTTTCCATCTGGCTGTATGCTGTCCAGGAATTTAATATATTCCGATATTTCGCCGGCTCCTTTGCCATCCTTGCCATGTGTGTCGTATGGGTGATGTGGGCATGGCGATGGGACTTCTGGCGCGCTTCCTCCGCTGCCTGCATGGCCGGCATTTTGCAGGTGGCTTCCTCTGCCCTTGCGCAGACCAGATTCCTGGTATTTCCCTCCGGTCTGCAATCGGAGCTTGCGGCGATGGCCCTCGTCCTGCTTTTTTCCATAGCGTCTGCCGCCTTGCTGAGACGCTTTCGCTTCGGCGCCTGGTTTCGACTGCTGCTGGAGGACCGCTCCAGCCCTCGTCGAACAACCGTGCTCATCTTTGCGCTGGAAATTTCAATGGAAACCTTTTTGATTCTTCAAAATGGCGTTCAGGATCAATATCTTGCAGCGTATTATATTTTAGTGATTGTGCTGGTGTTGGTAATCATGGGGCTGCTTGTCTATTTGGCTCATTGGTTTGACGACAGCCGGACGCTTCAGATGCAGCGGGATATCATTGCCCAGCAAAAGCTTTATGAGCAAAGCCTGGAGGAGATTCGCCAGGAGGTACGTTCCTTCCGGCATGACTACAAAAATCTCCTGGCCGGCCTGTCCCAGCAGGTGGAGGAAGGCCGGCTGCAGGCGTTGCGGTCCACCTTGGCGGAATTGGACACCGGCTTTGACCGGCGCCTGGGCGAAAAAATCCAGCGATCTGTTCCCATTGGCAATCTGCGGATTCCTCAGGTGCGCAGCCTTTTATTGAGTAAGCTCACCGATATGCAGAAGAAGGGCGTGGAGTATCGCCTGGAGGTCCTCTATCCCGTAGAGGAGGTAAATATGGACATATGGGATTTTATCCGCTGCCTGGGCATACTGGCGGACAATGCCATAGAAGCTGCGCTGGAAACCGAACATCCCTGGGTGGAAATCCTCCTGCTGGCTCAGGGACCGCGAATGTTTCTGCGGGTGTCCAACTCTTATGCCAATTGCCTTGATCCGGGAAAAATATGGGACGAGGGCTGGTCTACCAAGGGAGCGGGCCGGGGACTGGGGCTGGCTGGTTACCAGCGTATTTTGAAGAATTATCCCCATGCTTCCCCCTGTACCAGCTGGGAAAACGGGGTGTTTGTGCAGGAATTGACGGTGGAGGACAGACCATGATCGGCATTTATCTTTGCGACGACGAATACGCGGTTCGTAAACAGCTTCAGACCGCCCTGGAGCGGAAAATTTTGATGGAAAATTATGATATGAAGGTGGTATGCAGCGCCGCCAATGCAAAAGAGCTGTTAGATGCGGCGGAAAACGGCAGGCGTGGAATCTACTTTTTGGACGTGGAATTAAAAGACGAAGAGTGGGACGGCTTCCGGCTGGGGCAGGAATTGCGGCGGCGGGACCCTCACGGCACGCTGGTTTACATTACCGGCCACAGCGATTTGGCATGGCGCACCTTTCAATATCACCTGGAAGCGTTTGACTATATCCAAAAGGAGCCGGGGCAGATCGGGGCGTCCGCTGCGCGGTGTTTGGGCGAGATCCATACACGTCTGCTGGCACAACGCCGGGACCCGGCGGAGATATTCACATTGCGGACCGGGGAAACTGTACGCCACGTCCCTCTGAAGGATATCCTCTTTTTTGAAACCGGCTCCCTTCCCCACCATGTTTTACTCCATACAGCCGGCAGCCGAATGGATTTTTTAGGCAGTCTGGGCGAACTGGAAATCCAGCTGGGAGAACGCTTCCTCCGCACGCACCGGGCCTATCTGGTGGCTGTAGATAAGATCGAGGAAACCGATTTGAAACACAACAAGCTGTGGGTCGGCGGCCATGCCTGTCTGCTTTCCCGTGCCGGGAAAGCGGCGCTTCGCAAACGGCGGGAGATGGCCGGGGATGTTTTCTCTGATTCTATTTCCATTTAGGAAGCTTTGCTGTTCGTTTGGGAAATTTGCGCCACGCGGCCGGCTGTGTGTGGTACCTGACTTCCGTCGTTTCTCCCAAAACCTAGTACTCAGAAGTCAAGCAGCATGCCGTTTTGGAAGAAATTTTCGACTTCCTTTTTGGACAAATACAAGGCATCCAGAGTTGTCAATCCCGTCAGCTTTTTGACTTTTTCGTTGACAGCCTGGTTTCTGGATATGTTGAGGTAAGTGTCTTTTTCTACTTTTACTACCCGGAAGTCGCGCATAAAGTGAATCAGATCGTAGGAATGGATTTCGTTTTTGAACACTTTGATTTCTAATACTCTTAAAAGAAACAAGCTAAGGTAGCAGATTAAAAAATGCCCATAGATTGTTTCTTTTTTTTGCACATAAACCGGACGTGCATCTAAATAAGACTTTGTGATCCGGAAAGATTCTGGGGAATTGCACGGGGAACTCTTTCTTTTAATGAGGATGAATTTCTTGATATGGAAAAAGCTTCTTCTCTCCTTTGCAGCAACTGCCTGAATCAGGTCATGGAAGACGGCTCCATCGCGGAACCTACCGGCATGTGTGTAATTGATTTTTATAACAATAAAATAAGGATGCTTCAGAAAAATATTACAGCTTTTCAGTTTGATGATTATTATGTTTTCTGCAGATCAAGGGAACGTCAGACAGACGACATCACTCTGGAGATGGATCTTCTGATATTCTACTGTCCAAAAGGTATTGGGAATAAGCCTATACCTTTTCTATATAGCTGTGAAACAATTTTCAAACTGTAACTGACAAACCAGCGACAACATGCTATAATATGAAAAAGGGGATGGCACCCATGTAAATTATGGCAGACAGGCACTGGAAACCCTATAAATAAATTTGCACGGAGGATATAATGTCAGAAGGAATTGCATACCAGAACAAGGATATTCTGTTTAAGATCCTTGGCCAGACCTATAAAGAAAAAAGCTTTGTGGCATACGGAATTGATCTCCCACCTATCCGGGAACTGCTTCCGACAGATCTGCCAAAGATTGCAGCAAATGAAAAAAGCATCGATAACCTATTTTTGCTGGAAGATGGCACTTATGCGATTGTAGATTACGAATCGGTATACAAAAAATCGAATAAAATCAAATATCTGAATTATATCGCACGGGTAATGGAAAAATACTTTAAGGAAGATGAGGCATTCAGCCTGCGCCTGATTGTTATCTACACTGGCGATGTAAAAAGTGCAGAACCAACGCTTGAAACGGACTGTCTTACCCTGCGTACCGAGCAGGCTTTCCTGTCTCACATAGACGGTGAAGCAGCTTTCCATGAGATTCAGGGGAAACTCCAGTCCGGCATTCCTTTAGCAAATGATGACCTGATGCGGCTGGTGATCCTGCCGCTTACGGTTCCCGGTATGGAAGGGAAGCAGAAGATGCTGGAGAGGATCGTTGATCTGGCTGAACAGATACCGAACGAAGGACAGCGGATTTTTACCCTTTCCGGCGTAATCGTAGCAAGTGACAAATTCATCAACAGGGAATATCTGGATCAAATAAGGAGGCGGATCAACATGACACAGTTAGGTCAACTTTATGAGAAGGAAAAAATTGAATATGGTAATCAAAAAATACGGGAAACTTCTATAAAAGAAAGAAATGAAATGGCTTTAAGAATGCTGAATCGTAATATGGATATTATTGATATTATGGAAGTTACTGGTTTGACTGAAAATGAACTTCTTCGCCTTCAGAACGAAAAGTAACTGTATCATATCGACAAGCGATTCGGGGGAAGTGAACGCTTCTCCTGATTTCATCCCCATAAGGAGAGAGCAAAAAAACTGAAAGGTTTGATGACAGGGAGTTTATCCGTGAGGAACTTTTGGTATTTAGGGCTGTGGAGTTCATCATGGGCCCACTGCTTAAGAGGAATGTATCTGCAAATAAAAAGAATGAGCCAGCAAATTTGCTGATATTGTTCTTGAATGATTTTAAGTAAATATAGTATAATGTTATCCATAAAGCAATGATTTACCTTTCGTATTTTGTTGAG
>JAAWCS010000025.1 GCA_022793375.1 Lachnospiraceae bacterium
AGGCGCAAAACAATACCGACAACAACGTGCAGCATTTTTGACAGGATTGTGCATTTGCAGACAGCACTGCGCAGTCAATAGGATAAATGTCGGAAAAATAATTCGCTGTTTGCGTCTCCCTCAATTTGCCGTCCGACATACCAAAAACCGCATAGAAACCTGCATCCGTAAAAATCCGAACCTGACGCCGGATGAGCGGCACTATCTGCGGTTTGTGATAAAACAGAGCCAATGTCTGGAAGCAATTCTTCTGGAAACCGAGATAAACCTGAGTGAAAACTGGCGAAAATCCTATGAAGCGATTCGCGCGGATATTGCGGACGAACACCGGCTCCATCAATATCTGCGCCGGCAGGTACGCCGCCATCTGAAAAAGATGCACACCGATGCAGCCAACGGTTTTTTTATCCCGCTGAAGGGATACCGCTATGGCGACCACGGAATCTATATCACGACCAAAACAAGAGGGCAGAGGGTTTTTGTCCCGCTCACCGATGGCAATACGTATGACCGGCAGCTGTATGTGCGGTTGGACTTTGAAGAAAGAAACCTGAAAATAGCGATTCCGATTGAGACACGGGTCCGCAGGCATACGGATTATCAAAACGAAATCGGACTTGCGATCGGGATGAAGGCGATGTTCGTAACCGACCAGGGAGCCGTCTACGGCAAAGACTACGGGACATACCAAACGGCCCTCACCGAATATATCCGGGCGGGCAATTGCCGCTATCAACGAAATAAGCAGAATAACCCGGGCAGGAAAAAATACCTGGCGGGCCGGCAGAGATTAGAGGCCGCGCTTTATAGTTATGTCAATGCACAAATCAACCGGATGTTGGAGACAGAAAAGCCGGCGGTTGTATATGTGCCCAAATTGCCGCCTGTCTCCGCCGCGGGAATCAACAAAAAAATCAATTACTCGGTCGGTATGTGGCAAAAAGGCTATGTCCGAAAACGGCTGGAAATCAAATGCCGGGAACGGGCGATTGTCCTGACAGACGTATTCGGCAAAGGGATCGGCAAAAAATGCAGCCGCTGTGGGGCGGACGGAGACCGGCAGCAGGAGTTGTTTGTCTGTCCCCAATGCGGCCTGATCCTGCCGGAAAAAGAAAACACTGCCAAAAATGTCCTCAAAAGGGGAAAAGACGGCGCACCAGCCGCTGAGTGCGGCCTGTAAATCAAGTTCAAAACAGGAGGTTTTGCAGATGAATAAGGCGGTTTCGCCTTATTTGACCAGTATCCGGACTGTGAAACTCTTCCTCATTGATATTTTAAAATCCAAACGGCATTAGAAGCCGGCCAACGGCCGGGGATTGGGTATGCCAGGACCCGTGGGAACTTCCATGCGGAAAATCCGCCCGGAAGAAGTACCGGGAGCGAAGCAGGCGGCTGCAAGCAGCCACAAAACGCCAGCAGCGTCCACCAAAGACGTCCAATATGCCTTATTTATAATGAAAGCCCCGGACGGCGGCCGTATGGATGGGCGCATGTATGCGCGCAGCCATATGGACATCGGACGGGCAAGCCGATATGAGCAAGCAGGGCGAAAGCCCGGAAGCTTTCAGATTTAGAAAAAAGGAGCCCAGCAGTGAAGCGATACAAAAAGAAAGAAATGTTTTCCCTGCTTAAAACGCTGGAGAAGGCAAACGACACCGTGTGGAAAAGCATGGCCGCAAACCCGCCGGGCATCACCGACGTTCTGATCCAATGCCAGGAAAACGCGGTCGACATGGGAAACTACCTGGAAACGCTGGGCGCAGAACCGGCTTCTGCCGTCACTCTGCTTGAAAGCTATTGTGAAACTCTGTATCAGATCAGTATCAAAGCGCCCGATGAAAACGCATGCCGGAAATGGTTCAAAAAAGCCAGGAAAGAATTGCGGGAGATTGCGGACATTCTGCAGCGCACCCTGCCGAAAGACCGCAGGGAGATTGTTTTTTTGCCTTATAAAGCGGCTATGTGGGATTCCTTAGAAAGCATTTGGGCCGCGGCCAAAGCAGACGCCGACTGCGACGCCTACGTGATGCCGATCCCTTATTTTGATAAAAAACCGGACGGCAGTCTCGGAGAGATGCACTGCGAGGGAGATCAGTACCCTGGCTATGTGCCCCTGCTAAACTGGCAGGAACACGATCTGGAAGCCTGGCATCCGGATCAGATCTATATCCATAACCCTTATGACGAATGCAATTATGTGACCAGCGTACATCCCGCTTTCTATGCAAGCCGGCTGCGCGCGGCAACCGATCAATTGATTTATATACCATACTTCATCCATCAAAACGATACGGTCAAGGAAATGTACTGCACGTTGCCGGGCGTGTTTTTTGCGGATGTGGTCGTGCTCCAGTCGGAAAAAGTACGGGCACAGTATATCGAGTACTTTCAAAAGATTACCGGCATAAAAGAAAACCTTGATAAAAAATTCCTTGCCTGCGGCTCCCCCAAATTCGACGCCCGGGCTTTATACGGAAAAGAAGAACTCCCCGAAGAATGGCGGCGGCTCATATGGCAGGACGGGAAAAAGCGCAGGGTTATCTTCCTGAATACGCATTTAAACCTGCTGATGGCACCGTACTGCGGTGCTTTCTTTGAAAAACTGCAAACCATATTTGACGTGTTTTGCCAAAACAGGTCGGTCGTACTTTGGTGGCGGCCGCATCCGTTAAGCGAAGCGACCGCAAAATCCATGAACCCGGAGGCCCTGGCGCGCTACCAGGAAATCGTACAGGGATACCGGGACGAAAAATGGGGGATTTACGACGATACCCCCGATTTGCACCGGGCCGTGGAACTCTCCGACGCCTACTATGGCTGTCGAAGCTCCGTGATCGAACTGTTCAAAGCGGCCGCAAAGCCCGTTATGGTGATGAAACTAAGGTGACCACTATGTCCTGAGAACACGGACAGTAATAAGGAAACACCGCAAGGGTGTACCATTATGTCCTAGAAACACGGACAGTAATAAGGAAACACCGCAAGGGTGTACCATTATGTCCTAGAAACACGGACAGTAATAAGGAAACGAGGAACCCGGGGATGGAAGCTTACCAGCTGTCAAAGGAAGAACTACGCCGCGTGCAGCAAATCCAATTGGAGATGCTCTGCGAAGTGGACCGGATCTGCCGAAAGAGAAGGATTCGCTACAATATCATAGCCGGCACCCTATTAGGCGCGGTCAGGCACGGCGGCTTTATCCCCTGGGACGACGACGCGGACGTAGCCCTGCTGCGGCCGGAATATGAACGCTTTCGTAAAGCCTGCGAAACCGATCTTGACAAAACCCGCTTCCTTTTCCAGGACAGCAGTACGACCAGGGGCTACCGCTGGGGCTATGGCAAACTGCGCCGCAAAGGGACGCTGTTTCTGCGCCAGGGCCAGGAAACAATGCGGTATCATCAGGGTATCTTCATAGATATATTTCCACTAGACAGCATTCCCGCCGGCCGTCTGTCAAGGACCCTCTACAACGTGCCCTGCTTCTTTGTCCGTAAGCTGATGTGGTCGTCGGTGGGGGCAGGGACCGAACCCGTGCCCTGGAAAAGAGGACTTTACCGACTGGCCGGCCGCTGCCCGGAGGAATCAATAAAAAGGCTCTACGGTATCCTGGTTCGGCACAGCAGGCGGGCATACAAAAAATCGCCCTGGGTCCGAATCCTGACATACCCCACGCCGACCAAAGACTACGGTTACCGGCGCGCCTGGTATCAAAGAAGCCGGCTTTACCGGTTTGAGGGAAAAGCATTCCCGGGCATTTACGACTACGAGACATATCTTTGCTTTAAGTTTGGAGACTACCGGACGCTTCCAAAAGAAAAAGACCGCAAAACCCACCCGGTTACCGCGCTGAAACTGGTTGACGTCAAATAAAACAAGCAGGAAAGAAGGGGGTATCGCGCGATGAAAAAAGTAATAACCTACGGTTCCTTTGATTTGTTCCATGAAGGGCACTATAAATTGCTTCAGCGGGCCAAGGCGCTGGGAGACTACCTGATCGTCGGCGTGACCACGGAAGGATACGACGCCTCCCGAGGCAAATTAAACGTAGTAGATTCCATCATGGAGCGGATCGAGCACGTCAAGCAGACCGGCTTTGCCGACGAAGTGATTATCGAGGACCATGTCGGGCAGAAAGTCGAGGATATCCAGCGCTACCATGTGGATGTCTTTACGGTAGGCTCGGACTGGACCGGCGTATTCGATTATCTGAAAAAATACTGCCAGGTCGTGTATCTTGAGCGGACGAAGGGCATTTCCAGCACCATGCTGCGGGCCAGGAATTACGGCATCGTGCGCCTGGGCATCATCGGAGCCGGGCGGATCGCCCGCCGTATGGTACCGGAAGCAAAGTACGTAAGCGGCCTGAATACGGAAAGCATCTACCATCCGAAAAAAGAAAAAGCGCAGGCCTTTGCGGAAAAATTTGAGTTAAATAACGCCTATGACGATATGGACGCTTTTTTAGAAAGCGTGGACGCCGTCTATATCGCTTCCCCGCACGAGACCCATGCCGGCTATATACAAAAAGCGCTAAAGCAGGAAAAGCACGTACTATGCGAAAAGCCGCTGGCCCTGAAAGGCGCGCAGGCAAGACAGCTGTTTGACCTGGCGCAGGCGAAGCGGTGCGTCCTGATGGAGGGCATTAAAACGGCTTATTGTCCTGGCTTCATCCGGCTTTTGGGGATTGTCCAGAGCGGAGAGATCGGAGACGTGAGGGACGTGGAAGCCTGCTTTACCAAACTGGAAAAGCCGGACACGCGGGAATTAACCGATCCGCTCTACGGCGGCAGCTTTACGGAACTGGCAAGTTACCCGCTGCTGGCGATTGTAAAAATCTTGGGAAAAGATCCTCAGTCCCTCCGCTTTGAAACCTTTGCCGACGAAAAGGGAATCGATCTCTACACCAAAGCCTATTTGCGCTACGAAAACAGCCTGGCTACGGTAAAAGTCGGTCTCGGCGTAAAATCGGAAGGCCAGCTGATTATATCCGGCACCCGCGGATACATCGTAGTCGATGCCCCCTGGTGGAAAACAAAGTCTTTTGAAGCGCGGTTTGAAGATTCGGCTATGAATGAAAAATATTTCAGCAAATTTCTGGGAGACGGACTTCGCTATGAGCTCAGCGATTTCGTATCGATGATCCATGGATTTGACGGAAAGAACTACAAGCTTACCCGCGATGAATCGGTCTGGCTGGCGGAAATGATGGACCGCTTTTTGGAGGAGAGGAGACGATAATGGAAGAGCAGAGAATCAAAGTCAGTATCATGGTGCTGGCCTACAACCATGAAAAATATATCCGTCAGGCCCTGGACAGTATTGTTTGCCAACGCACCGATTTTCGTTTTGAAGCCGTGGTTGGGGAGGACTGTTCGGCCGACCGTACTCGAGAAATTATCCGGGAATATCAGAGACAATACCCGGATATTATTAAGCCGCTGTTTCGCAGGCACAACCTGGGCGCCAGCAAAAACGTCGTCTCTACCCTGCGCCGCTGTAGCGGAGAGTATGTGGCCTTTTTGGAATGCGACGATTACTGGACCGATCCGTACAAACTGCAAAAACAGGTGGATTATTTGGAGGCGCACCCCGAGTGCGCGGGCGTGATGACCGGCGTCACTGTGGTAGACCGCTATGGTCGCGAGATGGTGACTGGTCCTAAAATGCTGGACCATGCGTTGGAAACCCCTCTGGATTTTGCCAAAACCATGTATCCATATAACCAGTTTAAATTTGCGGGCTGTTTCATGGCAAGAAACTACTATAAGGATAGAGCCTATGACAGATATCTCCTGCAGACTGTTTTTGTAGACGATTTTATTGTAGAAGCACTTGCGCTCAGGCAGGGAAAAATCGCCATGCTGGATGAAACGATGGCCGCCTATCGCTGGGTGCCGTCACATGGGGGGAATTTCAGCGCGATGAAAGCAGAACTGCTTTGTCGGGACAGGATTAAAAGCCTGAAGGTTGTCATGCAGCTGTTTCCGACAAAGACGCATCCATGGATTCGGATGCGGATCTGCCGCGATTATTGGCAGCTTCTTCATAAGGCGACGCTAGATGGCCGATATGGCCAATGGTTAAAGATCTATTTTAAAGAAATGAATATTATAGAAAAAGTGTTCTATGTAATCTACGCATTCCGCCGTACCGTGACAGGAGTGTTTTAATGAAAGAAAGACTGGAGCAGCCGGTTTATGTGACGCGTCCGTCCATGCCGGAATACGAAGAATATATTCGACAAATTAAGCCCTTGTGGGAAAGCCGCATTTTGACCAACATGGCTTCCTATCACCAGCAGCTGGAACAGGAATTGTGCCGTTACCTGCAAACCGAAAGCCTCTCGCTGATGACCAACGGCCATATGGCACTGGAACTGGCTTTGCAATCACTAGGCCTGTCAGGAGAAGTATTGACGACTCCGTTCACCTTTGTCTCAACGACACACGCGATCACGAGAAACAACTTAACGCCTGTTTTTTGCGACATTGATCCCCGGGACTTTACCATCGACGCGGCAAAACTGGAAGCAAAGATCAGCAAGAAAACCTGCGCCATTGTCCCGGTACATGTCTACGGACGTATCTGCCAGGTGGAAGAGATAGAAGAAATCGCCAGGAAACACCACCTGAAGGTGATTTATGACGCGGCGCATACCTTTGGTGTGACCTACAAAGGTATACCTGCGGCCCAATACGGCGATCTGTCTGTCCTGAGCTTCCATGCAACAAAAGTGTTCAGCACCATAGAAGGCGGCGCTGTTGTCTACCATGAACCAGAAATCGGCAGGGAACTGTACAGCCTGAAAAATTTCGGTATCCGCTCCGAAGAAATGATAGATGGAGTGGGGGCCAACGCCAAGATGGATGAACTGCGGGCCATCATGGGCCTGTGCAACCTGCAAAACATAGACTACGAGATCGCAAAACGCAAGGTTGTTTTTGAAACTTATATGGAGCAGCTGGATGAGATTAAAGGGCTAACGCTTCCCTTTGTGCAGGAGCAGGTAAGATCGAATTACGCGTATTTCCCGGTACTTTTTGATCCGGATATTCTGGACGTAAACCGCGATACCGTGTACGAAGAACTGCAAAAAAGAAACGTCTACACCCGGAAATATTTTTATCCGCTTATTAACGACATGGATTGCTATAGAACCGTCTACTCATCCAAAGAAACGCCGGTCGCAGGCAAGGTAGCCAGATCGGTATTAACACTTCCGATTTATGCGGATTTGGATCTGGAAACCGTTTCCTATATCTGCGATGCGATCAAGGAAATCATAAAGCGGGGTAAAAAAGCATGAAAAACCTGGTTGTGCTGCATCTGGAAAGCGTAAGCAAACTTATTTACGAGATGAATCCGCAGGCTTTCCCTCATGTGCGGTCCTTTTCCCAAAACTGTATGCGCTATCGTCACTATTATGCCACCGCTACCTCCACGGCAATGGTGATGAACGATATCCTCTACGGCGACTTTTACCGGACCGAGAATACAAAGCGTTTTGGAGAGTTTATACAGACGCATAAAAAGGCAGAGTCTTTTGCCGATGTCCTGGCAACACAGGGATATCGGACACTTGGCGTGCATTATCCGGCGGCCCTTGGCAATGAAATCAATCCCGGCCACATGTTTGCCAAACAGCAGGACCTGGTAAACTATGCGGATTACGCAAAGGCTCTGAGCGACGTGGAACGGACCATGGATGACGCACTGGAAAATAATGGTAATTTTATGATTTACTTTTGCAACGAGGTAAGTCATCTGTGTTATTGCGACGAGCGAAAATTTCATATCAAAAACCCGACCGATCGATGGCTGCATGGCTACCGTGTGATTGACAAAACCATAGGGGATATCCTTACTCTTTTGCAGGAACGTAAGCAGATGAAAGATACAACCATCATCCTGTATGGCGACCATGGCGACGATTTCTACGGGCATGGCTTTAATGGCGGCTACGCCCACTCCATTGAGCCTTATGCCAATATCGTCCACACACCGTTCATGGTATACGACGAAACGCTGGGGGCAGGGGAAATAGACGATGTCATCTGTTCACTGGATATCAAGCAGATTGCCTATAACTTGATTGGATTCGACTGCCAGGAAAACCCGTTTGTCTATGACCGATACCACTGCAATCGAAAATACGTGTTTTCCAGAAACTTGTTTGCAGGACAGACGCCGAAAAAAATCGACGGCTATATCTCGGATGTGCGCAAAGCCTACGGCATCACTACGCCTCAATATTCGCTTTTATTAACCGAAGAGGGCTGGCGGATGTATTTAAACCAGATGGACTGCACTTGTAGCAACAACATCCTTGATTTCTTCTGGCTGTACAGAAATCGCTTACGGCATATTTGTGAGTTGAATTTTTTGTGTGTCCATTATAAATCCTATATGGGGCACGGAACGATTGGAGAAATACAGAGAGAGTTTGCCAGGCTGTCAAAATGGATGCGTAGGGAGCTTACGCTGTTGGAAAAGGAGACAAAGCAGAAAGAAGTTTTAAAACACTCCTGTGAAAAGCGGATTTTCTATACAAAAAATATGGTGCAGACCTTTGCTGTGATCGCTATCAAGCGGCAGAAAAAACAGCTGAAAAAGAAACTTGGGGAGTTGAAAAACCGATGAAAAAGGTAAAAGTAGCTGTCTTTCCGGCGGGAAGCGAAATCGGACTGGAAATCTGTAATGCACTTAAATATGATAAATATATAGAATTGATTGGTTTGACCAGTGTTTTGGACCATTCGGAGATGGTGTATAGAAACATTGAAATAGTTCCTTATTATACAGACAAGGATTTTACCCAGAAATTAAACGAGGTGTTAGACCGTGAGCAGGTGGATTATCTTTATCCGGCTTATGATGACGTGCTCTTATTTTTGACACGCAGGCAGGAAGAAATCCACGCAAAGATTATTACCAGCGGACGGGAAACGGTGGAGATAACGCGGTCCAAAAAAAAGACATATGCGTTTTTTGGCGGGGAGCCTTTTATTCCGGATGTATATGCGAAGCCAGACGAAGTGAACCAGTATCCGGTGTTTGCCAAACCAGATATCGGTCAGGGCTCACAAGGGGTACGAAAGATTAACGGTCCAAAAGAATGGGACAAGATCGAGAATTTGGAAACAATGATAATTACGGAATATCTTCCTGGAGAAGAAGTAACCGTGGATTGTTTTACAGGGCACGACGGCGTCTTACAGTCCTGCATTGTACGCAGGCGGGAACGAATCAAAAATGGAATCGCTGTGCGCGCAAGGCGGATATCGACAGAACCGCAGGTTGCAGAAATCGCAGAGTGCTTGAACCGAAAACTGGATTTAAAAGGAGCTTGGTTTTTTCAGTTAAAGAAAAGTGATTCGGGTATCTATAAACTCCTGGAAATAGCAGCGCGGATTGCCGGGACGATGGGGCTTAGCAGAAACGTAGGGATCAATTACCCGCTTTTGACGGTGTATCTGCACAGGGGGATGATGGTAGAAGTGAGCGAAAATCCCTGTGACGCATTGGTGGAGAGAGCATTAGTCAGCAGATACCGGCTTTCGATTCTCTATCAGACTGTATATGTAGATTTAGATGATACGCTGATTGTAAGGGGAGAAGCCAATACGCTACTGATTTTGTATCTGTATCAATGTGTAAATCAGAAAAAAAGGCGAGTGTTATTATCCAGGCATTCAGGAGAAATTGCGGAATATTTAGAGCAGTTTTGCATCCCGGCTGCCCTGTTTGATAAACTTGTTTTTGTGGGAACAGAACCAAAATCAAAGTACATAACAGAGAAAGAAGCAATATTGATTGATGATTCTTATCGGGAGAGACGGGAAGTAATGCAGCATTGTAAAATACCAGTATTTGGACCAGAAAATGTAGAAAGCCTGATTGATTGGAGATAGGAGAGAGGGTATAAGAAGATGGACGAGAGAGAATTTTTAGATAAAATGGCCGAAACATATAGGACGTTTACATCTCCGATCTCAAGATGGAGTATTGACTCATATATGCGGGTGTATAAAGAGAATTTGAAACTCCAGCCTGGAAACCGGGCTTTGGAATTGGGCGGGGGCGACGGATATTCTACAGAATGCTTGTCAGAACTGGTGGATTGGCTGGATGTTGTAGACGGCAGCAGGCGGATGTTAGAGAAAATGGGGGTGGAGCGCTTCCAAAAGAGGAATGTGACTTTCATTTATTCCCTGTTTGAAGAATTAAATTACCAGGAAGAGTACGACAATGTTTTTTGCAGTTATGTCCTGGAGCATGTAAAGGAGCCAATGGAAATATTAAACGTTGCCTATCGGGCGCTGAAGCCAGGAGGACGGCTCTTTATCACGGTTCCCAATGCGACAGCGCTGTCCCGGCAGATGGCTTTGGATATGAAGCTGTTAAACGATCTCTATGAATTGACAAAGAACGATGCTTTACATGGACATCGAAGAGTCTTTGATCTGGATCGTCTGCTTGCTCTTCTGGAACAGAGCCCGTTTATTGTCTGCAAATCGGGCGGGACTTTTGTTAAAGAATTTGCGGATTTCCAGTTGGATCAAATGATTGAGCAGAAAATAATTGGGGAAGAGCAGCTGTATGGAATGCAAAAACTGGCAAAGCGATATCCGAATTTGAGCGGAAGCATCTATGCAGTCTGTGAAAAAACGGAGTGAAAACAGGAGATTTGTACCAGGATATGCGGGAAAGGAGCAAAATGAAAAAGAAAAACTTTGGATATTTGGCGGGCGGACTGCTGTTAGGGGCGGCAGGGATGTATGCATTCAAATACAACGGAGAGAAAACAAGAAAAAAGAACGTAGTAAAATATTTGGACTTGTTTCGTGTAATGAATCAATATGTGGTAACAAAACAGCGCCATCAGGAGCTGGCGGCGTATTTTGAAGAAAAGGGTTACCGGACGATTGCAATTTATGGGATGAGCCATATTGGACAGCGGGTAATAGACGATTTAAAGGACAGCAATATCGAGGTGCTCTATGGAGTCGATGAGCGGGCGGACCGGCTGACCTACTCCCTGCCGATTTACAAACCGTCGGACGAACTGCCGCAGGTAGACGCGATTGTGGTGACGGCATATGATTTTGATGAAATCGCCGAAAAGCTGGCCGAAAAAGTCGATTTTGAGATTTTAAGGTTCGAGGATATTATTTTCGGTATTTGAGCAAGCAGGCCGCCAGGCGCATATGAGTTTAGAAAGGGAATTTTAATTCAATGGGCATTGTAATAAGCGACATCGAGGAAGCGCTGGAACGGGCGCGGTGCTGGGAGGGCGACCTATATCTCTATGGAACCGGCTTCTGCGCAAAAAGCGTCTACTATTTTTTAAAGGCAGGGGTGCGGGCAAACAAAGGCCAGATAAAGGGCTTCATCCAGACCAGGCGCACCCAAGAACAGGTATTGGGTCTTGCGGTGCTGAGCGTTTGGGAGTTTGCAAGACTGGCGCCGGAAAATACATGTGTGATTATTGCCGTACAGGACAAATATCAGAAGGAGATCGCAGAGCTTTTGCGGCGCTTCCATATTTGCGAATACTGCGGGTTGAGATGGAACGGATTGGCAGCCGGCATACGGGCCATGAAAGAAGCGGACCGGGATCGTTTGTGGAAATGCTTTCCGTGGTATTCCAATTTGCAGGATGCGGAAAGTAAACTTGTGTTTACTAATGCCATGCTGGCAAAGATGAGCTGCGATCTTCGTTATTATTTGGACATGCAGGCGCAGAGAGAAACCTTTATACAGAGCGAAAGCGGCGGCCGCACGATCGCGGACTGGGTAAGAGAGGGCCGTCATCTGGAAGAAAAGAAAAATTTTCTGTATGCCCCCAACAAGAGTACGCTGGAGTATTTTGGCCCGCGCTTTTCAGAAATGGGAATTTTGGCGCAAGGGGTCTGCACCGATCAGGATTTGTTTGCAGGAACGATCTGGCGCGGACTGCCGGTCTGGAATCTGGAACAGCTGGCGGCGTTATGCGCCGACGGAAATATCCTGATGGCATGCGGTCAAAAGTCCGTGAGCTATGCCACGCTGAACAAAATGCGGACGCTTGGTTTTGAGGAAAAAAACCTTCTGCTGCCGTGCAGTATGGATAACCCTTTCGCATACGGAATGCAGTATTTTGATCTGCCGGCGATGCGGCCAGCTTCCGACGATGCCAGGGCATCCGCAAAGACAAGCAGTTTCGGAATCATACCCTGCTGAATAAGGGACTCTGGTCTAGCCAGACCGTTCTGCATTTCCACAGCGAAGGAACGGCCTTATCCAAAGTATCGGAAACGGCAGAAAACGTTGTCGAAACAGTGACCCTGGATCAGGTACTCAAAAATGAAAAAGTAACATGGATAAAAATGGACATCGAAGGGGCGGAATTGGAAGCGCTGAAAGGAAGCGAACGGATCATTCGGGAGCAGAAGCCGAAACTGGCGATCTCCATTTATCATAAGGCAGAGGATTTTGTGGATATTCCCGCCTGGCTTTTGGCATTGGCGCCGGAATATAAGCTGTATTATCGTCATTATTCGCTTTACAAATATGAGACGATTTTGTATGCAATGGTGTGAGCGTGACCGGATTGGAGGCGGCCCTGCGCTCTGCGAAAAAATGCCAAGAAAAAGGAGAAAAAAATGAAATATTGCGAGAGACCATTTCAGCATGTTTATATTATGCCCAACGGAGACGTAAGATGCTGCAGCTGGACGACAAAAATATTGGGAAATCTTTTAGAAAACACATTGGAAGAAATCTGGAACAGCGAAGCGGCCGAAAAAGTCCGGGAATCGATCCGGGACGGGAGCTTCCGTTTCTGCAAGAGAGTGGGCTGTCCACGGTGTGAAAATAACAGCCTGGCGGAGATAGATGAAGATTCGGAGGAGGGAAAACAAAAATTAACCCCTCTTAGTCAGCCGGTCGAATTTAACTGTGCGGTCGATTACATCTGCAACCATTCCTGCCCGTCGTGCCGAAAATCCGTATTTGTACCGGACGAAGAGTACATACGCAATATGAAGCAGATCATAGACCGGATCCTTCCCTTCCTGCCAGAAGCCCGGTTTGTATCAACCGACGGACAGGGCGATTGCTTTGCGTCTCCTTATATCATGGATATGCTGGAACGCTTTGTTCCTGCTAATCCGGATTTAAGAATCACGCTGGAGACAAACGGCATTTTATTTGACGAAGAGCACTGGAACAGGATTCGTCATTTGTCAGACCATCATATTCGGTGCGTGATTACGGCAAACAGCTTTCAAAGGGCAACTTACAAGTATCTGGCAGGCGGCCACGACGATTTGGAAAAATTGCTGAAAAATCTCCGTTTTATCCGCGGACTGCGGGAAAGCGGCGCAATCAACGAGCTTTCTGTCAGCATGATTATACAAGATCGAAATTTCAGAGAACTCCCGGATTTCGCACAGCGATGCATCGAAGAATTTCATGTGGATGAAGTGCGCCTGAACCCGATTTACAAATGGTTCCAGATGACAGAAGATGAATATCTGGAAAAAGATATTTTAAATCCGAATCACCCCTACCATGAGGAATACCTGGATGTTTTAAAAGACGAGCGTCTGAAAAGCAAGAAAATATTCTGGTGGGGCGGCGGAAACATTCATGACAAAAAGATGCTGCCGGGTCCTAAATATCAAAGCCTGTATCAACTCACTATGAAATGGCTGGCCCTGCATCAGGAAAAACCGGATGCATTTGCCGATTACTGCCTGAAAAACGGATATCGGAACATTTTAATATACGGCTTTACCAGCTTAGGGCACAGGCTCTACAAAGAACTGGAACGTCTTAGCCCGGCGGTTGCGGACAGAAGATGTCTGGAGTGGAACGGGATACGGACAATAAAACCGTCGGAGGAAGATTTGCGTTTATACGATTTGATTGTGGTGACACCTCTCAACGAGGGGAAAAGCTTGTGTGATGATTTCAGAGAAAAAACAGAAGCCTGCGTGCTGGGTATAGCAGAATGGGTGGATCTGCTGTACTCGTGTGTATAGAGCCAGGCAGACATTTGAATCGGATTGAGGGATCGGACAGGGGAATAGAATGCGCGACTTAAAACTGTCATTTACGGACGTTTTGGAAGGAAAAGAAAAATGGCTGATGGCGGATACTCTTTGCAACGGCTGTTTTGCGATGGACAAGAAAACCGGGAACATAGAACATTTGTTTTCTTTTGAGGGAGAAAGCCCGGTCACGGCCGGCCTGTATTACCAGATTTATCCCTACGGCCGGGAACTGTTTTTTGTACCCGGTTATGCAAGAAGCATTTGCGCCTGGAATCCGGATACGAATAAGCAGACCGTGTATCCGATTACAAAAAAAGAGAAGATGCCATATCGATACGTAGACTCCTGCCGGATCGACAATAAAATATGGCTGTTTCCTGCATCCCTGTCCCAACCGGTAGTGCTCTTTGATTTAGAGCGGCGGACGGTCGAATTCTGGAACGATTACACGGACGGACAGCCCGACGAAATCAAGAACAGAACAGGAGAAGTCTTTTTCCGGCAATATGTCATAAGGGGAGCAAAGGCTTATGCGGTGCTTCACGGCAGCCCGTATCTGGTTTGTTTTGATCTACAGGAGAAAGTCTTTTCGGTAAAGCAGATTGCGGGCAAAGAGTATGCCTTCAATGACGTCGGATATGGGAGGGATTCCTTTTGGTTTGCACAGAAAGGAAGCTATGAGGTACTCAGATGGCATCCGCAGACGGAGGAGAGGGAGACATACCGATGGCCGGACCTGGCGGACGGGCCGGGCGCCGGATACTCAAACGTGATCGGATATCAGGAGAGAATCTTTTTGGTTCCTTTTACGGGGACAAAGATTCTGGAAGCCAGCCCGGCCAAAAAAGAGCTGGAGGTATTCTGTGAGCTTCCGCAGGATTTAGGCTGCATGAAGGATGAAAGAAAGGGATGGAGACGGTTTTATTCATGCCGCAGTATGGGCGGCCGAATCCGGCTGTATCCGAATCAGGCGGATTTAATGGTAGACATCCATGTGGCCGAAAAATACGCGTGCGGCCAGTCATATCAGATAAGCGAAGCCTGGTATCGGGACGTATTTCAGAAACAGCTTCTGCCGGCCTGGCTTGCGGACAAATTTTCGAAAGATAATGGTGAGATTCAGGAAAACGGGCTGGTAGATTTGGAAGCGTATGTTTCTTACATAGAACAGAGAGAGCCGGACGAACGCACTGCCGAGAGGGTGAATTACGGAGAAAGGATACATCGGGCGCTTTTGTAAAAACAGCGGTATATAAATGGCTTGGGCCGAAAGTATGGGACTGCTGCAAAACTTAGATAAAACACAGAATATGGCGGCGCTGGTTTGCGCATGAATGCTGTATATTGGGTAGAATCTTTGTTTTGCAACAGTCCCGTTCTGTAATGAGGACAGGCAAAACTGGAGGATACCGTTGTCCAGCCACATTGACAAATAATACATAGAACAGGGATATACAATCGCTGGAAATACGATTGCGTTTTGGCTGCCGGATGGGTATAATGTAGCCAGACAATTTGCAACATGGGATATTGGCCATGCAACACTACCAATACCGAGATTTTTAATTATTTATGTCAAAAAACATGGTTACTGTTATAATAAATGATATATCCTATAAAAACAAATAATATAACTTTTAATTACAAATAAACCTGAATTATTCACGGCTGTGCTGTGAAAGTGACTGAAAGCCACATGGTTACTATATTTAAGCTGTTTATTGCATTTCATCTATTAAGTGAATAGAAAAAGAGACCAATTATGTGGTAAAATTTTGGTGTCGAATCC
>JAAWCS010000026.1 GCA_022793375.1 Lachnospiraceae bacterium
CATATGAATTACCAACAGAAGCAATTAGAGAAGCAATTGTAAATGCTATGACACACAGAAATTTTTTGGACAGATCTTGTGTACAAGTGGCGGTATACGATGATAGAGTTGAGATTACTTCTCCGGGAATGTTGTATGGAGGTCTGACGATAGAGCAGATTAAAGAAGGTGGTTCAAAAATTCGTAACAGATGTATCGCAGAGGTGTTTAGCAGAATGAGGATTATCGAAAGTTGGGGAACCGGTATTAAAAGAATGTTTAGTTCCTGTAAGGAATATGGCATTAGAGAGCCGGAATTACTGGAGATTGGCGACAGCTTCAGGGTAAATTTATATAGACCGTCTTATAACGATATTCACCAAAGTTCACCAAAAAGTTCACCAAAAAGTTCACCAAAAGATGTGAACCAAACACAGCAGAAAATTATAGAAATGATTCTATTAAATCCGAAAATGACGCAGACGGCAATGGCAGAAAAATTAGATATTACATCAAGAGCTGTCAAAAAGAGTATTAAAGAGTTAAATGAAAAAGGCATATTGCAGCGAGTCGGTTCAGCCAGAAGTGGTTATTGGGAAGTAAAAGATAATTTAGAAAGATTTGAAAAGAGGTAGAGTTTTGGTCGACAAAAGGGAAACGGATTATGAATAGACAAAAGCGATGACCCAACAGCTGTTATTCAAAACCGGATGAAAAATTGGGATGTGATAGAATTTCTGGGGCTATGGGAACGGTTGCGCAATTCAGATTTTAAACCCATCGAATTCGAGGGGGTTAAAATCAGGCAGTAGCAAATGCATTTACAATGTCACCGAAGAAATGGATAGAAGCCACAAATGAATAGCCGATTATCCTTGAATTGGAATTTGAACAGAGCAATTTCTAAGATGAATGATAGGATACATACAGATGCAGTTAAGGAAAATTTGAGTCCGCCAGAATTAACGCCTGCTCAAATTGCTTATACATATGGCGAAAGGATATGTTTTCACAAAACAGGAAGAAAAGAGTGGCATTGCATTTTTTTAACGAACTGGAAGTGCAATGCCGTTTTGCTATGAGCAGCGTCTTTATATTTCCCTTGAAAGTGGGAAAGCATCTGTCGTGTTTTGAATTGTGGCGTGGACGATATTCTGGAATTTATACCGGAGGATAACGGAGGGAAAGAGAATGGTTGATACCAAAAAGGAACAGGAACGTGATGAACTGCACCGTGCCATCTGGGCAATTGCGGATGAACTGAGGGGAGCAGTTGACGGATGGGACTTTAAGAATTATGTTCTTGGAACGATGTTCTATCGATATATTTCTGAAAATTTGTGTAATTATATAAACAGCGGAGAGGCAGATGCAGGGAACGCCGATTTTGATTTTGCAAAAATGCCGGACGAGGATGCAAAAGAAGCTCATGACGGACTGGTAGAAGAAAAAGGCTTTTTTATTTTGCCGAGTGAATTATTCTGCAATGTTCGTGCCAATGCTGCGAATGATGAAAATTTAAATGAGACATTGGAGCGAGTGTTCCGTCACATTGAGGAATCTGCGAAAGGCAGTGAAGCGGAGAGCGATTTTGCCGGACTGTTCGACGATTACGATGTGAACAGCAACAAATTGGGTTCTACGGTTGCCAAGCGCAATGAAAAATTGGTCAAACTGTTAAATGGCGTGGGTGAAATGAATCTGGGGGATGTGAAAAAACATTCCATTGATGCCTTTGGCGATGCGTATGAATATCTTATGACAATGTATGCGTCCAATGCCGGAAAGTCCGGCGGAGAATTTTTTACTCCGGCAGACGTGTCAGAATTGCTTACAAGACTTGGAACTGTGGGTAAAACAGAGATCAATAAAGTGTATGATCCGGCCTGTGGTTCTGGTTCTCTGCTTTTAAAGGCTGAGAAAATTCTTGGTAAGGATGCGATTCGTAACGGTTTCTATGGGCAGGAAATCAACATTACGACGTATAATCTGTGCCGAATCAATATGTTTTTACATGATGTGGGATTTGACAAATTCAATATTGCCTGTGAGGATACGCTCATCAGTCCGCAGCATTGGGATGACGAGCCCTTTGAACTGATTGTCTCGAATCCACCCTATTCCATCAAATGGTCAGGAGACGAAAATCCGTTGCTGATCAATGATCCCCGTTTTGCTCCAGCAGGAGTTCTGGCACCAAAGAGTAAGGCGGATATGGCATTTATTATGCACAGTCTTTCATGGCTTGCATCTAACGGAACTGCCGCCATCGTATGCTTTCCGGGTATTATGTATCGCGGCGGTGCAGAGCAGAAAATCCGAAAATATCTGGTCGATAACAACTATGTGGACTGTGTGATTCAGTTGCCGAGCAATCTGTTTTTCGGAACTTCTATTGCTACTTGTATCATGGTAATGAAGAAAAATAAGGCAGATAACAAAACGCTGTTCATTGATGCAACAAGGGAGTGCATTAAGGTTACGAACAATAATAAGTTGACGCCTGCGAATATAGAACGTATTGTAGATGTGTTTGCAAAGCGTGAAGAAGTAGAGCATTTTGCGCATCTGGCAAGTTATGACGAAGTGTCTGGCAATGATTATAATTTATCTGTGTCCACGTATGTTGAGGCTGAAGATACGAGAGAGAAAATTGATATTGTGAAGCTGAATGCGGAAATAAAGGCAATAGTGGCGCGTGAGCAAGTGCTTCGTGAGGAGATTGATAAAATTATTGGGGAGATTGAGGGATAACTATGCGGGGTGAACGTGAATTAAGATGTTTAAATATTGTCAAAGATGCAATGTTTTGCAAAGATGGTAAACATATACAAAACCCATTTACACATAAAACGTATTTGGATGTATCAGATGCTGAGTTCAAGAAAGATAGAATTTGGCTTGTTAATTCCGAATGCCACAAATCCTATTTTGGACTGGAGGAAAATAACCGTGAAGAATTCGAAAGCGTTTTACGAGTGGCTCAAGCGAATCTTGATGCAAGTCGTTTTCCTGATTTTATATTTGAAAATGGATTTATCGAGCATTTTCAGGTGACATCATCACCCACAACTAGAAGGGGTGCTACACATACAAGAAAAGAAAGCGAGTTTCATCGCACTGTTGATATTGAAACAAAGGAAATTGAGAGTGAGTGGAATGGAACGCCAAGTTTTGATAAGGTGCGTTCAAAGTCATGGGCATTCTCCAATCCTATACATTCTTACGAATTTTTATCCGATTCGTTTAGAAGCAACTGGCAACATCATATGGAGAGTTACAAAAAGTATACTGGATCAAAACAAATCGGTATATTTATGGTTGAATATCCCGAAATTGCTTTGACAATGCGTGAAAATGTTTATCATGATTGGATAGACGGAATGTCTCAAGGAGATATGCGAGAACAAGAAAAATTCAAGGAATATCGCCTCAGTAGAGATAAAAAACTATTGGAATATATTTATCAATTCAAAAACGAGATACAATATGTGATTTTTCTGAATCAAGTGAGGGTTGAGGTCATCCGCACTGAGAATATACTGTATCTTATAAAGTTGTTGCCATGGGACTACGTAATATATCCACTTCAGGTAACTAATGTAGCTTCAGTGTATAATATTAGTGTATCCGTTGACCAAAAGCAAGGAGATGAAATAAATGACTAATCTTGAGAGACTAATACAAGAACTTTCTCCTAATGGAGTGGAGTATAAAAAGCTAGGCGATGTTGGTACTATATCAAGAGGTGGAAATTTTCAAAAGAAAGATTTTGTTGAACAGGGTGTTCCTTGCATTCATTATGGGCAGATTTATACAAAGTATGGTTTGTTTGTAGATAGTACGCTGACATTTATAAATGAGGAGAAAGCTAAAAAGCAGAAAATGGCTGTCAAAAATGATGTTATTATGGCAGTTACCAGTGAAAATATTGAAGATGTATGCAAGAGTTTAGCGTGGCTTGGCGATGGAGATGTTGCAGTCAGTGGACATTCTGCGATTATTCATCATACATTAAATCCTAAATATCTTGTGTATTATCTTCATACTGAACATTTTAATTCTCAAAAGAGAAAATTGGCGCACGGAACTAAGGTTATAGAGGTTACGCTGGATAGGCTAAATGATGTGATGCTTCCTGTACCTCCTCTGGAGGTACAACTTGAAATAGTCCGTGTGCTGGACTCTTTCACGTTACTTACAGCCGAACTTACAGCTGAACTTACAGCCGAATTGACAGCCCGGAAAAAACAGTATAATTTTTATAGAGATTTATTACTTAAGAAAGAATGTAAAAGTGAAAAAATAAAATTGAAGACTGTGTGTGAAATTTATGATGGTACACATCAGACGCCCAAATATACAAATAGTGGAATACCATTTGTTAGTGTTGAGAATATTGATGATTTATATGGGACTCAGAAATATATTTCTCCCGAAGCATATACGAAATATAAGATAAAACCACGTATTGGTGATGTTTTTATGACAAGAATTACTGCGGGTGTCATTGGAAAATGTACTGTAGTAGATAGGGATACTGATTTAGCTTATTATGTTTCTCTTGCATTGCTGAGACCAAATGCAGAAGTTCTTGATAGCAAGTATTTAAAATATTATCTTGAAAGTGGCTGGGGGAGAAAAGAATTAAGCAAATGGATTTTGTGGGATGCTACACCTACAAAAATAAATAAGGATGATATTGGACGTGTTCTTGTTTCGATTCCACCGCTAGATGTGCAGAAGAGATTGGTACAGGTCATCGAGCATTTTGACACTATCTGCACTGACCTTAATATCGGTCTGCCAGCAGAAATAGAAGCGCGTCAAAAACAATATGAATATTATCGCGATTTGCTTTTGACATTTGCTGAAACCGGAAGCACACTCGTGACAGACAGACAGACAGAGCTGAGCGCAATTAAACTCATTCAATATGTATTTGGGTATGTTACAATGCCGATGGGAAGTTTGTTTGATTTCCGTAATGGATTGAACAAAGGAAAGGATTTCTTTGGAACAGGAATTCCTTTCATTAGATATACAGATGTTTATAATAACAGATTTCTTAGGGAAAACAACGTTACTGCATTAGTAGAATGCACACCTGCTGAGATTGAAAAACTGAAAGTTCATCGCGGAGATGTATTTTTTACCAGAACATCAGAAACGGCAGACGATGTGGGCTGGTCATCGGTAATGCTGGATGACATAGGAGACTGTGTTTTTAATGGATTTACCATTAAGGCGACACCGAAAACGAATTTTTTATTGCCGGAATATTGTGCGTTTTGTTTCGCTACAGACGATTTTAGACAGTATGTCACAAGTCATTGTGCTTTTACAACCAGAGCGTCCTTAACGGGAAAAACCATTGCAGAATATCAGCTTGCATTTCCGAGTATAGAAAAGCAACAGGAAATTGTGAATGTGCTGAGTAAGTTCCATATTCTCTGCAATGACCTGTCCGCAGGACTTCCGGCAGAAATCGAAGCACGACAGAAACAATACGAATACTATAGGGATAAGTTGTTATCTTTTAAAGAAATACAAAAGTAGGGGGGCAAGATTGTGCCGTACTTTAATATTGTGGCGGAGACATCGGAAAATACGGTAGTTACAGAATATCAGCCAGTCAGGAAGCGCTCTGACAGCTATCAGAGCGAGGCTGCACTGGAACAGGAATTTATCCGTCTGCTGTGCGAACAGGGATACGAGTATCTGACTGTTCACACAGAGAGGAATCTGATTGCAAATCTCCGTAAAAAATTAGAAGAACTGAATAAGTATCCGTTCTCCGATGCAGAGTGGGAGGATTTTTTCAAAAATACCATTGCCAATCCCAATGAGCATATTGCGGAAAAGACTCGCACCATCCAAGAGGATCCTGTCAAAGTATTAAAGCGTGATAATGGAGAAACCAAGAATATTACACTGATTGATAAAACAAACATTCATAATAACAGATTGCAGGTTATCAACCAGTATGCGGTCAGTAAGGAAAGTGGCGCAAAATACGACAATCGTTATGACGTTACCATTTTGGTCAACGGACTGCCTCTCGTGCATATTGAATTGAAACGAAGAGGCGTTGCCATTCGTGAGGCATTTAACCAGATCGACCGCTATCAGAGAGAGTCGTTTTGGTCAGAGGGCGGATTGTATGAGTACATTCAGATATTTGTCATTTCCAATGGCACGAACACAAAATACTATTCTAATAGTACCAGAAGGAATGCAGAAAAGGAGCATGAGAAAAGAGGGGCAAGCAAGACAAAGACAAGCAATAGCTTTGAATTTACCTGCTTCTGGGCGGATGCCAACAATCGTGTAATTCCCGACCTTATTGATTTTACGAAAACTTTTTTTGCAAAGCATACGATTTTGAATATTCTCACAAAATATTGTATTTTTACTTCTGAGGATATGCTGCTGGTTATGCGTCCATACCAGATTACAGCAACGGAGCGTATTCTGAACCGTATTGAGATAGCGAATAATTATAAAAAATACGGAAGTGTGGAAGGCGGCGGATATATCTGGCACACGACTGGTTCTGGCAAGACGCTCACATCGTTTAAAACGGCAAGGCTTGCTTCAAAGCTGCCATATATCGATAAGGTGATGTTTGTAGTTGACCGTAAGGACCTGGACTATCAGACTATGAAAGAATATGACCGCTTTGAAAAGGGAGCAGCCAACAGCAATACCTCTACCGCCATACTGAAACGCCAGTTGGAAAATCCAGACGCGCATATTATTATTACTACGATTCAGAAACTGGCAACTTTTATTAAGAAGAATCCCGGGCATGAGGTGTACACAAAACACATCGTGATTATTTTTGACGAGTGCCACCGCAGCCAGTTTGGAGATATGCACACAGCCATTGTAAAGAATTTCAAGAAATATCACCTGTTCGGATTTACGGGAACTCCGATATTTTCCGTAAATTCCGGCAGAGCGAAGAACCCGGGGGTTTTTACGACAGGGCAGACCTTTGGCGATCAGCTGCACAGTTACACGATCGTGGATGCAATCAATGATAAGAATGTCCTTCCGTTTCGGGTAGATTATATTAAGACGATGGACACGGATGAAGAAATCACAGACGAGATGGTATGGGACATTAACCGGGAGAAGGTTATGATGGCTCCCGAGCGCATTCGTATTGTGACGCAGTACATACTGGAGCATTTTGATCAGAAAACCTACCGGGGGGATAAAACATACATCTACAATACGCTGACCAATATCGAAGAGGTGGCAACGGCTAAGCGTGACAAAGAGGTAGAAGAAATCAAGCGAAAGCAGCGCATCAGCGGGTTTAATTCTATCTTTGCGGTATCGAGTGTACCAATGGCAAAACTGTATTATCAGGAATTCAAAAAGCAGATGGCGGCAGACCCAACGAAGAAGCTGCGTGTCGCAACGATTTTCAGCTATGGCGCAAATGCGGAAGAAGCGGACGGCATTTTGGATGAAGAAAATTCAGAGGACACCTCTGCGCTTGACCAGACGTCCCGAGAATTTCTTGAAGAAGCCATCAAAGATTATAATGAAATGTTCCATACGAACTACGATACCTCCAGCGATAAATTCCAAAATTATTATAAAGATGTATCGCTTCGAATGAAAAATAAAGAACTGGATCTTTTGATTGTCGTCAATATGTTCCTTACTGGTTTTGACGCCACTACTATGAATACCTTGTGGGTGGACAAAAATCTGAAGATGCACGGACTGATACAGGCATTTTCCCGTACTAACCGTATTCTCAACTCCATTAAAACATTCGGCAATATCGTATGCTTCCGCAATCTGCAAAAACGTGTGGACAGTGCGATTTCCCTGTTTGGGGATAAGAACGCCGGGGGAATTGTTCTTCTGCAGAGCTTCAGGGATTACTACTATGGATATGAGTCTATAGACGGAAAACAAATGCCGGGTTATGTGGATTTGATGAAGGAGTTGAATCATAAGTTTCCCTTATCAGAACCGCAGATTGTCGGAGAGCAAAACCAGAAAGACTTTATTTCCCTGTTTGGCGCGATTCTCCGTATGCGGAACCTGCTGCTGTCCTTTGATGATTTCAAGGGAAATGAATTGATTTCAGAACGGGATTTACAGGATTACCTCGGACGTTATCAGGACTTGCGGGATGAATGGAAACGGAAACGGCAGGAAAGTACGGACATTACAGACGATGTCGTATTTGAGATTGAATTGATCCGGCAGATAGAAATTAACATTGACTATATTCTCATGCTCGTAAAAAAATACCATGATGCCCATTGCGAGGATAAAGAAGTACTGATTACGATTCGTAAAGCGATTGATGCCAGCCCGCAACTGCGCAGTAAGAAACAGCTCATTGAAAATTTTATTGCAGGAATCAATGACGTGGATGATGTTATGAATGAATGGCAAAGCTATGTGGTGGAGCAGAGAGCACATGACCTTGATGAAATTATAACGGAAGAAAAACTGAAACCGGAAGATACCCGCAAATTTATGGAGAACGCGTTTCGAGATGGTGAGATAAAAACATCCGGAACAGATATTGACAAGCTCATGCCGCCGATTTCGAGATTTGGCGGCGGGAGAGCCAAGAAGAAACAGGGCGTTATTGGCAAGTTAAAGACATTTTTTGAGAAATACTTTGGTATTGGCGGCCCGGCATCTTTTGCCGGACAGGAACATAAGGTGGTTACTTATGATTTTGACAGACAGGAACCGTTGCCGATGGTGGCAGAACCGAAAACGCCATATGGGGAAGAATCATAAAAAAGCTACACTGTACCAGGATGATCAGAAATAAGAAAAGGAAGTCCATGGCACGGGACAACAAGACAGACGGCACTGTAAATGGCATTGAAAGCGGCACTGTAAATATTTCCTTGAACAAGAATGAGCAGGCAGCATATGGTCTGCTTGAAAATCTCATTAGAAACATCGCATTCAATTTCCCTGTGGCTGTCAATAGGGAGCAAGCAGACCCAACGGAGGCCAACACACATGAAAATACAATACAAGCACCAAAAATTCCAGTCCGACGCCGCCAAAGCCGTGGTCGATGTCTTTGCCGGACAGCCATACCTCACCGCCGCCTACCAAATGGACCGGGGGAGCGGCGCCTACCAGCTGGGCGTCTGCGAAGAGCACGACTTCACGGGTTTCGGCAACCGGAAAATCGTACCAGAACTTTCCGACCGGCAAATACTGGAGCAGTTAAACCAAATCCAGCGTTCTCACCAGATCCGGCCCTCGCAAAAGCTGGAAGGCCGGGAGAACGGCTACCAACTCACGATTGAAATGGAGACCGGCGTCGGCAAAACCTATACCTACATCAAGACGATCTTTGAACTGAATAAGCACTACGGCTGGAGCAAGTTCATTGTCGTGACGCCCAGCGTGGCGATCCGCGAAGGCGTGTACAAATCTTTTGAAATGACGCAGGAGCATTTTGCCGAGGAGTACGGAAAGAAAATACGCTTTTTCATCTACAATTCGGCACAGCTGGCGCAGATCGACCGCTTTGCGTCGGATCGTTCGATCCATGTAATGATTATTAACGCGCAGGCCTTCAATGCCAAAGGTAAGGACGCGCGCCGGATCTACATGCGGCTGGACGAGTTCCGCTCCCGCCGGCCGATTGATATCATTGCCGGGACCAATCCGATCCTGATTATTGACGAGCCGCAGTCGGTGGAGGGCAGGCAGACCCGGGAAAGGCTCAAAGAATTCCACCCGCTTTTGACCCTGCGCTATTCGGCCACCCACAAAAGCGACCGCATTTACAACATGGTCTACCGGCTGGATGCCATGGATGCGTACAATCGGCGGCTGGTCAAAAAAATTGCCGTAAAAGGGATCAGCGAATCCGGCAGCAGTGCCGCCGACGGCTTTCTCTATCTGGAGAGCATAAACCTCTCTCAGAACGATCCTACGGCCACCCTGCGGTTTGAGATAAAGAGGGCCGGCGGCATGCCGAAGAAAAAGAGCCGGATTGTCAGAATCGGCGATAACCTCTATGAGCGTTCGGGCGGCCTGGAAGAATATAGAAACGGTTTTGTCATCAAACAGATCGACGGACGCGAGGATGCGGTGGAGTTTTTAAACGGGATCAAGATTGCTGCCGGAGAGGTGATCGGCGCGGTGGATCAGGATCAGCTGCGGCGCATTCAGATACGGGAAACGATTCTCTCCCATCTGGAGCGGGAGCGGCAGCTGTTTGACAAAGGCATCAAGGTGCTCTCCCTGTTCTTCATCGACGAAGTGGCAAATTACCGGGAATACGACGCGGCCGGCCGGCCGGCAAACGGAAAATATGCCGCCATGTTTGAGGAAGAATACGAAGAGATCGTAAGCAGCCTGCGGCCGGTGGAAACGGAGGAAGCGTATCTCCAATATTTACAAGCAATCCCGGCCGCCAAAACCCACGCCGGCTATTTTTCCGTGGACGGCAGGGGCAAGATGGTCAACTCCAGGGTGGGCCTAAGAGAAACGACCTCGGACGACGTAAGCGCCTATGAACTGATTATGAAAAACAAAGAGCGGCTGTTAGACCGCGACCCGCTGCGCTCGCCGGTGCGGTTCATCTTCTCCCATTCGGCTTTGCGGGAGGGCTGGGACAATCCGAACGTGTTCCAGATTTGCACGTTAAAGCAAAGCGGCAGCGATGTCCGCAAGCGGCAGGAGGTGGGGCGGGGTCTGCGCCTTTGTGTGAACGAGAACGGCGAACGTATGGATGCCGGCGTTTTGGGAAAAGAGGTGCACACCGTCAATACCCTTACCGTCATTGCCGGCGAGAGTTATGATTCGTTTGCCAGAGGTCTGCAGACGGAAATGGCAGAAGCTGTTGCCGACCGTTCGCAGGCCGCTGCGGTCGACTTTCTGCGGCCGGAAAATGCCCGCGCCGGCAATGTGCGTCTGCAGGTGAAAGAAGAAAAACTGGCTATGCCGGAGTTTCAGGCGCTTTGGTCCAGGATAAACAAAAAATCCGTCTATACAGTGGATTTTGATACGGACGAACTGGTTCAAAAAGCGATTGTTGCCCTGGACGATAAATTACATGTCTGCCAAACGTATTTCCGGGTGGAAACAGGCGCCATGGAGACGATCCGCTCGCAAACGGAACTTCTTTGCGGGACCTCCTTTGTCAAAGAAACCTCCGGCAGATATAAAGCAGGACGAGAGGCAAACCCGCAGATAAAATATGACCTGATCGGCAAACTGGTGGAGGAGACCGGGCTGACCCGAAAGGCGCTGGCGGCGATCCTCGCAGGCATACGGCCCGAGGTGTTCAGCCAGTTTCGGGAGAATCCGGAGGAATTCATTGTCAAAGCGGCCGTCCTGATTAACGAAGAGAAAGCGGCGGCGATTGTCGAGCATATCACGTACCATGCTCTGGAGGAGCGCTATGACACAGATATATTTACCGCGCCGACCCTCCGGGGAAGGCTGGGCGTAAACGCGATGAAAGCGAAACGCCATCTGTACGACCATGTGCTGTACGACTCGGCCAGAGAGCGCGATTTTGCCGCGGATCTGGAGACGGATCCGGAGGTTGCCGTCTACGTAAAACTGCCGGCGGGCTTTTACATTGCGACGCCGGTCGGCCGCTATCACCCGGACTGGGCCATTGCGTTCTACGAAGGGACCGTCAAACACATCTGTTTTGTGGCGGAGACAAAAGGCTCTGTGAGTTCCCAGCAGCTGCGCCGGATGGAGGAATCGAAAATCCACTGCGCCAGGGAACATTTTAAAGCCATTGCCGGCGAAAACGTTGTCTACGATGTGGCGGACAGTTACCAGACCCTGATAGAAAAGGTCCTGCGCTAGAACGGATACGGCCGCGCACAGGGGCGAAAGTACGAGGAGAAAAACGATGTTACGCAAACCGACACTGGCCTTGACAGCCGACCGGACAAAGAAGGCACAGGAAAATCATAAGAGCGGCGATCCGGCGGATTGGTTTGATTCCGTTTGGTTTCGACGCCGGGGAATCTACGCCGCGTCGTTTGATTTTTTTGTCAACTGGGAGAGAGAGACAGTCTGCGACGAAGTATGGATCAAACGAATCAGCGATACGGCCGACATTCTCCTCCAGAGCAAAGAAGAACTGCTTCGGCAGATCGCGGCCTGCGACGGGAGTGAAAAATCCAATTCCGTCTATCTGTTTTTGAAAGCCCAGGGGCTGAAGGAAAAATACATGCTGTTTGAAGATGTTAAAGAAACAAAATGGGAGGACGGCACAGGCAGAGTCGTAATGTTTGATATTTCCCAATATAAAAAGGACGCCCTGTCCGCTCTGAACGCACAGCAACTGCAGGAAAAAATCGGCGGACTGCGAAAAAAGCAGGTTTCGATCGGGAACGCGGGACTGATTTATTCCACCTCCGCGCTTGAGGGATATCTGTCAAAAAAGCCGTTCTTTTGGCCGGGAGACGCCGATACGGTATTGTATAACGAAGCAAACGCCGCCCTTGCGGTGCTGGAATTCAAAAAACATACGGCGCGCTCCCGCATTCCGTTTGAGGAGCAGAAGCTGTCGAACTATTTGGAAAAGGATATTTTAAAATACAAGAGCCTGGGCCTGCTTCGCGACCGTTTAGAAACAAAATTGTTTGTGCTGTATTATCCGATACCGCCGGACATCGATACGGTTATCATAGAAGAAATACAGGGCGCGCCGGATCAATTGACGGCGGTTCGCCGGCTGGAACTGCCAGTTCCGCTAAAGGGGGATGAAGAAAGCCAGGAGGCCTTTGCCGGCCGGTTTATTAAAGAGGCGTTGAACGGCCAGGAGGGAGGACAACTATGCCTGAACGGATGAAAATGGAGAGCGCGGATCGGATCGCGCAGAATATTGAGGCCTTGAAGCAGATTTTTCCGGCCTGCGTTACGGAAATATCGGATGCGGAGGGCGTGATACGGGAGGGGGTTGACTTTGAACTTCTCAGACAATGGCTCGGAGGAGAAACGAGCAACCCGGAGGAATCTTTTGGCTTTACGTGGGTCGGAAAAAGACAGGCCCTGGCCGACGCCAATGCGCCGATCCGCATGACATTGCGGCCGCAGATTGAAAAAAGCATCGAATGGGATACCACGGGGAACATTTATATCGAAGGGGAAAATCTGCAGGCCCTCAAACTATTGCAGGAGAGCTATTTAGAGGGCGTGAAGCTGATTTATATCGATCCGCCGTATAACACGGGCAAGGACTTTTTGTACAACGATTCGTTTAAAGAGTCGCGGGCGGAATATGTATCGGACAAAAAGCTGACCGATCCGGAGGGCCGTCGCATGGCCGTAAACCCGGAGACGGACGGGCGCTTTCATTCCAAATGGTGTTCGATGATGTTTTCCAGGCTTTTGCTGGCGCGCAGCCTGCTCTCAAAGGACGGCGTCATTTTTATCAGCATTGACGATAACGAAGCGGAGCATCTAAAGATGATCTGCAATGAAGTGTTCGGCAAAGACAATTTTGAGGGGCATATTCACTGGCGGCGGCGTCACAACCAGCCGAACGACAAGACAAAGATGATCGGGATTGTCGCGGAGCATATCCTTGTCTACGCAAAGGACAGCGCGTACTTAAAAAAAGCGGGCGTGGGCAAGCTCGATCTGACGGCCGCCTTTAAAAACCCCGATAACGACCCCAAAGGACCCTGGGCCAGCAAGCCCTGGAAAACCGGATCGGATCAAAACGGAAGCCGCTATACGATTGTCACGCCGACCGGCAAAGTCCTTGAGGGCGAGTGGATGGGCGAGGAGGCGACCTACCAAAAATACCTGGAGGAGGGGCGGATTTATTTTCCCAAAGGCGGCGACGGCATGCCACGGAAAAAATATTATCAGTTTGAGCGGGCCGAGGAGGGACAGTGCGCGACAAACTGGTGGCCGCACGAGCAGTTCGGGCATAATCAGGGCGCGAACGACTGCATGACCGAATTATTCGGGGAAAAAAACATATTCAGCAACCCCAAGCCGGTGGAACTTCTGAAAGCGATCCTCAAGGTTGCGAACGTAAAAGACGGCGAGACGGTTCTTGACTTTTTTTCAGGGTCGGCGGCCATGGCTCACGCGGTTTTACAGCTGAACGCAGAGACAAACGGGACACGCCGGTTTATTCTGATCCAGGCGCCGGAAGCCTGCGCGGAAAAATCGCCGGCATTTCAAAACGGATACCGCAATATCTGTGAAATCGGTCTGGCAAGGATCGCAAAAGCCGCAAAGAAAATCCGGCAGGAGACAAACGCGGACATCGATTACGGCGTGCGGGTATTTGCGCTGGATTCGTCCAATATGAAGGACGTCTACTACAGGCCAAACGAGTACGGGCAGCAGATGCTCTCCTTACTGGAAGAGAATATAAAAGAGGACCGAAGCAGCCTCGATCTGCTGTTTGGCTGTCTGCTGGAATGGGGACTGCCGCTTTCGTTTCCGTGTGAGTCCCGGCAGATTGACGGCTGTACGGTGTACAATTACAAGGACGGCGAGTTGATTGCCTGTTTTGACGCGGACATTCCCTGGCATGTGATGGAGGCGATTGCCGGAAAACGGCCGCGCCGGGCCGTGTTTTGCGACAGCGGGTTTAGCGACAGCCCGTCCAAGCTAAATGCGGGAGAGCTGTTTAAACGGCTGGCGCCGAATACGCGGATAAAAGTAATTTGAAGCCGAAGGGCGGTCCTGCGCGGCTGTCACATTGCCAATTTGAATCAAAGATATGTCCCGGCGATTGGTTATACCTGCCAAAAGAGCGCGGGAATGAAAAAAACGCTTGCTTTTCTGTGAAAGTTGCGGTAATTTATATGCATGTGGAAAACAGGTTCCTGTAACGGTACAGTATGGAGATGAACAAAGATGTTCCCAGGCGGGAGCATCTTCTTTTTTTCCGGGGAAGGAGAGATGGGAAACCGATGAACGAAAAAATCAATGTAACGGAGATTTTCGGGGCAGACGTGTTCAGCGATTCCGTGATGCGCGAGCGCCTGCCCAAGAAGGTGTACGCGGAAGTGCGCAGAACAATTGAGACGGGGGCGGATATGTCGTCGGCGACGGCCGACGTGGTGGCCAACGCGATGAAGGACTGGGCCGTGGAGCGCGGCGCGACGCACTACACGCACTGGTTCCAGCCGCTGACCGGCATCACGGCCGAGAAACACGACTCGTTTGTGACAGCGCCCAAAAACGGCAAGACGATTCTGGAATTTTCGGGAAAGGAACTGATAAAGGGCGAGCCGGATGCGTCGTCCTTTCCCTCGGGCGGCCTGCGGGCGACCTTTGAAGCCAGGGGCTACACGGCCTGGGACTGCACGTCGCCGGCTTTTTTGAAGGAGGATGCGACCGGGGTGATTCTCTGCATCCCCACGGCGTTTTGCTCGTATACGGGAGAAGCGCTTGACAAAAAGACGCCGCTTCTGCGATCGATGGAGGCAATCGGCGAGCAGGCTTTGCGGATTCTTAGGCTGTTTGGCAATACGACCTCCGTGAAGGTGACGACCTCGGTCGGGGCGGAACAGGAGTATTTCCTGGTGGACCGGGAGAAATATTTGCAAAGAAAAGACCTGATTTATACGGGACGCACGCTCTTTGGCGCGCCGGCGCCCAAGGGGCAGGAGCTGGAGGATCACTATTTCGGCACGATCCGCGAACGCATCGGCGCGTATATGAAGGACATAAACATCGAACTGTGGAAACTGGGCATTCCCGCCAAGACCCAGCACAACGAAGTGGCGCCGGCCCAGCACGAACTAGCCCCCATCTATGAGGAGGGCAACATTGCCGTGGACCACAACCAGCTGGTGATGGAGACGATGAAAAAGGTGGCCGGCCGCCACGGCATGACCTGCCTGCTGCATGAAAAGCCTTTTGCCGGCGTCAACGGTTCCGGCAAGCACAACAACTGGTCTTTGACGACCAACGACGGAATCAACATGCTCGATCCGGGCAAAACGCCGCATGAAAATATCCAGTTTCTGCTGGTACTGGCGTGCATCCTAAAGGGCGTGGACACGCATGCGGATCTGCTGCGCCAGTCGGCTTCCGATGTCGGCAACGACCATCGCCTGGGGGCAAACGAAGCGCCGCCGGCCATTATTTCCGTATTCCTGGGCGCGCAGCTGGAGGACGTGGTAAGACAGCTTGTCGAAACCGGGGAAGCGACTTCTTCGCTCAAGGGCGGCAAACTCAATACCGGCGTCCACTCCCTGCCGGTGCTGGCAAAGGATGCGACCGACCGCAACCGCACCTCGCCGTTTGCTTTTACGGGCAATAAATTTGAATTCCGCATGGTGGGTTCCGCCGACTCGATCGGCAGTCCGAATACGACGTTAAACGCGATTGTGGCGGAGGCATTCTGTGAAGCCGCCGATATCCTGGAAGCAGCGCCGGACTTTGACCGGGCCGTGCACGATTTGATTAAGAAGTATATGACCGAGCACCAGCGGATCATCTTCAACGGCAACGGCTATGCGGACGCCTGGATTGAAGAAGCGGCGCGGCGCGGCCTGCCGAATATAAAGAGCATGGTCGATGCGACGGCGACCCTGACGACCGACAAGGCGGTGGCTCTGTTTGAAAAATTCGGTATTTTCACCCGCGCGGAACTTGAGTCGCGGGAGGAGATTTTGTATGAGACATATGTCAAAGCAATCAATATCGAAGCGCTGACAATGATCGACATGGCGACAAAGCAGATCATCCCGGCAGTCATCTCGTATACGACCGAACTGGCGAAATCGATGACCGCCGTGACGACGGCCTGTCCCGAAGCGGATACCAGCGTGCAGAAGGAGCTGCTCTTAGAGGTGAGCGCGCTTTTGTCGGAGAGCAAGACAGCGCTGACAGCGCTGAAGGAGCGGCAGGCGCAGAGCCAGGAGATTGGCGATATGGAAAAGATGGCGTATTTCTTTAAAGACCAGGTGATGCCGGCAATGGCGGCGCTGCGGGCGCCGGTGGATCAGCTGGAGATGCTGGTCGATAAGAAGTACTGGCCGATGCCTTCGTATGGGGATTTGATTTTTGAAGTGTAAGTCCTGCCCGATGTCTGTGCGGCGGCGCGTCCGTCCGCACGGCCGTCTCCCGGGATTCCAGACATAAAAAGAACCGCTTTGACGAGGAGCGGTTCTTTTTTATAAAATATGAAAAGGAGGTTGAGTCGGCCGGTTCGGCCGGCTCAGTTATGAAAAAATGAAAAGATAACTTGCTTTACAACTCTTATCTTACAGAGGAAAAATGAAAAAAGAGTGTAATGGCTGTTAAGGTTTATTAAAGGTTATATGAACAGAATGTGAACGGGGGAAAGGGGACGAAAAAAGAACCGTTTTGACGAGGAACGGTTCTTTTTTCGTAGTATAAAATAAAAAAGGGAGGAGAGCTGATGCTGCTAATCAGCTCTATTATGAAAAAAACACGAAAAAGGTTTATCAGCGTATCAACTGTTTTAAATATACAGAAGAAAAGTGAAGAAACCTTGTGGAGTTTGAAAACAGTTTTTAAAACGATTGTAAACAAACTATGAATGTAAAACACGAACAAAAGAAAGTTTTGCGGCAGCGGGTCTATAGACTTTTGGGCGGGGATTTGATAAAATAAGAGACGGAAAGGGGTGGTCTTTAGTGGTAGTGACATATAAATGTCCGCAATGCGGGGCGGTCATGGAGTTTGACGGTCAAAGCGGCAAACTGCACTGCGACAGCTGCGGCGCGGCGATGTCCGTGGAGGAGTATAAAAGGGAGTACGGGGAGACGGCCGGGGACGATACGGATCCGGAGGCGGACGGCCCTCTGGGAGAGGACAGCTATGTGCGGGCCAGGGAAGAAGAGGTCGAAACCGTGCGCATGCAGGTGTATCATTGTCCGAGCTGCGGGGCCGAGCTGGTGACCGACGAGCATACGGCGGCCGTAATCTGTTCCTTTTGCGGCAATCCGGGGCTGATTGCCGATCGGATGGACGGCATGCGCAGACCGAAGGCGGTGCTGCCGTTTAAAATCACACGGGAACAGGCCGTAGAGCGTTTCCTCAAGTGGACGAAGCACGGTCTGCTTACGCCGCGGGAGTTTACCTCGCAGAATACGCTGGAAAAAATTACGGGCATGTATGTGCCCTATTGGCTGTATGATTATCAGGTAAACGTGGCCCTGCGGGCGCGGGCGACCCGCAGTCATACGACACGGCGGGGCGATACCGAATATACATATACCGATCATTACCATGTGTTTCGCAGTGTGGACAGCGAATTTGAGCGCGTCCCGGTCGATGCGTCCGAACGCATGGAAGATAAGGTGATGGAGAGCCTGGAGCCGTATGACTACCAGGAGATGAAACCCTTTGAGATGGCGTATCTTTCTGGGTATCTGGCGGAAAAATATAATTACACCAGCGACGAGCTGCAGGGGCGGGCCAAGAACCGTGCCAGGGAAGCGGCAATCGGCGTGGCCCGCGGCACGATCTCCGGTTACCATACGGTCAATGTGACCGATCAGCGGGTGCAGATCCGTGAAAAGCATGTCGATTATGTAATGCTGCCGGTCTGGGTGCTCAATTACCGGTACCAGGGGCAGAATTACGCTTTTACCTTAAACGGCCAGACCGGCCGCTTAAACGGCCGCCTGCCGGTCAGCATGGGCAAGGTGGCGAAGTGGTTCGGCATCATCAGCGGCGTATCCTTTATGGGCCTGATGGCTGTCTCGGTGATAGGAGGGCTGCTGATATGAGGACTGGTGAAGCGAAGAGGAGAATCGGCAAGCTGCGCGTGTGGGCGCTGCTGCTTCTGGCGGCATCGTTTCTGCTGTGTGCCTACAGCGAAGAGGATCCGAAGGTGTTCGACGACGCAGGGCTGTTTGACGAGACTGAGGAAGCGCTCTTACAGCAGGAGATTGTAAAAACAGCCGGAAAGCTGTCGTTGGATGTGGTGGTGGTGACGTCCGACGATGTGCGGGGGAAGAGCTCCGGGCGGTATGCGGACGATTACTACGACGATCACGGCTTTGGCTATGAAAAGGAAAGCGGCTCAGGGATTCTGTTGTTGATTGACATGGACAACCGGATGGTCGAGGTTTCCACGTCCGGCCTGGCGATGGAGATGTATACCGACCTGGATGTGGACAACATGCTGGACTATGTGATTATGCCGCATATGAGAGACGGCGATTATTACGAAGCCGCCCGCGCTTTCGTGAACTGCCTGGTGGAATACGGCGCCAATGACGAGGTGGCGAAAGACGGATATTACGATGCGGCGGCCGATGTGTTTGTGGAGTATACGCCGGAGGAAATAAAGGCCAACGAGCGAAGCGAGGCCTTAAAGAAATCGTTTTCGGCCGTCAATATCGCAACACGGCTGGCTCTTGGGATGATGATCGGCGCGATTGGCACGGGTATCATGGTAATCCGTGTCCGCAGTCAGAAAGCGCCGAGCGGCCGGGTCTATATGAAGCCGGGCAGCGAACGGCTGCGGGATCGCCGGGACTTTAAGGTAAATACCACGGTCACGACGCGCCGCATTGAGAGAAACAGCGGCGGAGGCGGCGGCGGCAGGAGCAGTTCCGGCAGCGGCCATACGACCAGCCGTACCAGCAGCAGCGGCCGCAGCCATGGCGGCGGCGGGCGCAGTTTCTGAGGCGGAGACACACGGACGGACATATATAATGAAACACCACAAGGGTGTCCCACTATGTCCTGGGAACACGGACATGAATAATGAAACACCGCAAGGGTGTCCCATTATGTCCTGGGAACACGGACAGAAATAATGAAACACCACAAGGGTGTCCCATTATGTCCTGAGAACACGGACAGAAATAATGAAAGGAGAGTATGAGGAAGATGGAGAAGAAAAATCCAGTGGTAACGATTACAATGAAGGACGGGGGCGTAATCAAGGCGGAGCTGTATCCGGCCGTTGCGCCGAATACGGTAAACAATTTTATCAGCCTGATCCAAAAGGGCTATTACAACGGCCTGGGATTTCACCGGGTGATTAACGGATTTATGATCCAGGGCGGATGCCCGGACGGCACCGGGGCCGGCGGGCCGGGGTACAGCATTCGCGGTGAGTTTAAACAGAATGGGTTTGAGAATGACTTAAAGCATGAGGCGAGCGTATTGTCGATGGCCCGCACAATGGCGCCGGATTCCGCCGGGTCGCAGTTCTTTATCATGCATAAGACATCGCCGCATTTGGACGGCGCGTATGCGGCCTTTGGCAAAGTGACGGAGGGCATGGACGTGGTGGACCGGATTGCTCGTGTGCGCAGGAATTTCCAGGATAAGCCGCTGGAGCCGCAGGTGATGGAAAGCGTGACGGTCGACTGCTTTGGCGTGGAGTATCCGGAGCCGGAGACGGTGTAGGCAAAAAAGGGGGGGACGCCCGGCGCCTTGCGGCTGCCCGGTCCGGACGCGCTCTCGCTCCGTTACAAAAGCAGCGGCACTAAGTTCGCACTTCGCCGTTGGCTCGCGCTCACTAAGGGCCGGCGTTTGTAAAGGGTCCTGCCATGGCAGCCGCAAGGCGCCGGGCTGGACCCTTTCCTTATTTCGTTGGAGGCGGCGGACGGTATGGATGGGAGCGTTGTTTGGCGCTGAGCGGTTGTTATTGGGTGTAGGATTGGGGGCTGGTAAGCCGTTGCTATTGGGTGTAGGATGGGGGACGCTGGTAAGTCGTCGTTATATTTTGGGGGCGGGATGCTGGGGGCCGGTTGTTATTCGGTGTAATCGGTTAGGAAGCTGGATACGGCGTATAGGGTCTGGCCTTCGTAGATGACGCGTGACCAGCCGTTGGAGCCGACGGCTGTCTGTGTGACGAGGTCGCCGTTGTAGATTGTGGCAATGACCTGGGAGCCGCTTTCGGTGGTCGGTTTGTCGCGCAGGTTGGTTTCTTCTTTGGCGGTCATGGCGCGTTCGGCGGGCGTCCAGACGATGTCGCGGCCGCTTATGTCTGCGGAATCAAAGTTTTCGCTGGTGGTCAGATAGCTGTTCAGGGCGTACAGGGTCTGGCCGTTGTAGCTAAGACGTGACCAGCCGTTGGAGCCGATCCCGGTGCGGGAGACCCACTCTCCGTTTTGGATGGTGGCGATCACCTGCGTGTTTTCCGTACTCGCGCCGTCGCGCAGGTTGGTTTCCGATTTGGCGGTGACGGAATCGTTGACGGCTTGATAGACGGAATCGTCGGTGCGGGAAGCGGTCCGTATCGCGTAGAGTCTCTCTTCTTCTTCGGTCAGCAAAAGACCGGTAATGGCATAGAGCGTCTGGCCGTCGTATTCCACACGCGACCAGCCGCGGCTGGAAATGCCGGTACGGCGGATCCATTCTCCGCGCGAAAGGGAAGCGGCTATCGTGTCGTCGGCAATGGCGCTGGGCTCGGTCCGCAGATTGGTCACTTCTTTTGCCGTGACCGATTCGTCTACCTCGTGGAAGGTGCTGTCGACCGGGACGTCGCCGGCCGGCGACGCAGCCTGGGGGTCCTTGGCGGCGGCCGCCTGTTCGTATGTGAAATAAGCCACATTAAGGTCGGTATAGACGGAAATGCCGTCCACCGCGCCCTGGCTGGTATACTGCCACATGTGGTGAGCGCCGTCGTAAGAAGCGGCCTTTGTGTCCGGATAAGGATTGGCCGGATACTGGGCCACCCAAACAGGGAAGCGTGCGTCGATCTGGGCCGTATCCCAGGAAACGCCGTCTGTCAAGTCATGCCGGGAAGCGTGGAACAGCGGTTCGTACCCGGCCTCCTGTATTGTTTCCAGAAATGCCAGCGCGTTTTGGGTTCGTTCTTCCATTGAAAGGCTGTACATGCGGCTGTCCGGCGATAAAAAACCTTCGCAATTGTAGGCGACCGGATAGGTAATCGGATAGCCGGCCAGAAAAGCGGCTGTCCAGGACGCTTCTTCGATGGCTTCTTCCACAGTGACGGCGGTGGAGAAAAAATAGGCTCCGACGAGGATCCCGGCCTCTGAAGCATGCTCAAGATTATACGCAGCATAGGGGTCGGCGAAAATCTCCCCGGTATCGGTTGAGCGGAAGCCGACCCGGATGATGGCAAAATCGACGCCGGAAGCGGCGACCTTCGTCCAATCGATACGCCCCTGCCATTTGGATACGTCAATGCCAAGCGAAATTTCCGTTTCCTGCGGTGTCTGCGGCGAACCTCCAAGCCGCACGGCCGCACCCGCCCCGTCCTCCAAAAGGCCGCTGTCCTGTCTAAGCGGATCGCCTGGCTGGTCGGCTCCGATCGGTGTCATATCCGTCTCCGGGGGCGGCATCTGCGGGAGATTTTCCCGTGCCCCCGCCGTCAGGGTTTCGCCGTCGGCGGTCTCGTCTGCCGCAGAAGCCTCCGTGGCGGCGTCTCCGTCGTTTTTTGATATCCGTCCCGTCAGCAGCCATATTATAATAAGAAGAAATACAACAATCAAAACGCCCAGTACAATCCCGATTTGCGCATTTCTGCGCTTCTTAGCCTTCTGCATCCGTTCCTCCCGCAATTTCTATTGCTTCATCTCTCCCGGAATGCCGCCTGCCGGCATCCGTTTTGCCAGGAAACTTGTATACACAGCACGTATGGCTGACATAAAAATTTCTTTCAGGATATCATATTTTCCCTGAAAACGCAAGCCGCGCCCGGCGCTGGTGCGCGGTCCGGATTCTATATGTGAGAAGCTTTGCAGGGTAAAGTTTCATCACCGGGGCGGAGAAGGGGGCGATGCGGCAGCGTCGTTGCCCGACGACAAAGCGGCCTAACGGAAATTTCGATGGAGGAATTTTGACAAGTCCGGGGAAAAAGCCCAAAAACCCCTTGACACCGGCATTTTCACCCTTTATAATAAGTAAGCGTGTCATAAAAACGCCTACTTTTTATGTGCGCAAAACGAAATGTAAGAATTCTACAGGAGGTGAAAAAATGCCTACATTCAACCAGTTAGTAAGAAAGGGAAGACAGACGGCTGAGAAGAAGAGCACGGCTCCCGCTCTGCAGAAGGGATACAATTCCCTGAAGAAGAAAGCGACCGACGAGTCCGCTCCTCAGAAGAGAGGCGTCTGCACGGCAGTAAAGACTGCTACTCCTAAAAAGCCTAACTCTGCACTGCGTAAGATCGCCAGAGTACGTCTGTCGAACGGCATTGAGGTTACGAGCTACATCCCCGGCGAGGGCCATAACCTGCAGGAGCACAGCGTGGTGATGATCCGCGGCGGCCGTGTAAAGGACCTGCCCGGTACCCGTTACCATATCATCCGCGGTACGTTAGATACGGCCGGCGTTGCCAAGAGAAGACAGGCCCGTTCCAAATACGGCGCCAAGAGACCGAAGAAGTAAAGCCTTCTTTGATCGGATTTTGCAATAGGACATCATATTTGTTACAGTGCACGGAATGAAGCATTTTTATCCCTGTAGGCAGGTTATAAATCCGTTATCGCCGGGCACGGACACATGAGTGAGTACCTATGATTTAATTAAGACCCGTTAAGCCGGGCAATCATTGATTAAGGAGGGAAGTAACGTGCCGCGTAAAGGACATACTCAAAAGAGAGACGTTTTGGCCGATCCTTTGTACAACAATAAGGTTGTAACGAAGCTGATTAACAACATCATGCTGGACGGCAAGAAGGGCGTTGCGCAGAAGATTGTGTACGGAGCATTCGAGACGGTCGAGGAAAAGACCGGCAAGCCTGCTCTGGAAGTATTTGAAGAGGCCATGAATAATATCATGCCCGTATTGGAAGTAAAGGCAAAGCGTGTCGGCGGCGCCACCTATCAGGTGCCGATCGAGGTCAAGCCCGACAGAAGGCAGGCCCTGGCGCTGCGCTGGCTGACGATGTTTTCCCGCAAGAGAGGCGAGAAAACGATGAAGGACAGACTGGCCAACGAACTTATGGATGCCGCCAACAACACGGGCGCAGCCGTAAAGAGAAAAGAAGACATGCACAAGATGGCAGAGGCGAACAAGGCGTTTGCCCATTACAGATTTTAATCTGGCCGCTGCTGTTTGAAGGAGGAAGACTTTGGCTGCAAGAGAATATCCGTTAGAGAGAACCAGAAACATCGGTATTATGGCTCATATCGACGCCGGCAAGACGACGCTGACGGAGCGCATTCTGTATTATACCGGTGTGAATTACAAGATTGGTGATACTCACGAGGGTACTGCGACCATGGACTGGATGGAGCAGGAGCAGGAGAGAGGCATCACCATCACTTCGGCCGCCACCACATGTCATTGGACCCTGGAAAAAGAGACGAAGCCCGCGCCCGGCGCGCTGGAGCACCGCATCAACATTATCGACACTCCCGGTCACGTGGACTTTACCGTTGAGGTAGAGCGTTCCCTGCGTGTGCTGGACAGTGCGGTAGGCGTGTTCTGTGCCAAAGGCGGCGTAGAGCCTCAGTCCGAAAACGTATGGCGTCAGGCCGACAAGTATAACGTACCCCGTATGGCGTTCATCAACAAGATGGACATCATGGGTGCGGATTTCTACAAAGCTGTCGATCAGATTAAGAGCAGATTGGGCCACAACGCGGTCCCGATCCAGCTGCCGATCGGCAAGGAGGACGAGTTTAAGGGCATCATCGATCTGTTTGAGATGCAGGCGTATATCTACAACGATGAGAAGGGCGAGGATATCTCGATCGTCCCCATCCCGGAGGATATGCAGGATGATGCCGAGCTGTACCGCACGAATATGGTCGAGGCGATCTGCGAGACCGACGACGATCTGATGATGGAATACCTGGATGGCAACGAGCCCGATACGGCAGCCTTAAAGGCGGCTCTGAGAAAGGCTACGATTGCCGTACAGATTATCCCCGTATGCTGCGGCACCGCATACCGCAACAAGGGCGTACAGAAACTGCTGGACGCTATCCTTGAGTATATGCCGGCTCCGACCGATATCCCTTCGATCAAGGGATTCGATATGGACGGCAACGAGGTGGAGAGACATTCTTCGGATGAAGAGCCGTTCTCGGCTTTGGCATTCAAGATTATGGCCGATCCCTTCGTGGGCAAGCTGGCTTTCTTCCGCGTGTACTCCGGTACGCTCAACTCCGGTTCTTATGTGCTCAATGCCACAAAGAACAAGAAGGAGCGCGTGGGCCGTATCCTGCAGATGCATGCCAATAAGAGAGCTGAGCTTGACAAGGTATATTCCGGCGATATCGCGGCGGCCGTAGGCTTTAAGCTGACGACGACCGGCGATACGATCTGCGACGATCAGCATCCGGTGATCCTGGAGTCGATGGAATTCCCGGAGCCGGTTATCGATATCGCGATTGAGCCCAAGACCAAGGCCGGTCAGGGCAAGATGGGCGAGGCGCTGGCGAAGCTGGCCGAGGAGGATCCGACCTTCCGCGCCCACACCGACCAGGAGACGGGCCAGACCATCATTTCCGGTATGGGCGAGCTCCATCTGGAGATCATCGTAGACCGCCTGCTGCGTGAATTCAAGGTAGAGGCCAACGTAGGCGCGCCTCAGGTAGCCTACAAGGAGACTTTCACGAAGCCCGTGGAGGTAGACAGCAAGTACGCCAAGCAGTCCGGCGGCCGCGGCCAGTACGGCCACGCCAAGGTACGCTTTGAGCCCATGGATCCGAACGGCGAAAAGACCTTTGAGTTTGCCTCCGAGGTAGTCGGCGGCGCGATCCCCAAGGAATATATCCCCGCGGTCGGTGCCGGTATCGAGGACGCGACCAAGGCCGGTATCCTGGGCGGCTTCCCCGTACTGGGCGTAAAAGCGACCGTATTTGACGGTTCCTACCACGAAGTAGACTCCTCGGAAATGGCCTTCAAGATCGCCGGTTCGCTGGCCTTTAAGGATGCCATGAACAAGGGCGGCTGCGTGCTGTTAGAGCCGATTATGAAGGTAGAGGTCACGATGCCCGAAGAGTATATGGGCGACGTGATCGGCGACATCAACTCCCGCCGCGGCCGTATCGAAGGCATGGAGGACGTAGGCGGCGGCAAGATGGTCAAGGGCTATGTGCCGTTGGCGGAGATGTTCGGTTATTCGACCGACCTGCGAAGCAAGACGCAGGGCCGCGGCAATTACTCGATGTTCTTTGAGAAATACGAGCAGGTGCCCAAGTCCGTACAGGAGAAGATCCTGACCTCAAAGGGCGGGAAATAAACCGCACGGCGCAACAGTTTCGCAAAGTTTCGCTTGAAAACTTTGTAGTTATCTAATATAATAGATACAGCTTGTATCAAAACAGTAAAACAAGAGCGGCCCCAAGAGGGCGCATAGTAAAAAGGAGGACTTTTTAAAATGGCAAAGGCTAAATTTGAAAGAACCAAGCCGCATTGTAACATCGGTACCATCGGCCACGTTGACCATGGTAAGACCACGTTGACCGCTGCGATCACCAAGACCCTGTACGAGAAGTACGGCCTGGGCGAGAAGGTTGCTTTCGATCAGATCGATAAGGCTCCCGAAGAAAGAGAGCGTGGTATCACCATTTCCACCGCTCACGTAGAGTATGAGACTCCCAACCGCCATTACGCGCACGTTGACTGCCCCGGCCATGCCGACTATGTAAAGAACATGATCACCGGCGCTGCTCAGATGGACGGCGCGATCCTGGTTGTTGCGGCTACCGACGGCGTTATGGCCCAGACCCGCGAGCACATCCTGCTGGCCCGCCAGGTAGGCGTTCCCTACGTTGTCGTATTCATGAACAAGTGCGACATGGTAGACGACGAGGAGCTGTTGGAGCTGGTTGACATGGAGATCCGCGACCTGCTCAACGAGTACGAGTTCCCGGGCGACGACACCCCGATCATCCAGGGTTCCGCTCTGAAGGCTCTGGAAGGCGACGCGAAGTGGCAGGAGAAGATCATCGAGCTGTTCGAGCAGATCGACGAGTATATCCCGAACCCCGAGCGCGACATCGACAAGCCGTTCCTGATGCCTGTCGAGGACGTATTCTCCATCACCGGCCGTGGTACGGTTGCTACCGGCCGTGTAGAGAGAGGCACCATCCATGTTCAGGACGAGGTTGAGATCGTTGGCCTGAAGGAAGAGAAGAGAAAGGTTGTCTGCACCGGCGTTGAGATGTTCCACAAGCTGTTAGACGAAGGTCAGGCCGGCGACAACATCGGCGCTCTGCTGCGTGGCGTGCAGAGAAACGAGATCGAGAGAGGCCAGGTTCTGGCGAAGCCCGGTTCCGTGCATCCTCACACCAAGTTCACCGCTGAGGTGTACGTTCTGACCAAGGACGAAGGTGGCCGTCATACGCCTTTCTTCAACAACTATCGTCCTCAGTTCTACTTCCGCACCACCGACGTGACCGGACAGTGCATGCTGCCCGAGGGCACCGAGATGTGCATGCCTGGCGATCATATCACCATGACCGTAGAACTGATCCATCCCGTAGCTATGGAGCAGGGTCTGCTGTTCGCTATCCGCGAGGGCGGCCGTACCGTAGGTTCGGGTAAGGTTGCTACGATTATCGAGTAATCTGTAAAAGACTGTATGCTATAAGGGCTTTTCGAGATTTCGGGGGGCCCTTTTTTATATCATAAGAAAGTTCTTCGAACTTCCCTGCGATACAAAAAACCCTCCGGGCAGGATCGCCCTGCGGCGGAGAGGAATTATGCCCTTGGGACAACCCGCCGCAGGCAGAGAATCTGTCAAAAGCAGATTCTTATTTAAAATAATAAATGAAATTCGGATTGCCGCCATACGGCTTTTGAGATATAATAGCGATACTGCTATTTTCACCAAAACGGACACCGTAGATCAGACGGGACACAAAGGAGGGGCGGTCTGTGAGCAAAGAGCACCAGCTGTTGGAAACTATCCAACAGCGGATTTATAAAATGATAGACAGAAAGACCACGCAATACATTCAAAGAGACAATCCCACCGATGTGACGACGATGCAGGCCATTGTTTTACAGTATATTATGGTGGAATCAAAAAAGAGAGATGTGTTCAATAAGGATATCGAGAATTTTTTCGTAGTAAAGAGTTCATCGGTTACTAGTATGATTCATTTTCTGGAGCGGGGCGGTTATGTCAGGCGGGAAGACAGTGCCGAGGATGGACGCATGAAGCAAATCCGCGCTTTACCTATTTGGACAGCGCGGCGACTTCGCAGACGCCGGAAACGGTCTTGCGGGCGGTAAATGGGTTTGAGCAAAACAGCCGTGCGAATGTACATCGTGGTTTTTATCCCCTGGCGGAGGAAGCGGATGAGGCGTATGAACGGGCGCGGGCGGAGGTGGCGGATTATTTCGGGATACCGGCGGAAGAAGCTATTTTTACCCACGGAGCGACGGAGGGACTGAACCTGGCCATACAGGGTTGGGGCTTTGGGAGCCTGAAGGAGGGAGACCTCGTCCTTATTGATACGGCTTGCCACCATGCGGCTATTGTTCCCTGGCAGATGCTGGCGCAGAGACGAAAGCTGGAGCTTTGGTATCTTGCGGTAGACTCGGAGAGGTTTCTCTACGAGGAGGAATGGAAGAAAGCGCTGGCGCGTAAGCCGAAAGCAGTCACCCTGACCTACATCTCTAATGTAACGGGCTTAAAAAGGGATGTCAAACGGCTGGCGGCACAGGCTCATGCGGCTGGGGCGGCGGTGATTTTGGACTGCGCGCAGGCGGCCGGGCATGAGCGTGTTTGTTTTCCGGAGCTGGGCGTGGATTTTGCGGTCATATCCGCCCATAAGATGTACGGCCCGTTTGGGATTGGCTTGTTGTGGGCGCGGGCCGGTATGCAGGAGCGGATGGAGCCGCTTTTGGGCGGCGGCGGGATGATCGAACGGGTCACGGTAGAGAAAACTTCTTATCGGGAGGCCCGGTCCAGTACGAGGCCGGAACGCCGAATCTGACAGGGGCCGTGGGATTTGCGGCTGCCTGCGTTGCCTGAAAGGATTTTCAGCGACAGCGCTGCGCCGCCATACGGAGACTTTGTGCCGGCGGCTTTCGGAAGGTCTGCAATCGCTCGAGGGAATCCATGTCCTGGGAGCGGGGAAGGCGCAGGATGGGATTGTGTCCTTTTATGCGGAGCGGATCCATCCCCATGATATGTCGGATCTTCTGGCAAAACAGGGAATTTGCGTAAGGGCGGGAACACACTGCGCTATGCCGCTTCACCAGGCGCTGGGGCTTGCGGCTACCGTCCGGGCAAGCGTTGGCGTTTACACCTCCATGGCGGATGTGGAGCGGATGATAAACGCTGTGAGAAACGTACAGGAGCAGTTTGATTGTTATGAATGAGGAAATCATGAAACGATACCGCCATCCGGCATATCGGGGCGATGTGGAAGAGTTTTTTTAGGAGTGTCAAGAACAGCAAAAGGGGACGGCTTACGTGGCGGACGGTGAAAACCCATTTTGCGGAAACAGCCTTCGCATTGCGTACAGCCTGCGGGACAGCCGAATACAGGAGGTATATTATGACGGCTATGGCTGTTCGCTTTGCGTGGCTTCGGTCGAATGCCTCCTGGAACTGGTAAAGGGACGAAAGCGGGAAGAAGCGCTTGGCATTGATGCGGAAAGGATCTTGACGGCGCTGAGCGTGAAAGTCGGGAAAAGCCGGGTGAAGTGCGTGGAGCTTCTGCTGATTGTCCTGCGGCGGGGATTGGCGATGGTTTGAAAAAAGAAAGCGGTGCTGGCGAAGGGCTGGCGCCGCTTCTTTTGGTGTACTTTGACAGAATGAGTACCATGTAATACAATATACCATGAGTAGTATGTAATGCAAGATACCGAAGAGGAGGCGGTTTTATGGTTCCCTCAAAAATGCTGAAAGGAATACTGGAGAATTGTATCCTGAAGATTATCAGCCTGCATGAAACGTATGGCTATGAGATATCGCAGAAGCTTCGCTTTTATGGTTTTATGGAGATATCAGAAGGAACGATTTATCCGCTTCTTTTGCGGCTTGAGAAAAATGGTCTGATTACGGCGACTTACAAAGTCTCCGATTCCGGCCCGCCCCGCAAGTATTTCTTTATCACGGAAAGCGGCGTCGGGGAACTGGAACGCTTTTGGGAGAGCTGGCGCGAACTGGAGACAGCCATAAACCGTATTTTTGAGGAGGAAGGAAAATAAATCAGGAGACGAAGAAGCTGCAGATTGCCAACGATCAGGAATTGCGCAGGTTATCCTGTGAAAATCGCGGCTGGGTCCGAAAGATTACTTCCTACCTGACGGGTAAGCAGGTGGATGATGCGGAGGTGGAAAGCGTTCGCCGGGATGTCATCGTCATGCTGGCGGGAGCCGAAGCGCGGGGAGAGCTCGCGGAATCGGTCATTGGAGCGGATTATAAAGCCTTTTGCGAGGAAATTCGCGAGAGCGTGCGGATGAAAACGGAGAGTGAAAAGACAAAGGACGATGCGCTTAGGATGTTTTGCGCCCTTCCCTTTTGTGGGATTGTATTCCGTCGCTTACACATTGCAGCAGCTTTTTTTGGGGACGGGCGTGGTCTTATGAGGGGCTTCTGGGGGCGGCAGCATTTTTGTGCGCAGGCGCGTGGATTATATACCGTGGATTTGAAAGGAAAGGAAATGGCGAAACGCGTTTCTGGCGCTGTTTGCGACTGCGGCGGTGCTGCAGGTGGTATGGTATCTGCGGATGGCGGGAGGGCTGTAATGGGATATGGGGATTATGCGGGTAAATGAAATGATCGGTAATAAAGGGAGTTGTATTCAGGTGATTGCGCAATAGAAAAGAGTTGAAATATAATGTATGGAAGTGCTACAGGGATGCAGGATTATGTTTTTAAATATGGAAAAGATGAAAGAAAGGATAATAAAAAGATGTCCGAGAAAGAATTGATTGCAATAACAATTGATCGATATACGGATTTACAACAGATTAAAAAGGCAAATGGTGGTCATGAAAATCAGATGCTGGACTATTTTATTAAGGTGACAATCGCTAAATTGTTGTCTTTGGGTGTGAATGTCGAAGATATTACGCTTTGAGAGAGCGACTGAAAAAGGAAGAGTTTATAAAAAGCCTTTTATGGGACAAAACCTATAGAGGGCTTTTTAAAATGTTGCCAGGCAGATGAATTTTATATGGCGAGTATAATATATATCTGGATTTTGAGCGTCCTGAAAATTCTTCATATGGGAGAGGAATTTTCTTGTAAAATAAAAAAGGATTTTCGTAAAATAATCTATTTTACGAAA
>JAAWCS010000027.1 GCA_022793375.1 Lachnospiraceae bacterium
AGACTCCGGTTCTCAAGCGAAATGCACTCAATGATTTGAATCTGGTTGCTGAATGTGTTCTCCATTTTGCTAAAACAGGAAAGCTGTATCCAAAGTTAAAGTGGGAGGAAGTAGAGTGAAAAACACAACTTCCCATTTGTTGAACGGATAGCCCATCAAAAAACTAAATACCCGCCGCCAGTGGCACACCCAAGGGGTAGTCTATACCCTGAAAAAAGTGATGGAGGAATTAGATTTTTCCGGCCTTCTGGCCCGTTATTCAGACAAGGGGAGAACCGGGTACAACCCAATCATGCTGTATGCGATCGGGCGCAACCTTATGAAATACCATCGGTTTTTACATCATGAAATCGAAAAATATGAAGGAAAAAAAGAGGAGAAAGCGGTTTAGTCGGTAGCGCGCCCCGAAAAATCCAAACAAGGATTTTTTGCGCTCTAAAATAGAGGTTATAAAAAGAAGGAGACGATCCTGCAATGAAATCCAGCCTAAAAAAAGCTCGATTTTGCGGGATCGTCTCCTTTTCAACTGTCAGAGACTAAAAATTGGTATTAACCGACAGCCCCGTCCAGGCACATCGCGCCCTTTTTACGCATACACTGACAGAAGAGGACCGGATTGGGAGGGCAGCGATGCGTCTGTACGATTTAAAGGAAAAGGAAGTAATCAATATGTGCGACTGCCGCAGGCTGGGCTTTGTCAGCGATGTGGTATTTGAGTTTCCAAGCGGCTGCATTGTCGCGTTCATTGTGCCGGGGCCGGGGCATATCTGCGGAATCTTTGGCCGGGACACGGAATATGTGATTCCGTTTGCCTGCGTGCGCCAGATCGGCAGCGATATTATCCTGGTGGAGGTAAAGGTGGAAGAAATTTTGCAGAAATGCGAATGCGTTTAGAACCTTACGAGAACCTTTCGTTTTTATTACATTTGTAAAAGGCTGTCACATTTTGGCATTCTCTGACGTCACTTCTATAGAAGGTTTTGATTCGAAAGAGAAAAGAGGTTTTTGGCCTTATGGTTTTCAGCAGCCTGTCTTTTTTGCTGGGCTTTATGCCTGTCTTTTTTATCCTCTATTACCGATTGCCGGCGAACTGTAAGAACCAGCTCCTGCTGATCGGAAGCATTATTTTTTACGGGCTGGGCGTCTGGCGGCGCCCTGCCTGTTTGCTGCTGCTTTTAGTTTCCATGGCCGTGAATATAAAAACAGGAAGGCTTATATCCGGCCGGGATCGCCGGAGGGGCAAACGTTGGCTGTACCTGGGGCTTTTATGGAATTTCGGCATTCTTTTCATTTTTAAGTACCTGGGATTCGTCTGCGAGAATCTCAACCGTCTGCTGCCGGCCGGTCTGGCGGTGCTACCCGAAAAGCGTCCAAAGCTGCCGCCCGGCATCAGCTTTTATACCTTCCAGGTGGTCTCGTGGCTGATCGACGTATATCGGGGGAGCAGATATGATATGGGAAACGGCCTGTCAATCGCTACCTACCTGTGTATGTTTCCTCAGCTGATCGCCGGCCCGATTATTACTTACGGGGAGGTGGAAAGTGCGCTGCAAAAACGAAAGCATACCCTGAAGATGCTGGATCGGGGCCTGCGGGAATTTGTCATCGGCCTGGGTATGAAGGTGCTGCTTGCCAACCGCGTCGGCAATTTGTGGCGGGAAGTGGGGGCCATCGGCTACGAGAGCCTTTCCATGCCTTTGGCCTGGATGGGGATCGCCGCCTTCAGTTTTCAGCTGTACTTTGACTTCTGCGGATATTCGCGGATGGCGCGGGGGCTGGGCTGGATGATGGGCATGGAGTTTCCGGAGAATTTCCGCGATCCATACCAGGCACTTTCGATGACCGATTTTTGGCGTCGCTGGCACATAACGCTGGGGCGGTGGTTTCGGGAGTACGTGTATATCCCGCTGGGCGGCAGCCGCTGTGGACGGGGAAAAACATTTCGCAATCTGCTGCTTGTCTGGCTGCTGACAGGGATCTGGCATGGCGCCAGCTGGAACTATGTCTTGTGGGGGCTTTTGCTGTTTGGACTGATCGTCCTGGAGAAATCCGGTCTGGAGGAGAGGCTAAAGCGGTATCCGCTTCTGGGACATGCCTATATGCTGTTTGCGATCCCGCTGACATGGCTGGTGTTTGCCGTCACGGATTTAGAGAAGCTGGCGGTGTATCTGAAGCGTTTGTTTGACGTTTCGGCGGGCAGCGGTGCGGCGGTATTTGGACAGGATTATATCAAGTACGGAAAAATATATGGGATTTGGCTGCTTTTATGCGTACTGTTCTGCACGCCGCTTCCCGGAAAACTGTATCGCCAATGGGCGTATACGTGGGCGGCGGCACTGGGGCTTTTGGCGGTATTCTGGTTCTGCGTGTACTGTCTCTATATTGGTTTAAACGATCCTTTTTTGTATTTTCAGTTTTAGAAAGCGAGGGACAACGATGAAAAAGAAGAACTGCCGCCGGTTTCCGGCTTTGATGATTGGTTCGATGCTGTTTGTTTTGCCGGTGCTGTTATTCAAAATCAGCCTGGACCGCTTGAATGCCATGCAGGCGCCCGTACCAAGCCTGATGCGGGAGGCGGGTACGATACCGACGCAGGAGGGATCGCTTGTTTTGTCGAATGTGTCCGAGCAGGCATCGCAGTCAATCTCCCGACCGGAAACCGACACAGCATCACAGTCGACATCCTGGTCAGAAACTGACTTGGTACAAACGGAGTCTGCCAAGGACGGTTCGCCGGCCCCCTCGTTGCCGGCCGTCGAGACGGCGCAGAGCGAATCGGCGCAAAGCATGGAAGAATTTTTCTCGACAGCGCTTTTTATCGGGGATTCCCGCAGTGTGGGATTATATGAATATGCCGGTCTGGAAGGAGCGGATTTCTTTGCCGCATCGGGGCTCAGTGTCTTTCGCCTTTGGGAAAAAGAGGTTTCGGTGCCGTCTGTTGGAAAGCTTACGCTGGAGGAATTGCTGAAACAGAAAGTCTATGATACAATTTTTTTGATGACAGGGATCAACGAGCTGGGCTATAATCATACGGCGATCGTAGAAACGTATGCCGATACGGTGGAGGCGATCCGGGCCCTGCAGCCGGAGGCTATGCTCTGCCTGTGCGCCAACCTGCATGTGACAAAATCCCGTTCCGATCGGGACGAGATCTATAATAATGAACAAATTGACTGGCTGAATGGAGAGATCGCCGCTCTGGCCGATGGAAGCCGCGTAATCTACATCGACGTCAATCCGCTGTTTGACGATGACCAGGGCGCGCTTCGAAGCGATTACAGCGGAGACGATACGCACCCCTACGGCAAATACTACCGGCAGTGGGGGCGCTGGCTGTATGAGACCTGTGCGCAGACGGTTCCTTTGCGGCAGGAAACGGACGGAGGAGATTGAACTTATCTATGTTGCCTGAGAAGGAGAAAAGATGGTATACCGAACAGATTCTGGCCTGTCAGACCGGTCTTTACCGGCTGGCGTTCGGTATTCTCAGAAATGAAGAAGATGCCTGCGATGCCTTGCAGGAGGCGTTGTGTATTGGTTATGAAAAATTGGCGGATCTGCGGCAGCGTTCTCGTTTTCGTCCGTGGATGATGAAAATTACCGCCAATGCGGCTTATGATATTCTGCGTAAACGCCCCAACCTGGTGGATCTGGAAGAAATCGGGGAATTGCCGGAGCCACGGCCGGGCGTTTCGCAGACCGAGAGTATGAGCTTGAAAGAGGCGGTGGATTCGCTGCCGGAGGAATATCGGATCGTGGTGCTTTTATTCTACTATGAGGACATGCCGGTGCGGCAGATCAGCGATATCACAGGGGTGTCAAACGATCTGGTACGCACGCGTCTGTCGCGGGCGCGGCAGATGCTGCGAAAAATATGGAAAGAATAGGAGAAAAGGTATGGGTGTTTTTGACAGAAAGGTAAGACGTGCCGCTCATCGGGAACGGCAGGAAATTCCGCCAAGGGTGCAAAGGCGGATTTTACGAACGCTTTCAGAATTGCCGTGTTTTTCAAGTGAGCCGGCAGGGAGAAGGCCTTGTCTGAGAAAACGAATTCTGGCAGGCGCTGCCATAGCGCTGGCTTTATTTGTAGCGGTTCCCAATCTAAGCGGACGGGCGGCGGCCGCCATGCGCGAGGCGCCGATAATCGGCGGCCTGGTGGAGGTGATCCTTTTACGCAATTATCTGTATGAGGATGCGTATCACACTGCGGATATTGCCATCCCTCAGATTACGGTGGAAGCGGGGAGCGAGGACGAGACGCTGAAAAAATCGGTTCAACAAATCAATGAGGACGTCGAGCGTCTGACAGAGCGGTTGATCGCGGAATTTGAAGCGGATGCGGCGCAGATCGGCATGGAGGGCCATACAGAGACCGACGTGTATTACCGGACCGTTACGGACAATCGCGACTGGTTTACGCTGGAAGTGGAGATTTATTATGGCTCTGGCAGCGGCACGGTCCTTTACAAGTATTATCATATTGATAAGGCAACGGGGCGAATCATGCGGCTGTCCGATTTGTTTGTGGAGGGCGACGGGTACGTAAACGCGATCAGCGATTGGATTTTGGCTCGAATGCGGGAACAGATGGCAGCAGGCACGAACGTTTACTGGATTGATAACGAATTTGAAGGGGCGGAATTTCAAACGATCGACCGGGATCAGAACTTTTTCTTTGCACAAAACGGCAATCTGGTGATCCAGTTTGACGAGTACGAGGTAGCGCCCGGGGCATACGGTACGCCGCAGTTTGAGATTCCCTGTGAGGTGTATGAAGAATTTCTGCGAAAAGAAGATTGATTGGCAAAGGAGAAACGATAAGAGTTTAACAGACTGAGTCAGGCACTTGCATCTCTGCTTTCCTATATATTAAAGTGGAGGTGTAAAATGAATACGATTGTTCTTATGGCGCTGGTTGCGACCCTGGGTACCTGGTTTGTGACGGCTCTGGGCGCGGCAACGGTCGTCTTTTTTAAATCCCCCAACCCCAAGGCGCTGAATCTGATGCTTGGCTTTGCTTCGGGCGTGATGATCGCGGCCAGCTTCTGGTCGCTTTTGCAGCCGGCGATCGAGCGGGCGGAAGCCAGTGAGGGTATACCGGCTTACCTGGTGGCGACAGCCGGCTTTTTGTCCGGCGCCTGGTTTATGTGGGGGTCCGATAAGGTGGTTTCTTTTACGAGAAAGAGGGCGGACAGCACGCAGGGGATGCCGAATGAGCGGAAAAACCGCATTATTATGCTGATCCTCTCGATTACGCTCCACAATATACCGGAGGGGCTGGCAGTCGGCGTGGCTTTTGGAGCGCTGCGGCCGGAAAGCTGTACGGTGGAAGCGCTGATGGGGGCAATTACGATTGCCATCGGAATCGGCCTGCAGAATTTCCCGGAAGGGGCGGCGGTTTCGATCCCTCTGCGCAGGGAAGGGTATTCCCGCAAGAGAAGTTTCCTGATGGGGCAGGCGTCGGGGATGGTAGAGCCGATTGCCGGTGTGATCGGCGCGCTCTTAGTCGTCTATGTGGAGGCGATCCTGCCCTATGCGCTGTCTTTTGCGGCCGGCGCGATGATCCTGGTAGCGGTGCATGAACTGATCCCGGAGTGCCAGAGAAACCAGAAGGCGCAGCCGTATACGGCGACCATGGGAATTGTGTTGGGATTTGCGATCATGATGCTGCTTGACGTGATGCTGGGATAAGCGCGGCCGGGCTGCGGTGCAAATCCCGGAACGCCAATTGTATTGTAGATGGTACGGGATAAACTCCTTTTTCATATTCTATAGTATCGGATTATGAAAAAGGAGTTTCTTTTTATGGCGTATACGATTGCGATTGATCCGGGCCACGGCGGCCGGGATCCGGGGGCGGTGTTTGAGGGCCGCCAGGAAAAAGACGATAATCTGGAACTGGCCCTGGCCGTAGGACAGATTTTGGAGGACAATGGGATTGACGTTGTCTATACCCGTATGGACGATGTGTACAATACCCCGTTTGAGAAAGCGACAATGGCCAACAATTCCGGCGCGGATTTGTTTGTATCCTTTCACCGCAACGCGATGCCCACGCCGGGCAGTGCGAGCGGGGCGGAGGTCCTGGTTTATGAGGATGCGGGCGTTCCGGCCGAGGTGGCGCGCGGCGTATTGGCGGAATTGGCCGAAGCCGGGTTTACGGACCGGGGCGTAATCGAACGGAAAAACCTGGTGGTGCTGCGGCGCACGCAGATGCCGGCGGTTCTTTTGGAGGTCGGTTTCATCGACAACCCGCAGGATAACCAGCTCCTTGACAGCGCGTTTGACGAGATCGCACAGGGAATCGCGCAGGGAATCCTCGATTCGATCCATGTAGAGGCCGCAGCGCGGCCGGAGAATCCGCAGGAGACGCTGTACCGGGTACAGGTCGGAGCGTTTCGGGAGAGCGCGAATGCCTATGATCTTCTGAACCAGCTGCTGGCAGAAGAATTCCCGGCCTTCATCATCTATGAGGATCATCTCTACCGCGTGCAGGTCGGCGCCTTTGCCCGGCTGGAAAACGCGATCCGCATGGAGTATACCCTGCGGCAGGAGGGATATAATACGTATATTACGACGTGACGGCGGTCGGGCGAAAAAAGCCCAAATAAAAGCAGCCTGCGGTGAATAAGAGCCGCAGGCTGCTTTTTAGAGGCGGAACCGTCGCCGGGATTTAATCGTTGGCATCCTTACAGGGAGGTTCCGGACTCTCTTTCTTGTTTTCCACCTGGGAAATAGCCGTAAAGGCCTGCGCTACGCGCTCGATTTCAGCCATCGCCGCTTTGGGATTTGTGTGGTAGGCAGCGGTCATCATACGAGCCAGGCACTGCAAAATAGCCTTGGCGGCGGGAGGGAAATCCTTGCTGAGAAAAATACAGTTGCGCGGCGGCTCATAGGCATTTGGCTGATCGGTCAGGCCCAGAAGATAATCCACGGATACATTAAAATATTTTGCAATAGCAATCTTGGTATCATCCGGCGCTTCGTTGTGCTCTCGCTCGTAAGCAGAGATATTGGATTTTGTCAAATTCAGCGCTTTCCCCAATCATAAAACCATCTCTTTCTAGGGTGATTCATGTGTTCCGGCCCAAATATTCTCGGCTGGGCATGGTATCATTATAATATGAAAAATTATTTTCCCCAAAAAGTTGACAAAAAACACTTTTTATGCTAAAATCCATTTAAAGAAAACAAAACAGCCCTAGTCTCACCGTCCTGCCGATGCCCTCCAGCAAAAGCGGGACGGTATTTTACGCGCAGGCAATGAGCAGTGCGAAAAAAAGCGCAGGGGCGGGTGCGTCGTGTTCACACGTAAGCACCCGCCCCTGCGCTTTTTTTCATAGGGCGAAGCCCGCGACCGAGCTGGAGCGAAGCGAAAGCGAGGCGCACTGCGGCCCACGGTGCAAGTCCCAGAACGCCCCTGCCCGCGCCCAAGCCCAAGCCGAAGCGAAAGCCGAGGCGCCCACCCCCCCTTACAAAAAGAAGCTTACAAAAAGAATAATAAAATTCTTAAATTTCCCTTGCCAATTCCCAAAAAGTCCGCTACAATGGTATCATGTGGTGGAAAGTGGCGCAAAGTAGAGAAAAGTGGTGCCCTAGTATAGCGTATTCAAAGTTTATGTGGAAAATCATATCTCAAGCTCATCCATTTTGTATGTCCAATGATATACTACCGGATGTTCGTTTATTTCGGCAATATACTGATATATCCGTTCTTCCAGTTCCTCTTTGGAATCGACACGGATGCCCTTAAGACATTGCTTCCCCATCTTTCCAAAGAAACTTTCAATCAGGTTCAACCATGAACCATGCTTGGGTGTGAATACA
>JAAWCS010000028.1 GCA_022793375.1 Lachnospiraceae bacterium
GCGATTCCATAGGATTTTTCAAGGCATAGTATCCGCTATGTCCAATGTTTATGTCCATTTTTCTCAAATTTCTTTTCCTGCACGATATTCAGTTGTCAATCTTCGGCTGGAATCTCATTCATTGAGATTCCGAGAAGTTATAATCCGCCCATCTTCTCAGGGTATAATGGGATACCCTTGTGGGATTTCCTTAGTCTGCCCGTTTTCTCAGGGCATAATGGGATACCCTTGTGGGATCTCCTTAATTTGCCCGTCTTTTAGGGCACAGTGGAATACCCTTGTGTCGTTTCTTGAGTCGGCACCTCTTTTTTAGAAGAAATCTTCTTCCGCTGTCGATTCTGTCGTTTCTTCCGCCTCCACAATCCGCAGCATCGAACGGCTGATCTCCACCAATTCTTCCAGTTCTTCTCTCGTGATGCTTTCCTTGCTTGCAAGCTCCAGAAGGAATGCCAGATTGATTCCGCTGATTAACGTCGTATCCGCCCGGTCCGCGTACAGATACATGGCTGAATTTACGCTTCCTCCATACAGGTCCGACAATAGAATCACCTGATCTTCTTTGGTCACGGTTTTATAAAATTCTTCTAACGCGTCCTGAATAGATTTTTCATCTACATACGCGTCAAAAACATCCAAATTATCCAACTTTCCAAGAAGGATCCGCGCCGAACTATGCATGCCGCTGGCAAAATGTCCGTGTGATGACAGGAAAATTTTGAGCATGTTTTTTCCTTTCTTAATTTTTTAATATTGCTATAATCATAGCACAACGCTTTCTTTTTGTCAATCATTTTGATTCAAAATAATTCTATTTTTCCCGTATCGATTCATTCCACTATCCGTTTCTCATTCTTACTCTCGTCGTTCGGCTCACTGCTCCCACCGCTCGGCTTTCGCCTCGCTGTACGCGGCATTCGCCGAGTGAGAGCGTAAACGCTCTCGTTCGGCTCATTGCTCGCGCAAAAAAAACGAGCGGCCAAATTCGTCGCTCGTTTCTTTCAAATCAAAACACGGCTTAGCGCTCCCTACGCCTCCGCTTTCTTCTCCCCTATACTGGCAGACGTATAAAGCTGATAATAAATCCCCTTTCGCTCCATCAAAGTCTCATGGTTTCCTTCCTCGACAATCTGATTGCCGGAAAGCACAAGGATACGGTCCGCCCCGTGAATCGTTGTCAATCGATGGGCGATGGTCAGGGTCGTGCGGCCGGCGGCCAGCTTGTCCAGGGAAGCGGAAACCAGGTGTTCGCTCTCATTATCCAGAGCTGCGGTCGCTTCATCCAAAAGCAGCACCTTGGGCGCTTTCAAAAAGACGCGGGCAATGCTGATGCGCTGTTTCTGTCCGCCGGAAAGCTTAACGCCCCGTTCTCCTACGTAGGTGTCGTAGCCCTCCTTTAATTCCGTGATAAAATCGTGCGCGCCTGCCAGCTTTGCTGCTTCGATCACTTCTTCGCGCGTCGCGCCGGGGCGGCCGTACTCAATATTTTCGTAGACGCTGCCGGAAAAGAGGTACACATCCTGCTGTACGACGCCCACATGACTGCGCAGGCTTTTCAGGGTTACATTCCGAATGTCCTGGCCGTCGATCTCAATCCCCCCGCCGGTCGGATCATAAAAACGAGGGATCAGGTTACACAGCGTCGTCTTGCCGCCGCCCGACGGGCCGACCAGCGCGACCTTTTCCCCGGGACGAATCTTTAAGTTGATGTCCGACAGCACCGGGGTGTGATCGTCCGGGTACTCAAACGATACATGATTGAAGGTGATCGCTCCCTGCACATCCTGCAGCGGTACGGCCCCTTCTTCGTCAAAAATATCAATTTTAGCATCCATCAATTCCGTAAAACGCTCGATGCCGGTCATGCCCCGCTGAAATTGCTCGGCAAACTCAATGATCCGGCGGATCGTTGCCAGCAGCGTCGTCACATACAGCGTATAAGCCACCAGATCGGCCGGAGCAATCTGCCCCCGGATCATAAACAGGCCGCCCGCCACGATCACCACCACGTACATCAGGCCGTCGAAAATGCGGATCGTATTCTGGAACGCCGCCATGTATTTGTAGGTCTGGCGCTTGATCTGCAAAAACTCCTGATTATCGTGACCGAATTTTTTCAGTTCCACCGCTTCGTTGGCAAAGGCACGGACCACCTTGTTGCCTAAGAGGCTGTCCTCAATGCGGGCGTTTAATTCGCCGATATGGTTGCGCTGGCGCTTAAACGCTTTGCGCACCTGTATGTTAAAATAAGAACAAGAGATCGCCATGATCGGAATCAGCACAAAGATGATGGCCGTCAGCCAGAAATTGATGCGTGCCAGGACCACAAAAGCGACGGACGCTTTCAGAAAGGCGATAAAAAACTCTTCCGGGCAGTGATGGGCAAACTCGGTCACATCAAACAAATCGCTGGTAATGCGCGACATGATCTGTCCGACCTTTGTATTGTTAAAATAATTGTCGGACAGCTTTTGCAGATGTCCAAAGGCATCCTCGCGCATGTCCGTTTCAATGGCCGCCCCCATGACATGGCCGGTGTAGGCCATGTAGTAGCTCGCCATTCCGTCAATGATGCGCAGTGCAAAATACACGCCCCCGATCATCAGGATCGTGCGCACGGTCAGCGACGGCAGATCGTTCATGCCGATATCCGTAATATAGCGCAGAATCATCGGCAGTACCAGCTCGCAGACCGTCGTAAGCGCGGCGCAGAACAGATCGGTTACCATGATTCCTGCGTAAGGTTTATAATAGGGAAGAAATCGCTTTAAAAGAGTTTTCGTTTTCATTGTTGTCTGCTTCCTATCTTTTTCTAACCACCGGCCCGATCCGCAAAGGAATGTCCGCGCTTTGCTCGGACGCGAATCGGCGCTGGTATAATGTCTGGCGACATTATACCATCTGGCATGCAAAAAAGCTACCGGATTTTATTCGTTTTTTCCGGCGTAAAACTCCTTAACAATTTCCCAAAGATATGCTATGATGAAACAAACAAAATCATTGGCCGCAAGGACGGTTGTGCAAGGAGGAGTTCCATGAGTAAATATGTCGCCTACATCGGCTCGCACACCTATATCGGAAAAAGCAAAGGCATCACCATTTTGGATGTGGATACTGAGAAATGTTCTATGACAAAGAGGGAGGAAGTCCCTGTATTTAATTCTGCCTACGTGATGCTTTCCCCGGATCATCGGCACTTGTATTCCATCGCCGACGACGGAATTGTTACCTTCCGCATCGAAAAGGACGGCAGCTTGACAAGGCGGGGGATCTCCACGATCCGCGGCATGCGCGGCCGGTTCCTTGATATCGATCCGAGCGGCCGCTTTATCGCGGTCGCCGGCTTCCATGACGGCAAAACCACGGTGCTGCGCCTGGAGGAGGACGGCATGGTCGGCGAGATTACGGACGGTGTTTTTGACCAGGGAATGGGAAGCATTGCCGAACGCGACTCCCAGCCGCATGTCAGCTGTGTCCGCTTTACGCCGGACGGCAACTATTTGTGTTCCGTGGATATGGGGCTGGACCATATCAAGGTATTTCGCTTTGACAATCAGACCGGCCGCCTGGCCGTGGCCCTGATCCTCCACTGCAATCTGCAGTCCGCTCCCAATCAGATCGTGTTCAGCCATGACGGCCGCTTTTTATATGTGGTTTCCCAGATGGCAAACAGCATCAGCGTTTACTCCTACTATGACAAGGGAACTTACCCTGTTTTTGAACTGCTGCAGAAAGTCCCCACGGTCGGCAAGCGCAGCCTGAGCAGCTCGGTCACCGCCGCCCTGCATCTTGATCTGACTCCGGATGACCGCCATCTCCTGTATACGAGCGCCGGCGACAACTGCCTGGGCATGTTCGACCGCGACCAGGAGACCGGGCTCTTGACGCATCGTTTCTCCCTGCCGGTGAGCGGACGCTATCCCAAAGATTTTGTTCTATTTCCGGATCAGCAGCATGTTTGCAGCATTAACTACGAAGAGTCTTCGCTGACCTTCTTTTCCATCAACTACGAAAAGGGACTGCTTGTCATGAACGCCGCCCCCTTAAAAATCGATCAGCCCAACAGCGGCGTGATGCTTTGCTTAGATTAACGCCGCTTTGGCGGCCCCTGTTTAAAGGCCCGCCCTGAGTTCTATGTACAGCGTGGACCATAAGCCCACGCCATCTATATAAAGCAGCCGGTTGCAAAATTTCCCGGGCTAACAGTTCCAGGGAATACAAAAAACCGGCTGCGGGTTTTTTGAGAGGCAGATTTTTGATCTGCTTCTGCTTTATTATATGCCCGCAGCCTGTTTTCGGTTCCCGTTTTCTTTTGCGTTGATCCCTTCGTCAGAGTTTTTCTGTCTGTTTTACGATCAAAAGACGCTGGCCCGGTTCCGGCTCGTCGCCGCTTATCTCATTCAGTTCCCGGATGTTATCCACCGAAGCGTAAAACTTCTTGGCAATTTTCCACAGCGTATCCCCGTTTTGCACCACATACCCGGCAATACCCGGCATCGCGGCCAGTTTTTCCGGATCCATCGGCGTCATCTCCACCCCCAGGATCGTCGGAATCTCCTGCTGCTCCAGCACCAGACAATCAAGGACGATTACTGCCTTGACTTCCAGCTCTCCGCTGCCCAAAAGCATTGCGCTCAACTGTTCCAGGCCCGGCTGTACCCGGTAAAGGGCCTCCGGCCCGATTCCCCCGGCCTCCACCGTATAGCTGAACGGAAGCATTCCGCGGATGCAGCGGACCGGGGATTCGTCGTCGGCCGCCACATAGAGCACATCCACGCAGAGCGTTCCTTCGATGGCCAGACCGTTTTCCACCGGTTCTACCGAATCCATCTTCACGCTGCCGTCGGCATGACAGATTTGCAGGATTTTTTCCGTTCCGTCCAGCATCAGCTTGTCACTCATCTTATACTTGGAAGCATTGCGCGTCACCAGCCGCTCCAGATGGGCGCTTCCGTTTTGCAGCGCCACGTCGGCCCCCGGGCAGTAAATATCGCTCAGGATACTCATGCGTTCCTCTTCATAGAGACGAATTTCCAGCTCCAGCACGGCTTCCACCGACAACAGCCGGTTTTCCCCGTCATAATCCGCCTTGGCCTCCACGTCCCGGTGCACCGGCCGGATCGTAATCGCCGGAATCATTTCATCGGTACAATCCGACAGCTCGACCGCGCCGGAAAAAGGAATGCTGCGCTCCACCCATTGCAAAGGGATATGCTCCTCATCCCCCCGGTAAATGCAGAACAGCTCCATCTCCCCGTGAATACTCAGCTTTCCGTCCAGAGGGCGGCACTCAATCCCCCGCGGCTCCAGCCGCTGCCAGAGGATTTCCGAAATATTCGGCTTGTTGGAGGACAGCTCCACCTCCTCTTTAATCCGGTAGGTATCGTGGGTCTGCACCGCGATCTGCGCGATTTCTATGTATTGGCTGGCCGATTCCACCTCTTCCAGGGAATCCACCGAGATCGCCACTTCCTCGCCTTTAAGTTCCTCGGTCGTAATCGTCAGGGTGATGACCGCCTTGATGTTCACTTTCCGCGAGTTGATTACCGAAGCCGTCATGTCCTCGACTTCCCAGTCCACCCGGATCTCATCATCCTCCGCGGCATCGTTCATATTGATAAATTCTTCAAAGGAGAGGGCCCCCTGTATATTGTCCACCGAGCGGTTTTTCTGCGTATGGTATAAAATACGGAAATGCAGCCGCCCCTTTACCGCCAAGCGGCTGCCCATCAGCCGGCTTTCCTCCAGTTCCACCTCGTTGCTGTCCAGAATCAGGGCTTCAATGTCCTCTTTCGTGTCCGGCACAATAAAATCGTCGTCCAGCGTGACCTGCGTCACGGTTTTCCCCTTCTGCCGGTTTCGGTGTATATTTTTCTTTATCAGCTCCATATGCTCCTCCGCATTCTGTTTTCACTGCTCCATTGTATGCACCGTCGGGACCAAATATGCGCACAGGGGCGCGTCCGCCCCTTTTTTTGGAAAACCGGCTTTGCCCGGACCGCTCTTAGCGGAACACAATGGATTCCGGGCGGTCCTCCATGCAGATCACAACGTAAGGGTAAGTCGGCGCCTGGGAAACCTCCTCATCCTGCCCCGGCCCCGTCAAGTCGCTGTCCATTACAATCGCATTTTCCGTTAAATACACTGCCTTCACGCTCACGCTGTAGCCGCCGGTATCCTTTTTCCCGTACCCGGCCACGATATACAAATTCCCCTCGGCGCTGTAGGAAAGCTTGAACTCATTGGCTTTTTTTTCTTCAATCAGCTGCCTGAGTTCTTCGGGTATTTCCGGCTCGGAAACGATTGTAAAATCCAGGTCCGCCACCTTATCCTTCGCCTCTTCTTCTCCCCCGGCACAGCCGGCCGCCAGGCAGAGCACCGCCAACATGCATAGTACTGCGATCCACCGTCTCATTTTCTTCACCTGCAAAAACTGGTTTTGTACATTCTATTCCCGGACGGCCAAGAACATGCATCGGAATTCGGAAAGCGGCAGAAGGGGCATATCTCTTAAAATTAAAAGCGCCCCGGCTCTTATCAAAGAACCAGGGCGTTTTCCCTGTCGTGTACCCATTATATCCGCCGGCTATTTTGGCATTTCCTACTTCTCTTCCACCAGCGCGTCAATCAGCCGGCTGGCCTCCAGCGCGTTGTCCGCGATCGATACCCAGGCCGCGGAGAGCTTCAAAAGAATATTTTCATCCGGCGTTTCCCCGGGATGCTCCAGAAAATCACAGGAAAGCTGAAACAGCGCTTTCTCGCTGTGAGGGAGCGATTTCACGGTTTTCTTCCCCTCTTCGAGCATATATGACAAATCCGTATCCTTGCGGTCGCAAAGTTTGCTCATCATCTTGGCAAAAAGAATGGCATGCTCCTGATCCCACGATGCCATAAACGCGCATTTGCAGAGCTCTTTGCAGAAAAAAGGCTCCTCCTTTACACGGTCGAGCAGCATATTGAACTGCTCATAGTGCAGGCCCGACATAAACAGCTTATGACTGCGCAAAATGTATGTAACTTGTTCTGCTAATCCCATAATAGTGTCCCCCGTCATCTTTAACTAACAATATTTTAGCAAAAAAACAGGCGAATGGCAAGATGGAATTACTTTCTTTTCCAATTCCGGGCACGGATTACAAGGCCCTTTGTGAAACGACGCTTTTCTTCCTTGACCTTTGTCCGCGAAAATTTTATAATGAGAAGTGCCAAAAGCACGGTGCGGCCGGATTGCGAATACGCGGCGATCGTGCGGGCGCCCAAGGCACGGCCGGGTCGGCTTTCATGCTTTGGCAGTGCGCCGTCAGGCGCGGGTACGTTTAGAAAGGATACGAGTATGCGAATTTGGGCAAAAGAATTCCGGGATAACCGGATGCTTCGCGATATGGTTGTCGTGAATGAAGATTCACAGATGACCCGCACAAAAAAAGTATTTGCGGCGCTGGATGAGGTCTGTATGGCCTTTGACCTGAGCGTGCCGATTTGGCTGGATGCCAATATCGCCGACTTCAAGCGCCACGCCAAGACGCGCTTTCGCGCGGATTCCTTTGTGGATTCGATTGATTTTGACTTTCTTGAATTTCATGTAATCGAAGAGGATTAGCGTATTGACCGCATTATATTCAGGCAATACACAAACACAGCGGCCGGGCGCGCGCCCCGGCAATGGGGGCGGCATGAAGCTGATAAAGAAAAGCATCATCGACGGCAAGGAGGCCAGGCTGGTTTTATTAGACGACAATAAGACGGTACGGATTCTTTATGACAATAAAACCATCTTCTCCGCCGCCAACGATATTTGGGAAAACATAAAAGACGAAGAGTGGGCGCAGTACGCTTTAATAAAGATAGAAGCGGAAAAATACGCAAGGAGGAAGAAGGCAAAGGATCGGCTGAAACGTCTCGCGGAAGAAGTTTTTTAAGACAGGAGAGCTCCTATGGTATATTTCTTAATGCATGAAAATGCAAAACTGGCCTTGTTCGACTATGAGTCCAGGCGGATCGACGCAGTCGTTATCAATAACCACGCAAAGAATCTGCTCCCTTTTTTGAAGAGATCGTCCAAATCTCTTGAATACAGGCTTGCGGATTGGATTTTGAATCGGGGGATTCCCGTAACAAGACAGGGAATCCAAAAGGATTTGAGCGCCCTCAAAGAAAAAAGCGTCGTTGATTACATGATAAGCAATTTAGGTCTGTCGCTTACGGATCATTATTGGATTTGTCCGAAAGACAGCGGCTATTGCTGGGAAAATGTCAATTTATATGAGAATAATTTCACATATACGTACTCGCTGGACTTAAAGGACGACTTAAAAAGCATTGCCGGAAAGACAAGCTTTGTCCCCAGCGCTTCCTTAAAGGGCGATCTGCGCAAAAAGTGGATTATCGACAAGGACGGCGTCCGGCGACTGGTAAAAGGCAATTCTAATCACACGTGCCGGCAAAGTTTATGCGAAGTACTGGCTGCCGAGATCCATAAAAGACAAGGGCGATTTGCGTATACTCCTTACAGACTGATTCAAATATCTTCCGATGGGCAGGAAATAATCGGATGCGACTGCCCGAATTTTACCGATATTCATACCGAATTTATATCCGCCATCGACATAGTAAACAGCATTAAAAAGTCAAATGCCAGCAACTATTACGAGGAATATATCGAATACTGCGGACAGCATGGCATGGATCGCGATTCCCTGAGAGATTTCATGGAATACCAAATCTTAACCGATTTCGTAATTACCAATACCGATCGCCACTTAAATAATTTTGGCGTGATACGCGACAGCAAAACGCTGCGGTTTCTGAAGCCGGCGCCGATCTTTGACAGCGGAAACGGCATGTTTTATAATACCGGCCGTATCAAAACCGGCTATGAACTGCTCAACATAAAGGTGAACTCTTTTCGTAGCTTTGAGGTGGAACTGCTACGATACGTATCAAATCCGGAAGCCATCGACTTAAGCCGGCTGCCGTCGGCCGACGAGGTTTACAGGCTCTTTCAAAGGGACTTAACGAGCACGGAAGATACCATTGGAAAGCTGGTAAACGCATATCAAAAAAAGATTGAATTCCTGTATGAGCTGCAGCACGGAGTAAAAATATACTCCCATGATTATTTAAGCAAACACAACGTAAAATTGGATAAACGCGAATAAAGACAGGCTGCCGCGCCCTCGATTTTGATCGTCAGCACGGCAGCCTTTTTGTCTCTTACTCTCCCAGCGCGTAAACAGCGGCCGCCCCGCCGGCCAGAATACCGGAATCCGTGCACAGAAGCTGCGCGTCGCCGGATACATACACCTGGTTAAAGTACTTGCCGTTAATCAGTTCACCCGCCGCATACAGGCCTGCGATCGGTGTTCCCTCTGTGGAAAGCACCTGGTTTTCCGCGGTTGTTTTCAAACCGCCGATTGTACCCATGGTAATGGTCTTGATCTCAACCGCATAGTACGGGCCGTCGCCGACAGGAATCAGCGTCGTCTGCCCCATATCTTCGTCTACTCCGGCTTCGCAGAAACCATTGTAGCGCTCGACCTGTTCCACAAAAATCTGCGGATCCATGCCCGTTTTCCCGGCCAGTTCCTCAAGCGTATCCGCTTTGAACACGGTCTGGTCGTCCACCCGGCCATTCTCCTCCATGAAGTTCACACCCGCTTCAAAACCTTCTGCCGTGAAAATCGAATAAATCTTTCCGGTGCGTTCCATGGCCTGCGCGAAAGCAATCGAGCGGGGGCCATATAACGCGTTGACGTTAAAGATGCGGGTCCCTTCGCCATCCACGACAAAGTAATTCGCATAGTTAATCAGGCCATTGAGCGTATCGGGAAAATAGGTGGCATAACCGCCCGCGTCCACGCCGATCGCCAGGTCCATCCACCAGCCGTTTTCGTATACAGCGGCCCCCAGCGCCTCAGCCATCGTGACGCCGTCTCCTGTGTTGGTCATCGCGGCTGTCGTATACGGAAGAATCCATTCGTTCGGAAAATCCGGACAGAAACGCTCCATCATCTCCGGACTGGCCGCCCAGCCGCCGCAGGAGAGTATCACCGCCCTGGCATGCACCGTCAGAACGGAGCCGTCCTCCCGTCTGCATTCTACTCCGGCGACGGTCCCCTGATCGTCGGTCAGAATCTGCACGGCCGGCGTATCATAGTAGATTGAAAAGCCGTCTTGCTTCTCCAGCCAGTTCATGCCTGCCACGATATGATCCGCGCCGCCCGCTTCTCCGTCAAAGGCGCCTGTACGCGTATCCGGATAATGCCACACCAAAAAATCACCGCCAAACCCATCGGGGCCCGCAATGCCCACGCCGTGGGCCTCCAAAAACTCCACATCCGCCGCCGAGCGTTCGATCATCGCCCGTACCTGATCGCGGTCGGTTTCATCGGCTTTCACCGACTGATCCTCACACATATTAAAATAATCCATGTAGCCGTCCACATCCAGTTGATAGCCGATCGCTTCCTGCTGCCTGGTGCCGACCGCCGTGATAAAGCCGCCGGAATATTTGGAGGAACCGCCGGCAGCGCCCGCCTTCTCCACGGCCACCACCGTGGCCCCCGCATCCAGGGCACTCATCGAAGCCGTTACCCCGGCCAGGCCCATGCCGACCACGACCACATCCGCCGTCACCTCTTCATCGGCCGCCGGTTGTTCCGTGGAAACCTTCCACTGCTCCAAATCGGCTCCCGCCTGCCTGCAGGCATCCTCCACCGCGCTTAAGACGGCGCGGCTGGTAAACGTCACAGAGCTGACCGCGTCCACCGACAGCGACTGCTTTTCAAGGATTTCAGCCGGGATCTGCGTAAGCGCTGCGTCGGCGATGTTGCGCGTCTCGCCATGCTCCACAATCTGAATATCGGTAAGCGCCGACTCGCTGAAGGTCACCGCTACTTTTACGGTACTTCGTATCCCCGGTGCTTCGGCTGTATACGTCCCCGGCGTATACGCCGCCGTCTTTTCCTCCGGCTGTGTCGCCGCGGCTGTCTCCGTCTGTGCCGTCGTCTCCGCCGCCTGACTGCTGCCCGGCGCGCCCGCAGACGATGCATCCGGAGTCTGGCCGCAGCCTGCCATCGACAAAATCAGTGTCAGACTCAAAAGAAATGCCATTGCTTTGGTTGTTGTTTTTTTCATCTGTCTCCTCCCTTTTCTGAAAATTTTCGCCTGTAAAATCATTATATACAACCGTTTATCTTTTTTCTAACAACTTTTTTTCCATACTTTTCAACTGCTTTTCCATCTCTCGCAAATTGCTTTTAGTTATGCTTTCTTATATAATGAATACGACGGATGCTTGTCTTACACCGGAGGGAGTTTGAAATGGAATACCGAAATCTCTACTACTTTCTGCATCTTTGCAAAGACATGAATTACTCGATGGCCGCCGGCAAGCTGTATATCACCCAGCAGGCCCTTTCCAAGAGCATCAAGGCTCTGGAGCGGGAGCTTGGCTCCCCTCTGTTCAGCAAAACCCCGGCCGGACTGCGGCTTACTCCCTATGGGGAAGCCGTCTATCCGATCTGCCGGGAAATGATCCAGCATTTTGAAGCCGGGCTGCAAAAAATCAATTCCATTTCCCGCGACGGCATCGCGCCGATTCGCCTGGCTATTTCTTACCAAAGCGCCGACTCACTTTCCTTCTCGCTGCTGGAGGATTTTATGCGCGTCCACCCGCATACGCGAATTCTCCCCGAAGCCCTGCCCGATCTGCCGGCCGAGGAGGCGGTGCTAAGCGGCAAGGCCGATTTCGTCCTCACGATCGGCATCCCGCAGAAAAAAGAGTTTTTTCATTACGAGCGGATCCGCCCGCTCCCTTTGTGCATCCTGGTCGGCCCCAACCATCCGCTCAGTCAAAAAAAAGTCCTGCGCATGCAAGACTTAGACCACATGGAACTGCATTGTGCCGGCTCCCAGTTCAAAACATATCATCTGCTCAAACGCAAAGCAGAGGAAGCCGGCATTACGCTTACCCTGATTCCCACCAGCGGCTATCTATACGCCACCTATAAAAATATTTTTACTACCAATCAGGCCATCATCGGCGTCGGCGACAGCCATGAAGAGCTGGGATTTCCAAATGCCCGCCAGCTTCCCTTTGAGGACCCGGAGCTGAACTGGGATATTTATTTCTGCTATCGCAAGGATTATGCTTTTACTTTGGCGGAGAGGGAGTTTTGCCAATATATTCTTGGTTTCCGAAGCCATTGACCAAAGAAACGGCGCCCCTTACGCTCTCGCCACCCCGCTGTCCCTCGCCGCCTGTGCCACGGCGGCCGCTACCGCCGGAGCCACGCGCTCATCCAACGCGGCCGGGATCACATATTCTGCGTTCACTTCCTCGTCCGCAACCAGGGAGGCAATCGCCTTGGCCGCCGCAATCTTCATCGCGTCGTTGATCTCGCTGGCCCGCACGTCAAGCGCGCCGCGGAAAATCCCCGGGAAGGCCAGCACGTTGTTGATCTGGTTAGGGAAATCGCTGCGGCCTGTGCCCATGACCGCCACGCCGGCCGCCAGCGCTTCCTCGGGCATGATCTCCGGCGTCGGGTTCGCCAGGGCAAACACAACAGGATTCGGCGCCATGCTGCGGATCATCTCGGCCGTCAATGTACCCGGGCCCGACACACCGATGAATACGTCGGCTCCCCGGATTACCTCGGCCAGACTGCCCTTCTTCCCGGCCCGGTTTGACAGGGCGGCCATTTCCTCTTTAATCGGGTTTAGCCCCTCCCGCCCTTCATAGATCGCGCCCTTACGGTCGCAGAGCACCACATCCTTCAGCCCCATGGACATTAACAGCTTAATGATGGCGATCCCGGCCGCGCCCGCGCCGCTGCAGACGACAGAGATCTGCGACAGCTCCTTCCCGATCAGCTTCAGCGCGTTTAGCATCGCGGCCAGGACGACGACCGCGGTCCCGTGCTGGTCGTCGTGGAAAACGGGGATGTCGCAGCGCTCCTTGAGTTTTTTCTCGATCTCAAAGCAGCGCGGCGCGGCGATATCCTCCAAATTGATACCGCCGAAGCTGCCGGCGATCAGGCTGACCGTATCGACAATCGTATCCACATCCTTTGAACGAATGCAGAGGGGGAACGCGTCCACATCGCCGAACGCCTTGAAAAGGACGCATTTTCCCTCCATAACCGGCATCCCGGCCTCCGGACCGATATCCCCCAGGCCCAGCACGGCCGTGCCGTCCGTAACCACGGCCACAAGATTATTGCGGCGCGTCAGCTCATAGGACTTATTTACGTCCTTTTGGATCTCCAGACAAGGCGCCGCCACGCCGGGCGTGTAGGCAACCGCCAGGTCGTGGGCGCTTGTAAGCGGCACGGCCGGCTTAATCCGGATCTTCCCCTTTACGTCATAGTGCAGCTGCAGGCTTTCTTCGCTAATCGTCATTATTCGCTCCTTTCATCATGATCCAGGCAGGCAACCAGATCCCCGAATATCAAGTCCCTCTGGCAGTAATTCGCAACCCGGACGCTGTGCCGCAGAGGATCCGCCTGTCCCCAGGTACAGTCGTCCAAAAGCACCGGCGAGGGCATCCGCGCGGACTGCACCCAGCCGGGGTTTTTCAAAAACGCGATCGTCGAGACGTCCCACACCGTTCTTGACCAGGCCACATGGCTGCTGGGAAACTGTGTAAAATACGCTTCATCCTGATCCTCCCGCCCCCGAAGCTGCAGCGTCCGGTGCGTGTGCGAGCGCGTGAGCGCCTTTTCCATACCCGTAAACTGCTTCAGGATGATATCCGTTAAATACGTCCCGATCCGGCTTTTCCCGTTTAATTTGGCCCTGGCTTCATCGTCGGAAAAGGACAGAAGCGAAGCCACGTTCATGCAGGGAATCCATACAAGCGGGACGCCGCAGTTGAACAGATGTTGCGCGGCCCGTATGTCCTGCCCCATGTTGAATTCATAGCCATGCGCAAAATACGGCGGCTGCCCGCCCAGCCAGACGACCACGATATGGTCGGCCAGGGCCGGCTCAAGCATCAGGGCCGAAGCCACGTTCGTGCAGGCGCCGATCGCCGCTACATACAGAACCTCTTCGCTCTCCATCCCCCGCCGGATCAGGTCGTCCACGGCCTCGCTGCAAACCGGCTCCCGGCTTTCGGGGATATAGCGCGTCGCCCCGCGAAATATGCGTCCATCACTCTCCATGCCCAGGATGTCATAGATCCGCCGGATCTCCTCATAGCTTTGCTCCATCCCGATTTCCGGCCGCTCCTCTATGGGATACTCCGGGTTTCCCAGATTTTTGTGAAACACGTTGTGCGAAAAGGGCGCGGCATACACCGCCTCTACCAAAAAGCGCTCCGGAGAACGCAGCGCCCAGGCAATCGCAAACTGGTCGTCAATCTCGTTTTTGGCGTCGGAATCAATCGCCAGGCGGATTCTTCCCGCCGGGATTGTCAGCCGTTCTTTTCTTAGTATCTCATCCATCTTCATTCTCCATACTGCTATTATCTGAAACATTCACGGGCCGTTGGCGCACCCTCCGGGTATCGAAAGGAGGACGCAGAAAGGGCCGGCGATGAGCGCTTTCCCGCCGCGGCCGCTTTTTCGGTTCTCTGTGCCATATTATAAAAGCTGTGACGCATAGGGGATTGCCAGCGCCGCGCCGGCCTTTGTTACAGCCAGCGCCGACGCTTTGGCCGCCCGCTCAAGGCAGATTTCCATCGGATCGCCCTTTACCATATGGGCCAGCAGGTAGCCGGTAAACGTATCGCCCGCGCCCGTCGTATCCACTGCCTCCACCGGGTATATTCCCTGATGCAGGCGTTCCCCCCGATGGGCATAGACGGAACCCTTTTCTCCCAGCGTAAGCACCACCTTGGCCTGGGGAAAACGGCGCTCCATTTCCGCAAGGATCTCCTTGCTGTCCTCCCGGCCCGTAATCATCCGCCCCTCGTCCTCGTTCATAATAAAGAAATCGACACGGCTTAGATCGCAGGCCGTCACCTCCTCGTTCATCGGCGACGGATTCAGTACGACGGTCAGGCCTTTTTCATCGGCACGCTCCATCAGATAGCGGATCTCGTTGATCTCATTCTGTAATAAAAGGATATCTCCTGCCGCAAAAAAGTCAAGTACCTGGTCGCAAAACGCACGGGTATTTTTCCGGTTGGCCCCGCCGCTTAATACAATGCAGTTCTGGCCGCAGGCGTCCACCTGGATAAAGGCTTTTCCGGTGCCCTCCTCCACCTGCCGCACAAACCGGCAGTCCACGCCGTCCTTTTCCAGCAGCTCCTTTAAAAAGGCCCCGTCCTCGCCGATCAGGCCGGCATGATACACCTCGCTCCCGGCCCGGGCGACCGCCAGGCTCTGGTTTAAGCCTTTTCCGCCGGGAAAACGCTGCTCTCCGGTCGAATCGACTGTTTGTCCCGGGCGTACAATCTCCTCTACGTGAAACGTATAGTCAATATTCAGGGAACCAAAATTGACAATCTTCATATGCTCCTCCTGTTGCTTGTTAAAACCAATGCAGCCATTTGTCATGAACATTTCCCACAGGCGACAAAGTGGCCGGGCGCGACCTCCCTGAGGGCCGGTACTCCCTGGCGGCATTCCTCGCTGCAGACCGGGCACCGCTTGCAGAAGCGGCACTCGTCCGGCAGATTGATCGGCGATACCACCTCGCCCTGGATCAGCGCTTCGCCCCGGGCCTCATGGATCTCGGGCACAGGGATCGCGGACAACAGCGCCTTCGTGTACGGATGCAGGGGATTGTCAAACAGCTCCCTTACCGGCGCTTTCTCCACAATGCTTCCCAGATACATGACGGCAATCTCGTCGGCAAAATGGTTGACGACCGACAAATTGTGGGTAATAAATATGTACGTCAGGCCGCGCTCCTTCTGCAGATCCTGCAAAAGGTTCAAAATCTGAGCCTGGATCGACACATCTAACGCCGACACCGGCTCGTCGCAGACGATTAGCTTCGGCGACAGAGACAAGGCCCTGGCAATCCCGATGCGCTGCCGGCGGCCGCCGTCCAGCTCGTGAGGATACGCGTTGTAGAGACGCTCGGCCAGTCCCACGGTGCCCATCAGCTCAAGCACAAGCTCCTCCGTTTTCTGCGCCAGCTCCCGGCCGCTCCCTGTAAGCACCTTATGGTAACTCAAGGGTTCCGCAATCAGCTGGCTTACGGTCATCCTCGGATCCAGAGAAGAAAAGGGATCCTGAAAAATGATCTGCATATCCTTGCGAAGCCGGGTCATCTCCTTTGCCGGGATCCTGGTAATGTCCTTCCCCTCAAAATGAATCTCGCCGGAGGTCGGCTCGATCAGGCGCAGGATCGTCCGGCCTGTCGTCGATTTGCCGCAGCCCGATTCGCCCACAATACCCAGCGTCTTGCCGCGCTCCAGAGAAAAACTTACGTTGTCGACGGCATGGACATTCCCTTTTTTGGTATGAAAGTATTTCTTCAGATTTTTCACTTCAAGAATCACATCTGACATCACTGGCCCCTCCCAATCTTAAAGTCAGGATCTTCATACGCGCTGCAGGCAACCTTGTGCGTAGCGGAAAACGCCCTCGCCTCAGGGATTCCCTTCCGGCAGCGATCGCAGGCATACGCGCAGCGATCGGCAAAAGCGCAGCCGGCCGGCAGGTTGGCCGGATCCGGCATCAGGCCGGGGATCGGCTTCAGCTTATCCACACGGTTGCGGATATTCGGCAGGGAATTAAACAGCCCCTCCGTATAAGGATGCTTCGTTTCGTTGAACACTTCCTTTAACGTGCCGTACTCCACGATTCGTCCCGCGTACATGACGGCCACGTCGTCGCACATCTCGGCCACCACGCCCAGATCGTGGGTGATGAGGATCATGGAGGTATCGTTCTCCTCCTTCAGCTTGCGCATCATCTGCAAAATCTGCGCCTGGATTGTCACGTCCAGCGCCGAGGTAGGTTCGTCCGCGATCAGGATCGAGGGATTGCAGGCCAGCGCGATCGCGATGCCCACGCGCTGCCGCATGCCGCCGGAAAACTGGTGCGGGTACTCGCCCGAGCGCCGGGGATCGATGCCTACGGTCGCGAGGATCCCCTCCGCCTCCTTCAAGGCCTCGGCCCGGGAGATGTCCCGGTGCAGAAGGATGCTCTCGGCAATCTGATCTCCCACCGTGATAACCGGGTTTAAGGAGGTCATCGGATCCTGGAAGATCATGGCGATCTCGCTGCCGCGGACGCTCTGTAACTGGGCCGGGGTCAGCTGCATCATATCCAGGCCGTTGATGCAAATCCGGCCACGGACGATCTCGCCCGGCGGATCCGGCACCATCCGCATCAGCGCCAGCATGGCCGTCGTCTTGCCCGCGCCGGTCTCGCCCACCAGGCCCAGCGTGCGCTTCTTCTTCAGCTTTAAGTCAATGGAATTTACCGCCTCCACGGTTTCAGCCGACGTCACATAATGGACGACCAGATCTTCTGCGTCTACGGCCCATTCGCTTTCTTCTCTTATACTATTTAAATCGACGTTTGTCCTGCCGGATTTACCGTTTTTTTCTTTGAATTTCATCTTTCCCACCGCCTTATCGTTTCAGTTTCGGGTCAAGAGCGCCGCGCAGGCCGTCGCCCACCAGGTTAATCACCATCACCGTGATCATGATCGCCAGGCCGGGGAAGAGGCACATATGCTGCGCGTTGATGATAAAAGATTTCGAGGCGCTTAAGAGCGCTCCCCACTCCGGCGTAGGCAGGGGGACGCCCAGGCCGATGTAGCTTAAGCCCGCGGCGGAGATGATCGAGGAGCCGACGCGCAGCGTCGCCTGCACGAGGATCGGCGAGAAGCAGTTCGGCAGCACGTGTTTGATAAGGATCACATAGGTAGGCGCCCCGATGGCCCGGGCGGACTCGATGTAATCGTTGTTCCTCGTAACCATGACCGAAGCCCGCGTGATCCGCGTCATCACCGGGATCGTGCTGATCGACAGCGCGATCATCAGGTTTAAAAGGTTGGTTCCCAACACCGATACCAGGATGATCGTCATCAGCAGGCTGGGGATGATCGTAAACGTATCCACGATGCGCATCAGGACCGTGTCAAAACGGCCGCCCACATAGCCGGAAATAGCGCCGAGCGGCACCCCGATCACCGTCCCCATCAGCACCGAGGCAAAGCCGATCAGCATCGAATACCGCGTTCCGTAGCCGATGCGCGCCAGCATATCCCGCCCGTAGTTATCCGTGCCAAAGGGGTGGGCCAGGCTGGGCTTTGCCAGGCGGTCGCCGACCTGCATGGCAATGATATCGGTCTCATAATCCCAGATTACGTCGGCCAACAAAGCGATGAGGATCAGAAAGATCAGCACGATCAGTCCGAACATAGCCCCCTTGTTGCGGCGAAACTGTTTCCATACCTCCAGAAACCGGTTCTGTTTTACGCTGGATTTTCTATTTTTATCTGCATTTTTCATGAAGCTCACCTCAACCAGTCGTATATTGCGCCTTGATCCGCGGATCTAAGAACGCATACAGCACATCGACAATCAGCAGTACAATCGAGACAAAGATCGCCAGCATGATGACAAACCCCGTCACCACCTCAAAGTCGCTCTTCTGGATCGAATCCACCAAAAAAGCGCCTACGCCGGGCCAGGCAAACACGCGCTCGGTCAGCACGGCGCCGCCGATCAGCGTGGACATCTGGATACCGATCTGCGTCACGATGGGAATCTGCGCGTTTTTCAGCGCATGGTAGGTAATGATCTTGCGCTCGCTTTGGCCCTTGGCGCGGGCCGTTCTTAAATAATCCTGCTTGAGGACGTCCAGCATCGAAGAGCGGGTGATGCGCGTGAGAGCCGCCATGTTCCCGGTGCCGCAGGTAATGGCCGGCAGGATCAGGCTCTTTAAGCCCACCGCCCCGGTCGCCGGCAGCCAGTTTAAATTCACGGCAAAGAGCATAATCAGCAGAAGGCCCAGCCAGAAGTTCGGCATCGCCAGCCCCACAAAGGACAGCGCCGAGCATATGGTATCGGCCATGGTATTTTCCTTGACAGCGGCCAGGATCCCCAGCGGCAGCGATAAAACGACCGTCACAATGACGGAAGCGATCGCCAGGCGCAGGGTATTGGGGAATTTTGCAAAAAACAGATCCCACACCGACTGTTTGTTGGCATAGCTGGTTCCGAGGTCTCCTCTCAGAATCCCTCCCATATAGCGGGCATATCGCACGATCAGCGGGTCGTTCAGCCCGTTTTCTTCGCGGTAATGCTCCAGCTGCTCTTCGGTCGCGCCGTCCCCGAGCGCCGTGACGGCCGGGTCATTCGGCACGAAATCCATAATAAAGAATACGATGAACGAAACGGCCAGTACGACCGGAATGATCATCAGGATACGCTTGATTACGTATTGAATCATCGCTAACTCCTTCTCTTAAATTTAAAACCGGCGAAGGACAAGCAAACATATGCTGTTGTCCTCCGCCGCATCGTTCTGTCAAACTGCGGTTTTAACGCTTTGTTACTCGATTACGTAGCATCCGGTAAAGTCAACGTCCACCGCCTGCGCGTTTAAGTTTACTCCGTAGAAGTTGCTGGAGCCGACGCAGAACAGGTTTGCCATGCACAGCGCCACGCCCGGTACCTCTTCGGCCACAAACTGCTGTAAGTCGGCGTACTTGGCAAGCATCTCCTCGTAGCTGGCGCTGGCCAGGGCTTCCGTCAGCTTGGCATCAAAATCCGCGTTGGAATAGTTCATGAAGGAGCGGGCCGCGTTGGTCATCAGGTATTCCACCATAACGGTCAGGATGCCGCCGTACTGGGACGTGCAGTTGATAGCCAGGTCGTACTGGTTGTCCTCCTTGATCGCCTTGGTAAAGCCGGTCTGCGCGTACTCGGTGATCTCCAGCGTGATGCCGACCTCTCTCAAGTTCGACTGCAGCACCTCGGCTACCGGGATGTATTTGGCAAAGGTGTACAGCTTCAGCGTAATGCCGGAGAGGTTATTGTCCTCCAAAAGCTTCTTCGCGCCCTCGGGATCGTATTCATAGGAATCCACGTCGGTATAGCCGGCGCCTACCGTGCTGATAAAGTTATAGGCGATGGTACCGCAGCTGCCGTTCTCATAGCAGGCGTTGATGATGTCCTCACGGTTGACGGCCATCGCCACTGCCTGGCGCACGATCTTGTTGGCGCCGTACTCGGTCAGGGCGTTGAAGCCGGCGTACACGACCTGGATGTTGTCGGCCTTGTATACATTGTAGTTGGCCTCGTCGCTCATGAAGTTGATCAGGTCGGAAGGATTGCCGTCATACATGGCGTCGATATCGCCGGACTGTAAAGACAGCGCGCGGGAGCTGGCGTCGGTGATTACGACAAAGGTGATCGATTCGGTCACCGGCTTCTCGCCCCAGTACTCCTCAAAGCGGCGGATCGTCCACGAAACGCCCGATTCCACACTGTCAAACAGATACGGGCCGGAGCCGATCTTGCTGCCCTCGTCAAAGCCCTGGGTCTCGATGGCGTTCTTGCAGAGGATATCCTGCGCCGCATAGTACAGCCAGTCGGCCGAGCTCGTGTTCAGTTTGAAGGTCACGGTGTAGGGATCTACGACAACGACTTCGTCCACCATGCTCACGCCGGTGATCGGCTGGGAAATGCCCTCATTCTCCGTGGTGCTGGCATATTCCCATGTAAACTTTACGTCCTCGGCGGTAAAATCGCTGCCGTCATGGAACTTAACGCCCTCGCGCAGCTTAAACGTCCACTCGCTCGCATCGTCGTTGCTGCTCCACTCCAGGGCCAGCTCCGGGGACGCCTCGCCGTTTGCGTCTACGGCTACCAGGCCGTTGAACGTGGAGTTGCAGGTCTGCGTCGTAACGGTCGCCGTGCCGGCGTAGCGGCAGGCGACGGTCAGGTCGGCCAGCGTGCCGATACGGATATCCTTCTTATACTGCGTATCCGCGGAAGCTTCCGGCTCTGTCACTTCCGCCGGCGTACCGGCCGGGGCGTCGGCCCCCTTGGTACCGGTTTCGCCGTCCGAGGGCTTCCCGGAGCATCCCGCCAGCAGGCCTAACGTCAATACGGCCGCCATGAGTAATGCTGCTGCTTTTTTCATAGTCTTTTCTCCTTTCTTCTGTCTGCCCGTCTTTTCAGGGCATAATGGTACACCCTTGCGGTGTTTCATCTCCATGCCCGCATCCTTAGGGCATAATATACATCCCTGAGATGTTTTGTGCTTTTAAGCCTTGCTCCCCTTCTAAGCATGTCCGCGAAAAAGCTTTGCCACAATGAGGAAACACTGTTTCGGAAAACTTTTTCTTTAACCACAGAATACCATCAAACGATTGGAATGTCAATAGGGTATTTGGTACTTTTGCTGTTTTTTTGTTTTTACATTTTACTATCTGTGGTGTATAATGGCAGGAGAAATACAACAACAGTCGCCAGAATGACCGGCCGGAAAGGGAAAAGCCTATGACAATTAAAGAAATTGCACAGCTCGCGGGCGTATCCGCTTCTACGGTATCAAAAATTATCAACAACAACGACGACAGCATCAGCGACGCGACGCGCACGCGGGTACTGGAAGTCGTCAAGAAATACAACTACGCGCCCTACTCCCCGAGCGTGCGGGCCGGGCTGCGCACGTTTGTGCTGGGCGTGATATTCCGTTCCTCGATGTCCATGGCGCGTCTGGTCGGCGGCATGACTGAGCGCGCCGGCGAGGCCGGCTATATGCTGCAGATCCTCAACAGCCGTGACGATGCCGAGTGCGAGCGCAAAAACCTTCTCCTGATGACGACCACCGGCCAGGTGGACGGGATTCTCTGGGAGCCGTTAGGAGAAGAATCGGCGGCGGCGCTCGAACAGCTGCAGCACTCCCGCATCCCTTATATTACTTTCAACGATCCGCACAATCCGTCCTGCTGTCTCGATTACGCACGGATGGCTTATCGGGCGACGAATCTCTTAATCGACGCAGGCCACCGTGAAATCGGCTGTCTGCTGACAACGGGGACGCGCACCGCCGCTTTTCTCGAAGGCTATCGCCAATGCCTGTTCGATCATCAGCTGCTCTTTGATGAGGATCTCATTTTCCAGGAAGCGGATGAAAAGCTGATTCACCGGATTGCCGCCCGCACGGTCAGCGGCCTGGTCAGCACCCATTTTGCCACGGCGCTCAAGCTGTATGAAAAAGCGCTCTCCCTCCACTACCAGATTCCCTATGACGTTTCCCTGGTTTCGCTCAAAGACGACCGCCGCGAACAGGGGGATTTTCCGCGCATTTCCTCACTGTCGATCCCCTTTGGCCCGTTCGGCGCTTACCTGGCCGGCGCCCTGATCGATACCATTGAAAAGAAAGAAACCGAAATCCGCCCCTTTGAGCCCGGGCTGGAACTGCTCTCAAAGGGTACCGTCGACATCCCGTTTTCCATGCGCACCCGCAAAATCACGGTCATCGGCAGCATCAATATGGACATTTACTTAACGTTCCCTGCCCTGCCGCACAGCGGCAAGACCGTCAGCACCGCCCTCACCGCCAGCTATCCGGGCGGCAAGGGCATCAACCAGGCCGTGGGCGCGGCCAAGCTGGGGCATCGGGTCTGTCTGGTGGGGCGCGTGGGCAACGATGTGGAGTCCGACCAGATTTACGACACGATGAAGGAGTACGCCATCGATTGCAGCGGGCTTATGCGCAGCACGAATCAGGCAACCGGCCGCGCCTATATATTTGTCGAGGAAAAGGGAGATTCGATGATTTCGATTCTCTCCGGGGCCAACCTGGCGCTGACGCCGGAGGATATTGAGGAAAACCGCTATTTATTTGACCATACGGGATACTGCCTGATCTGCACCGAGATTGCGCTTGAGGTCGTGCGGACCGCCTGTCGGACCGCCCAGGCGCACGGCGTAAAGACGATTGTCAAGCCCTCGGCCTGCAGCGGACTCGGCGACGATATTCTGCGTCACATTGACATCCTGGTGCCGAACCTGGACGAAATCTATGAAATCTGCCCGCGGGAGCTGTTTTCTTCTTCGCTCTCCGAAAAAGCGGACTATCTGCTTAGTAAGGGCGTGGGGCTCGTGATCGTCACGCTGGGCGCCGAAGGCTGCTATGTCAAAGGCGCCGGCATTGACGAGCGCTTTCCGGCCATGGATTTTACCCCGGTAGACAATACCGGGGCGGGCGATGCCTTTATCTGCGCGCTGGCCTCCTACCTGCTCTACGGGTATGACCTGCGCCGGGCCATCCGCATTGCCGGATATGCGGCCGGTTTCTGCATCACCCGCCAGGGCGTGATCCCGGCCCTCGTCGACAAGGCCACGCTGGAGTCCTATATACGGCAAAAGGAGCCGGGGGTACTCAAGTAAGCACAGGCCCCGGCAATTTCGGTTCTGTTTTTTGTACGCAAAAAAGCCGCGCCGTTTATTGCCTGCCTGCAATAAGCCGTGCGGCTTTTAAACATGCTTGTATGCTGTCTGGGCCTGTCTCTTAAACAGGCTCGTATCTTGAACGCACCCGTAACTTGAGTGGGCCCGTATCTTAAACAGCCCCGTATCTTCGTCGTCTTTTTTGTTCCTATTTTTTCTCCAGCCGCTGTGCCTGCCCGGCGCTCACTTCGCGCCCTGCGCGGCAGATCGGACACATCTCATAATATTTCTTCCGGTACGGAATCAGCGGGACAAAAAACAGCGAAAACCACGACGTATACTGCACAACCGGCCAGTGCCGGACATTGCCGCAGCGGGGACAGCGGTATTCGTTGCCCGCCGTCAGCTGCTTCTCGGTCCGCCTGGTTCCAAATAAAATCAACATGCCGGCTCCTTATCCATAGTACTTCTCCTTCTTTTCTCTCCGGTTCAGGATAAATATTCCTTCAAGATATCTACAATGATCTGTTCCTCCGCCGGTGACAGCTTACGCCGCCGGCGGGGCTCCTCCTCCAGCTTCTGGTCGCGCCCGGCCGCGATCCGGTCCAGGCTCTGGCGCAGATATAAAAGCTGGCTGTCCACCTCCTCTTCCCCGGCGCCTTCTGCCTGCGGGGCCTTGCCCTGCGTCTCCGCTTTTACGGGCAACTCCTCCTCCGGGGCTTGTCCGGCGGTCCGTTCCGCAGAAAAAACATCGGTCTTTGCCGGCTCGTCCCCCTGTTCGGACTTATGTTCCTGCTCCGACTGCCGTTGTGCTTTTCGCTCCTGTCTGGCCTGCTCCTCATGACGCCGCTGTGCTCTCTCCGAGCGAACGAGTGCTCCGGCCTGTGTCCGCGACGATGACGCGGACGCCGGCGAAGCCTGCAAAGCCGCCAGCGACTGAATCCCGCCGCGCAGCTTCCGATAGCGTCTGGACGCCATAAACTGAGAAATCAAACCTCCCGCAATCATCAATCCCATCAGCACGAAAACGCTCTGTTCCCGTATTACGCTTAAAACCATATCCAACATTGTATTCTCCTTTCGATTTCCATATTCTTCCAATATTGTAAACCGAAAGAAGCCGTTTGAATAGTAGGATTCGTCCGACAAAGTCTTATATAATCTGACAATTCAGCCATATCGCAGCGTCCGGCTCGACCGAAAGCGCCCTTTTGCCGCGTCCGGCTCGTTTTATGCCGGTCGTTTTGCCGGCGCCGGCTGTCGTCCTGTGCCAATCGTTTTGCCATCTCCGGCACCCTGCGTCAAGCGTCCGGCTCCAATGACTGCTCTACGCCAGCTCTTGCGCCAACGCCAGCATCAAATTGACGCTGTGCTCCACGGCCTGTTTTTCAAACTCCGGATAATCCATCCGGGCGCTGTCGTCCGCTTTATCGGAAATAGCCCGGATAATCAGGAACGGAACTTGATTCAGGTACGCCGTGTGGGCAATGGCCGCCCCCTCCATTTCCGTGCACATGCCATGAAACGTCTCCGACAGCCACGCCTTTTTTTCTTTATCGGAAATAAACGCATCGCCCGACACAATCCGGCCCACAAAGGCATGGATATCCGGATTTACCCGGCCGCAGCATTCCCTCGCCAGGGCGATCAGCCCTTCATCCGCCGCAAAGGTCGAACAATCCATCTGCGGAATCACGCCGGGCGCGTATCCGAAGCCGGTCGCATCCATATCGTGCTCCAGGGTATCCGAACTAATCACAAGATCGCCGATATCGATTTTGTCCTGCAAAGAACCGGCGATCCCGGTATTCACAATTCGGTCTGCCGAAAAATCATCGATCAAAATCTGCGCGCAGACGGCCGCATTGACCTTGCCAACCCCGCTGCGCACTACCACGGCCTCGCAGCCTGCCAGTTTTCCCTTATAAAATTCCATCCCGGCCTTTTGATGCACCTTTAGCTGCTCCATGGCCTCTTTCAGGCGGGCCACCTCCACTTCCATCGCACCGATAATCCCCAGCATTGCTTTGCTCCTCTCTTTCAGACTGTTTTCATTATACCAGATATTTGTGTTTTGACAAGCGTCCCTACGCTTCCTTTCACGTCTACACGCCATTGACTTTTCTATATTTTTCCAGCCTTGCCGCCCTCCCGGCCCCTCATAATAAAATCCAAAACAGCAATACTAAATGATACTGAAATCCTTCTCGTTCTCATAAACATAAAAAGGAGCAAGTTTTTTTCAAAAACAATAGAACTCTTCCCAAAAATGTGCTATGATATCCAGGCATGCAATTTATGCCAAAGAGGAGACATATACTATGACTTATAAAACGTTCGGCACCTGCAGCCGTGCCATCCACTTCGAAATCCAGGACGATATCATTCAGTCGGTAGAATTTGTCGGCGGCTGCGACGGCAATACCGCCGGCCTGTCCAAACTGCTTGTCGGCATGCAGATCGACACCGTAATCGAGCGTCTTTCCGGCATCGACTGCAACGGTAAAGGTACATCTTGCCCGGACCAGCTGGCCCGCGCGTTAAAATTATATAAGGAACAAACCGCATGAAAAAAATCATTTTAACCGGCGGCGGCACGGCCGGACACGTCACCCCCAACCTGGCCCTGCTGCCGCTTCTCAAAGAAAAGGGCTACGAGATTCGCTACATCGGCTCCTACAACGGAATCGAAAAATCGCTGGTCGAGCAGGCGGGCATTCCCTACGACGGGATTTCCTCCGGCAAGCTGCGCCGTTATTTTGATCTCAAAAATTTCTCGGATCCGTTCCGCGTACTAAAAGGTTTTGGCGAAGCCAAAAAACTGCTGAAAAAGCATCGGCCGGATATCATTTTTTCCAAAGGCGGCTTTGTCGCCGTCCCGGTCGTCCTCGCCGCCAAGGGGCTGCGCATCCCGGTCATCATCCATGAATCGGACATGACCCCGGGTCTGGCGAACCGGCTCTGCATCCCCTCCGCCACCCGCGTATGCTGCAATTTCCCCGAAACCCTGCAGAACCTGCCGGCCGAAAAAGCCGTCCACACCGGCTGCCCGATCCGCCACGAACTTCTAAACGGCTCCCGGCTGGCCGGGCTGAAGCTTACCGGTTTCTCTGCCAACAAGCCGGTGCTCTTAATTATCGGCGGCAGCCTGGGCGCTGTTAAGATCAACAACGCCGTCCGCGAAGCCCTGCCCGAACTGCTCGCACATTTCCAGATTGTCCATCTGTGCGGCAAAGATCATCTCGACGAAAGCCTGAGCCGGACAACGGGCTATGTCCAGTATGAGTACATGGGCACGCCGTTAAAAGATTTGTTTGCGATGGCCGATATCGTTATCTCAAGAGCCGGCGCCAATGCCATCTGCGAACTGCTGGCCCTCAATAAACCGGCCCTCCTGATTCCGCTGGGGCTGAAAGCCAGCCGGGGCGACCAGATCCTCAACGCGGATTCCTACAAAGCCAAGGGCTACAGCATGGTACTGCCCGAAGAAGAACTGAGCAAAGAACGACTGCTCCACGATGTAAACGAGCTTTACGAAAAACGCAGCCAGTTTACCCGCGCCATGGAAGCCGCCGCAGACCGCGACGCGATCCGCACGGTCGTGGACCTGATCGAAACCTGCCGCCGCGGATGATTAAGCGATTCCCAATGGAGACGCAAAACTTAATGAGCTATATTCACGATCGCGATGCTGGAATCTCCCTTTTTGGCCTGCTCCAGAACCGCCCGTGCCAGCAGCAAAAATGTTTTATGAGAGGACGACGCCCCGGTGATCGCGTCAACGCCGCTCTCGCTCTGCTCCTCCAGCAGCTGGCCAGCATAATAACGCGTGTACTCGTTGGGATAGGTGCCGTTGATATGGAGCATTGACTGCATATAGGCATTATCCCAGCTCTTGATAAAACCGCTGGCATTCTCCGCATTGTATTCTACGGAGACAATCTTGCCGCCTTTTACCAGAATGGTGATATACTCCTTCCAGCCATGGCTGAACTCAGATACCTGAGCGGTATAATAGCCGTCCTGAAGCTCCGTCTGGCTTTTGCAGGCTGTCATCAGCGACATCATCAGCAGCAGACTTAAAAATATCGCAGAAATCCGTTTCATTTGCTGTATTTCTCCTTCAAAATAAATTTTCGTACCTGGGACTGGAGCGCTTCGGCTTCTTTTGCCAGCGAACCGCTGGACTGCTCTGTTTCCCCTGCATTTTGCAGATTGCGGTCCGCAATAGAAGAAATAGTGGCAATCCGCGCCTCCATGTCAATCAGGGCTGCCTCCTGACTCTGTACTGCCGTCACCAGCTGATCCGAAATCGTGCTGATCTGTGTGGAAACATCGGAAATGGCCCGCAGGGAATCGGCCGTTTCCGCCGTCATCTCCACACCGGTGCGGATAATTGTCTTGGTGTTGTCGACCATACCCGTCGCGCTCTGCGCGGCCTCCGCGCTCTTAGCCGCCAGCTGCTTCACCTCATTTGCCACAACTGCAAAGCCTTTTCCGGCGGTTCCGGCGCGAGCCGCCTCCACGGAGGCGTTGATCGCCAGAATATTGGTCTGAAACGCAATGTCCTCAATGTCTTTTGCGATTTTTGTAATTTGCTGTGCATTGGTGCTGATGTCATCCATCGCACTGGACAGAGACGCCATTTGTTCGTTGGCGCCTTGAATACGCCGGATAATCTCTTCTGTCTGGGAACGGGTCCGGTCGCTGCTCTTTGTAACGTCGGCCAGCCGGTCCTTCACATGAGTCACCTCATGGACCAGTTCTTCCGTGGAACGGTTCTGTTCCAGCGATGCCTGATGCAGCTGTGCGGACTGCCCGCTCAATTGCTCCGCCATATTGGTGAGCCGGTCGGCGGCGGCACGGAACCCAAGGAGCGTTTCGTTCATTGACTCCGTGATCGTGCACAGGCTGCCGCGGATCAGTGCAAAATCGCCCTTATAGTCCACCTGCGGCCCGGTGCGCAGATCGCCGTCGGCAACCAGCGTCAAGACCTGCTGAATATCGGATATGTATCGGTTGACGCTTTCCAGCGTAGCATCCAGTGTCTCGGTCATGACCTCCAGTTCATCTCCGGTGCTGACAGGGAGCACCTCCGTATGCAGATCGCCGTCGGAAAGGGCCACCATCCGGTCCGTTACACGCTTCACCGGATGCGAGATAGAACGGGCAAGGCGCAGAACCAGCAGTATCGAGACAACCACGATCGCCATGGTTGCCAGAATTGACACAAGCATTGCCGCGTTTATAAAATGATTGTAATCCGCCTTGGGGATTTGGATCACCAGCGACCACTGCGTCCCGCGGATAGGAGAATATGCCACCAGCATCTTTTCTCCGTCGATCGGAAACTCGGTTGCTCCTGTTTCTCCGGTGGTAATCCGCTCCACCGCGTCTGTGTTGCCGTTGCTGAGTTGAGCCAGCGAGCTCTTATTGAGCGCCATGGACTGGTTCGGATGGCCGGTAACAATGCCCTCCCGGTCAACCATATAAGCCATACCGCTCCTGCCAAGATTGATACTGCTGATGACATCGTTGACCGTGTCATATTTATATACGCCCATCACATAAAAAGCGGTCTCCTCGACTCCCTTCACCGGCATGCCCATCATAATGCCAAGCTTACCCTCGTAGATGGTGCTCGGATCGGTTGTCAGATTGTCCGTCTCCTTTAAAAGCGCAAGAAAATCACTGTCCAGGCTCTGCGGCGCATCGTTGATCCCCTGCATCAGCTGCCCGTTCAAGTCATACAGGGCAATCGTGTAAAGTTCATAAATCTCTGCCGCTTCCTCCAATACCGCCCTGCGGCTTTCCGCCGTCGTCTCATTTACGCCAAAGGCCCCTGTTTCCTCCGCCCCGCCGGCCGCCGCCGCGTTCATACGGGGATCCGCAGCAATCGTCATCATACGGTCCGCCAGCATATGGATGTTGATCTCTACGGTCTTTGCCGACTGCCGGGCCATTGGCTGAAGGCTATCCAACAAAATGTTGTTGGCAAGTGACTGCATGGAAAAGGCCATAATCGCACAACATATGACCACCAAAATTAGAATATTAAGCGTCGTATTCCTCAATATCCTTCCATTCAGGCTTCGTTTTATCCCCCGGCCGGCGAGGGAATCCACTTGCTTTCCCATCTCGTTTCTGTCGCTCCTTTTCCTGATAATTTTTATCGTAAACATAATAAAAGCCGCTCGCTTTTCTGTTCATAAGCTGTGTGCCGTACTGAACCTTTAGACGATTGACTTTCTTAAACAGTATACCATATATTGTCAATAAAGGGAAGCGCTTTTTATTTCTGTAGCCAAATTTTGGCGCCGAATTTTAGCGCCATTTCGGCAGCCCGTTTTGAGCAGATGCACGGGACGCTCCTTTTCGCCTTGAATGCCGGCACAGCCTGGAAAAGACTGCCGCAAAACCCGGATAAAATACAAAACATGGCCCCTTCGTTTTACTCATTTCTACCATATATTGTATAAAATCTCTGTCCTTCGGCAGTCTTTTATAAAATCTCTTTATCTTTTTCCGGCCCTTCTCTTAGAGGGCGCCGCGAATCCGTTCCGCCGTCTTTGCCAATTCCTCTGCCGTCGGCTTGCACGGTTCCCAGGCTACCATTTCCGGCCCGTTTTCATAGCGGGGGATGACGTGCATATGGAAATGAAATACGGTCTGCCCGGCCGCTTTTCCATTATTCTGCACCAGATTAAATCCCGCGCATCCCAGTCCCTTTTTCATTGCCTGTCCGATCCGGGCCGCCAGCGGCAGAAGCTTAGCGGCCAGCGTTTGATCCAGACTGCATACATCGTCATAGTGTTCCTTGGGAAGGATCAGCGCATGTCCCTGTGAGGCCGGGCCCAAGTCCAAAATCACCCGCACGTCCTCATCCTCATAAATCGTGCTGGACGGAATCTCACCCGCCGCGATTTTGCAGAAAATACAATCGTTTTTCTTCATAATCTATCTCTCTCCTTCTTTTTATTTACCCGTCTTTTTTCGAGTATCCTGTCCCTAAAAGTTTCGCCGCAGGCGCCGTTTCAGCCACGGGCCGATCGCTGCCCCCCTGCGGTAAAAGCACATCCCGCACAGATAGCCGATCGCCAAACCGGATATATGCGCGGCATTGTTGATGCCGATGCTTGTAAATCCTGTATACAGCGTAAAGAAAATCATCATCAACAGCCGGGTACTGGTCAGCTCCTCCAGCCGTCCCCGGTGACGCAGTACGACCCACAGCATGGCTCCCACGATTCCAAATACCGCCCCCGACGCTCCCGCACAGTTGGCATACGGCGAGGTCAGCAGGTAATAGACCATCGATACCGCGTTGGCGCCCAGCCCCGCCGCCAGGTATGTTACGGCAAACTGCCAATGCCCCAGGTATCTCTCCAGAAGCATCCCCAGATAGCCCAGGAGCAGCATGTTGTTAAATATATGTCTAATCCCAAAATGCATAAAGAAAGAGGTAAACAGACGATACCACTCCCCTTCCTCCAGCACAATCGCCGCAATCAGCGTACCGTGGCGCGCCATGTAGTAGCCATCCTCCGTAGACCCGCCCCACTCCAAAACCAAAAAGTACACAATATTCGCCGCCAGTAAAACCCATGTCACAAGTGGATAAAAGCGGCGATTCCGCGGCCCGTAGCCGCCATTGTCAATCTGCATCGGCCGTCCCTGCCCCTTCCCGTTCTCAGGCTTCGCGCCTGACCGGTTTCATTATACCACCGTTTCGGCGGCCCGCAAAGAACTGTTTCGCTCTTTTTTTCTTTTCCGGTTCTTTGGGGGAATCCCTGACCGTATTTTGTTCCAGCGCGGCCTGAAATTCCGACAGACAGAAATTCTCCTTTTGCAGCAGACCGTACAACTCATAGCAGAGCACGCCGCAGGAGGCTTCCTCCGGATCGGCCTTTCCCATCAGGTACTTTATAAGCGTCCGCAGGCTGGCCTTAACCTCCTGCTTTCCTTCCGGATACAGGCACAAAAGAAATTGTCCCCTGTCCTCTCTGTAAAAAATCGTTTCCGGCTCCAGCACCAGACTCTCCTCTGTCAGCAGGTAGTCCCGCAGGGCTTCCGGCAGACGGCAGATCGTAAAGACCAGCTGCCGCAAAAAATCGGCGGACAGCGGTCGATGTTCTAGGTATTCCTCCAGGCTTACCTGCGACGAAATATCATAATAGTATTCCTCCTTGCCGTTTCGCTGCCGCATCCGCACCGGCAAAAAGCCCGGAATGCGGTTTTCCAGAATCATCGCATGCCGATAATCCGAAGCTTCGCCGTCCGCCGGCAATACCATATACACATGCATCAAATCCCGTTCATATCGAATTTCCCTGTTCATTCCCGTATCTCCTCCAAAATCGCGCCGGCGATTTTCAGAAAAGCCGGCGTATCCATCGCTTTTTCCGTTACCTGCATCTGCCGTCTTTCCGGCTGACCGGTAAAAATCAAGGCCGCAAATCGCGGCAAAAGACAAATCTCATAACCTGCCTCCGCACGGCAGACTCGTCCGTTTACATGCGTCCCGCCGTCGACATAGCGCAAAACCGTCGTCTGCGTATCCTGTGTATTCTGCGTATATTCCGGCATCCGGCCGCTCTCCGCCTCCAGGCGCGCGCTCCAGGCCTGTTCGTGAAGCAAGGCCGATGCGTACACGGAATCATGCAGATACAGCGTCATTTGCAGCAGCAAGAAAATCACGGCCAGAAGGAGCGGGGCAAGAAGCGCCGCCTCAATCGTGAAACTGGCCTTGCAGGATTTTGCGGTAAGCCGGCCGTTCCTCACACGCCGCCCTCCCTCCCGTTCCTTCTTTTGTATAATCCCGCTGGGGACCAGGATTCGCTGCATGGACAGCCCGCTCCTCCTTTTTCTTTCCCCCGCCTTTCGTATTCCTGTTTCCTTCTTTTCCGTTCTCATCGTTCCAGCCCCCATCGTTTGATTGTTTTTCTTTTTCACTGATCTTCTCCTTTTTTACCATTCACTGTCAGGCATTTGCCGTCGTTTCTCTCTGTTGTTTCTCCGCGTTCCCGCTACAAAATTCCCAGCGTCACGATCCACGAAGCCGCCGCCAGAAACGGAACAAACGGCATTGCATAGCGTCTTGTCTTTCTCTTTATCAAAAGCAGGTAGCACGCCCAGACAGATGAGAACAAAAAGGAGATCAGAAGGACCGCCAGGACAGCGCGCAGGCCCAAGTACAGGCCAATGCATAAGATCACCAGCGCGTCGCCCTTGCCCATCCGCTCGCCTGACAGGCAGGAAAACATCCAAAAAATACCGCCGATCAGAATTCCGCCCGCCGTGTCCCACCGAAACAGCTGTTCCGTGGCCAGCTGCCATATCGCGCCGCCCAACAGTACCAGCCACAGAGACAGCGCTCCGATTTCCCTTTTGCGCAGATCCACAGCCGCCCATACGGCCACCCAAGTTAAAAACCAAATTTCCTTCCCCATCCGTTACCTCTTTCTTGCCCGTGTTTTCAGGGCATAGTGGGACACCCCTGTGGTGTTACCTCTTTCCTGCCCATGTTTTCAGGGCATAATGGGACACCCTTGTGGTGTTTCCTCTTTCCTGCCCGTGTTCTCAGGGCATAATGGGACACCCCTGTGGTGTTTCCTCTTTCCTGCCCGTGTTCTCAGGGCATAGTGGGACACCCTTGTGGTGTTACCTCTTTCCTGCCCGTGTTTTCAGGGCATAGTGGGACACCGCCCGTGTTCTCACGGATTCCCTGCCTGCCCGCAGCGGCTGCAGGGCCTAAGCCCCTCCGCCTGGCTTAGCGGGATAGCTGTCACATTCCTGCGGATTCCGCCGCATTCCCGGCTTCCATGATATCGGTTTCCGTCCCCCGTAATATACAGAACCGCTTCCGTCCCGTTGGGATGGCACAGCTCGCAGGCATAATACTTGGCGCCGTTTTCATTGCGCAGGGCATCGATACTGCCGGGGGCCACCTCCCGTACAGACAGTCGCAAGTGCGTACAGGACGGCGTCAAGTGATATACCTGACTGTTCTGCGTTACATAGACCATCGGTTCCTCCTGTCCGTCCTGGCCCTCCTTGGTTTCCGGTTCCGCATCCCCCAGCCAGGCATAGCGGTAGCTCTGCTGGTGCAGTTCAATGCTTGCAAAACCCAGGACGGACACCGGCAGGCGAACCCGGTAAGAAAGCGCCAGGCGGATTCGATGGTTGTTGTTTCGCAGACTGCTTCCCTCCAGAGAAATCCCCCCTGCCCCGCCTTCCACCAAAGACCGCGCCAGCCCGTCGCCGTCCAGTATCGATACAAGACGCAGACGCAGGGCTTCTTCGCTTAACTCAGTCAGAAGATACTCTTCAATCCGGCCGATCAGCTGTGACTCGCTTTCCCACATGGGAATCTGGCTGCTCACATAGCTGTAACCGGCCGCTTCGTTGCCAACCTGTTCCAGCGCCCGCTGCATATGGAGCTGTAATTCCATCACCAAAAACAGCTGGCAGACGGAGACGATCAGCAGCAGGAAAAAGGTCAGACCCAGGGCCGCCTCCACCGTCATGCTTGCCTGCCGTGTGTGCGGATTGTTCCCGGCTGCCTGTTTTCCTTTTATCTCCCGCACAGACCATGACCGGCGTGGAAAGAAGGTGATTTTCTGTGTCCCTTCGTTTTGCCGAATGCCGATTGGATCCGAATGCCTGTTTTGGCACCGGTTCGTTTGGGAGAGAGATTTGTATATTGGTATTTTCTGCAAAAGAAGGAACACAGAAAATCACCTCCTTGTCCGCTTTTTCAGGGCATTCCGGCGCGCTCATAGTATTTTCCGCTTTTAATAGCCGTACCCCACCTGCGCCCGGCAGTCCGCGCCGCCTGCCTGCCCGGTCACGACAATTCGCGCCGCGCTTATGCCCTGCCCTATCTGCAGGCCGCTTCGCTGCTCCTGCAGATTTTCCTGGGCAATTTCCATTGTGCGAAAGCATTTCTCCTGCAGGGGTGTCAGGAACAAAAACAGCCGCAGATAATCCTCATACGCCATACCCTGTTCTCGGTCAAAGCTCTTTAAAAAGTCCCCGCCGAACAGGCTCAAAATATTGCTCCAGGACAGCCGCCAGTCAGACGTGTTTTTCCAAAACGGGACACGTCCGCCTGCAAAAAGCCCGCGCGCGTCGCACACGGCTTCGGCCAGCGCCCACAGCGCCATCAGCAGCCCGGAAATCAGCGTCACCGGCACCAGACCGCCCAGCGCGGCCGAAATCCCGATCGCCAATGCCTGTACCTCCGTGCGTTTTGCTTCGTCTGTCAAAAGGAACGCCAAATTCGCCGCCCCGCGCAGCAGCAAAAGCTCTCCTGCCACGGCCGCCAGGTTCGCGCGGTCGCTGTCCTGTCCTGCAATCAAATACTCTGTCTCATACTGGAGCCCGGCGCCCCCTGCCTGCGTGTAATCGGCCGTGTAGCGCAGAGCGTACTCTCCATAGATAAGGTTCCGATACGCCTGATTTACAAGGCCGGCGCTGCTGTCCCGCTCGCTGCGTGTAATCTCTTCTGCGAGAGACGCTTCGGATACGCTGCTGTCGCCAACCGTCAGCCAGATAATCCCCCGCTCCAGCCAGTCTTTTAAATCCAGCAATTGACGCAGGCTGGCCTCGTCCTCCTCGCTGCCTTCGCTCATGCCCATCTGCGGCGGGCTCCACTCCGCCCCCGCCAGGCCGCCCGCCGCTTCTTTCAGGCTGTCAAGGGCTGCCTGTCCGGTTTCCGAAAGCACCGTATCCAGGGACGGAAGGCCGATCCCGCTAAGCTGCTCCAAAAATGCCCGCTGGCCTGAAAGTTCCTCCGGCAGCCGCTGCAAAAAGTCGGCCCGCTCGGTTAAACTGACGATATACTCGCCGATCCCGGTCATTATGGCCGCTCCCGGCGACTCGCCGCCCGCGCCCAGAGTCTCCATCAGTTCTTCGATCTGCTGTTTGAGCCGTCCGGCTGCCTGAAGCTGCTGCGCGGCTTTATTCAGCAGGCGGGATACGCTGTCCTGCCGCCCCTGCGTATACTGTGAAAGCTGACCGAAAGTCTCCTGCAGCGCGTTCCAGGCCGCCTCTATCTCCTCCTCCCCCGCTTCTTCGGCCAGAAGCCCCGACAAAGCCTGGGCGCTGTTTCCAATGCTTTGCGCGAGCTGCTTTCCCTGTTCAAAGGCCGCTACGGCTTCGGACAGCTGCTTTTCCAGGCCGCACAGCTGTTTCTCCAGCTGTGTAAGCGGCTCCAGCAGGTCTTTAAAACCTGTAATCCAGCGCTTCATATCCTCCAGGCCGGACGCCAGGCCGCTTTGTTCCCACAGCCAGGATACAAATTCCACCGGCAGCCGGTTTTCCATATAAGACACTGCGCCTTCTTCCCACGCAGCCGCCCCGTTGTCCGCAAATCGTTCCGCCTCCGTCATCTCAACCGTCGCGATCGTCACGGGAAACAGAGAACCGTTTCCGCTGTACGCCGCCCGACATTCTTCTCCCAGCTGCCCGCAAAGCGTCTCGTCTGTCAGCATTAAAATCCGATACTGTTCCCACACCCGGGTATCATAAGCGGCAAACATCGACTTAGCCGCCGCCTCCGATGCCGCCAGGAACAAATACCGACTTCCCGCAGTACGGGCCGAATACAGCGCCACGCATAAAAAGGAGACAAGCACCGTCAAAATCAATGTTAAAAATACCGTAATCTGCCCGCCAAACCCGCGTTTTTTGTCCTCCATTGTCCCGCCCCCTGCCTTTCCTCTGTTCTTTTCCGGATTCTTTTTAAAACCCTGCTCTCAGGCCTTTTTCCCAGACCGCTTTTTGCAGGTTTTTTCTTAAAAAACGCTCTGCGCTTTTGTAAACATGTCTCCAAAAATCAGCTCTGCCAGATCCATGATCTGCTCTTTAAACAGGATCACAAGGGCAATCAGCACCACCAGGATCAAGACTACCTCAATCACCCCCGCGCCCTCCGTATCGTTTCCTAAAAAAACCAGTCGTTTCAAGAATCCGCTTTTTTTGTTTTCCGCCATTTCTTATCTCCTCTCCTTGTTCCCGCCCTTTTTTTGGTATCCTGTATATTTCTTTAATGTTCTTTCAATGCTCCCATACATTTACGCACATCTGCGGCGCATCCATATTTGCTCCGCCCTGTCAAAACGAAAAAGACAGCAGGGCCGGAATGATTATCACAATCAGAACCACGCCAAACATCATAAACATCGGAACCAACAGCTTCGTGCTGATCTCTTCCCCGACTCTGCGAACCTGGTGTTTTCTCTCTTCAAACGCCTGGTACGCTTCCGCCTGCAGCATATCGCCAAGCCCTTTTGTCCCTTTTTTCATATTCTGTTCCAAAAGGTTTCCCAGCTTGATATAGGCATGAAAGCCGATGCGCCGGCCAAATTCGCCGAAGGCCCGGCCCGGCGACACGCCGTTTTGAATCTGCCGCCCCGTCGCCACGACCTCTTCATAGGCCCAGCGTTTCTCTTTGTTCTGCCGTCCCGCTTCATAGTCCGCCGCCAGCCTCAGCCACGCCTGCGGGAGGGAAAGCCCCGCTCCGGTCAGTACGGTCAGCTTGGCAAGGATGTCCGGATAATCCGCCATCATCTGCCGCTCCCGCTCCTTTTTTTCTTCTTTTGGCCGTTCTACTTTCCACCAGTAGCAAACCAGTGCCAGCAATGCGGCCATTACCGCGATTTTTTGTCCCATTCTGCCTTCCTTATCCCGTCTACCACTTCTCCGACCGCACCATAGACCAGCCCAGGGCAACGGCCGCCGCGTAAATAATCAGACAGACCGTCATAATTCCCCGTCCGGCCATTGACGTATAAAGCACCTCCAAAAAGCCGTCAAAGGCAAAATTGAGATACAAAATGATGCCGGCCGGAATCAGCGACATGATCGTTTCCTCCAGCTGCTTTGCCGTCGTCAGGGTCACAATCTCCTCCCGCACCCGCAGTTTTTCGCTGATGGTGCGGGCCGTGCTGTCAATAATCGCGACCAGGTCCCCGCTACTGCGTTTTGCCAGGCAGAATACCTGGGCAAAGCTCTCGATTTCCGGCAGACCCGAGCGGCCGGCAAACTCCGTGACGACCTGCTCGGGCGTTTCGTTGACCGAAATCGCCTTTACCATATATTCCAGCTCCCTGGTAATCAGCGCCTGCTCACCATAGATGCAGATCATTTCCTGCCATGCCTCCCGCCAGGCGTTTTCCGCCGAATAGCCGGTCTGAAGCGCCGAGGACAGCGCCATGATCGCGTCTTTAAACTGGCTTCCCAGTTTTTCCTGCCGCTGTTTCTTCAAGCGGCGTTTCATTATACAGGGCACCGCCGCGCCAAGCGGCGCTAAAAACGGCAAAAAGAAGGGATCCCGGTAAAATACATAGTCAACCGCCAGTGTCAACAGCGCGCCGGCCGCCCCGTACAAAAGCCATTCCCACAACGACAGCCGATAGCTGTCATAGCAGATCCGGCAGTCCGGCCAGGGCGAGCTTATGGACGTTTGTAAGCCCGTTTTTTTGCCGTCTCCATTCTCCCCGGATTTGTCCCTGCTCATCCACGCCGGTTTCCGCAAATTCATAAATGGGATTGAGACGGATCGTTCCACCTTCATTGCTTCCTACCTCCATAATTGATAATACCTTTCGACTGCCGTCGCGAAGCTTGCCCAAATGAACCAGAATATCAATCGCCGAAGCGATCTGGGCGTTGATCGCCGCCAGCGGCAGTTCCGCCCCCATCAAGACCATCGTCGCCAGACGCATCAGCATATCCGAAGGGCTGTTGGCGTGGCCGGTGGAGAGAGAGCCGTCATGCCCGGTATTCATGGCCTGCAGCATGTCAAGCGCCTCCTCTCCCCGTACCTCGCCGACAATTATCCGGTCCGGATTCATGCGCAGGCTGCAGCGGATCAGCTGCCGGATTGAGATCGCCGTATCGGTGCTGCCCGTGCGGGTTTCCATCCGTATCAGATCCGGCTGCTCCACGAGCCTAAGCTCCGCCGAATCCTCAATCGTAATCACCCGCTCGTTATCCGGTATAAACTGCGAAAGCGCGTTTAAAAACGTCGTCTTGCCGGAACCGGTCCCCCCGGATATGAAAATATTGTAGCGGGCCTGCACCAATGTCTTTAAAAAGGCGGCCGGCTGCGAACCGATCGAATTCCATCCGATCAGCTGCTCCATCGTAACCGGCGCCTGAGAAAATTTGCGGATCGTCAGCGCCGGCCCTCCCAATGCGACCGGCGGCAGCACTACGTTCACCCGTGAACCGTCCGGCAGACGGGCGTCCACAATCGGCGCGGATTCATTGACGACCCGGTTTACCCGGGCTACAATCTGCTGAATCACATCCTCTAATTTCTGGCGGTTTTCAAAACCGCGTTCCCAGCGAAACACACGGCCGCCCCGTTCTACAAAAATATCCCGATGGCCGTTGACCATAATCTCCGTGATCGTTTCGTCCTCCAAAAGTTCCTGCAAAATATCCAGGCGGCGAAACGCGTCAAACAGCCGCTGCCGCAAAGGCCCTCTGTCTGCCAGCGAAAGGTAGCGCTCCTTGGCCGTCTCCGCCAGCACCTGATCGATCACCGCATACAAACCTTCGTCGCTGATTTCCTTCTCGCGGGCCGCCCGCCTGAGAATTTCCTGGCGGCAGTCCTCCTCCAGGCAGGAACGCACGGCGGACGATACGGCCGGCGGTTTTTCCCACCTTTTTTCTTCTGTCCTGTTCCTGGCCTTCTCACGCATCCGCTTCCTCCTGCGCCAAAATGCGTCTTACCTCCGGAACCAGCTGTTCCCAGCGCTGCCACTGGTTCAGATGGACGGCCGGGGTTCCCTCCGACAGCGAATCCAGGGCGATTCTGTGCGTCCGTTCCAAAAGTCCTTCATAGCCGCGCTGCTTTAAATACGTACCGTACTCGGACAATTTCGCTCTCGAAAATGCATCTGCTTTTTCCAGCATATAAATATCGTCGCTCCAGGAGAGCACCTCCTCCGGCCGCGCCAGATCCGGCCCTACATCCACAATCAGTTCGTCAAAGCCGCCGCCCTGCGCCAGTGTTTGCAGCAGTTCTTTTAGTTCCCCGCGTTCGGCTTCCCGCACATCCTCCGGCCAGATCACCGGCGGGATATACTTTAGCCTGCCAAATACCTGCAGCACTTCCGGCAGCCGGCCGCGAATGCTGTCGCCCTGGCGTATTGCCGCAAACAAGTCCGACAGATCCACCGGATACTGGCGTTCAAAAAGGGTACGAAAACCCGAGTGGGCCTCCAGGCTCACAAACAGACAGTCCCTATTCTCCGCCAATATATAGCCCATCACCAGGCCAAACGATGTCTTGAGACACCCGCCCAGCGGGGAATACACCGCCCGCATTCGGGCCGGCTCCCCGTAAGAAAATTCCTGCACGGCCGCCGTTTCCTGAAAACAGGTAAGCGCCCGCAGCACTTCGCAGGCCGGTTGATACTTATAGACCGTGGCCGCGGCTTCCTCTCTGCGTTCTGTCAAAGTCAGAACCGGGGTTCCCTCCAGCCATGGGCTGCCCGCCACCGGCCGCCCGGCCAGCGTCATCGACACCTGCTTCGTCTCCACCGCCCGCCTGAGCGTCTCCGGATCCGAATACATTACCACAGCCGACGGCTGCCGGCGCTGGCTGTCCAGATATTCACTTAACTTCGCGGCATATTCCCGGTCCGTATCCCAGACCGCCACAATGCCTGTACGCATACTTCCTCCTCTCTTTTATAAGCCCGTGTTCCCAGGGCATAATGGGACACCCTTGCGGTGTTTCCTCTGTCCGCCCGTGTTCCCAGGGCATCATGGGACACCCTTGTGGTGTTTCCTCTGTTTTGCCCGTGTTCTCAGGGCATAGTGATACACTTTTACAATGCTTTCAAAACTTAAAAACAATTGGGAATTCATACGTTCCCGCAGAATGCAGGCAACGCATTTGAGAATCATAACAATATCGGAGCAGATATGTTGCTTTAGATTATATCACAGCTGAATCAAATGTCAAGGGGTTTTATGAAATTTTGTAAAATAAATGTTCCCAGCCTGGCGGGGCTTTACCGAACTTTTACGTTTTTCATTTGAGCAAACAAAAGATGCCGCAAAATACAGCAGCCGCCATACTTTACAGCATCTCTCTTTAAAAGTCCCTCTCTACGTTCGCCTTGTTCCCCCTCAGGTCTTGGGCTTTGATTTAGGGTTATAAAATGCACTCTCGATACGCATTTTATCCAAATAATCCACGTATTTCGGGCTGTACATAGGTTTCTTACGAATTTTGTAGCCGTTTTGTAGCCAGCTATTTTATACGTACTAACCGTTCGCAACGACTTATTTTGAATGATTTGCAGCGGGTTTCGGTATGATTCC
>JAAWCS010000087.1 GCA_022793375.1 Lachnospiraceae bacterium
AGGTGCCTTTGCTTTTTATCTGTATACAACCTTTCAAGGCAATGAATAAAGAAGTAACGCGATAGGACGGTTCAATTTAGATTGAAGAGACGAACCGCCTCAGGGGCAAGTCGGTATAAATTTTCGTAGAGTATCTTACTTGACGAAAATACCCCCTCAGACACATCCGCTTCCCCATTCAATTTGCAGCCAGGCGTTTCTATTTTCCATACGCCGCCTTTTCTTTTTTCTTCGTCCCGGCTGCCTGAGCCGGATAGCAGGCTTTCAGTTTTTCCATATTCGCCCGTTTTTGCTCTAAAGAGGAATGGACATACCGATCCAGCGTAATTTTTACGCTCGAATGGCCCAAAATCTCGCTCAGACTCTTGATGTCAAAGCCCGACTCCACACATCTTGTGGCAAACGTATGCCGCAGCGAGTGAAAATTCGCATCACCAATCCCGCTTTCATTTACATAATTTTTAAAACGATTCTGCATCGTCCTTGGTTCCACGTAGCCGGTTTCCTTTCCTGCCGCTACGTAGGCCTCCGGCAGGCCCTTAAACGCCGCGACTACCTCGACGACAAAATCCGGCAGCGGAATAACCCGCTTTGCCATATGGCTTTTGGGCTCGGTGATCACAACATGGGTTCTGTCCCTTTCTCCGGGATCTGTCTTTTGCAGCCGCTGCAGCGTCTTGTGAATCCTCAGAGTCTGATCCTCCAGCGAAATATCTTTCCATTGAAGCGCACACAATTCTCCGATGCGGATCCCGGTATATAATGAAAGGAACACGCCCAGCTTGTAAGAATCCGTATCTGCCAAAAGCAGCCCCACCAGTTCTTTTTCCTCCTGTCGGCTTAATACCCGCATCTCTTGCGGCTTGCGTTTTACGCAGACATGTTCAAAGCGGCAAGTCGTATCTACGCCGTGTGAACCGGCATAACGGAAGCTCTCTTTTACGACCGTAAGAATATCTAAAATGCTTTTGGCGGAAAGCCCGCCTTGTCGGTCCAAGCGGCCGCTTTGCAGAAGCTTAGATACATATGCTTCCATGGCAACGGTGTCAATTTCTTCGATCGGCCGCCGGCCCAAATACGGCCGGATATGATTATCAACCATATTTCGGTAGCGAATATACGTGGATTCCTTGACTCTCATTTTCCGGAAGGACAGCCATTCATCCAGCCATCTGTCATAATTCTTCCTGGTCCCTGTTAAGCCGGCGTTTTGATTTGGATCGGCCTTTTTGAGGATTTTTTCTTTTGTCACCATAATGTGCCCCTTCCTTTCTTTGATCTTGTGTCGCGCAGCTCACGGCCCGTGACCGGACGCAAGCAGACCACCTGTTGATTCATCGATGTACCGCTGGGTACACCCAAAAAAACAGCACCCGAACCCTCCGGCTCAGATGCTGTAACTCTCATTTTGTCTTATCCCTTTCGCGCTTCCCTTTTTCGGCTGTGCATCTTTTTTGCCAGCCCTGGCGCGTTTCTACCCCCTTCCCGGATCCTTCTCTAATTCAGCGATACGCGCTCGCAAACGCCGGAATTCCTCTTCGCTTTTTCGGCGTTCCTCTTTTTGCTGGCGGCGGCTTTCCTGCAGTTCTTTATCCTTTCGCCCTAGTTCCTCCTCTTTCCGCCCCAGCTCTTCCTCCTGCCGCTCTATCCTCTCCTGCATCTCATCGATCATCAAATCCACCGTATTTCGATCCAGTTCCCGCAGCTCTTCCGAAAACATCTCCATCACTCTCCCAACATTTCGGCACAGGCCATATATCTGCTCATACAGAGGACGAAATTCCGGATACTGTTCTAAAAGCCTGCCGATTTTCTCCGGCTCGTCCATGCTCAAAAACACCAGCCACGCCTCACATTTATCTGCTATGTTTCTATTTTCCTGGATTTTTCGGAAGATGTCAAGCGGCACAAACAAATATTTTTGCAGCAATTCCAGCTCCAAGCCGGTATCCGATTTCTGAGAGAAGTAATGTAGATAGTTTTCTTTATATGAATGGAATTTTTTCGGACTATTTTCAAATAAGACGATTGTATAGACGGAACGAATGTCCCGATAGCTGAATTTTTTCTTTTTTACACTCCGAACCCGCTTATATTGCCGCAGCAGCATATCGGCTGAGTAGCAGGCGCTGCGCTCTCCGGG
>JAAWCS010000083.1 GCA_022793375.1 Lachnospiraceae bacterium
ATTAACGAGAACGGAAGCAATATCCTCCGCATACGGGGAAATAGTATAAACAATGGTTTCCCGAACGTATCGTCTCTGCCGGACGCAAGGATAGATGAGAGCACGGCGGGAAAGACATACACGCTGAAAGTGGAGATACAAGACGGGAAGATAAGAGCCTGGATTAACGGGTACGGGACGAACGAAACGGAAAACAGATGGTATGACCTGCCGGCGGATTTTGATATGAGTCAGAAGACAGTCGTGTTGTATTCCTCCGGCGGCGGCAACGGAGGTTTTAAGTCCCTGACCATTGTGGATATGGGCGCGCATGTCTGCTCAGAGCAAACTCTGACCTTGATCCCGGAAACTTCGGCTACCTGCGCCAATTCCGGAAACAAAGCCTACTATATCTGCACTTGCGGCAAGCTCTATTGGGATTCTCTGGCCAAGGTGCCGACGACACAGGAGGCTGTCACGATACCGGCGACCGGCCATACCTACGACGATACGAAATGGACCGCAAGTGCAGACGGTCACAGCAATACCTGTACCGTATGCCAGACGCAGGCAACGGCAGAGCCCCACACTCCGGGCGCTCCGGCTACGAAAGACGCAGCCCAGGCCTGTACGGTATGCGGCTATGAAATCATCGCGGCGTTAGGCGACACCGCCACGGTTTCCGGTATTTTCCATAACGCGGATATGGCAGCCCTGGACAGCGCTTTTACGGCCTACCGTTTTGCGGAGGACGGCCAGCGGACGAAGGGCAGCCCCTCCACATTCTGGAATTGTGCCAAAGCGTTTACATTACCTGATGAGACGGACGCCAGAACGTTCAGTGAAGCGTACCTGAGGCCGGAACACAAGGGGGCCGACAAGATAACGGCGTATCTCTCCTATGAAAAAGAAACCTTGAAGGAGTTTGAAGCGTCGGTGACGATTGCCAATAACTGGACAGAGTACGGCCTGGCGGTAGCGCCCCAGGGTAAGACCTATAGCACCGGGAACGGTTTGGCCGTATTTGTAAACAGCGACGGATGGCTTTACGTGCAGGGTGCCATCGACAGCAGCCGGGTCACCGTGACGGGAAATAATGCCAGTTATGAAATCACGAAGGCTGGCCAGGTACTGGTCAAAGGAATCTCCGGCATGCCGATACCGAATAACAACGCATGCGCCAATACATTATATACACTTTGTGTGAAAGAGGAAAACAACTCCCTCACAGCCTGGGTGAAGGAATATCCCGATGTGAAGGTGACAGTGGCTGTGACCGAAAGCTATCTGGGCGGCGTTTTCTCCCTGTATTCCACGGGATGCAACCAGGGTGGTTTTGAGCGGTTCACAGTAACGAAGCTGTCGGATATGGAAGTCGATTTGACGGAGCCGGATCCGGCTGATGTGACGCTGTTTCAGAATCTGACCGATATCGACGTGGCGGATTTGGAGAGCGCTTTTGCCGCTTACCGTTTTCCGGCGGACGGCAAGACCAGAGAGGTGGGGTCGCCTGTTGATTTCTGGAACTGCGTAAAGCAGATCCCTCTGCCGGATTCCACCACGGTGGATTTCAGCACCGCGTATCTGCGAACAGATCACAAGGCAAACGCCAACCAGAGCGCCTATCTGACATGGAAGCAGGAGGGAATGAAGGATTTTGAGGCTTCCGTAAAGATTGCCAATAACTATACTCAGTATGGATTGGCAATTGCGCCGATGGGTGAGCCGTATAGCGCCGTAAGCGGGCTGTCGGTGTTTGCGGACAGCAGTGGACAGATTTTTATCCAGGGCGCCATCGACAGCAGCCGGGTGACGGTGACCGGGAACGGTACGACCTATAAAACGACGAACACGAATGCCGTAGTGGTAAGCGGGATCAGCGGCATGAAAGCGCCGGACAATGGCAAATGCGCCGATACGGTATATACGCTGCGCGTTAAGGTGGAAAATGGCTATGTTACTGCCTGGCTGAAGGAATTTCCCAGTGTGACGGCGACGGTTGCGCTGAGTGAGAATTACCGCGGCGGTTTCTTTTCCCTGTATTCGACCGGATGCAACCAGGGCGGTTTCCAGGAATTCTGGCTGGATAAACGGTCGGATATGGATGCGGATACATCTCAGGACGCGCCGGAGGATGTGACAGTTTATCGGGATTTTAACCGGCTGAGCTCCGTATGGCAGTTAGACGATACATTTACAGCCTGGTATTTTGCTTCCCCCGAGGCGGAAGGGGTACAGGGGCTGCCCTCTGAGTACTGGAACAAGAGCGCGCAGCTGGAAGGACAGGAAGGGAAATACCGCAATCAGGCCCTGAAGCCGAATCATAAAGCCTCGGCGCCGTTCCAGTATACGCTGCTAAGCTATGAGGCTGAGACCGTGACGGACTTTGAAGCCAGAATCTCTTTTCTTCCGAACTATACGGAGTATGGTCTGATGGTAGCGCCGGCCGGACAGTTATTTGGCCCGGAAACGGGAATCATGGCTTATGTGTCCAGTGACGGAGAGATCTTCTTAAAGGGAGCCATCGACGCAGGGACAGCGGTTGTGAGCAAAGGCCATATCAAGGTAGATACCGACAGTGTAGGAAGCGGTAAGAACGCTGGGATAATCAAGCCATCTGATGACACCGCATTGAACCAGACCGAATATACCCTGCATCTGAAGGTGGCAGATGGCGTGGCGACGGCCTATATCGAGGAATTTCCGGATGTGGTGCTTTCGGCGAACGTAGGCCCTTATTATCAGGGCGGCGTGTTTTCCCTCTATTCCACTGGCTTTAACCAGGGAGGCTTTGCCGGTTTTTCCTTAAAGAAGCTGGAGGAAACGGAGCCTGCGCCTCAGCCGGCGAATGTCTATGCCCGCAGCTTTACCACGCTTCGGGATGTGACGGAGCTTTCGGATGATTTTGACGTATATACGCTGGATTCGATCGGCGAGTCTATGAAGGCCGCGGATATCGCGGAGGTATTTCAACTGGAAAAAGGACGGCTGCAGAGCAATCTGGCGGCCAGCGGCAGCGATATCGGCGGTTTTGGAATCCTGACGCTGAAGGACAGAAGATACGAGAATTTTGAACTGGAACTGACGTATGAACAGGGATATTTACGCTACGGGGTCATGATCGGCACCGAACCGGGTGAATTTGCCTTTACCGGAGAAGACGGGGCGATTCGGGGACGGACCGGGGGCCTGCTTCTCTATACCGAAGCCGAGGGCTACCGCAATGCCAGAGGCGCTTTGACAGCGGAGTCCTGCGACAATGCGGCTCTGGCGCTGGCCCGCAGGATGGTTCCGGAAGCAGGAACGGCGGCAGATGGACGGGCAGTAAGCGTGCTTTCTGTGACGCCGGAGGATACGGGCGCCGCATCCGAACCGCCGCTTTTAGCAAGCTTCTGCGACTTAGGCAGCGTAAGCGATAACCTGCGTCAGCGGGTCGTGCATAAAATGGTGATCCGCGTCGTGGGCGACTGCGTGACAATGGTAATAGACGGCGACGAAGACAGCCGGATGACGCTGCGCATGGACGGCTATACCGGAGGCTATATCTCTTTAGTCACCAACGCCAGAGACGATAAGGAAGGCGCTTTTGAATACTTGAAAATAACCGAACTGCCGGCGGACGCTTCTCTGGGAGTGCCGGAGCCGCCCCGCAAGGAAGGCTTCAGCTCCATGACCCAGGTGGCGGAGGAGTTTGATGCCTGGTATCTGGCCGACGCGGCGGTCTCTGCCCAGATGGAAAAGGTGGACGTAAAGACGCGCTGGTGGCTGAATAACGAGGGTTTTCTGGCTCGTGACCAGGCAAAGAGCGGCTCGGAATTTAAGGATGTGGATGTTCTTACCTGGAATAAACAGAAATATACCGATTTTGAATTGACCTTTACCTACCAGCAAAACTATGGCCGCACCGGCATTATTATCGGCACGGAGCCCGGCTGGTATCCGCTGCGTTCTACGAACAAAGGCCTGGAGGCTGCTGGCGGGCTTCTGCTCTTTGTAGAAGCCGAGGGCTGTGTGAATGCCATGGGCGATTTTACAAACGGCTACACCAACGAATCCCAGGTCAGACAGCGTCTGGATAAGCCCGAACTGGAAGGCTTCGTAGATGAAAATAAGAAGGCTGACGCGAATGTGACGGCCAAAAAAGAACACAAGGTGAAGATCGTGGTGAAGAACCGGGAACTGTTCGTCTTTGTGGACGACGCAAGCGATTACGCCATGTATCTGACGTTACCGGAGTCGTATCAGGGCGGCTATATATCGCTGTTCTCCTCCATGAACCGGGAGTTCGGAATCGATCATTTCCAGATTTCCGAGACGATCACCACGCCGATTCCCGGGGGAACGGGAATACAGCGCGACGGGAACAACATGCGGGTGGTATTTGACGGGCAGAAACGGGATATGACCGGCTTTGATTTGTGGTACTTAGAGGAACTGGACGCGCAAGGTTCGATGAAAAAAATCGACTTTTATGACTACTGGATGGTAGCGAACGGTTCTTTGACCAGAAAATCCAACCGCGTGGCTGGCAGCGACATCAAGGATGTAGCGGTACTGACCTATAATGAACATACATATGAAGATTTCGTAGCGACATTCGAATATGAAAAGACGCCGGGGCGGCTGATGCTCTTATTCGGAACAGAAAACGGCAGCTACCCTCTGTATGAAAAGAACGGAAACTTTGAAAACGGCGGCGTGATCCTGTATCCGGAGAACGACCTGGGAGCGCCGGGCGGAATCTGTGCGATCGGCGATGTGAAACTGGCGACGACCCAGTATCGGCCGCTCTATCGGGAACTGCCGTATGCGCCGGGGTATCATTACATCAAGGACAACGGGCAGCCGAACGCGGGCGACCGCCATGTGATGACGGTAGCCGTAGTGAATCGGCACTGCTTTGTATATCTGGATGAGTATGGTCTGATCAGTACGTTTGATCTGACGGACGATTATGAGGGCGGTTATATATCCCTGGCCTCTACTCAGACGAATCAGCATGGTTTTGTCAGTCTCTCCATCGAGGATATTGCATCCACAGCGAATGTGGTGGTGGATGTGGAACAAAAACGGGACATCACCGTGCGGACGGGGACGGCCCTTACCGATCTGAACCTGCCGGGCAGTGTGCGTGTAACCATGAGAGACGGAAGCAGTCTGGACGTGGGAGTGGAATGGAAGGACTGTGGCTATCAGGCGGACGAAGCAGGAGAATACCGCTTCGTGGGTACGCTGCAAATGCCGGAGGGCGTCTCGAACGCCGCCCTGGTATCGCCTGTGCTGACGGTGCGGGTGCGTGACAGCATTCGGAGCAATACGGGATCGACCCGGATGTGGACCTTTGACACCATGGATGATCTGGCGGATTTTGCCAGTTACTATGTGGAGGATGCCACAAAGGGCGGCGCGGTCCGTTCGGATTTTCCCATGTGGTATGTGGCGGATGGGCAGCTGCGCATGGACCGCAACCGTACCGGCAACGGCGGTGAAAGAGGAAACCTGCATATTCTGACCTATACGGGGCAGACATATCGGAATTTTGAACTAGAGGTGGATTTCTCCCAGGAATACGCCAGAGAGATGGTCCTGTTCGGTTCCCAGAAACCGGGTCAGTATATCGACTATGCCAATCCGCACAGCAGTGCCAATCCCATTGCAGCCTTTGTAGAATTTGAAGGACGCAGAAATGCCATTGGCAATGTCGTCAATACCAACTTCTTCGCCAGAACCGATGAGGATGTGCCATTCTTACATGAGGACGCGGCGGAGAACCCGAAATACTATGACCAGAACAAACCGGAAAACAGTATGGGAACGATGCATACCATGCGGATTCGGGTAGTGGGCGATACGATCTCGATGTATCTGGATGACCAGGAAGAGGTATTTGAGGGAAAATTGGCGGAAGGCTATGAGGGCGGATATATCTCCTTAGTCAGCGCGGTGAGGACGGTACAGTTTGATAATCTGCGGATTACGGAGTTGGATGAGGAGGGAAATCCCCTGGCCGATAACCGCGAAGTTGCGGCCGATGGCACATTGAATCTGGAACTGAAGGCCGGAACCCATTCGCAGGATCCGGAAGTGGTATCCGGTGAAAGCGAGGTGTTTCCGACGGCGGCAGCTGAGTCAGAGGGAAGCGGCGAAGCCGCGATCTTGTGGATGGCATTGGGCGTAGCCGCGTTTGCCTTTGTGGTGGGAATCGGAGTTTTGCTGCTCCAGAAGAAGGGCAAAAAGAAGAACGCCAAAACGGGAGAATCGACCAAGAAACAGGAAGAAATCCGGAACGAAATCCCGGATGAGACGCAGAAATAGGAGGAGAAGAAGCATATGAAACGAGTGATTGCACTGATACTGGCCTGCTCTATGGCGGTCCTGGCTCTTTCAGGATGCGGCGCAAAAAACCAGGATACAACAAAGGACACGTCTGCGGCACAGACAGAGACGGCCCCCGATTCCATCGGGGAGCCGTCAGGCGGGGACAATACAGACGACGCGGCGGAACTGACCGTTCATGAGGAGATAAGCGGCACGATTTCCGTGGGGATCAACTCTTACCGCAATTCGGATTTTGAAGCGGTCTGCGAGGCGTTTCGCGCCCAATACCCCAATGTGACGGTGAATCCTGTGCTGTTTGAATCGAAAAGTGACGATGCCACCGAGTATTTGACGTCCCAGTCCATGGCGGGCAAGCCCCTGCCGGATATCATGTATGACGACGCAGGCTCCTTGCCGACCTACATCCAGAACGGGTGGATGTACCCGCTGACGGCTTTTGTGGAGGGAGATGAGGAATATGCAGGGATTCCCGAAGAACTGAGAGAACGTTTTGTCTACGGCGACAATATTTATGCCCTGGGACAGACCATCACCAGCAACGTTCTGATCGTCAATACGGAGCTGGTGGAGGAGATGAATATCGATCTTCCGGAATATGACTGGAATTGGGATGATTTCACCGATTTTATTAAAGCCTGCACCAATTCGGAGTATTCCGGGGTGGAAGATTTAAGCACCCAGTATAACTGGATACCGGGTACGATGACGGAGGGACGCACGATCATCGGCTATGATTATGAGAATGATACCTTTGATGTGGAGAGCGTGCGGAAATTCGTAAATTATTATTCGGAAATCAGCCGACTGGGCGGTGTGGAAGCTACCTCTCTGAAGCAGAACGCCAGTTCTGGGGAGAGCGATTACGTGAGAAAATTCGGCGATGTGTCGGGAAGCAACGCGGCGTTCATTGCCGGTAAGGTGGCCTGTGCGTTCACCGGGACATGGGCGTATGCGTCCTGGGCGCAAGAGGAGCTGGCCTTTGACTGGGATCTATATCCGGTGCCGCAATGCGTACCGGGCCGTGTGCCAGTTCATGTGGATTACTGCTGGATGACGACCTCGGTAGCGGAAGAAAACGTGGAAGCGGCCTGGGCATTTTTACGGTTCGCCACCTACAGCAAAGAGGGGAATCTGGCCCGGCTGACGACTTATGATGAGGATCATATCACTTCGGATATGTACAATACCTATTATATCCCCTGCACGGCGGATGAGGAGGTCGTGGAGAAATTTAAGTCGCTTCCTTATGTGACCGACGCTATTATCTATATCTACGACAATATCGATAACGGGTATCTGGGGGATCCTGAGAAAACCATTCCCGGCTTTGAAGCGGTGGAGTACCCTATCATCGGCAAGATTACCTATGAGTCGATCTGCGGCCAGTATGATTTCACTTCCCGCATGAACGACGCACAGACGAAGGCCAATCAAGAGATACAGGGATACAGGGAGGTTTTTGAGGCGGCTTTAGCGAAGTTTGAAGCGGATTTTGCGGCGGCCCATTAGGAACCGAAAAACGGAGGCCATGATATGAAAAAGATTTCAAAAGGCGCGGCAGCGGCCATCTTAGCCGCAGGGCTGCTTCTGGCTCTGGGACTGATCACAGCCGCCGCGCCGACGGCCGGGAAAGCGCGGATCGAGACAGAGTTTCGTACCAGGCTGTCTGCCGCAAACTGGACGGCTCCGTCTGTATACGCGGATGGCTGGCAGGCGGAGGAGATTCTGCGAAATGGAGAGAGCGTCGGGGCGTCGTTTGTCTTTGGAGCGGGGGATACGCTTACCATTGCCCTGCCGGATGGGGACGGCTCGGATTACCGGATCGGTGTTCTCTACCATACGGAAAACGAAAAGCCGTCAGACACGCTTTTTCATATCCGTTTTGAGGAGCAGGAATATACGGCCTTTCTGCCTCTGCCCTGGCAGGATGAGGTGGGAGAGGCGCGTTACCGGACGGATCGTTACGGAAACGAGATTGCCAACCGGCAATTCGCGGGCTCGGACACGATCTTCAGCCCCTTTTTCAATCAGACGGACGTGAACGCGGCTGCCGTCACCATAGCCCTAGACGGCGGGGAACTCTGGATCGAAAACCAGGGCCAGGAAATCATCGTGGAAAGGATCTGGCTGTATTCAGAAAAGGAAGCCCCTTCCTATGAGGACTACCGGCTCCAGTGGAGCCAGACGGCAGCCTCGGAACACGAAGATGCCGTGACGGCGGCGGAGACTGTGGTCATCCAGGGGGAGGATTTTTCGATAAAGTCGGATGCCGGAATCCGCAGCGCCAACGTAAACAATCTGGCGTTATCTCCGTATGATACCTATCATCGGCTGATCAATACGCTGGACGGCAGCTCTTTTTCAGAGGCCGGGCAGAAGGTCATGTGGGAGTTTGAGGTGGCAGAGGATGGGTGGTATGAACTAGGGTTTCGGATGACGCAGAATTCAGCGGTAGGAAAAACGGTCTACCGGCAGATTGAAATCGACGGAATCCTTCCGTTTGCGGAGTTGTCGCAGGCGGCGTTTGCGCAGACGGGAAATTTGTCCTATGAGACGATGTTTCTTCTGGATGAGCAGGGGAATCCCTATCAGATCTATCTGACAAAGGGCCGTCATACACTGGCTCTGACAGCGGATTTTGGCCCGGCTGAGGAGGTATATGAACAGTTGCGGGCGCTGATCGGGGAAATGAATGAACTAGGGATGGCTCTTACCATGCTGACAGCGGGCGTCACGGATCAGAACCGTACCTGGGATATGGATTCCTATCTGCCAAACGCGGTGCCGGATATCCAGTCCTACGCCGAACGGGCGGAGGACTGTTACGACCGTTTGTATGAACTGGAAGGGGGAAAGCCCACCTATGCGGATAGCCTGCTGTATGCGAGCCAGGTACTGAACCAGTTGTTAGAAAAGCCCCGGCTGATTCCGAACCGGATGAATCTGTTTCATACCGGCGACAATTCCGCCGTCAAGCACATCACGACGGTAATCAATAAGATGACGGATCTGTCGTTGGGAATCGATGAGATTTATATAAAAAGCGCGGAGGCGGCATTTGTCCAGGACAGGCCCTCGTTTTTCCTGCAGACAGCCAATGCGGTGCGCCGGTTTCTCTATTCGCTGAACCCGGAGGCCGTAAAAGGGACGGGCGGGAGCACCGGGGACGAAGAAGCGCTGCAGGTATGGGTGTCCCGTTCTTCTGTATATGTACAGGTGCTGCAGAATATGGCGGATTCCGCCGAGGAACTGGCGGGGATTCCGATTGACATATCCATTATGCCGAGCCAGGAGAAGCTGACCCTGTCGGCGGCGGCCGGAACAAATCCGGATGTGGCTCTGGGGGTGGCGATGAGCGTACCCTATAAGTTCGCGTTGCGGGGCGCGGCGAAGGATTTGACGGAATATGAGGATTTTCTGCCTTTTTATGACAGTCAGTATAATCTGGAAGGACTGGTCCCTTGTGCCTATGACGGGGGTGTCTATGGAGCGGTGGAGACGCAGGATTACAACGTCCTATTTTACCGCACCGATATTCTGGAGGCGCTGCAGATTGAGGTGCCGGACACCTGGGAGGATGTAAAGGCGATTATGCCGACGCTTCTTCGCTACAATAAAAACATCAATCTGCCGGTGGCCAATACGGTAGGCTTTAAAGGCTTTGGCTTGATTACTCCCTATGTTTACCAGAATGACGGACAACTGTACACCTCGGATGGCGGCAGTGTGGCATTTACGCAGCGCAATACACTGGATGGGATGAGGGAACTGACAAACCTGATCAAAATTTACGCGGTGGATGATTACATCGCCAGTTTTTACAATTCGTTCCGAAACGGCGATACGCCTCTGGGAATCGGCGGCGTGTCCATGTATGTGCAGTTAAGCGAAGCGGCGCCGGAACTGGCGGGGCTGTGGGATATTGCCCTGGTTCCGGGAACGGTAACGGAGGATGGCCGGGTGGTGCGGGATATGAGTACCTCCACTACGGCAGGGATGATTTTTGAAAATACGGAGCACTCTGAAGAAGCCTGGGCTTTCTTAAAATGGTGGCTGTCCGCCGAGACACAGGCGGAGTTTGCGGATACGCTGGAACTGGCCTATGGAACGGAGTATCGTTGGAATACGGCGAATCTGGCAGCGTTTGAGGAAAGTTCCTATCCGGAAAAGCATAAGGAGATCATCCGCAAGGCATGGGAGAGCCAGAAGGAGACAATCCCTCATCCGGCGAGTTATATCGTGGAGCGGGAACTGAGCAATGCGTATATCAATGTGACAGTCAATACCGATACCGTGGTGGAGGCCATGGAACAGTCCGCCCACTCGGCGGATCGGGAGATTTTGCGAAAGCTGAAAGAATTTGGTTTTTGTGACGAGGAAGGAAATCTTCTGCGGGATTACCCCATAGAAGCCTTGGAAAGCATACGAGAGAAGCTGAGAGAACAAAAAGAGCAGCAAAAGAAAGAGGAATCCCAATGAAAGCCAGGATAAAAGCCATGCCAGAGGCGGCCGCCGTCAGGCAGCCGCCGGTCAAAAAAAGGAAAATGCCGCCATGGACGTTATTGGCGCCCTATGCGGTGGTGTTTGTCGTATTTATCGTGATTCCGGTGGCGGCGGCTGTGCTCCTTTCCTTTACCTATTTCAATACCATTGAACCTCCCCGGTGGATCGGCCTGCAGAACTATGTGGATTTATTTACGACGGACACGACCTTCTTAAAATACGTGGTGCCCAATACCATTGCCTATGCGTTATTTGTAGGGGTGGGAGGCTATATACTGGCCTTTTTCCTCGCCTGGTCGCTGTCTCAGCTGACCCGTGGGGTGCGTACCGTGATGGCGGTGATTATTTATATGCCGTCTCTGACCGGCGGCATCCTCATCAGCAAGATCTGGGCTGTTATCTTTGACGGCAGCGAAATCGGATATTTAAACTACTGGCTTATGCGGCTGAATGTGATCCAGGAGCCGATCAGTTGGCTCACTTCTTCCGATTGGCTTCTGCCGGTGATGATTGTGGTGGCACTGTGGAGCAGTATGGGCGTGGGCTTCCTCTCCATCCTGTCCGGTATTACCAATATCGACAAGGAGATTTACGAGGCCGCCTATGTGGACGGCATGAAAAACCGGTGGCAGGAAATCATCTACATCACGATCCCTTCCATTAAGCCGCAGATGCTGTTTGGAGCGGTGATGGCCATCGTCAACACCTTTCAGACCAGTGGCGTCGGCGTGGCGTTATCGGGTTCCAATCCCACACCCAATTACGCAGGGCAGCTGATCGGTACCCACATCGAGGATTTTGGTTTTATCCGCAATGAAATGGGGTACGCGGCGGCAGTGTCGGTCGTGACCTTATTGTTTATCAAGGTCATGTCCTCTGGCGCCAATAAACTGTTTGCGGAGAAAGAGTAGAAAGGGAACGATATGAAACTGCGAAAAGAGAAAAAGCCGCGCAACCGGATCCGGCACAGAGGAATGGCTCCAGAGCATTTTGATGTAGGGCAGTTAAAAATCTTGGCCTATATGGTACCGATCTGCATTGTCATGGCCCTGCCAATCCTGTTCATTGTTATGAACGCGTTTAAACCAGTGGACGAGCTGTTTGCTTATCCGCCCCGGATCTATGTGAAGAATCCTACGCTGCAGAATTTTGTCGATCTGTTTCAGTTGACCAGCCAGACAAACATTCCCATGAGCCGGTATCTGGTAAATAGTATCATTATCACGGTTCTGACCGTGGTGCTGACGATTTATTTGTCCGCCTGGGCCGGGTATGCGTTGTCGAAAAAGAAGTTTAAAGGCCGGGGCTTTCTGTTTTCCGTGAATCAGACGGCGTTAATGTTCGTACCGGTGGCGGTTCAGATTCCTCGCTACTTTGTGATTGTTTATTTTGGTCTGTCGGACAATTTTCTGGCCAATGTACTGCCTCTTTTGGCGGCGCCCACCTGTGTATTTCTGGTAAAGCAGTTCATTGATCAGATCCCCGATTCGCTGATTGAGGCGGCGGTACTGGACGGGGCTACAGATTTCCAGGTAATGCGGCGTATTATTATGCCGCTCATTAAGTCGCCGTTAGCCACTGTGGGAATCCTGTCTTTTTCCTCAGCCTGGAACTCGGTAGAGGCCTCCACCTATTACATCAACAATGACAGCTTGAAAAACTTTGCCTTTTATGTCAGTACGCTAAGCAGCCAGTCCGGAAATGTGGTAGCGGGAGCCGGCGTCTCGGCGGCGGCTTCGCTTATTATGTTCCTGCCCAGTTTGATTCTGTTCATTATCCTTCAGTCTCGCGTCATGAATTCCATGGTTCATTCTGGGATCAAATAAGAGGAGGAAAGCTGTGAAAAAGAGTATGAAAATCATGGCGGCGTTCGTCCTGGTCCTGGCGCTCCTTTTGCCCCATATGACGGCCGCGGCTTCGGAGAGTACGTCTTATACCTATACGATGTCGGTGGACGGAGAGTGGATTCGCACACAGGACGCCTATATGCCGGGCAGGATCCTTCTCTATGATCAATCCCTGTTGGCGCCGGAGGATCTTTTCTTTTATGAAGGCCGGATGTATATCGCGGATAAGGCCCCGGAGGGCGGCGGGCGCATCGTGGTTTATGACAGAAAAGAAGGAATCGTGAAGACGCTCGGAGAGGGGCTTTTGCTTGGCCCGACCGGTTTGTTTGTCAATGAGGAAGCCGTTTTTGTGGCGGACCGGGAGGCCGGAGCCGTATATAAGCTGTCGCATGACGGGGACGTTTTGATGACCCTGGGGCGGCCGGACAGCTATCTGTTTTCTTCACAAAGCCATTATCTGCCGACCGGGGTGGCGGTTACTAGTCAGGGTGTGATCTTTGTCTGCGGCGAAGGGGCTTACGAGGGCTTGATGCAGTTTGACCGAAACGGCGTTTTCCAGGGGTATTTTGCCGCGAACTCGACCAAGGGGCTGACCTTCATGGAGCAGGTGCAGGAGCTGGTGTTTAATGAGGAGCAGCTATCCAGCTTGATGAACCGGATTCCCAATCCCATCACCAACATCGATATTTCCGAACAGGATTTGATTTACAGCGTGACTCAGCTGGAAGCGACAACCCTGTGGAGTGTGGCCAGTTATACGGAAAACGCTGTCAAATATCATAACATGGCCGGACGGGATATCATAGGCGAGCCGATCCCTGGCGAGCATAACTTTGCCGATCTCGTGGCAGGGTCCGACGGACGCTGCTATGCCGTGACGACGACGGGAATCATCTATGAATACGACGATTCCGGCAATGTGGTTTTTTCCTTTGGCGGCCTGGCGACTTCGGACCGCAGCGGTCATTTTACTTATGCCAGTGCGATTGAACTGGATGAGGAGGGAAAACTTTATATTCTGGACAAGGAGCGGGCCTGTATACAGGTGTTTTTTCCAACGGAGTTTGCGCAGTTGACCCACCAGGCGCTCTACAATCTGGCCAATGGCTATTATGCCGAGAGCGAAGCGGCCTGGCTGGAGCTGTTAAGCCGAAACGGCATGTCCTGGCTGGCGCATATGGGCTATGGGAGGGTGCTGTATCAGCAGCTAAGGTTTGAGGAGGCCGCCGAGCAGTTTCGGATTATCGGGGATCGGGCAGATTATTCGGAATGTATGTGGGAAATCCGCAACCTTTGGTTTCAGAGAAATCTTCCCGGACTTTTGGCGGTTCTGATTGTTCTGACGGTGCTGTCGGCACTTCGCCGGTTCTTAAAAAAGAAAGGCTGGCTGAAAACGCGGACGAAGAAAACGCCGCCGTTGCTTTTACACATAAAAAGGCACGCCGGCTACCTGAAGGGAATGCTGAAAAATCCGTTTGACGAGTTTTATTACCTGAAGAAACGGCAGCATGGCTCGCCTGCTTCGGCGACGGTTCTGTTTCTTCTGGCTTTCGTCCTTTATCTTTTGGATATGTTGGGAAGAGGCTTTGCGTTCCGGCTGCTTGATCCGTCGCAGACCTCCCCGGTGTCGGTCGTGGTGCTGTTTGTGGTTCCGGCGTTTTTGTGGGTGGCAGGGAATTTCCTGGTCAGCGCCATCAACGAGGGGGAAGGAAGCCTGGCAAATGTCTATATGGCTACCGCCTACAGCCTGACGCCTTATATCGTGATCGGCCCTCTGGTGATCGTAAGCACCTATGTTCTGACTCTGAATGAAGCGGTTATTGTCCATTATCTGTGGGCGATTGCTCTTTTGTGGTCGGCGGGGCTTTTGTGTATGTCCGTGCGGGAGATTCATGGCTATACGGTGAAGGAGACGGTGAAAATCATCCCGTTGACGCTTTTCTTTATGATTATGGCAGTCATTGTCTGTGTGATTCTGTATCTGATTGGGCAGCAGGTGGTGATATTCTTTGGGGATTTCATAAATGAGGTGATATACCATGTTAAATCGTAGCAAAGCAGGAATGGTTCTGTTGTGTCTGCTGTTGTTGGGAAACCCGGTTCTGTCAGCGGCGCAGGCGTCAGAAACCGGGGAAGGGGAGATAGCCCAAGCTGCGTCCTGGCAGGAAACAGAAGAGGAGCCGTCCGATTCGACGTCCCGCGCGACGGCGGAGGAAGCAGCGAGCAGCCGCCACACCAGTTATGTGCCGCGGCAGGAGGCGGTTTGTTTATTGACCACCGACGGCTATGAAAAGAAACTGGATAACGGGATTTTGTCTTTGTGGTACCAGGAAGCTTCTGAGTCCATTCGGGTGGTGGACAATCGCACCGGCTATGTATGGGGCTGTGTGGAGGAGAATGAGGATCTGGAGCTGAACAGCAAATGGACGGCCAGGGCCAATTCCCTGTGCTATATCACCTACTATGACCTGGAGGGAAAGAGCGTAGAGGCCGGATTGTCCGAGAGCGTCTGGAAAGCGCAGTACCAGTGGGAAGGCGATCGCGTGATCTGCCAGGTATCGTCCAAAAAGCTGGGGATTTCCTTCTCCTTCCAGGTGGCGCTTGTCGAAAACCAGTTGACCTTTTCGATGGAAGACGATTCGATCCAGGAGACAGGCAAGAGTCGTCTGGCGAGCGTCAGCTTTGTCAATTTTTTCGGCTGTGTTTATGAGGATACGGTTCCGGGCTATCTGCTGGTTCCCGACGGTTCTGGCGCGCTGATCCGCTTTCAGAAGGCCAAAGCCTATGGCTCCGGTTACAATAAAAAGGTGTACGGGTATGATCTGGCGATCGAGCAGAATCAGACCTTGAGCAATTTAAACGGGAACCGTACCGATGACTACGCGACGGAGGAATTTTCTCTTTCGCTGCCTGTCTGGGGCGTGGTTCACGGAGAAAATCAAAACGGTTTTCTGGCGATGATCGATTCTGGCGAAGAATACGCGACAATTTCCGCGATTCCGGCAGGAGCGGAGAGCGAGAATGTACGATTTACCAGAGCCTATGCCACTTTTACCTATCGCCCCTCTTATCCGATACGGATATCGAGCAGCCGGTCTGTTGAAGTGGTTCCCGAGGAGCGGAATCCGGTGAATCCGAGTCTGACTTTCCTTTTTGTGAACGGGGAGGACGCCTGTTACTCCGGTATGGCGCAGATCTGCCGGGAACGTCTGCTTGCGCAGGGGAAGCTGCCGCAGGAAAGAAACGAAAGCGGGAGTATATCGGGAGTAAAAGCGCCAGAAGGAGAGGCGCAGGGGATCCCCTTACTGTTGCATGTAGTGGGCAGTGAGGTAAAGGAAGGCTTTCTGGGCAACGGCCAGACGGTTCTGACTACAGCGCAGCAGGCGGAGGACATGACGCAGGCTTTGTATGACAGTGGAATTACGAATCTGACGCTTCTATTATCCGGTTGGATGAAGGGCGGTTATCATGGCGCGTCGTATGGAACCTGTGAGTTTGAAAAGCAGGTGGGAAGCCGCTCACAGATCGAAGCGCTCGGAGAGAGGGTGACCGAAGCCGGAGGCCGTTTGGTGCTGACGGTCAATCCCATGACAGCCAACAAGGATCAGATCCAGTACAAGCGCCAGGCGGCTTTGAATACCATGACCGATCCGGTGAAGGAAACCGTGCCGAACCAGAGCCTTATGTACCCCGATACCTATTATCTGCGGCATTCGCAGGCGGAGGGATTTATCCGTGAGGCTTCCGATACGCTGTCGGAGTTTGAACTTTTGTTTGAGGGGGCGGGGAAGTACCTGTATTCGGATTTTACCGTGAACGATGAACAAAACCGCAGCGGCGTGAAAGAGGAACTAAAGAGCGCGCTTGCCGCGTGCGGGCAGCCGGTATGGCTGGACGGCACGAACCTGTTTTTGCTTCCCCTGGCCCGGGCCGTCATAAATCTGCCGACCTGCAGCAGCCAGTATCTCTATGAGACGGACAGCGTTCCCTTTCTGCAGATGGTGCTGCGGGGCAGCGTGGATTATTATGCCCCGTATGCCAACCAGGGATTTTACTCGCAGGCCAGTATCTTAAAAATGATTGAGTATGGCGCGTTTCCGTCTTTTTTAGTGATTGGCGCCGACAATTTTGATTTAAACGATACGCCGCTGGAGAATTGCTTTTCTCTGAATTTTACGGACTGGGAGGAGACAATCTGCCAGGTATACGGGCAGGTGAGCGAGGCGCTGGCCCCGGTAGAGGGCGCGTGTATGCTGTCCCACCGGGCGGTGGCAGAGGGCGTATACGAGATTGTTTATGACAATGGGGTTACGATCACGGTCAATTACGGGGAGATGGATTTTGTAAAGGAGAAAGGGGCCGTGGTACCGAAGGGCGGTTATCTGTTGGAGGAGCTTTCATGACAAAAAGAAAAAGAAACCATTTGATCGGGTATTTCTTTTTAAGCCTTTGGCTGATCGGTTTTTTGGTATTTACCCTGTATCCGTTTGTCATGTCTTTGTATATCAGTCTTTCCAAGCTGACACTGGGCATGAATGGGACGACCTATGAATATACGGGCGGAGATTTTTACCGCTACGCGTTTGAGACGGATACGGAATTTCTGCCGAAGCTGTTGGAATCGGTCGGGTTTATTGCGTATGCGACGCCGATCATTGTCGTGATTGCGCTGCTTCTGGCAATGATGCTAAACGGGAAATATAAGGGCCGCGGCTTTTTTCGGGCAGTGTTTTTCATGCCGGTGGTCATTATGAGCGGCCCGGTAATATCGGAGCTGCTAGGCAAGTACAGTCTGGATTTTTCGGAGGCCACGCCGGAATTGTTCGCGTTTTTGAACGCGCTGCCAACGGTGCTTCGTTCTCCCTGCCTGTTTGTTCTGGAAAACCTGGTGACGGTGCTGTGGTATTCCGGTGTGCAGATCTTGATTTTACTGATTTCGATTCAGCGCATCAGCCCCGAGCTGTACGAGGCCGCTTCGATCGACGGAGCCTCGGGCTGGGAAAAGTTCTGGAAGATTACACTGCCCCATATCATGCCGACGGCGCTGATTTGCGCGCTCTACACGGTGATTCAGCTAGCCAATGAATCCACTAACGCGGTGAATACTTATATCTCGGCCAGGATGTTTGACCATAAACTGGGATATTACAGCTATTCGACAGCCATGGCCTGGATTTATACAGTGGTGATTATTGCCATTCTGTTGGTTATTGTGCTGTTGATGAAGTTCTTTTCCGGGCGAGAGGAGGGCCGACGATGAAGGACAGGGAAGGAAAGCAGGGGAGGCTGCGACCCGCCGTCTGGAAGAAAACGGTAAGGCAGGGGATTCTGTATGCCCTGCTCATTGGGATCGGGTTTGTGTTTTTGTATCCGTTTTTGTTCATGGCGATTAACAGCTTCATGTCGCCGCAGGATCTTTTGAATCCGGCGATCACATGGATTCCGTCCGGATTGTATGTGGAAAACTATGTGAAAGCCTTTGCTACATTGGATTTTGGAAGAAGCTTTGGAAATTCGCTGTATATCACGCTGACGGCGACAGTGTTACAGACAGCGGCCACCGCTTTGGCCGGCTATGGACTGGCCCGCTTTAACATGCCGGGAAGGAAAGGGATTTTGGTGCTGATCCTGGCAACCTTTGTACTGCCGGTGGAGACGCTGCTGATTCCCCGCTATGTGATGTTTAATACCTATCATCTTCTGGACACGCCGCTTACGTTATGGCTGCCAGCGGCCACGGGACAGGGGCTGCAGGCGGCGGTGTTTATCCTGGTATTTTATCAAGTGTTTAAAAGCTATCCGGTGTCGCTTGATGAGGCGGCCGAGATCGACGGGGCGGGAAAATTCACGGTATTTTTGAAAGTGTCCCTGCCGATTGCCCGCCCGGCCATCGTGCTGAGCGCGCTCTTTTCCTTTGTCTGGTATTGGAATGAGACACGTCAGTCGGGCTTGTATTTTGGAGAGACGATAAAGACGCTGCCAATGAAACTGGGAAGTTTTGCGGCTTCTTATGCCAGTTTGTATGAATCGGCCGAGACGGCGGCGGACGCGGCGATGAGTATCAATGAAGCGGTGACACTGGCGGGAACGCTTTTGTCCTGTCTGCCGATTCTGATTTTGTTTGTGGTGCTGCAGAAGCAATTTGTAGAGAGCATAGAGAAGTCCGGTATTACCGGAGAGTAGGAGGAGAACCATGCCGTTTTTAGTCAGTCAATACCCGCATCGCCCGAATACGAGACCGGACAGCCTAAACCGGCCCCTGGAGATTTACCGGGGCCAAAGGCAGATGCGCCTGGTGATGGAAGCGCTGAAAAGGGTTTCGTTGTATGTTACGTTTCCCAAATCCGGCGGCGTACGGATTCGGGGCGGCCGTCCCGGGTTTTTTGAGCCGGAATCCTTGTGCGATATCGTTTATGAAGAAGAAAAGGGGGAAAGGACGCTCAAATTGTCGGGACAAGGCATCAGCGTGCTGCTGACAGAAGGGGAATCCGGTTGGCGCCTGGTGGTCTGCGGCGCCGATGGAAAAGAGCGGACCCGGATTAGCGGCGAGAGCCTGTTTTTCGGCATAGACAAGCAGAAGGAGTACAAAAGTGTTTACCTGCGTCTGCCGATGGAGGAGGATGAGGAACTGTTTGGCTTTGGCGAACGTTTTAACGGCGTGGGACAGAGGGGCAAAGAGCTTCTGATGTGGAACATGGACTGTATGAGCGGGATTCCGCTGACGGATTTTGCGGATGAATACTGTGAAAAGACACAGGCTTATAAGAATGTGCCTCTTGTGCATTCCGCAAAGGGCTACAGTATCTTCTTTAACACGTATGCTCCGATTCATTTTGATATCGGCGCGTCCCATCCCAGGAGGATGAATGCAGAGATCTATGGATGGCAGCTTGATCTGTATCTCTGGACCGGACGGCCAGAGGAAAACCTGCGTTCCTATCTGGAACTGACGGGCAAGCCGTTTCTGCCGCCGAAGTGGGCCTTTGGGTACTGGATGGGCGGCGGTTGGAACGTCTGGAATTTACCGGACGATACCCATGCGCTTTCCCATATCCGGGAAACGGTGGAGGGCTATGAAAAACTGGGCGTAGAGGTGCAGGCGGCTTTTCTGGAAATCAACCCGTCACAGGAGATTTTTGACATGCTGAAACAAAAAGGAGTTCGTCCGCTACTGTGGACCAATTCCTGTCTGCAGCCGGCATGGGGCGGGAAGCTGTGCTGGCAGGAATACATGGTGAAAAAACAATCCCGGCCCGATCAAATCATGGAGTTTGAATATATTGATTTTACGGATTCCTTCTGCCAGGACGCGATAGAAGAAAAATTCCACTGGGTCTGGGAGATGGGCCTTCGGGGGATGATGATCGACTATGCGGATTCCATGCCGGAGGATGCCCTGTGCAGAAACGGAAAAACGGGATTAGAGATGCACAATGAATATGCCTACTGGTATGCCAGGCGGATGAAGGAAGGGTTTTCCTCGAGAATGGGCGAGGACTTTATTTTGTTCCAACGCAGCGGGTGTGCCGGAAGTCAGCACTATAGCGCTTCCTTTGGCGGCGATATGCCGGAAAGCTTCGTGGGACTCAAGCGTTCGGTTTGGGCCGGGCTGTCGGCGGCGGCCAGCGGTTTTTCGGTATGGGGAAGCGATCTGGGCGGATTTTACCGGGTGAAGGAAGAAGGGCTTGATAGAGAAGAACTGTATATCCGTTGGCTGCAGTTTGCCACGTTTAGTCCCTTGATGCGCTGCCACGGGCTGATGAAACACGATCCGTGGGTGATGGGGGAGAAGGCGGTTGAATGCTTTGTACAATATGCGGCGATTCGTGTGTGTTTGTTGGATTACATTTACAGCGCGGCGGTGCGTTCGGCGGTGGAGGGCGACCCGATCCTAAAGAGCATGGCTCTGGCCTTTGACCTGTCACCAACCCTGGACGGACAATATTTACTGGGGGAAGATCTGTTGGTCTGCCCGATCTGGGAACAGGGAAAGCGGGAAACCGAGGTGTTTTTACCGGATGACGGTTGGACGGAGCCGATCGCAGGAAGGAGATATCCGGCGGGATGGCACACGGTTTCGGCGCCGCTTGCACAAATTCCCGTTTTTGTGCGGGCGGGGGCAGCGTTGCCGGTATGGGTGCAGGCGGAAAATGGTCAGCCGACGTTAGAAAAAGAGCATTGTATAAAGGCGCTGTATCTGACAAAGCCGGTGGTGCGAAGGGAGAGCATACAGTATGTTTCAAAGGAAGAGCGGCAGCGCCTGGTGATGGAGCCTTTGGCAGACGGCTATGAGATCCGGGCGGATGTCCCGTGTGAGGTGACGCTTTTATTGGCAGCGGGGCATTTTTATGCGGAAGCAGAAGGGGGCCATGTGGTTTCCTGTGTCTATTGCCAAGAGCGGCATGTGACGGAAATCCGTGTGTCCGGTGGTTTTACAAGAATCCGAATGAAGGAGAAAAGGTAAGGATATGGAGAAGAGCAAGGGGAGAAAACGATGGAAGCAAGGGGTGTGTCTGATGCTTGCCTGTCTGCTGCTGTTATTGGCGCCGGCAGAGAAGGCGTATGGTTTGACCAACGATACCCAGTTGATTGCGGTGGAGTGGGAGATGCCGGACGAAATCGTAGCGGTAGAGCAGCAGGATGAGCAGTTTATTGTCTCGACGAAAACAGTTTCGGGAAGGGTCAATAATTTTTACTTTACGTTTCCTGCAGAGGGTGGCGTGCGCTTCCACGCCGATGAAGAAGGAATTTTTACTTCGCAGGAAGGATCGGCAATCGAGTATTCTGCCGAGGAACTGGCCATTGTCATGGAAGCAAACGGGACGAAGGTAAAGCTGTATACGAAGGAAGATCCCTGGCGGTTCGAGGTCTATGACGCGCAAGGGGAACGACTGGTGGAATACCGCAGCGATGAAATCTGGTTCGGCTATGACGAAGGGAATGCGCTTCGTAAGGTGAAAATATCGGCCGGTATCGAGGAAAATGAGGTGCTGTTTGGTTTGGGCGAACGCTTTGGCGGCTTTGCCCAGAACGGCAAAACGGTAGAGATGTGGAATACGGACAGCTTTGCACAGCTGATCCGTTCGTATGGCGATCATAATGTCGGATATAAAAACATTCCGCTGCTTCACAGTAGTCGCGGTTATTCGGTGTTTCACAATAACACCTACTATGGAATCGTGGATGTAGGGGAGTCCGATCCGTCCCGGTATTCTTTTGAATTTTATGGCCCGATTTTGGATCTGTATATCTGGACAGAGCAGCCGACGCAAAACCTGGCCCATTATTATGAATTGACCGGAAGCGTGGTGCAGGTGCCGAAATGGGCGTTATCCTACTGGGCCGGACAGGCTGCCAGTGTATGGTTGAAGGAAGGGAGCGATCCGGAGACGGTATCGGAAACCGTGTCTTCCCGTCTGGACCGGTATGAGGAGATGAATACGCCGATCCACAATCTTTATGGAGAGGGGATTGCGGCCAAGCGGGAACTGAACGATGTCGTAGAGGAGATGAATCAGCGGGGAATCCATGTGTTCGGGTGGATGGATTCGACCTGGCGGACCCACGATGATACCATAAAGGCGCAGGATATTTTGAATTTAACTCCGGATGAAATGCCGCTTGTTATGTGGGCGGATTCCCGAAGAGCAAGGTGGTGGACGCCGAATGACGGCGCGAATTGGACGGATTATTCGGATCCTACCGCTGTGGATTGGCTGAAAGCGCGGTTTGCGCCGTTTCTGGGCAGGGGTCTCTATGGCATGATGGTGGACTTTAACGATGCGGTAGGTGTGGACACCTACTATCCGGGCAACGGGGGGACCGGCGACTGGATGCACAATTTCAGCGCCTATTACTATGACCGGGCGGTGGACCAGGTGTTCCGGGATTATTATGGAGAGGGCGAGTATATCAATTTTGCAAGGGCAGGCTGTGCCGGGAGCCAGCAGTACGCGGCAGCCTTTGCCGGAGACCAGCCGTCGTCGTTTTTGGGGCTGGAAGAAGTGGTGTCGGCCCTGTTGTCAAGCGCTGCTTCCGGTATTGCAATCTGGGGTAGTGATATCGGCGGCCTGGGCGCGAACGAGGATACGCAGAAGCATAATCCAGAGCTGTATGCCAGATGGCTGGAATTTGGCGCATTCAGTCCGTTAATGAGGGCGCACGGCCAGACCGGCTGGCGCGATCCCTGGGAATATGATAATGTGGGCTTTTGTGAGGCGCTGTTCCAGAAATATTACTGGGTTCGTGAGAGCTTGGTGGATCTGATCTATAGCGCGTCCTTGAAAGCCAGTCTGGAGAATCAGCCCATGACCCAGGCGATGGTGATGGCGTATCCGGAGGAAGCAGAGCTGGCGGCCAATGAGACGCAGTATCTGTTCTGCGACAGTCTTTTAGTCAGTCCGGTCACGCAGGAAGGGGCGGCCTCCCAGACAGTGACGTTTCCCGCGGGCCGTTGGGTCAGTCTCTGGGACGGCACGGTGTATGAGGGCGGAGAGACTGCGGTGGTGAGCGCTACGTTAGACTGCATTCCGGTGTATCTGGCAAGCGGCTGCGCTTTTCCCATTGTGCTCGGAGAGGAACTGGATCTGGGAACCGTAAATACCGTGGGTAAGAATGCAGAGGCCCTGCTAGTCACACCGGCGACAGAACTTCGGGAAAACCGGATTCTTTTGTCGGCAGACGAGAGCCGGAGTTGGATTTGTGATGTATCGGAGGAACAGATTTACAGCGTCGAGGCGCAGGAACCCTGTGACCGGCAAATCGTCGTGGCAATGGGTGCGGTGGCAGACTGGGTATCGGTAGATGGCAAAGAGCTTTCCGAGCTTTCCGAGAGACCGGATTCTGCGTCTACGAAGGAAGGGTATTATCGGGATCTGGAAAATACGGCGACGATTCTCGTAACCGACGGCAGTTGGAGTCGGATTGAATATACAGATTCGGGCCTATGCCGCCAGAATCTGGCGTTATCCGGCCTGGTGGCGGTACAGGGCCTGAGTGAGAAAGCGGCGGCAAACAGCGCAGCCGTTACGGATGGCAGGTATGATACGGCGCTGCCCGTCAGCGAGGCCAAAGGAGCCGAGGTCGTCGTGGATCTGGGAGAAGAAAGGGAACTGAATACCGTCCTGGTAAAATGGGGCGGAAACTATGCAAAGGGCTATGTGTTAGAAGCCTCTTGTGACGGAACATCGTGGAGCAGCGTATATGAGAAGAAAAAGGGCGGCGGGGGCACCGATACGATCGTGCTGGAAGAATCAATCCGTTGCCGATATCTGCGGATTAGCGATGTGAATCTGGCTGGCAAGTTGGACGGACAGCTCGTAGAGCTGGAGGCCTATGGAGACCAGACGATATCCGGACAGGAGCTTTCCCAAGGCTTCGGCGACGGGGAATTTACAATCGAAACTGCTCCGCAGAATGTGGCGGGGGAAGGTATGGACGCCGCGTCCGAAGCACCGGAAAAACAGGTGCTGTCAACCGGAATCTGGTACGGACTGGCGGCGTTGGCTGCGGTACTATTACTTGTAGGGATCGCTGTGGGAAAGAGCCAGAAAAAGAAACGGGCAGCGAAGAAGGCTGCGGCAGCCGATGCCGAAACAAGGAAAAGAGAGGCATAAACGCAGATGATCGGAGAGAACGGAAACACTCTGTATCTGGAGACGGCACATACAAGCTATATTATGCGGGTGCTGTCAAATGGGATGCTGCAGCATGTTTATTATGGCGCCAGGATTCCCCGGGAGGACATGAGTTATTATCAGCTTTTTCGGGAGAGAAGCTTCAGCCCCATGATACAGGTGGAGGGACGGGAAGCCTCTGCCGATACGATTCCCCAGGAATATCCGGTTTTTGGGCGGGGGGATTTTAGACGGCCGGCGGTGGTCGTGGAGACGGCTGACGGGCGGATGGTAAATGAACTGCTCTATCAGAGCCATGAGATCGTTTCGGGTAAGCCTGCCCTGGCAGGTCTGCCAAGCCTTGATGTGGATACGAGGGAGACCGCCAGTCTGTCGGTCACGCTGTTGGACTCGGCCGGAGGATATGAGGTTGTTTTGCATTACTCTGTCTTTGAGAAGGAGGATATCATTGCCCGCCATGTGGAAATCCGAAATGTCGGAAAGGAAGGCATATGGCTTCGGGAAGCGGCCAGTCTGTCACTCGATTTTGAGAGAAAGGATTTTACCTTTTTATCGCTGTCGGGCGCGTGGGCCAGGGAGCGCCAGGTGAGCGGTCGGCCTTTAGGCCAGGGAACGATTTCCATTGAGAGTCGCCGGGGCGCTTCCAGTCATCAACTGAATCCGTTTGCCGCCTTGACGGATTTGTCCGCGACGGAGACGAGCGGGGAAGTGTATGGATTTGCCCTGGTCTACAGCGGGGATTTTCGGATCGGGGCGGAGGTAAGCCAGTTTGGCAGTACCCGCTTACAGGCCGGACTGAATCCGGAGACGTTCTCCTGGTATCTGGAGCCGGGAGAGAGCTTTCTGACACCGGAAGGGCTGATGACCTATTCCGATTACGGTTTGGGAGAGATGTCCCGGCATTTTCACAATGTGTGCCGTCGTCATCTGGGAAAATGCGCCGATCGAAGGGGGCGCCATCCCATCTTGATAAACAGTTGGGAAGCGATGTACTTTGACGTATCGGAGGAGAAGATTCAGACACTTCTGGAAAGCTGCCAGGGGCTGGGGATCGACACCTTCGTCCTGGACGATGGATGGTTTGGCCACAGGAGAGACGATACCTCGTCTTTGGGCGACTGGTTTGCAAATGAGGAGAAATTTCCGGGCGGCCTGGACCGGATCACAAGGCTCTGCCGCCAGTACGGCATGAAGTTTGGAATCTGGATCGAGCCGGAGATGATCTCCCGTGACAGCCATCTGTATGCCGAGCATCCGGACTGGTGCATCCATGGCCGCCGGGAGCCGGTGGAGAGCCGCAATCAACTGGTACTGGATTTTAGCCGTCAGGAGGTGGTGGAGGAAATCTATGAGCGGATCGCGGCGCTTTTGCGAAACTATGCGGTTTCCTATGTAAAATGGGACTGCAACCGCAATCTGACGGATATCGGTTCGGATTCCTTGCCAAAGGAGCGCCAGAGGGAATACAGCTACCGGCATATGCTGGGCGTATACCGGCTGATGGATCGTCTGACGAAGGCATTTTCCGATGTGTGCTTCGAGGGCTGCTCTGGCGGGGGCGGACGTTTTGATTTTGGAATGTTATATTATATGCCGCAGATCTGGACCAGTGATGATAGTGACGCCGTAGAACGTCAGAAAATTCAGTATGGAACCAGTCTTGTCTATCCGCCGGCCGCCATGACGGCCCATGTTTCGGCCTGCCCGAACCATCAGACCGGGCGGACAACGCCCTTTGGAACCAGAGGAGAGACAGCGCAGATGTGCGGGTATGGATATGAGCTGAATGTGAGCGCTTTGAGTGAAGCGGAAAGAGAGAGGATCCGCGGGCAGGTGAAGCGGCATAAAGAATTAGAGCCACTTCTTTATGAGGGAGATTTCTACCGTCTGAAAAGCCCGTTTACATCGGAGATCTGCGCCTGGGAGCTGGTAGCCAGGGATCAGACAAAGGCCTATGTATTTGTCGGCTTTCAGAGAGTGATTCCTAATTGTGGCGGAGAGTATCTGCGGCTGCAGGGGCTTAAGGCTGAGGGAAGGTATCGAATCCGGCAGCTTGGAACCACCCAATATGGCGATACGCTTATGAAGGCAGGGCTTCCTCTTCTCATGCCGGAGGAGGAGTATGGAGTGACCGTGTTTGATCTGGAGATGGAAGATGAGGAATAACGGGAAAGCCGGAGAAGGAGACGAGTGAAAGTATGGAGATGACATTGAGGTGGTATGGTTCTCAGCATGATACGGTAACGCTGGAGCAGATCCGCCAAATTCCCGGCGTGAAGGGGGTTATCACGACGCTGTATGATACCATGCCTGGCGAGGTGTGGAGCCGGCAGCAGATTCGGGCGATGAAAGCGGAGGTGGAAGCGGCCGGTCTGCATGTGGCGGGAATCGAGAGCGTAAATGTCCATGAGTCAATCAAGGCCGGAGCCGCCGACAGGGATATATATATCGACCATTACAGGCAGACACTTGAGAATCTGGGAGAAGAAGACATCCATCTGGTGTGTTATAATTTTATGCCGGTCTTTGACTGGACCCGTACCGAACTGGCCCGCAGGCGTCCGGACGGCTCTACGGTTCTGGCGTATACCCAGAAAGCCGTAGATGAGCTGATTCCGGAGAACATGTTTACGTCAATTGCGGGTGATCTGAATGGCTCCATCATGCCGGGATGGGAGCCGGAACGCATGGAGCAGGTCAAAGAACTGTTTGCGATGTACAAAGGAATCAACGAGGAGAAGCTGTTTGAGAATCTTACCTATTTCCTGGAACGGATTATGCCGGTATGCGACCGATATGATATCAATATGGCGATTCATCCCGATGATCCGGCCTGGAGCGTATTTGGCCTGCCCCGTATTATCACAGGCAAGGAAAAGATTCAGCGAATGCTGAAAGTGGTAGAGAATCCTCACAATGGCGTCACATTCTGCTCCGGCTCTTACGGAACAAATCTGAAAAATGATTTACCGGATATGATTCGCTCTTTGAAAGGCCGGATTCATTTTGCCCATGTGCGGAATCTGAAATTCCATTCTGCGGAAGATTTTGAAGAGGCAGCCCATTTATCGTCGGACGGTTCTTTTGATATGTACGAAATTGTAAAAGCATTATATGAAATCGGGTTTAGTGGCCCGATTCGTCCCGATCATGGACGGATGATCTGGGGAGAAAAGGCCATGCCCGGCTATGGCCTGTATGACAGGGCTCTGGGGGCCGCTTATATCAATGGCTTATGGGAAGCGATTGAAAAGAATGCAAAGGCGCAAAAGGCGGGAGAAGAAAGATGAAGCTAAACGATGACGAACTACAGAAGAAAGGACAGTGGGAGGCACGGGGCTACCGGCTGCCTCTGTTTGACCGAAAGAAGGTGCGCCAGGCCACCAGGGAAGCTCCGCTTTGGATTCATTTTGGCGCAGGGAATCTGTTTCGGGCTTTTCCGGCGAATCTGGCGCAGAAGCTGTTAGACACGGGAGTTCTGGACCGGGGGTTGATCGTGACCGAGGGTTCCCATTATGAAGTGGCAGAAAGAATTTATCGCTCGCATGATAATCTCTGCATTCTGGCCATGCTGAAATCCGATGGCAGCGTAGAAAAAACGGTGGTGGGAAGTATCATGGAGTCCTGCGTACTGGACCGCGAAAACTGTACGGAGTTTCAGCGTCTCGAAGAAATTTTCAAAAAAGACTCTTTGCAGATGGCGAGCTTTACCATCACGGAGAAGGGCTACCGTCTGACGGATGGCAAGGGAACGCTTCTGTCCTCAGTACGGGAGGATTTTGCGGCAGGCCCCGAGAAATCCGTAAGCTACATGGGGAAAATAGCGGCGCTTCTGTATGCCCGCTTTCGGGCGGGGGAAAAGCCGATCGCGCTGGTCAGTATGGACAACTGTTCCCACAATGGCGATAAGCTGTATGGGGCGGTTCGCGCTTTTGCCGCCGCGTGGCAGGAGAACGGGCGGATCGAGGGAGATTTTCTAGGGTATGTAACCGATCGGGAAAAAGTATCGTTCCCGTGGAGCATGATCGATAAAATCACACCCAGGCCGGATGACGAGATAAAAAAGCTATTGGAGGAGGATGGAGTAGAAGAATTAGAACCGGTGGTGACGTCCCGGGGCGCTTATATCGCGCCGTTTGTCAATTCCGAGGAGTGCGAGTATCTGGTCATTGAGGACTGGTTTCCGGCAGGCCGCCCGAAACTGGAACAGGCTGGTGTTTTCTTTACGGACAGGGAAACCGTAGATAAGGTAGAGAAAATGAAGGTCTGTACCTGCTTAAACCCGCTGCATACGGCATTGGCTGTGTTTGGCTGCCTGTTGGGCTATGAGAGAATTTCCCGGGAAATGCAGGACGACGATCTGAAAAGACTGGTGGAGCATATTGGCTATAAAGAAGGGCTGCCGGTGGTGACAGATCCTTTGATTCTGAATCCGAAAACGTTTATCGATACGGTATTGAATGTGCGCCTTCCCAACCCGTTTATGCCGGATACCCCGCAGAGGATTGCGACAGATACTTCGCAGAAACTGGCAGTCCGCTTTGGCGTGACGATCCGGGCCTATGCGGATTCTGAGGATCGGAATGTGGAGAAACTGGTTTCTATTCCCATGGTACTGGCCGGTTGGCTGCGTTATCTGATGGGAATCGATGATAAGGGAAATCCATTCCCGTTAAGCCCGGACCCGCTGATGGATGAGATTCATTCCTATATAGCCGGATTCCGACTGGGAGAGGACGGGGATGTGAGCGCTTTACGGCCTTTGCTTGAGAATGAAGCAGTATTTGGCGTTAATTTGTACGAGGTGGGGATAGCGGACTGGGTATGTGGTTACTTACAAGAGATGTTGGCGGGGCCTGGGGCGGTACGGGCAGTTTTACAAAAATATGTATAACCAGTGAGGAAAAAGAAAATGGAACAGATCATGGAGCAGATTTACAGGATTGGCATTATCCCTGTCGTTGTTTTGAAAGACGCGGGAAACGCCCTGGCTTTAGGCAGAGCCTTGTGCGAGAGTGGGCTGCCCTGTGCGGAGGTCACCTTTCGTACGGACGCGGCAGAGGCATCGATTTCCCTTTTGGCACAGAATGAGCCGAAGCTTTTAGTAGGAGCAGGCACTGTACTGACCGTAGAACAGGCAGATTGCGCGATAAAGGCGGGAGCCAAATTTATTGTAAGCCCAGGACTGAATCCAAAACTGGTGCGGCACTGCCAGGAAAAGGAAATCCCTGTAATTCCGGGGATTCTCACGCCATCGGAGATTGAACAGGCGTTGGAATTGGGACTGGAAGTAGTGAAATTTTTTCCGGCCGAACCTGCAGGTGGTTTACCCATGATAAAAGCGATGGGGGCAGCGTATACAAAGTTAAGATTTATGCCTACAGGGGGAATTACCATAGAGAATGTATCAGAATATCTGAAATGTGATAAGATTCTTGCCTGCGGCGGAAGCTGGATGGTGAAAGAGGCGCTCGTCGATGCCGGGCGTTATGAAGAGATTGCCACGCTGTGCAGGCAGGCTGCCGGAGTGGTGAAAGCGATCCGGGGCTGACGGAGCGGCCCAAAAGTAGCTGTAAGAAGTTTTGAATGGTCTGTTTACAGAGAGGGGAGAGAAAATATGGGCAAAAAAGTAGTTACATTTGGCGAACTGATGCTGCGCCTGGCGCCTGCCGGTTCCTATCGTTTTGTACAGGCGGAGAGCTTTGGGGCAACCTACGGGGGCGGCGAGGCGAATGTCGCAGTGTCATTGGCAAACTATGGGTTGGAGGCATTTTTTGTAACAAAACTGCCAGAACACGAAATTGGCCAGGCGGCAGTCAATTCTCTGCGCCGCTATGGCGTAAATACTTCCTATATTACCCGAGGGGGAGAACGGATCGGAATTTATTTTCTGGAAAAGGGGGCTTCCCAACGCCCATCCAAGGTGATATATGATCGTGCAGGCTCTGCCATTGCTACGGCGGCGGCAGAGGATTTTGACTGGGACCGGATTTTTGAAGGGATGGACTGGTTTCACTTTACAGGAATCACGCCGGCGCTTGGCGACGGTGTCGCGGCAATCTGCCTGGAAGCGTGTAAAGCAGCTAAAGACCATGGCGTGAAAATTTCCTGTGATTTGAACTACCGAAAGAAGCTGTGGCCGAGGGAGAAGGCCGGGCGCGTTATGGCTGAATTGTGCCGCTATGTGGATGTCTGCATTGTCAATGAGGAGGATGCGGCAGATGTATTTGGTATTTGTGCGGCAGACAGCAATGTAACAGCGGGAGAATTGAACCAAAATGGTTATAAAGATGTGGCAAGGCAGCTTGCGCATCGTTTTGGGTTTGAAATGGTGGCAATTACCTTGAGGGAGTCGTTGTCCGCAGATGATAATAACTGGTCTGCTATGCTTTATGACGGAGAAGAATTCTATTTTAGCCAAAGATATAAGATGCATATTGTAGACCGGGTGGGCGGTGGCGACAGCTTTGGAGCAGGTCTGATTTATGCTGTTTTAAACGGAAGTCATCCTCAAGAAGCGGTTGAGTTTGCGGTGGCGGCTTCTTGCCTGAAACACTCTATTGAAGGGGATTATAATATGGTATCGGCGATGGAAGTGCGGGCTCTGGCGGGCGGAAACGGTTCGGGCCGTGTGCAGAGATGAGGAAATGAGATGCAGGAATTTTTGAATGATGATTTTTTGCTGTCCACGCAGACAGCAAAGTGGTTATATCATGAACATGGGGAAAAAATGCCGATTATTGATTTTCATAATCATTTGAATCCCAAAGAAATATATGAGGACCACTGTTATGAGAATCTGACGCAGGCGTGGTTAGGCGGGGATCATTATAAGTGGCGTGCCATGAGGGCGGCGGGAGTCCCGGAATGTCTGATTACCGGAAACGGCGGCGACTATGAGAAATTCTTAGCCTGGGCCAAGACGGTGCAGGCCGCGATCGGCAATCCCCTGTATCACTGGACACATCTGGAACTGCGGCGGTATTTTGGCGTTACGGAACCGCTAAATCCGGCCAGTGCCCCAGGTATCTGGGAAGCCTGTAATGCCAGACTGCGCTCGCGGGAGTATTCGGTAAGAGGCCTTTTGCGCAGGCAGGGCGTTCGAGTGCTGTGTACAACGGATGACCCGGTCGATTCTCTCGAATATCACCGCAAGCTAAGGGAAAAGGTGTTAGGGATTCGCGTGCTTCCGACCTTTCGCCCGGAAAAGGCCATGGGGCTTGAGAAGCCGGATTATCTGGTGTATCTGGATCGTCTGGGACAGGCGGCCGGGGTGGAGATCAAAGAGGCGCAGGATGTATATACGGCGCTTACGAAACGCCTGTTGTTTTTTGTGGAAAATGGATGCCGGGTCAGTGACCACAGCTTAGAGGGCTCTTTTTATACGGCATCCGGGTATGAAGAAGTGAAGCGGATTTTTGAAAAACGCAAAAGAGGCGAGGCTCTGACAGAGAGGGAGTGCGCTGCTTTCCGGGGATGGTTATTGGCGAAACTGGGACGGGAATATGCCCGTTATGATATGGTTATGCAGCTTCATATCGGAGCGCTGCGCAATAATTCCACCCGGCTTTCTCGCTGCCTGGGAGCGGATGCGGGACTGGACAGCATAAATGACTTTTATTATGCCAGGGAACTGTCAGAACTGTTAGACGCGATGGATCAGACGGATGAACTGCCAAGAAGCATTTTATATTACTTAAATCCCAAAGATGCGGATATGTTAGCGGCCATGGCCGGAAACTTCCAGAGCAATGAGAAGGGCATTCGGGGAAAGGTGCAGCTGGGAAGCGCCTGGTGGTTCTGCGATCACAAGGCCGGGATGGAACGCCAATTGGAAACACTGGCGAATGTGGGAATGTTATCAACGTTTGTAGGCATGCTGACAGATTCGCGCAGCTTCCTTTCGTTTCCCCGACATGAGTATTTTCGCCGGATTTTATGTAATAAGATTGGCACATGGGTAGAAGCGGGCGAATATCCGGCGGACAGGGAATATCTGGGGAAACTGGTGGAGGACATTTGCTATCGGAACGCCGATGAATTTTTTGGTTTCTCCTGCCAGGGAGAGTGAAAGAAGCCGGACGAAGGAGAGTACGAAAAAATGAAAAAATGGAAACGATATCAATATTTACCGATGCTCCCTCTGGGAGAGGATGGCCGGATGGCGACGGGATGCCAGGAGCACATCCGTCTGTCCCGGCAGGCGGCTTCTGAGGGAATGGTGTTGTTAAAAAACGAAGGGCATTTGCTGCCTTTAAGAGAGGGAAGCCGGGTGGCTCTTTTTGGCAAGGGCAGCGTAGATTATGTCAAAGGCGGCGGAGGCAGCGGCGATGTGACCGTGGCTTATATCCGAAACCTCTGTGATGGCATGGAAGAGAAAGCAGCCGAGGGCAAAGTGGAAGTGTTTGCCCCACTGCATGAGTTTTACCGGGAGGATGTGGCCAGGCAGAGAGAGGCAGGGAAGGAACCGGGCAATACGGTGGAGCCTGAGATGCCGCTTGCGTTACTTTTGGAAGCGGCTGCCGCCTGTGATATAGCGGTCATCAGTATTTGCCGATTCTCCCGTGAGGGGAGTGACCGAAAGGGCGAGCCGGATGATGGCGACTTCTATTTGTCCTATGAGGAACAGAAGCTGGTATCGGATGTCTGCCGCTTCTTTGAGCGTGTTGCGGTCGTGTTAAACGTAGGGGGTATCTTAGACAGCAGTTGGTTTGTGGACAATCCAAAAATCCAGGCGGTACTGCTGGCCTGGCAGGGTGGTATGGAAGGAGCCATGGCAGAGGCGGATATCCTGTGCGGGGATGTTTGTCCGTCCGGTAAGCTGACAGATACCTTTGCGGGCTCCTTTGACGATTATCCGTCCTCGGCGAATTTCCATGAGTCAGAGGACTATGTCTGCTATACCGACGATATTTTTGTGGGCTACCGTTATTTTGAGACGATTCCGGGGGCAGCCGGGAAGGTGAATTATCCCTTCGGGTTTGGCCTGTCTTACACGACCTTTGCGATAAAAACGCTGTCGGCAGGAGAGAAAGACGGCCAGATATTCCTAAGTATCCGTGTGGAAAATACAGGAAAGACGGCAGGCAGGGAAGTCGTGCAGGTTTATACGGCGGCTCCTAAGTGTCGCCTGGAGATGCCGGGGCGGGAACTGCGGGCCTTTGAAAAGACCAAGTTGTTAAAGCCGGGAGAGGAGCAGACATTGACGTTGGCTTTCCCTGTGACAGATTTGGCCGTTTATGATGAGAAAAAGGCAGCTTTTATCCTGATGGAAGGGAGCTACTTGGTTCTGGCAGGCAACAGTGTCCGTTCTCTGGAAACCGCTTTTTGCTTTGTAAATAAGCAGGAGCGCGTGACCCGACAGCTGCAAAACCGCTGTGTGCCGGCGAAGCTGCCCTGTCGTCTGAAAGCGGACGGAAGCTTTGAAACATTGGAAACAAAGGAATATCCGATGCCATATGATACGTCTGGCTGGCCGGAGAAAATGGAGTGGGAGGCAGAGCATATCCTGCCGGATCTGACGGGAATCCATACCCCAGAGGGACGCCTTACTCTGGAACAGGTGGCTGCGGGGGAAACGACGATGGAGGAGTTTCTTGACCATTTGACAGAGGAAGAACTTATCACGCTGTCCGGCGGTACGCCAAACCGGGGCGTGGCGGATACCTGTGGGCTCGGCGGACTGGATTATCTGGGGATTCCGGCGATTATGACGGCGGATGGCCCGGCCGGGCTTCGGATTAAGGCGGACCGGGGGATCAAGACGACTGCCTGGCCGGTGGCGACGTTACTTGCCTGTACCTGGGATTCGGAGTTGGTTTACCAGGTCGGAGCGGCAGCGGCAAAGGAGGTAAGGGAAAATCATATCGGTATGTGGTTAACTCCTGCCATCAATATTCACAGAAGCCCTTTATGCGGCCGGAATTTTGAGTATTACTCGGAAGATCCGCTCGTGGCCGGAAAACTGGCGGCCGCCATGGTGCGGGGAATCCAGGATCAGAATATCTCCGCCTGCGTCAAGCATTTCTGCTGCAACAATAAGGAGACCAACCGATCGGAGAGCGATTCCTGCGTTTCAGAGCGGGCGCTTCGGGAAATCTATCTCAAAGCATTTGAGATTGTCGTGTCGGAAAGCCGGGTTTGGGCGGTGATGACGTCTTATAATCGGGTAAACGGCGAGTTCCCTTCCGAAAGCAGCGAATTGCTGCAGGGGATTTTACGGGAGGAATGGGGATATGACGGCCTGGTGATAACAGACTGGGTAAATCATGCAGAACCATACCGGGAGCTTCGGGCGGGCAATCATGTCAGGATGCCTCATGGAAGCCCAAAGCGGCTGCAGAAAGCGATGGAAGAGGGATTGCTTACAAGAGAGGATCTGAAACGTAGCGTACGCAAAGTATTGGAATTTATGATGAAGCTAGAATGAGGGAAATTTACCTGGCAGCGGATCAGGAAAACAGAGAAAGGAAAACGGTGAATCAAATGAGGTATACCGACAGTTCCCGAGGGAAAAACATGGCAAAAGACCCTGCGGTAGTGCGTTTTCGGGGGAAATATCTAATGTATTATTCTATCCCACCTCAACCGGGATTTCATGTGGGATGGGGAATCGGCATTGCCGCCAGTGAGGATCTGGAAAACTGGGAGAAAATAGCGGATTTGGAGGAATCGGGTGCTTTGGAGGAAAGCGGAATCTGCGCGCCGGGAGCGCTTGTGTACGATGGGAAGGTGCATTTATTTTATCAGACATACGGACGCTTTGAAAAAGATGCCATCTGCCATGCCTGGTCCGAGGACGGTATACATTTTACAAGAAACGCCACAAATCCCATCGTAAGGGCGCAAGGAACGTGGAATAACGGGCGAGCTATCGATGCGGATGTGTGTATTTTTCATGGGGAGCTGTACCTGTATTTTGCAACCAGAGATCCGCAGGGGCAGATTCAGATGCAGGGGGTGAGCCGGGCGCCTTTAGACGGCCGTTTTGAAAGGGAGAGTTGGCATCAGTGCTGCACGGAGGCTATTTTGAAGCCGGAGCTTCTATGGGAGCAGGAATGCATTGAAGCCGCCGCTACCCTTGTAAGAAATGAGAAGGTCTACATGTTTTACGCAGGGGCATACAATAACTGCCCTCAGCAGATCGGCGTGGCCGTTAGCGAGGATGGGATTCACTTTCAAAGGATGCAGAAGGAGCCGATTGTAAAAAACGGGGAGCCGGGCAGTTGGAACTGTTCGGAGTCCGGGCATCCCTATGTTTTTGAAGATGAGGACGAAAGGGTGTATCTGTTTTACCAGGGAAACAATGACAATGGCGAATCCTGGTATCTGTCTAAAGTGGAAATCGGCTTTGACGGCGGGAAGCCTTATGTGAAGCCGGCAGAGGGAGAGTGTTTTTTATGATTGCAAAGACTTTATAAGAGTCCATGAAAAGAAATTTCCTTACACACCAAAAAGGCTACAATTGAATATTTTAGTTTGGCAGCCTGTTCCAAAAGCATAAAAACCAGAGGTATCCGTGTGCGGCGTTATGGCCGTGTGCGGGTATTTCTGGTTTTATGGCGGTTCCATTCCATGTTCCGGTTATTCGCTTTCGGCTACGAAGGCCAGCCACTTCGCCCCATAGGTATCCAGGGCAAACCGGTTTCCATTCTCATTTTCAGCCCATCGTCCTTTGATCCGGTACCATCCTCGCAGTTCCATACGAAGCTTCCGGTCGGGGGAAATCGGTTCCAGCCAGATTCTTCCATCCTGCACAAGCTGGGTTGGGAGAAGCGGCTGTTTACAGGGGGAGGCGGGTTCGGCAAAGTGTGTTGCGGAACTAAAGAGAATTTGAAGCAGGCCTTTGAACAGGCGAAGACCCAGGCGCTGCCGTCCACGGCCAAAGGGATGGAAGCGATGAGGCTGATGGCGGCAGGGTATAGCAGCCGTGAGATTGGAGAGCGGATGGAGGCTTCGGATAAGCTGGTCTGTGCATGGGTATCGAAGACGCGGAAATTTTTGAAGGGGAGGAGGGAATTTATGGAGTTTGCGAGGGAGTATGGGTATTAGGCGCTGCGAAAGAAAGCGGGAGGAATATGGCGAATCGTACTGTTATCCGGGCGGTAGAATGGGTGTTTTTAGAGAGCGCACAAAGAAAATAGGTTGGAAGAGGAAATCATTTCCAAGTGTTTTGGAATGTTTGTTGTCAAAGTGGAGAAGGTTAAGGAGTCATTTGGATTTTTCCCAGAGCAGGTCAATTGTAGTTGTGAAAAAACAGATTATAGGATATAATTGATATAGGATGTTAATGAAGCAGATGTCGCTATGGAGGTGTGTTTATGCCGCAACCGATGCAAAGCTTGATCGAAAAGTATATAGCAGAAGTTAAAAAGATATATAGTGTGCATTTACGCCAGGTGATTTTGTATGGTTCTTATGCCAGGGGTGATTTTAGGGCGGATTCGGATGTAGATATCATGATTCTGCTTGATTTGTCTGATTTGGAGCTGAAAACGTATAGCCAGCAGCTTTCTTACATGACATATGATTTTAATCTGGATTATGGTCTTGATATAAAGCCGATAGCCAAGAGTGAGGAACATTTTAGAAAATGGGTTATCAATTATCCGTTTTATGCGAGTATTGATAAAGAAGGAGTGGTCTTATATGGAGCAGCCTAGGGAGAATGTGGGGACGAAAAAAGAACTTGTGCATTACCGGTTGGAGACGGCCAGGACGGATTTAAAATCAGCAAGGATACTGTTGGAGGCAGGGGAGTATAGAGGGGCAAATAATCGTGCTTATTATGCGATCCTTCGTGCGGTAAACGCTGTCCATGCTTTAAATGGGAAAGCCTATAAGCGCCATAAAGATGCAATCGGGAATTTTAATAAGGATTATGTGAAAGCAGGAATCTTTCCCAGAGAAATGGGAAGAAAAATTAGCGAAGCCGAGGAAATACGCCATGCCAGCGATTATGATGATTTCTATATTGCAAGCCAGGAGGAGGCTGAGAGGCAGGTCACGGTGGCAAATGAATTTATAGAGTGGGTTGAAACGTATTGCGCGAATCAATTTAAATTGCAGGTATAAAAATCCTGTATTTACGAATACTAATGTAACGCATAAAAGCCATATTAGGATTTGTAAATGGAGGATTTTTTATGCAACTCTATTTTTGGAGGGGGGGGGGACTACCTTCACTCATTTTCCTTCATAAAAGCCAGCCACTTCGCCCCATAGGTATCCAGGGCAAACCGGTTTCCATGTTCATTTTCAGCCCAGCGTCCTTTGATCCGGTACCATCCCCGCAATTCCATGCGAAGATCGCGGTCGGAGGAGATTGGCTCCAGCCAGATTTTTCTGTCCGGTACGAGTTCGTTTTGAGAAAGCGGCTGTTGACAGGGGGAGGCGGACTCGGAAAAGGGCGGCGGCTGCAGGAATAATTCTCCGGCGTCGGCAAAGGCGATGGTCTGTCGGTCGGAAAGGAGCAGCAGCCGCTCGGCGGCCATCACCAGCGCCCAGCCATAAGCGGCGGACCAGACCGGCTTGCCATCCAAAGCGGGTAGAGCGTTCACGGATACCGGAACCAGCGAATCCGGGGAAAAATTCTCACGTCCCAGCAGGTAATCCGTGGTAACGCCATAAAGGTTGGCCATATTTTCCAGGCTGTCGATGGAAGGGGATTTGCGCTCGCCTTCCCAGGCGCTTAAAGTGGGCTGGGAGACGCCCAGCATTTTGGCAGCTTGGATGGCCTTAAGATGATTGAGCTTTCGGGCCTGTTTATATTGTCTTGGCATAGGTGTGTACCGCCTTTGATTGATGGTTTTAATTATATTCAATAAAGGGAATAATAGCAAGTGCTTTGCGCAAACGTGTAAGAATAAATGCTTGCAAAATGGGGCCGCTTCTGCTATGATATTTCTATCAGTATCAGCAATTGCTTAGGAGCAATAAAAGTTTATTTGGTTACACAGTGTCTGGAGGAATCTGTTTTCAGGCACTTTTTTATTTCTCATGCTTCTTATGAAGAAGCATAGTCCACAAGACATGGAAAGTAGGCTTCTGTGTCTGTCTTTTTATAATCCCATACCAGGAGTTTATGGACTCAAAACGCTCTGAGAAGCTTTGTTTCCCAGGGCATTTTTTTATATATAAATCGGAGCGGTAGAGCTTCGCCCAAATCTTGCACCAGGAAGGCTCATGCGTTCCTGTTTTTTAGAAGGGCACTTTCCGTAATTTGCCCCGTCCTCACGGAAAGAACGGCAGTAACGGGCACGCCCGAACTTACAGACGGGAAGAGGAAAGCTGTCAATCACAAAATAACGGCTAGCTGGTATCGGAAAGGAATGGACCAGTTTCTGGCGAAGCGGTTCCGTCACCGGCAAAAGTGCCCTTCTGGTCCTGTTGAACCGGGTACGGCAACAAAGTTTGGGAAAGAGGTGCCGGTAGTTACGTTTTATAAAAGAATACCAGGCATTTTCAGAATCCATCCCAATCAGCTCGCCGCTGATGCTTAAAGTGATGATTTCCGTATCGGACATTTTTGCAGTATGTACATTTTTCCTTTGTGAGACAGAAGCAG